>NZ_JBFTLA010000004.1:0-523255 GCF_056396205.1 Paenibacillus sp. 05T425
TATCCACAGGCCATTGGTTAACCAATAAGTTCCAGTCGAATAGGAGCTAAGCCCCTACCGACTATTTTTTCAGAATATTCAAACACAACTCACACCCGTCTCCCCAATGGATATTCCTACCTTCTTACACAAACTTCTTGACGCTACCTAATTAAGTACCTTTGGTTGGAAAACATACAACCTAATTCGCCCATTTTGCTCATTTCCGCTAATATAGCCCCATTAGCTTGTATGAAATCCAATCAAAATGCTTAATTATCATTATTCAGCTCTTTAGCCTGTATGAAATCCAATCAAATTGCGAATAGGAAATTCATTCACCTAGACAAAGGCTCGCAGCCTCTACGCTGCGAGTCTTTTCTCACGAATCAAATAAAAGCTTTACGTCTTCAATCATGCTCTTATAATTAGACATAACAAAGAAACGTGCTTATGTATTTGATAGCGTTTACATTTTTGAGGTTTAAACGGAGCTCTAAGAGGGAGGAGTGGAAGTTGGGATACAAACCACTGCAGCTTATTTGGCTAATCGTTGCCATGGCTATGATCACAGGCTGCGCTGCACATTCTGCTAACGGCTATGAAGTCGTATACACGCTGGAATCGCACTCTCGCCCGGCTGCCATTGAACCTGAAGAACAACACGATTCAGGCCTTCATATGATTGCGATGGTAGGAAGGAATAACGGACCTTATTTCGCCAATGCCGAAGAAGGGGCTAGGGAGGCAGCTACTCAATTAAATGTAGAGGTAACGTTCGATAATCCAGAGCCGCCAACTGCGCAGCAGCAGATTGAAGTTGTCGAGCAGTTAATAAAGAAGGAAGTTGATGTCATCGCGATCTCTGCCATAGACCCGGAGAAGCTTATCCCCGTTCTTGTGAAAGCTCAGAATCATGGAATAAGGGTAGTGACATGGGATGCGGATACAATGCTGAAGGGCCGGGATTTCTTCGTCAATCAAGTTGATACAGAAGCACTGGGCAGACATCTGATGGATAATATGGCACAGGCAATGGGAGAGACAGGGAAGTTTGTTGTCCTTAGCGGAACGCATAACGATGCGAAATCCACTGAGCTCCTCAAGTGGATTGAAGTGCAAGCTGACGAGTACTATCCCGATATGAAGCTTGAGCTTGTAAAGGTTGCGGCAGACCTCAAGGGTGTGCTGACAAGCGAGTCTGACATCGAAGGCGTGATTGATCTTTATTCGATGGACGAAGCGGCTGCAGCGGAGACGGTTAAGCAAGCAGGCCAAGCCGGCAATGTGAAAGTAACCGGACTTTATTCACCGTCAGTGATTAGCAAATACTTGCGGGACGGTTCAGTGCAGGCAGCGACGCTATGGAGTCCCAAGAAGCTGGGTTATGTAACGGTAGCGCTAGCCAATGGTTTGGCAAGCGGTATATATCCGACAGACGGTCAGGATGTTCCAGGTGTCGGTACTATACGGATGCTCGGCAATACGGTCATTATGGATGAGCCGATTGATTTTACCCGGGAGAATGTGAATCAATATGATTTTTAGTAGGATGAGGAAGTTTCGAGTTCGCGAGCTGAGATTAAGCTCCAAGCTGCTAATCACTTACTTGCTGCTGACAGTCGTACCTATTGCGCTGATTGGATTGTTTTCGTATTCGCATTATGCCAAGTCGGTCCAAGATCCGCTCGGTGAATATATGCCTAAGTTTTTGAATCAGGCGAACCATGATATCGAACAGCATATTCAGCAGCTCGGCGGGCTTTCGGAATGGATATCGGACTCCGAGCAAGCGCTTGCGATACTGAGGCGTGAGGATAAATCGGACAGGGCGCTGCTGGAAAGAGACACCGCCTATATGAATGATTATTTGAGCCAAACGTACGTGAACGGCAGCAATCCTGATGTGCTCGGCGTGTACGTGCTCTTGGGCGATCAGCTCTATTATAGCTCCAAATGGGTATTTCAAGAGCAGGATTGGAAATGGCAGCTTAGGCGCTATAGCGGATCTGAACCGACGCAGTGGCAGGGGCGGCTTATTCAGCAGGAGGAAGTGAAGCTTCACTTCGCCAATAAAATACCGTACGTCATGATTAAGAAGCAGCTCTTCGATACCGATAACCGCAAAATGTTAGGAAGCATGTTCATTGCCATCGACCTTTCGTTTATTGACCGCATCTTCCGCAACATCGAAAGCGATGAAGAAGGCGAAGGCAAGATGTGGCTGATGAACGAATCGGGATTGATCGTCTATCATACGAATCCAGCTATGATCGGAACGGTGGATACGAATAAGAAGTCCTATCCGCTGCTGAACGGAAGCTTCCGTACGAAAGGTCCGGACACTCCTTCATTGATTAGTCTCAATCAGTCCTCACGCGGGTTTATACTGGTACACAGTCTTCCGATAAAGAAGCTGACGAGCGAGGTGGACGCGATTCAGAAGTGGAACGGCGTACTCCTGCTCAGTATTTTCCTGCTTACGGCGGTCGTCTTCGTCTATTTCTCGTGGAAGTTCATCCAGCCGCTTAAACGGCTTAGCAGTATGATGAAGAACGTGGAGATGGGCAAGTTCCAGGTCAATTACGAATTGCAAAGCAGGGACGAGATCGGCACGCTCGCAACGAGCCTGAACTCGATGATCACGACGATCCGGGATTTGATTCAAAAAAACTACCAAATCGAAATTCGCCAAAAAGAAGCGGAATTGTACGCGCTGCAATCGCAGATCAATCCCCATTTTATGTACAATACGCTGGAGACGATCGGCATGGCCGTGGAAGAGGGCGAGACCGAAGCGGTTGTCGATATGGTTACGCTGCTTGGCCGCATGCTGCGCTTCTCCGTCAGCAACCTAAGCAGATCGGTCACGATCGCGGAAGAAGTGCAGCATGTGAGGGATTATTTGACGATTCAGAAGTTCCGCTTCGAGGATCGGCTGGCTTTCGAGATCGTCGAGCAGCGCGCAGGAGATTTGCAGAACCTGTATTCGCCCAAGTTCATCCTTCAGCCGGTTGTAGAGAATGCGATCAAGCACGGGCTGGAAAAGCGCAGAAAGCTCGAAATCCAAATTTCGATTGGACAGGAATTCGGCGCACAGTCGGGCAATGTGGAAATGGTATTCCGTATTCGAGACAATGGGCCGGGCATATCGGCAGAGCGCCTCATGGAGCTGGAGAAGCTGCTGAAGAACGAATCGTTCCAGCACAAGAGCTCGCAATTCGGCTTAAGCAATGTGAATGCGAGAATCAAGATGATGCATGGTTCGGAATACGGTCTGCAAATGCATAGTATAGAAGGGCTTGGAACAGAAATCATCATACGTATACCGATGAATACGCAGCCTTATGAGAACGATCAGAATGAGCTTCCGGGGTGAGGGTGAGAGGTGAACGATGAGAACGATCAGAACGTTAATTGTGGATGACGAGCCTCGCATTCGGAGGGGGATCGAGCGCCATGTCCAGTCTCTCGGGGAAGGCTGGGAGGTCGTAGCGACGGCGGGGGACGGCCGGGAGGCGCTGCAGCTTCTGCAGGAGCATGAGGGAGGGGTCGATCTGTTAATTACCGACGTGAAGATGCCGGAGATGGACGGCCTTACCTTAATCAAGGAAGCGAAGAAGCTGTACCCGATCTATCCTATCCTCATAAGCGGCTTTGACGACTTCATTTACTTGCAGACCGCCCTGCGGGAAGGGGCTCTCGACTATATATTGAAACCGCTCGACCGGGAGCAGTTCCGCCACCGGATGCTGGAGCTGCGCGACATTATTACACGGGATCGCTATCATGCCTTGACGAGAGGCGAGCTGGAGCGGGATACGGAGAAGCTGGCGAAGACACGTCAAATTCAGACCTTAAGCTATATTACGTCGGCGGATATTAACATGACGAATCTGGGCTGCTGGGTGGATGAGTTCCCGAGCGGTCAATATATTCTTCTGCTGGTCCGTCTGGACGCGCTGCCTGTCAAGACGAGAACATATACGTCCAGTGACTGGAAAGCGTACTTCTATGCGCTCGAAAATATTATTTCGGAGGTCGTTGAGACGGAGCTGGCTCATTCCGGTCGAACAGGATGGTGTTACTTCGGCGGGGAATCAGACTTTTGGGTGCTCGTTCAGGGTGAGCAGTCGGACGTTGCGATAGAGGCAACGGCCCGCCAATTGGCAGAGCAAATACGAGCCTCGATTCGAGCGTACACTCCCTTCACGGTATCGATCGCCTATGGTCAGACGATCGAGGAGCTATATCTTCTTCCGGAGGCTAAGCGTCAATCACTCGCGCGTATGAACTACCGTTATGTGTATGGCGGCAACCAAATCTTCCATTCGGCCGAACGGTCCGAGGAAGGCGATGCCGATCAGCATGGGAAGGAAGCGGCCATTCTCTCTCAGAAGCTCAAGCGGGCGGTTGATCAGGCTAACGAGGCTGATGCGTTGAAGGCTTGCAAGCAATTTTTTGAACAAGTAGAGATGATGGAGAGTCCTTCCCGTATCCAGGCGGCTGTGCTCCATGCGGTTATATTGATTCATTCGGCCCTGCTGGAGAATACGAGGGGCTTGCCCGATTCGTCAGCGATTATGGAAGAGATTCAGATGGTTAAGAGAGCAGCCAGCCTTCATGAGCTGAAATCTTGCACCTGGCATTTGGCCGAGTCGGTCATTCATGACATCATCAAGTCGCGACAGACAAGCAACGTCAAGGTGATCGATCAAGCTAAGCGTTGGATCACCGATCATGTTGCTGAGGATATCACGATAAAAAAAATCGCCGATCACGTCTATATGAATCCGACTTACTTCAGTGAATATTTCAAAATGCAGACCGGAGAGACGGTGCTCGATTTTCTCACGCGGCTTCGCATTGATCATGCGAAAGAGCTGCTGCGGGACACGCGGCTTAAGCTGCATGATATTAGCGGTAGAGTAGGCTATCAAGACGTGAAATATTTCAGCAAGCTGTTCAAGCAGAAGCTAGGGATGACGCCATCCCAATATAGAGAATCTACCAATATTGAACCGAAGGGAGCAGGCAAAGATGACGACGAGCAATAAATTCGCATGGACATGGAAGATCAAGGAGGAATGTCTGGAGGAATACGTGAGGATGCATCTGGACCCTTGGCCGGAAATCATGAGCGAGCATTCCCGGGCAGGCATACGCAATTATTCAATTTTCCAGAACGGCAATCAGTTTTTCTATTGCTTTGAATGCGACGATGTGGAAGAGGCGTTCCGGCTCATCGCGGAGAGCGAGGCATGCAATCGCTGGAATGCGATTACGTCGACGATGGTCGAGGGATCATTCGACTTCCATGAGGCAGAGCCGATCAAGCCGATGAGAGAAGTATTTTACTTGAATTAAACGTATGCCGCCAAAGGACGGCGACAGTTAACGAATTGAAAATAATATCCAACCAAGGAATGAGTTAGACCTGAGACTCTGTCACCCGTTCAAGCAAATGAAGCTTGCTGCGGATGCTCGGGTCTTTTTTTTCTACACTGGCACAATTAACAAACAAGCGTGATTTGATACCACTGAGCATTCAATTGTTGCAGCTTTCGATCCGCATCTACGGCAGTCTTCGCCATATCCTTCATGTAATGGCACTAGCAGAACAGATACGGCACATCAAGCAAGAGTGATTCGAAAGCATGCCGGATGGAAACCTGTCCGTCGCTTACAATACTTACGATGGGATCCCCCATTTCGATCATGGGATCGATCCGTGTACGAAGTTTGGCTGCTGCTGCTCCTGCTAACGGACACCAGAGGCCCTTATAGGTTTGATTTGCGACTTTAACTGTATTTACGGACACATAAGACTCTAACAGGTGTGTTTGGCAGCGAAATCGCTTCGATTGGCGCAATTAGCGCCTGTCGTGTCCGTAACGATGCAGCAGCCACCGAATAAGGGTAATTAGAGTCCTTTGTGACCGTAAGCCATGCAAAAAAACGACGACTGACCCTTCCCTTCGTTAAAGGAGCTATCGTAGTTTTTTTTTATACCGTTCAAACCTTTAAAGTTTAGGAGGAAGCACGTCTAGCTGCCTATCCTGACTGGGCTGTTTTAGAACCCGAATCCTCTCCCCCCAACCCGAGCATTGTCACCTTATGACCTTCCTTTGTTGCTGATAAGATGTAGCCATAAGGGCCGGAGTGCCAAGCGTAACGACAGACATAAGGGGGTAAGCCGGGGATGGCGAATACAGAATATGTACTTGAACTGAGTGGAATTACGAAAGTATTTCCTGGGGTAAAGGCGCTTAATGACGTTTATTTCAAGCTGAGACCGGGTGAGATTCACGCATTAATGGGGGAGAACGGAGCGGGCAAGTCAACGTTCATCAAAGTAATAACCGGTGTTTATTCGCCTGACGGTGGCGAGATGTATCTGGACGGGGAGAAGGTGGAGTTTCACCACCCGACGGATGCACAGAAACGGGGGATCGCGGCTATTTACCAGCATGTTACATGTTACCCTGATCTGAGCGTTACCGAAAATATATTTATGGGCCACGAGAAAGTGCAGCGAGGTACGGGGCGTATTCTTTGGAAGGAAATGCACGAGGAGGCGGGGCTGCTGCTGGGGGAGCTTGGCGCAGCCTTCAGTCCTAAGACGATGATGGGCGCGCTTAGCGTTGCGGAGCAGCAGATTGTCGAGATTGCGAAGGCGCTGTCGGTGGATGCGAAGATTATTATTATGGACGAACCGACTGCGGCGTTGACCAAAAACGAGAGCGAAGAGCTATACCGGATAACGGAGCGTCTGAGGGATAAGGGCGCAGCCATTATTTTCATCTCGCATCGGTTCGAGGATATGTACCGTCTTGCCAGCAAAGTGACGGTATTCCGGGATGCCAAATATATCGGCACATGGAATGTCGATGAAATTTCGAATCATGACTTAATTATCGCTATGGTAGGCAGAGAGATTTCGCAGCTGTTCCCGAAGAAGCAAGCCGTACTCGGCGAAGAGCTTCTGCGCGTGGAGGGACTTGGGAGAACCGGCTATTACGCTGACGTATCCTTTGCGCTTCGGCGGGGAGAGATACTCGGCTTGACGGGGCTCGTCGGCGCAGGGAGAACAGAAGTATGCCAAGCGCTATTTGGGATCGAGAAGCATGACAAAGGCAGCATCCAGTACAAAGGTAAGCCGCTGCAGCTTCGAAATCCGCGCGAAGCCATGCGCCACGGCATCGGCTACTTGCCGGAGGATCGGCAGAAGCAAGGGCTCGTCCTGCAATGGGGGATCGGACGCAATGTATCGCTGCCGACGCTTGAGAAGTTCGCCGCTCAAGGTGCGATTAACTTCCGCAAGGAGCTGGAGTCGGCGAAGCGCTTGGCAGAGAAGGTGAACGTCAAGGCGAAGAGCGTGTTCGATCTGGTCAGCTCGTTATCGGGCGGCAATCAGCAGAAGGTCGTATTCGCCAAGTTATTGAATGCCGAACTGGACGTACTCATCCTTGATGAACCGACCAAAGGGGTCGATGTAGGGGCGAAGTCGGCTATCTACGAAATGATCAGCGATCTCGCATGCTCAGGTTACGGGGTCATTCTTGTATCATCCGAAATGCCGGAAATCATCGGCATGTGCGATCGGGTAGCAGTGATGCGAGAAGGACGCATTACAGCTATGCTTGACCGCGAGGGCTTGACGCAGGAAGCCATTCTGTCGGCCTCGATGGACGGAACAGCAGACGAGGAGGCGAGCGCATGAAACCAATAACACAACCTGCCGCTCCCATTGCTGGAACCCATCCTGAGAAATCATCTGTAAGCGCTATGATTGCGAAGTTCAGGGAGCTCGGTCTGCTCCTCTTCATCATTCTGATGTCGCTTGGCGTACAGCTTCGTAATCCAAGCTTCCTCACTTGGGAGAACATTAATGACATTGCAACGAATACGGCCATTCTCGCTATTCTGTCCGTAGGCATGATGCTCGTCATCATTACGCGCGGGATCGACCTTTCAATCGGCGCAACGCTTGCCTTATCGGGCATGGTTGCCGCGCTTACGGTTAAGCAAATGCCGGATATGCATCCAGCGCTCGTATTAGCAATCGGTATTGGAGTAGGGCTCTTATGCGGCATGGTGCTAGGTTTCCTAGTAGCGTGGGTTAATATCCTTCCGATTATCGCGACGCTCGGGATGATGAACGTATTTCGCGGTTTAACCTTCGAGACGAGCGGAGGCAAGTGGGTCAGTGCCCATCAAATGCCTGCCAGCTTCAAGGAGATCGCTACAGGAAGCTTGCTTGGCATCAATAACCTCATTGCCATCGCCATTGTCATCTATATCGCCGCTTACTATTTTGTAAGCTACACGCGAACGGGAAGAAGAATTTATGCGATCGGGAGCAACCCCGATTCAGCAATTATAAGCGGCATTCGTACGGGACGAATTCTGTGGCTAGTCTACACGATCATGGGCGGGCTCTCCGGACTTGCCGGCGTTCTCTGGGTATCCAAGTTCGCTTCGGCGCAGGGCGATACGGCTTCGGGCTATGAGCTCAGCGTCATTGCTGCATGTGTCCTTGGCGGTGTCAGCATCGCTGGAGGCGTCGGCAAAATATCGGGCATTATCCTTGGATCGATATTGCTTGGCATTCTGAATAACGCGATGCCGATGATCAACATCTCTCCCTTCTGGCAAATGTTCATACAAGGGTCGATCATCCTGATCGCCGTATTGATTAACGCCATGGTAAAGCGCGGGCTTGACCGAAATAACCTGATGAGGAGGAAAATCTAGCGATGGAACCTCGAGTGATTGCCAGCAAAAAAGATTTTTCTCTGAAGGGGTTTTTCCTCCAATGGGAGTGGCTGCTTGTTCTGATCATAATAGCGGTGTTCATTATGAACATGAATCTATCGGAATATTTCCTGGACTATAACAATCTGCGCGACGCGACGATGGGTTTTCTGGATAAAGCGTTCATCGTGCTGCCGATGGTGTTCATTATTTTGATGGGAGATATCGATATTTCCGTCGGATCGATCGTGGCGTTGTCGTCGGTTATGATGGCCGATCTGTACAACCACGGCGTTCCGATGGAGCTGGCCGTACTGATTTGTCTCGCTGTCGGCGCGCTCTGCGGCTGGGTTAACGGCATGCTGATCGTCAGGTTCAAGGAGCTCTCTTCGGTTATTGTCACGCTCGCAACGATGATTATTTATCGCGGCATCGCCTATATTTTGCTCGAAGACCAGGCGTCGGGCAGCTTCCCGTCATGGTTCAAGTTTCTTGGCTGGGATTATATCGGCGGCATCCCGTTCATCCTTATTGCGTTCGCGGCAGCCGTTATTATATTCGCTTATTTGCTGCACAAGACAACGTTCGGCAGGAAAGTATACGCCATTGGCAACAATCCGACGGCCGCGCTGTATTCCGGCGTTCCCGTAGACCGAATTAAGGTTATCGTATTCACCTTGGCCGGACTAATGGCGGCTGTTACTGCCTTGTTCCTTACCTCCCGCATGGGCAGTACTCGCCCCAATATTGCAACAGGCTATGAGCTTGAAGTGATTGCGATGGTTGTACTCGGAGGGATAAGCACGGCTGGAGGCAAAGGAAGGATGATCGGCGCGATACTTGCCGTGTTCCTGATCGGCTTCCTTCGTTACGGGCTCGGTCTTGTCAACGTATCGGCCCAGTCGCTGCTCATTATTTTAGGCTTATTGTTAATCGTCGCGGTTGCCATTCCGCAATTGAAGATGCGCGTCGGCGCCAGCCGCAAGACGACTTGATCCGCGATACGATTCGGCTATTGCAGCCGATTGTATATATAATAAGAGTAGAAAAAGGGAGGAAACAAATGTGAAAAAGGTATTATCCATCATCGTGGCTACCGTAATGTTAATGACTCTTATCGCAGCATGCAGCAACAACTCCGGGGAAGGCTCTTCGAATGGCGAGGGTGAAGGCGCAGGGGGCAAACAGAAATATGCCATCATATTCAAAAATACGGGCAACCCCTACGGCGAGAAGGAAATGGATGGCTACAAGAAAGCGATCGAAGAGCTTGGCTACGAAGCGATCTTGAAGGCGCCTGATCAGCCGACTGCCGAAGCGCAGATTACGATGATCGATGAGCTTATTTCGCAGAAGGTGAACTCCATTGCAATTGTCGGCAACGATCCCGATGCGCTTCAGCCCGCGCTGGAGAAAGCGATGAAAGCCGGCATTAAAGTGCTGTCGCTCGACTCCGCGGTTAATGCGAAGAGCCGTCTCGTCCATGTCAATCAAGCCGACCCGGAACGAATTGGCCGCACGCTCATTCAAGGCGTTGTAGAGATGATCGGCGGTTCAGGCGAAATCGCGATCTTGAGCGCAACATCGCAAGCAACGAACCAGAACACATGGATCGAATGGATGAAGAAGGAACTGGAGGATCCGAAGTACGCGGATGTTAAGCTTGTGAAGGTAGCTTACGGCGACGACCTGCGCGATAAGAGCGTATCCGAGACGGAAGCGCTGCTGAAATCGTACCCGAACCTGAAGGGCATTATTGCGCCGACGACGGTAGGTATCGCGGCAGCCGGCAAAGTGCTTACGGACAAAGGCTTGAAAGGCAAGGTGCAGCTGACGGGTCTTGGGCTGCCGAGCGAGATGGCGGAATACATTGAGACAGGCATCTGCCAATGGATGTACCTGTGGAATCCGATCGATGTAGGTTATTTGGCGGGCTATGCAGCAGACGGACTTGTTATTGGTAAAATTACCGGCAAAGTAGGAGAGAAAGTAAGCGCGGGTACACTTGGCGAGAAAGAGATCGTACAAGACGGCGACGGCACGCAAATTATGCTTGGCGATCCGTTCAAATTCGATGCAAGCAATATCGCGGAATGGAAAACCGTTTATTAATAGGAGTATCGAATTGAAACATTGAAACGATATACTTTCCTAAATTTCAAAGAACAGGCTGCAGAGGCAGCCTGTTTTTTTCATGCTGGGATGTCTAAGATGCGTGTAATTGCATTTCGTCGAACTAATATAGTAAGTTTGCCGACAAGGTCGCATTTAGTTGCGTTTCGTCAAACTAATCAGCCTATTGTAACCAGGAAGCTAAAACCGCCTCATTAGTTTCCTGAAATCAAACTAAATGAGGTGATATATGCGAAAACGATGTATTAGTTGCTCAAAATGCAACTATCGAACGGTGTTCGACGTTGATGCCCGCTGGCGGGCTACAATCCCATGCAAATTCAGCAAATCAGCTTGCGAAAAAATGGTTTCCTCAGCGTACTTGATCTGCTATGATAGGATGGCAATAACTTATTAAACACGTTTAATAAGTGTCGTGATAGAAGGCGGTGATCCTTGTGAACGAGTTGCTTGCGACTCCAGAAGAGACGAAAAAAACGATTTTGCGCGGAATACGCTCCACGTTGTTGGCGCTCGGGAGTGCCACTAAAGCAGAGCTGAGCGACAAGCTCGGAATAAGCTTTCCGACCATCAGCAAGTTTCTGACCCAGATGGAGCGGGACGGGGAGCTGCTGGCCGTCGGTCTTGACGATTCCAGCGGCGGGAGAAGAGCGCAGCGATATGCGTACAATCCGGAGCATATGCTTGGGCTGGCGATTTTTCTAGAGCGAACAGAGACGAACTACATGATCTTTAATTGTATAGGCGAAGTGAAGGAACAGGGGCAAACGTCGAGCTTCCTGCTTGATAATATCGAGAGTCTGACTCTCCGGATCGAGGAGATCGTGCGCAGCGAGCCGCGAATAAAGTCACTGTCCATCGGTGTGCCGGCTTCGGTTCGGAATGGTCGGCTTATTTACATTCCCGGCTATACGCAGTTCCAAGATTTTGATCTGAAAAAGCATTTCGAGGATCGTTTATCCATTCCGGTCGTCGTAGAGAACGATATGAACGCGGCTGTGCTTGGTTACAACGACACTCGGGGAGTGAAGGATGATGGCTCCTCCTTAGTCTACTTGTACCTTGGCAACAACGGCCCCGGTGCCGGTATTATGATGAATGGCGTACTGGTGCGTGGCAGCTCCTATTTCTCAGGGGAAGTATCCTTTGTACCTCAGTATGATAAAAGCAACTTCCTGCAAGCTTTGGATAAGGGAAGCGGCTTGGAGACGGAAGAGGAGCGTGAAACAGCAAGAGTAGATGCGATTAGTCGGCTTGTTGCGGCGTTCTCGGCGATTCTTAACCCGCATGCGTTTATTTTCTGCGATGACGAAGTAAATGAAACGATGATTAGCCGCATTGCGGCAAGCAGCGCGTCATTTATACCGGCAGAGCATCTCCCTAAGCTCGCGGCAAGCGATTGGCGGCAAGATTATTTGTATGGCTTGCAGCACTTAGGACTTGATCTTATGATTTCGAGAACTAAAGGATAATAGATAACAGGAGAAGAAAACAATATGGCAACGATATTTTTAATTATTATTTATTTGGCTTTCATCAGCTTGGGACTGCCTGATTCCTTGCTCGGCGCTTCTTGGCCGATTATGCAGAAGGACTTTGGAGCGCCGCTTGAAACGGCAGGCGTCATTTTTATGGTTATAGCGGCATGTACGATCGTGTCCAGCCTTATAAGCGGGACGGTGCTGCGACGATTCGGAACGGGCAAAGTAACGCTTGTCAGCTGCATCATGACAGCTGGCGCCCTGCTTGGCTTCGCCGTATCTCCATCGCTTGTATGGTTAATGCTGTGCGCGATACCGCTCGGAATAGGCGGAGGTTCGGTAGACGCCGGGCTGAACAACTACGTGGCAGCCCATTATAAAGCGCATCACATGAGCTGGCTGCATTGCTTTTGGGGAGTAGGAGCAACGCTTGGGCCGATCATTATGGCTCCCTTTATCGCTGGGCAGAATGAATGGAGACAAGGGTACTTTATGGTTGCGGGCATTCAATTTGTACTCGTAATCATCCTCTTTGTCACATTGCCATTATGGAAACGTGCAGGCAAGGACGGTCATGCAGCGTCTCATGAAGAGGCAGAACATGCAATGACTGAGGAGAATGAAGAAGGCGACGCTCCTGTTAAGCCGCTGCAGGTAAAGGGAGTGAAGCTGGGACTGCTTTCCTTCCTGTTTTATTGCGCAGTGGAATCAACGATGGGTCTATGGGGAGCCAGCTTTTTAGTTAATGTGAAGGACATGACCGCGGCATCTGCGGCGCAATGGGTTTCTTTGTTTTACGCAGGCATCACGATTGGCAGGTTTATAACCGGCTTCATCACGTTCAAGATAAGTAACCGCATGCTCATCCGGGTAGGGCAGACAGCCGCTGTAATCGGTGCGGCGCTCATGTTCCTGCCGCTTCCGACGATGTTCTCGCTTGCGGGATTCATGATCGTAGGCCTCGGTCTTGCGCCGATCTATCCATGCATGCTGCACGAGACGCCTGAACGGTTCGGGAAGAAAAATTCCCAGACGATTATGGGCTACCAAATGGCCGTAGCCTATACGGGAAGCACCTTTATGCCGCCGCTGCTCGGGTTTCTGGCCGCGTTCGCGACAATCGGCATTTTCCCTGCGTATATCGTCATTTGCGCTCTAGCGATGCTGTTATTCTCGGAGCGGCTGAACGTTATGCTGAAGAAGAAACGCCACACTAGAGCGAATAACCGCAATAGTATTACCACGTAGGCATGTAACATAATTTGTCGCTAAGTCGTCTTTGAATGCAGGAGGTGGCTTCATGCCGAAATTCAGAACGATAAGTATCGTTGTTCTTCTATGGTCAGCTTTGACAGTCGCGGGCTGTGCATCGAATCATAACGAATCGGTCTTGCCATCGGATGAGCCGAAGCCGAAGATGACAGAGGACAATCGGGCGATCGAGGGGACGAGTGTTACAACGAAGATCGTGGCAAGCGAGAAGGTGCTGCCTGAGGACTTCAATGGGGCTTCATTCAGACGAGAAATCGCGCCGCACTACGAATATATGGCGACGAAATCAACAGATGAAACGCAATATGAGAAGGCGTGGAGCTACTATAGGTTCGAAGAGAAGCAGCCAGAAGTGAACCATGAGCAAAACGATATCTACTTCATCGGCGTTCACGAATCGGGAACTTGTCCATACGAGACAGGCGAAGTTTCGCTTCGCGCAGACGGACAGGCGCTCGTTGTCATGCTGGTTGGAACAGGAAGCTATTGCACGGCCGATGCAAGGCCAAGGACGTTCGTGATCGAGCTTAATAAGGAGCAATCGAAGGCTATCAGAGAAGTCGTCATTATCGAGAGTGATACCGAGACGATCGTTCCGTTGTCTGACGTGCTATAGGTTCGAGATTTTCGGCTCCGCTAACATACGGTACTGCCCCGGCGTGATACCGATTTCGCGTTTGAACAAACTGCAAAATTGAGCATCGGTAGAAAAGCCGCATTCCATCGCGATGATCGACACCTGAAGCGGGGAATGGTGCAGCAACGTCTTCGCACGCTCCAGCCTGCGAAGCAAAATATATTGAGTCGGCGAGACGCCAAGCTTCTCCTTGAAGAGATGGCGGAAGCGGTCATAGCTATAGCCGTATTGCGCGGCCAGCGATTGCAGATCGACCCTCTGCAGTGAATATTCATCCATGTACGCTTGCGCGTAACGGATAATATCTCCGCGATCATCCGTTTCCTCGGAAGGATGCGTGCGGAATAGCTCTATGAATAGCTCGGAAGCTATCGTATTTAACATCTGCTTATACATGCTTCTTTTGTTTTGAAGCTCAAAGTCGAGTTTATGCAGCAAGTGAAGGATGGGCCTCGAAGGCGCATCACGATATACTCCCTCGACAAGCTGCGGCGAATCGCTGCTAATGAGACCGGTGAACATCACATTCAGCTGCGACGTTGCCCGCTCCTCATGGACCGTGCAGGGAGCGATAATGGCGTAATCTCCGGAGGAGAAGCTATATTCCTCTTGGCCAATCCTCGTTGTTCCATGCCCGTTCACGTAATAAACAATTTCGTAACAGGGATGGTAATGCGGTCCGATAAACTCCTGCTTGGCCCGTATAGCCTGATAAAAAAAATCAAACGACACTGTCATAGATCGCTTCTCCTATCTCCGTACGAATTAGCCAATTCGTGATAGATCGTAACCTGTTAATACTACTGCCGTTGCCCAAATATTCGTAGAATGAGATCAGTATACCATAGCTGGATGAGATCGTTCATGATACGAATGGAGGTTGCAATGATGCAAAAAAAATTCCCTGACTTTTCTACGGAACAACGCGTGCGGAAGCTCGAATGGCCAAGCGGCAAGGTGAAAATGGTGCTCGACACCGACACGTTCAACGAAATCGACGACCAATTCGCGGTCATCTATTCCTTGCTGTCGCCTGAACGGATACAATTGCAAGCGCTTTATGCCGCTCCGTTCTATAATGACCTGTCCACGGGACCGAAGGACGGCATGGAGAAGAGCTATCATGAAATCATACGCATCTTGAAGTTGATGGACCGTGAAGACGTGCCCGTCTACCATGGCTCGGACAGCTATCTGCCTGAGGCGAATAAGCCCGTAATCAGCGATGCGGCGAATGATCTCGTCCGTCGTGCGATGGCTTGCGAGCCGAGTGATCCGCTCTACGTCGTGGGTATCGGGGCGATATCGAATATCGCCAGCGCGATTTTGCTAGAGCCGTCCATCATCGAAAGAATCGTTGTCGTCTGGCTTGGCGGACATGCGCTGGAATGGCCGGATACGAGAGAGTTCAACCTGCAGCAGGACTTGCATGCATCCAGAATCGTATTCGATTGCGGCGTTCCGCTCGTTGTCATACCGTGCATGGGCGTTGCTTCCAACTTGCGGACGACGCTATCGGAGGTGCGGGATTATGTAAGACCGTCCGGTGCAGTCGGCGAATACCTCTACGAAACCTATCGCAATTGCAAGGAAGATCACTACGGCTACTCGAGGGTGATCTGGGATATTTCCGTCGTCGCTTGGCTTGTTCGACCCGAGTGGGTTCCATCGCACTTGATTCAGAGTCCTCGCATATCGGACGACTATCGCTGGAGTTTCGATTCGACAAGACATTTGATCCGTTACGTCTCCTATATCGATCGCGATGCCGTGTTCAGCGATTTGTTCAGGAAGCTGGAGCTGGCCAGCCGGAAATGAAGAGAAAGGGCGGTGCAGGTGCTTACCTGTACCGCCCTTTCTCGATGGACTATTATCGCTACGCACGAACCGGCTGCTTCTCGATTGCGGCCACCGTGGCATTAATACGGCGGATGAGCTCGGGATCGAATTTATGCTGACGCTCGTAAGTGAGAAGGCCGTTAACTTCCTGCTCGACATCATAAAGCTGCGTATAGCAAAAAGCGCAAATATAAGGGTTTTCCAACAGTGCCAGCGTCAAGCCTTCATAACGGCTAAGGAATTCCTCCTCCGAGCGCGGGCGGTTGCCATAACCCCAGCTCTTCTGATCGGTCTGACCCGGATTCCACCAAATGCCGCCGTATTCGCTAACGAAGTAAGGCTGACCTTCGTATTTCTGACGATCCGAGAAGGTGACATACCTGTCTCCGCCGCTCCGCATCGTTTCGTAATGCTTGGCAAATTCGACTGGATCCTGATCATAGTCATGAACGTCGAATATATCGGTAACGACATGGAAGTTGCCGCTTGTATCAATAACCGGCCGGGTAGCATCAAGCGACTTCGTCACTTGATAAGTGATGCGAAGCACCTCGTCATTTTGGCGGGTTCCCTGCGGACCATCCCATGTTTCATTGAACGGGCACCAGCCCACGAGAGCAGGACTGTTATAGTCGCGTTTAACGACTTCAATCCACTCCGGCAAAAATTGCTGCAGCCCCCTTGCCGTCGAAATATCAAGTCCCCAATTCGCATGCTCGCCCCATACGATGTAACCCAATTGGTCGGCCCAATACAAGAAGCGCGCTTCAAAAACTTTCTCGTGAAGGCGTGCGCCGTTAAAGCCCAGGCTCATAGACAATTCAATGTCTCTCTTCAAATGTTCATCCGTAGGAGCGGTATAAATTCCTTCCGGGTAAAAGCCTTGGTCCAGCACCAAACGTTGGAATACGGGTTTACCGTTAATGAGGATCGCGTTATTGTCCCACTTCACGGAGCGCAGGCCGAAATAGCTTGTTACCGCATCGATTGTATTGCCGTTATGCTGGATGGACAAGGTGAGATCGTAAAGGTTCGGCGAACCGATAGCCCACAAATGGCTTTCCGACAGTTGTACCGTTAGGCGTCCTTGTTTGCCATTCACGACAGCAGACTGCCTGCCTACCGTTTGGCCGCCGAATTGCGCTTCCACAGCAAACGTGAGACCATCGGCTCCGATGAATTCGCCTTCAACATGAAGCGCTTGATTGTCGGCGTCCGGAGTCAGCTTGAACGACTGAATATACTGCTGGGGCACAGACTCCAGCCACACAGTCTGCCAAATCCCCGTTGTTCTCGTATAGTCGCATCCATGCGAATGATACATGCTCGATTGCTTGCCGCGGGGCTGAAGTCCGGAACGCACATCGTCCTCTGCGCATACGGTCAATACGTTGATGCCGGCATGAAGCAGATGCGTGATCTCCAGCGAAAAGGAGGCGTAACCGCCGCGATGCGTGCCGGCTGACTTGCCGTTCACCCAAACCTCGGTTTCGTAGTCAACCGCTCCAAAATGTAGCAGGATGCGGTTGCCCTCCCACTCCGTCGGAACTTGGATTGCCTTGCGATACCAGACGGCAGGCATGAAGTCCTTGTTCTCAATGCCCGACAGCTTGCTCTCCGGACAGAAAGGAACGATAATTTTGTCCTTTAACGCGGAAGCTTCGAACAAATTGCGATGTTTCCCGCTTTTGCCATGGTCGATTTCAAATTCCCATTCGCCGTTCAAGTTCAGCCACTCGGAGCGGACCATCTGCGGTCGCGGATATTCGGGTCGGGGTATGGAATAATTGGTTGCTGACATCATAATCCTCCTTAAAGTAAGTAGTTAATTTAAAAGTTAATATAAAACTGCATATTAAATGGTTTCCACTTAAAAAGAGTATAAATAAACGATTGTATAGCTGTCAATTAGCAAACTTCAAGTAAAATACGTTTATATGATTAACTTTAATGTTAATTTAAATAAAAATGACTGAACACGTGCCGATTCTGCAAAAGAGCAATCTTATATTAAACCTTATTTGAAGGATGATGTAAATCGGAAAATAGGTAGGTATTCCCTGTAAACCCTTGAATTACTTGAAATGGCTTCACCTCAAGGGCGGCATAGGAGTATTTCTCCATTTCCTGACGATTAACGGATATATCCGTTGCCCAATGGACTTTGTAAACCCTTTCTTCATGAATTAAGATGGAAAAAGTTTATAGATGTGAAGGGGAGGGATTCGAATTAGTCCGGTTAAGCGTTACTTGGTTTGGGCCAAACCGTATTGGGGGACGATCGGCTTTATCATTCTGCTCGGCATCATTCAGTTTATCGCGCCGCTCTCTGCTCCGATTTATACGCAAATTTTAATCGATGACGTGCTCGCCGGAGAAGGCGGGGTGGGGCTCTATTCAATTATTGGCATCATGCTCGCTATTTTGTTGATCGGCGTAATCGTCAATTTCGGCAGACATTACTACTCGGCCATTCTTGGCAATCGGATGATGAAGGATCTTCGGGATCAGCTCTACTATCATCTGCAAAAGATGCCTGTAAGCTTCTACGACCAACGTCAGGTAGGCGGCATCTCCTCCAGAGTCATTCATGATATCGGTGGCGCGCAAAACTTGATTGGCGGAGGTATTATCAACCTCGTGCTCGATTTGTTAATGGTCCTTTTCGCAGGATTTCTACTATTTCGAATGAATGCCTTCTTGGCTATATTGTCTCTTGCCATCTTGCCTTTCTACTATTTGTCCTTTACGAATATGAATGTTCATATCCGTCTGGCATGGCGTTCCGTCCATAGACAGATGGAGCGCATATCGGGAACGCTTGTCGAGCGGATGGCGGGCGTTCGAATCGTGCAGGCGTTCAACGGCGAGCGGCAGGAACGGGAGCGGTTCGGCAAGCAAGGGAAGCAGCACTACAAGCTTACGTTGTCGGCCCATTTCTTCTCCAATATATTAGGCAGACTTAGCGAGACCTTTGCCCATATCGGCGGCGTTATGATCTGGCTTGTCGGCGGAAGCCTGGTACTGGCCGGCAAAATGACGGCAGGCGAAATCATTGCTTTTCAAATGTTACTGGGCAATTTGTACGGTCCAATTCAACGCTTCGCGGACGTGAACGTAACGATTCAGAACTCGATTACGAATATCGAGCGAATCTTCGAGGTGCTGGACGAGAAGCCCGCAATCGTCGAGTCGGAGAAGGCGCTGCCGATGCCGACTTGTGAGGGGCATGTCGTGTTCATTAATGCTTCTTACAACTATATGACCCGGAACGTTACTTTCCAGCAGCCGGGAGGCGGAACGAACAATCCGGATTTGATTGAGCGGGAACATGCGCCGAAACGATTTTTTTGGAAACCTACGAACGTGAATCCGCTCCCGCCGCAAATTTCATATGAAGAAAGGCAGGGTATTAAAGAGATTACGTTCGAAGCGAAATCCGGCGAAGTGATTGCGCTTGTTGGACCGAGCGGAGCCGGCAAATCGACGTTGATTAATTTGATCCCTAGATTCTATGACGCAACCGAAGGCTCAGTCATTATCGACGGCAACGATGTGCGCGATTACAAGCTGGACGATCTTCGCCGGCATATCGCTTTAGTGCTGCAGGACAATATTTTATTTTCCGGATCGATTAGGGAAAATCTTGTTTACGGCAGGCCTGAAGCGACCGAGGAAGAAGTTATTGCAGCTGCGCTGGCAGCAAACGCCGATGCATTCATTCGAGAATTTCAAGATGGCTACGATACGGTCATTGGCGAGAGAGGCATGCGCCTGTCGGGAGGACAGAAGCAAAGGCTGGCGATTGCGAGAGCCATTCTGAAGGATCCGAAAATATTGATTTTGGACGAAGCGACCTCCGCACTCGATTCGGAATCGGAAGCCATGGTGACGGAAGCGCTTGAGCGTCTGATGGAAGGAAGAACGACGTTCATCATCGCCCATCGGCTAGCAACCGTCGTACGCGCCAACCAAATACTCGTCATCGATCATGGCGAGATTGTACAGCGAGGCAGTCATCGCGCGCTGCTTCGCGAAGGAGGGCTCTACCGTAAGCTTTACGAGCAGCAGCTAAAGGCGATGAAACCGGAAGAACTGACAGGTCTAGCTCAATAAACAAGATAGAAAGCCTGAAGGGGAAACAGACCTTCAGGCTTTTTTCTCCATAGACCCCATAGGGACGTGCCAGTAGCTAGCCGCTCGAGCTTGAAATAGCAGCCAGTGCTGTGTCCGCGAGGGAAGGTAGGCGGTCCTTCGAAGTTTTACAATGAATTCTCAATTGACGACTCCGATTAATCGCCATGGCGAATCCTTAGTCGTTCGCTGAAAGGTGAAGGAGTAGGCGGTGTTGCGCTCCGGCACGTTCTTCGTCACTATCGTAATCGGCAGCGTCACTTGGGCGGATAGGGCGGGTTGCTCGGACGAATCCGAATGAAGCCCGCCTCCTTCACTCTTCTTCCGAAGCGGTTCTTTGATTGACACGAGAGTCCCCATTAATTCGACCCATTTCGTCACTTCCTCTTCCGGCACCTCCTTGGCAAGCTGCCTCAACATATGCTCGTCTTGATGGTTCAATACGACAACGAATAACTTGGCAAGCGAAGCAGGGGGAGCGGCGTCGAACAAAGCTTGCAGCTCTCCTCCTGCCTTATGCACCATAAGCTGATGGGCCAAGTCCGGAAATTCTGACTTATGCGTGCTGCTGCCGAGAAAATGGATGCAGAAGTGGCCGGAGAAGCCGTTCTCCGGTATGCCGTCGCCGCCATGCGGCATGCCGTTCATGGATGCCGCAATCCAACCTTGCTCGGATTGGACGAGAACAGCCTTGCGCTTCCAGCTCCAGCTGCCGCCGTAAATTTGCTTCATCGTTGCCGTATCGGCTTTCGTTAGCGGCTGTACGTCGGCATGATCGCTGCCGGCTCGGCGTTGCACGCGGAATGATAAGCCCGATTCGAGATCGATCACGGCAAAGATACTTTTGTTAGGGAGTGTCTGCTTCACTGAATCCCAGGATGTCATACCGCCGTAATGGTGCTTGCGCAGACCTTCGGCAAGCCGCAGCAGCATGTCCGAACTATCGGATGGCAGAAGCAGCCTTGTGTGTGCATCCTCTCGCCACAGATTGCCTGTCTCCTCCAACCGGTAATGCACGGGATTACTTTCCTGCGATAGCTGCACTTTAACCTCGACATCAGGCACAAGTACGACTTTTTCCGCCGATTCGACCTTCGACTGCTTCAATGCCTTCGTGAACTCAGCGCTGGTTATATCGAGCGTGCTCTCCAAAGCAGCCTGCCGGCTGGCATGAACCGCAATCGTTAACGATGCTAATGCTTGCGCTTTTTTACTTGCATAACCAAGTGCCTCAACAGGAGCCAACACAACTGCAAACTGCAACGCAAGCAGTACGGCAGCAGTCCCTATAGTTATCGCTAATCGCGAAGTAATTGTCCATTGTCTCATCAAATGCTGCCTCCGTTCCGCTTCATAAATGTCCGTTTATAGAATTGGCTGCGATGCTCATATTTATGTGATGAGTCATTATGCATGAAGAGCCGATTTTTTCACCATACTATGTCGGATAAATAGCTAAGAGGGGGAGCATACAATTGTTGTACCATATGGCTTTAGCTATTCTGATGCTTATTCAACCTGTTGGTATTGCGGAACATTATAATTCCGATGCAGGCTCACAAGCCGAGCGGCAAGCGCCTTTGTCTATCGAGCGTCATGGTCAACAAGTTAAGGAAGCTAGGAGCTCGGAATATACACATCCATTGCCGGGCGTTCCGATCGTGAATGAATCGAAGTTTATTTCACTTATGGATGAAGTGGACAAGCGTACCTTCACCCCGCCTGTCGATGCATCGCTTGACGGATGGGGCGGAATCGTTCCGGAGAAGACGGGTTACAGACTTGATCGAGCCTTATTCGAAGAGCAATTCTATGGCTACATTTTCGAAGGGGCAAACTTCACCTTGGAAGTCCCTATGCAGCCGGTCTATCCACGTGTTGACAGTGAATTGATGTCCTCTATTCGGGTTAAGCAAATCGGACTATATACGACGTATTACAATAGCCGCAACAAAAACCGTTCGCATAACATCCAGCTTGCGGCCAATGCGATTAACAACCGCGTCGTATTCCCGAACGAAAATTTCTCGTTCAATGAAACGGTCGGCAAGCGCACCGAAACCAAGGGCTATATGCGCGCCCCAGTCATCGTAAGGGGAGAGGTATCGGAAGGAATCGGAGGCGGCATTTGCCAAATCTCTTCCACGCTGTTCAACGCCGCTGATCGCGCTGGCCTGCAAATCGTGAACCGTTACTCTCATAGCCGCAATGTTCCTTACGTGCCGCCTGGCCGCGACGCGACGGTAAGCTGGCAGGGACCCGACTTTGTTTTTAAAAACAGGTATAACGAGCCGATTCTGATCCGCGCATATGCAAGGAACGGAACGGTCAGCATCATGATCTATTCCTCGGAAACCGTCAACGACAAGCCACGAGAAGTGCCGAGCGCTTCCAAGAAGCTGCCGGAGGAAATTATGACTGAGTTGAACACGGTTGGCCATTAAGCGGAGAAAAGTGAATTCATTCCGGGAAGGTTGTCCTTCGAAAGGCGTACAAACTGCATGGCGATAGTCGGGACAACCTTTTTTACCACAACAGAATGTTTAAGTGCTTTATAGCGATAAAGCGTAAAGGAAATCATTCTGATTGGCGATAAAAACTTCCGCTTAAACGCGGTCGCTCATCCTCGAAGTACTCCGATAGGAGTTTTTCTCATTTTGGTATTGACGACTTGCGATGAAAACGCTTATAATTCAGTTAAACGATTACGTAAACGATTACCTAAGGGGACAATGATATACCGATGAGCATTAAGGAAGTGGCCAAACGAGCCAATGTATCTACCGCCACCGTATCCCATGTGATCAACGGAACCCGATACGTCGCCAACGAGACGAAGATGAGAGTGCTGGAGGTCATGAAGGAATTAAAGTATCAGCCGAACAGCGTCGCGCGAAGCTTGCGCAGCAAGCAGTCTAAGATTATCGGACTGATGGTGCCGATTATGCCCAACGATACGGCGAGCTTTTTCTTCATGTCCATTGCGCAAGGGATTGAAAACGTTCTTATGGAGAAGGGATACAGCTTGATCCTAAGCAATACGAAGGACGATATCGCAACCGAACAGGCGCAAGTGACGATGTTCAATTCTCAATTGATCGACGGGCTGATCATGGCTCCGACCTACGAGGAGCACGCGTACTTGGATACGCTGAGAACCGGCGATTATCCAGTCGTCTTCATCGACCGCAAGCCAACTGAAGCTCAAGGCGACTGCGTGTTGACCGAAGGAGCGAGAGGGGCATACGAGGCGGCCCGCCATCTAATCGGTAAAGGGCATGAACGAATCGGCTTCATCACCGGCTCGCTTGGGTTAACGACAAGCGACGAACGGTTAGCGGGATTTAAGCAAGCATTGTCGGATAACGGACTGACAATCGAGGAACAATTAATACAGGTAGCGGATTCCACCAATTCCAGCTTTGACAGCGGATATCGGCTGACGCAGACGCTCATTACGAATCATCGGATAACGGCATTATTCGTAGCGAACAACGTCATGACTATGGGAGCGCTCCATTATCTGCAGGAAAATAACATTGCCGTTCCGGACGATATCGCGATCATCGGCTTCGACGATTATGAATGGGCCAGAGTAACAAGGCCGGCATTGTCCATGGTCAAACAGCCTTCTTTCGAGCTTGGAGAGGCAGCCGCGAATATTTTGCTGGAGCGGATCGAGAATCCCGATGCGGATTACAAGGAAGTCAGACTTCCGACCGAGCTTGTCATAAGAGGTTCTTCTTAAACGAAGAACCTACTCTAGTCTGTAAACGATAAAGCTGAAAGCTACAAGTGTTACGTAATCGTTTACGTAAACGATTACGTGCGAGAGGGTGGGTGCAAACGACGTATGAAGAAATCTGATAACACCGCTGCTTTGCCGCAAGGCATGCATCGTCCGACCAACAAGCAGGGCAATCGATTATGGCCGAAGATCAGGCAAAACTACGAGCTGTACTTGTTCATTTTGCCGGCGGTCTTATTGTATCTCGTTTTTAAGTATTACCCGATGTACGGCGTTCAAATCGCTTTCAAAGATTTTCGCGCAAGCAAAGGGATTTGGGGCAGCGAATGGGTAGGCTTAGAGCATTTTCAGCGGTTTTTCGAGGCGTATAACTTCTGGCCTATTATGGAAAATACGCTGCTTCTAAGCGTATACTCACTATTTTTCAGCTTCCCGGTCCCGATACTCGTTGCGCTTATGCTCAATCAGATGATGGCGAAGCGGTACAAGAAGTTCGTGCAAACCGTTATCTATGCACCGCATTTTATTTCCACCGTCGTATTGATCGGCATGCTGAACGTCTTTCTATCTCCGAACAGCGGGCTCGTCAATCACGTCATCGCTTTCTTTGGCGGGGATCCAATCCTGTTCATGGCCGACGAAGGCTGGTTCCGACCGCTGTACGTATTGTCAGGCATATGGCAAGAGACCGGCTTCGCAACGATTATCTACTTGGCCGCGCTGGCCGGCGTCAACCCCGAACTGCACGAGGCGGCGATTATGGACGGGGCGAGCAAGTGGAAGCGGGTTAAGCATGTCGATATCCCAAGCATACTTCCGACAATTATCATCCTGATGGTTCTTGCGGTCGGCAATATTATGAGTATCGGCTTCGAGAAAGCCTATCTGATGCAAAGCGACTTAAACTATGCAACATCCAACATTATTCCGACTTACGTGTACGAACTCGGGATACAGAAGGCGCAGTACAGCTTCTCTGCCGCAATCGGTCTATTCAATTCAATCATCAACGTCGTGCTGCTTGTAACCGTGAACCGTGTAGCCAAGAAGCTAACGGAAACGAGCTTATGGTAAGGAGGCTAACTAAACATGAATGCGCTGCTAAGAAGAAAATCCAAAGGCGATCTTGCGTTCGATATCGCCAATTACACGCTGCTTACGATCGCGATGCTGTTAATCCTGTATCCGCTCTATTTCGTGTTCATTGCATCGTTCAGCGATCCTAATATGATTTATTCCGGCCAAATCTGGCTATTGCCCAAGGGGCTTACGCTTGACGGCTACGAGCGGATCTTCGCGGATGCGACGATATGGATCGGGTACGGCAATTCGCTGCTGTATGCCGTTGTCGGCACGCTTATTAGCGTGGCCGTCACGCTGCTCGCCGCGTATCCGCTGGCACGCAGAGACTTTGTCGGCAGAGGGCTGTTTATGTGGTTCTTCATGTTCACGATGTTTTTCGGCGGGGGACTCATACCGACCTACCTGCTGATCAAAGACCTGCACATGATCAATACAATATGGGCGCTCGTTATTCCGGGCGTGGGAAGCGTGTTCAACATCATCATCGTGCGCACCTTCTTCCAAAGCACGATTCCCGACGAAATGCGGGAGGCCGCTTTCATCGACGGCTGCTCGAATACGCGCTTTTTCTTCAGCATGGTCCTTCAGCTGTCGAAGCCGATTATTGCCGTTATGGTGCTATATCACGTGGTCGGCTTCTGGAACGGTTTCTTCGACGCTATGATTTATTTGAACGAGGAGTCGAAGTATCCGCTCCAGCTCGTCCTGCGCAATATTCTTGTGCAAAATCAAGTGAACGGAAGCATGATGATCGACGTGGAATCGTATGCCGCCAAGCTAAGGGTAACCGAGCTGATCAAATACGGCGTCATTATCATCGCCAGCCTTCCGCTGCTGATTTTGTATCCGTTCCTGCAGCGTTATTTTGTCAAAGGGGTCATGATTGGCTCCATCAAGGGCTAACGCCTCTGTATTAGCGGTTGTCTCCGGGCTCCGTATTTCCGCGGATCGGACTCGGTTGATAATAGATAAAAAGCGATATTAAAAAGGGAGGATCTCATCAAATGAAAAAAGCAGGGTCGATTGCCGTAAGCGTCATGCTGAGCGCCGGATTGCTGCTCTCCGCTTGCGGAAGCAACGATGCGAACAAAGGCAAAGAAACGCCGAGCACAGAGATCAACAAAGAAGGGCTACCGATCGTAAACGAGAAAGTAACGCTGTCGATCGTGTCGCCGAAGGCTCAGCTTGCTCCGGAATATAACGAGATGGAAATATTCAAGCGGCTGGAAACCGATACGAACGTTCATATTGAATGGAATAATATTCCCGACACCGATTACGGGGAGAAGAAAAACTTGCTGCTGGCAAGCGGCGATCTGCCGGATGCGTTCTATGCTTCGCAATTTTCCGATTATGAATTGATTACGTACGGGGAAGACGGCACGATTATTCCGCTTGAGGATTTGATCAAAGAATACGCGCCGAATTTGAATAAGCTGCTTGAAGAAAGGCCCGATGTCAAGGCGGCCATTACAGCCCCGAACGGACATATCTACGGATTGCCGACTTGGGAGGAGAACGAGCTCGGAACGAATCCGTTCTTCCACGTCATCAATACGGAATGGCTGAACAAGCTGAACTTGAAATTCCCGGAAACGCTTGACGAGTATACGGCTGCGCTTGTCGCCTTCAAGACGCTCGATCCGAATGGCAATGGCAAAGCTGACGAAGTACCTCTCAGCTTCATGCATATGCAATGGTGCATGGATATCGGCGGGTTGTTCGGCGCGTTCGGCATGCCTGACAATCTGGAGCATCGTATCGTACGCGACGGTAAAGTCATCTTCACGGCTACGCAGCCGCAGTATAAGGAAGCGCTGACTTACTTCAACGAAAAATGGTACAAACAAGGACTCATCGATCCCGAATCGTTCACACAGGACGCTCCGCAATATTTGGCCAAAGGCAAGACGCCTGAGCCTACGCTTGGCTCTTATGTATGGTGGGAAATCGAAGAGGTTGTAGGCACGGAGCAGGCTAAAAATTACGCTCTTGTACCGCCGCTTACGGGACCTAACGGCGACAAGACGATCGGTCGCGGCAACGGCGGCGGACCTGGCCGCAACGCATTCGTTATTACAAAGGACAACGAAAATCCGGAAGTCACGATGCGCTGGATCGACCAGCAATACGAGCCGTACATGGCAGCGCAAATTCACTGGGGCCCGATCGGCGTCATTTACGAGAAGGATGCTAGCGGCAAGCTGGTCAACCTCCCGCTTGAGGAAGGCGTATCGATGGGCGAATTCCGCCAGAAGGTCGCTCCGAACGGCGCGGGCGTGATCACGAAGGACCACTTCAAGACGATCGTGGATATGGAGCCGCGCGCGCAGCAGCGGAAGAAGGATCTGGAGCAAACCTACGAGCCGTTCATGGAGAAGGAAAACTATCCGACGATTTTCTTCGAGCCGGAAGAGCTTGATCAAATTAACCAAATCGAGCCGGAGCTAATGAAATACGTCAATACGCAAAGAGCGAAGTTTATCGTCGACGGCGTGACGGACGCAGCATGGGACGGCTATGTGAAGAAGGTCGAGGATATGGGCCTTAGCAAGCTGATGACGATCTACCAAACGGCGCTAGACAGATATAAAGAAGCTCAGAAATAGTAGATAAGGATTGGCGTCGACGGAGCATTCCATCCGAATGTTCCGTCGACGTCATTAAGGAGAGAGAACCGAATGAAGCATACGTATAACCACCCGCTAAGACCTCAATTTCATTTTACGTCCGAAGCCCATTGGCTGAACGATCCGAACGGCATGGTGTACTTCGATGGCGAGTACCATTTGTTCTACCAGCATCATCCGGAGAGCACGGTGTGGGGACCGATGCACTGGGGTCATGCGATAAGCCGCGATCTTGTAAGGTGGGAGCACCAGCCAATCGCGCTTTACCCCGATCGCAACGGTACGATTTTCTCCGGCAGCGCAGTAGTCGATTGGCACGATACGAGCGGATTTTTTGATGGCGGCGCAGGGCTCGTTGCGATTTATACGCAGACCGAGATGATTGAAGGCTCGGACCAATCCAAGCAGCGACAAAGCATCGCGTACAGCAGAGATAACGGTCGTACTTGGATAGCATTTGCGGGTAATCCGGTGCTGGCGGACGAGAGATGCCCCGACTTCCGCGATCCGAAAGTATTCTGGCATGAAGCTTCGAAGCATTGGGTCATGGTACTTGCGGCCGGCGATCGTTTATTTCTTTATACGTCAAACAATTTGCAGGACTGGACATTCGCAAGCGAATTCGGTGCTGCCGATGGATCGCATGACGGCGTCTGGGAGTGCCCCGATCTGTTCGCTCTGCCCGTCGATGGTCGGAAGGGCAATGAGAAGTGGGTTATGATTGTAAGCATCGGCGACAACGAGCAGATGCCGGAAGGCTCCCGTACGCAATATTTCGTCGGAGAGTTCGACGGTCGAACTTTCGTGAACGACAATTCGCCGGAGACGATTCTATGGATGGATCACGGCCGCGACAACTATGCGGGCGTGACGTGGTCGGATGCGCCAGGCAATGGCGAAGATCGGCTTCTTATCGGCTGGATGAACAATTGGAAATACGCGAACCTTATTCCGACGGGCGAATGGCGCGGCGCGATGACGCTTCCCCGCAAGCTGTCGCTGGAGCAACGGGCTGGAGGCATTCGCCTGATCCAGCACACGCTTGATGCTCTTGACGGACTTCGTCTAGGGGGAACCGAATGGAGCGATCTGACGATAGAGTCGGGTCATAATCAACTGCTTGCAGAGCAAGGCGAACTGCTAGAGATGGCAGTGGAGTTCGAGCTCGGAACAGCAGCCGAATTCGGCATTAAGCTTAAGTCCGGTACTCGCGGCGACGTAGAATATGAAACGATCGTCGGCTACGATGCTGCAGCCGGTGAACTGTTTATCGATAGAACGAAGGCGGGCGACTCGGCGTTTCATCCCCAGTTCGCTTGCAAGCATGGCGCCTCCCTTGCGGCTCCGAACGGGCGAGTCAAGCTTCGCTTATGGGTAGACCGGTCGTCGGTCGAGCTATTCGCGGACGAAGGCGGATTGGTCATGACGGACCAGCTGTTCCCTCATGCCGGGAATGACTCTATCGAGCTGTATGCGACAGGGGGAAGTGTACGCGTTGTTTCTCTGCAGTACTATCCGCTGCAGTCCGTGTATGCCTCGTCAACGACAAAGGAAACGGTACAAAAATAAGCAAGGGGGAGCATTTATGGTTCAAAAAGGAGACAAGGCGACGCTGGATGGCGATCTAATCGGTTATTGGCCCTTAGATGAGACGGATGGCAGAACCGTCCTGGATGTCGTCAGCGGAAGGCAAGACGAGATTTCATATGCTCTGCTGGATGCGAGATTTACGGAATCTGCCGATCCGAAGCGCGTCGTAGGCATTTCGGGAAACGCGCTGCTGTTCGACGGCTATTCAACCTGGATTAGCCGTACGGCGGATGCCGTAGAGCAGCCGCTTGAAGCGCTGACCATTACGGCATGGGTAGCTCCCCGTTCTTACGAGTGGGGGGAGGATCAGCGGCTTTCGGCGATCGTGAACCGGCATGACAGGGAAGCGAGAGAAGGTTTTATACTCGGCATGTATCGGCATGGCTCATGGTCGCTTCAGGTCGGCATTGAAGGCCGATGGATCGAGCTTTGGTGCGAAGATGAGCCGCTTGAGAAGGACAAGTGGTCGCATGTGGCGGCAACCTTCGATAGTAATCAATCGATGATGAGGCTTTACCTGAACGGCGTTCAGGTTGCCGCACATCCTACACCGGCACATGCGCCGATTACTTCGTGCGGTACTGATCTGCTCATCGGCCGGAATAATCAGGCTAAAGTGCTGGCGGAAGCGTTCCGGCATCATCTATTCGGCGGTCTGATGGACGAGGTGAAGATATACCGACGAGCTCTGACGGCAGAGGAGATCGCGTATTCCGTTGAGATGGATCTTGCGCCTTACGGCGGAGTCGTGCCTGCGATCGCGGAAGCGGATATTCGGCTCGACCGCACGCCGCTGCTGAAGGACCGGCACCGGCCGCAGTATCATGCGAGTCCGCCGGCGCATTGGATGAACGAGCCGCATGCTCCGATCTATTTTGAAGGGAAATATCATCTTTTTTATCAGCACAATCCCCAAGGGCCTTATTGGTCGCAAATTCATTGGGGTCACTGGGTGAGCGACGATTTGGTGCGTTGGCGGGACTTGCCGGTTGCGCTTACGCCCGAGAAGGGGCAAGTCGATCCCGATGGCGTTTGGTCGGGCAGCGCCGCATATGACGAGAACGGCGTGCCCGCGCTTTTCTTCACGGCGGGGGACGATAGCGCGTCGCCTAATCAGCGTGTCGGTCTAGCTCGCAGTACGTTCTTGCAGGACGGCGATTCCGATCTTGCGAAGTGGGTAAAGCATCCGGCGCCTTTAATCGTGCAGGAGAAGGGCCAGGGCATGTTCGGAGACTTCCGTGATCCGTTCGTATGGAAGGAAGGCGAGTTGTGGTATTTGCTTATCGGTACGGGAACGGACGACGGGCGCGGAGGAACGGCGCTGGCCTACACGTCTCGGAACATGACGGACTGGTCTTATAAGGGTGAGTTCTTCACGGTTGATCCGGCCGTCTATCCGTATCTCGGCAATATGTGGGAGCTGCCTGTGCTGCTGCCGCTTGGCAAGGATGGCGGGGGCAAGGAGAAGCATGTATTTCTTATCAGCCCGCTAGGACCGGGGGCGGACGTAGAGGTGTTCTATTGGATCGGGACATTCGATACTGAAGCATTTCGGTTCAAGCCCGATCGCGAAGAGCCGCAGCTTATCGATGTCGGTGACTTCCATTTTACCGGGCCAAGCGGCATGGTAGATCCGAGGACGGGGCGCAATATCGTGTTTACGATCGCGCAGGGCGAACGGACGCCGCAGGTAGACTATGATTCGGGCTGGGCGCATAATGCGGGTTTGCCGCTCTGCCTGTTTCTTCGGGAGGATGGACAGCTTGGCGTTGAGCCTATAGAGGAGCTGCAGTCGCTGCGCGGCGAGCATCTGGTATCGTTAGCGAACGTATCGCTTACCGAGGTCAACGAGCGGCTTGCGAATGTGAAGGGCGATATGCTTGAAGTTGTGTTCGAGCTTGCCGAGGCGGAAGAAAACGATATCGGGATTGGCGTAAGGAGATCACCGGACGGAGAAGAAGAGACGGTGATTTATTATGATAGGAATCAGTCCGAGCTCGGCGTGGATCGCACGAAGTCGACGCTAGATCCCGAGGCGCGTTCGAGAGGCGTCCAAAGCGGGAAGCTGGAACTGGCCGGCGAAGCGCTGCGGCTGCGGGTTTACTTGGACCGCTCGATGATCGAAGCGTACGCGAACGGGTTGAAGAGCGTGACGACGAGAGCGTATCCGAGCCGTGAAGACGCGCTTGGCTTGCAGCTTTCGGGCGAACCTTCCATAATGATAAAGTCGATTGATATTTGGAGGATGGCGTCCGCGTACGAATCATAGTAATCGCAGCGACGTTGTCATGAAATGAAGGAGAGATAAGGCAATGCGAATAGGTGCGATAGAAGCGGGCGGGACGAAGTTCGTCTGCGGAATAGGCGACGAGAACGGCGTCATCTCGGATCGAATCAGCTTCCCGACCGGGCAGCCGGAGGAGACGCTCGCCCAGGCGATCGCTTACTTTAGCGGCAAAGGCGTAGAGGCGATCGGTATCGGCAGCTTTGGTCCGATCAACCTTGATCCGCACAGCGGGCAGTATGGATACGTAACGACGACACCAAAGCCAGGTTGGTCAGGCTTCGACTTTCTGGGAGCGTTGCGAGCGGAGTTCGACGTACCGCTAGGCTGGGATACCGACGTGAATGCCGCAGCCTACGGCGAGGCCAAGTGGGGTGCAGCGAAAGGGCTGGACAGCTGCGTCTATTACACAATAGGGACAGGGATCGGTGTCGGCGTCTATGCCGAGGGCAAGCCCATTCACGGCCTTGTTCATCCGGAGGGCGGCCATATACTGACGCGCCGACATGGTCATGATCGCTTCGAGGGCTGCTGTCCGTATCACGGAGACTGCCTGGAAGGAATGGCAGCCGGACCAGCCATCGAGAAGCGTTGGGGCGTGAAGGGCAGCGAGCTGGGCGCTGATCATGAGGCATGGGCGATGGAAGCCTATTATATCGGCCAATCGTTGACGTCTACGATCCTCTTGCTGTCTCCCGAGAAGATTATACTCGGAGGCGGCGTCATGCATCAGGAGCAGCTATTCCCGCTAATTCGCGCCGAGGTGCAGCGTAATCTGAACGGGTATGTGAGCGCGGAGCCGCTGCTTAGCGGTATCGAGAGCTATATCGTACCTCCCGGTCTTGGCGACAATGCCGGATTATGCGGCTCGCTCGCACTCGGGTTAGAGGCTCATCGCCTTTCCTTGCGATAACTGCTGGGGCTAACTGCCTGCCACTTATGGAACTGGTTAATAAAATGATTGTAATTCTGATAGCCGACGTCGTACGCGATGTCGGCTAAGCTTCTATCCGTATGCTCCAGGAGCAGCGCAGCTTGGCGAATGCGCATTTGATTCAGCGTATCAATGATCGATAGTCCGGTACTCTCCTTGAACAGATGCGACAAGCGCGATGACGAGAGCTGGACGGCTGAAGCCAGCTCTTCGATCTTGAGCGGCTCGCGCATCCCTTGCGAGATGCGATTCAAGGTTTCCTCGACACGGCTGTCGAAATGCTGCTTCCGTCTGCGTGCGAGCAGAATAAGCACTTCGCTAAGCGAGGCGAGGCAAAGCTCGTTCCAATAGCTGCTGCGTTCCCTGGAGTCCGATAGTATTCGGGAGAACGCCCTATATATTCGCTTGCGAGCCGAATCCCCCGCAACCGTTTCATTAAACAGCTTCGCTTCCGGCAGCAGATTGGCCTGTATGGCATGATCGGGAAAATGCGCCCAGATAAAGTGCCAGCGCATCCCTTTTGCCGTTCCGTATTGATGAGGCGTATCCGGTCTCATCAAAGTGACATCGCCGGGCTTGCATTTGAGCTCCTCACCGGGAATATGGAAGTACCCCTCGCCCGCGATCGTATACGTAATCAGCCAATCGCCCATGCCTGCCGGCCGGGAGGCTGCATAAGTATCCGGCTCATCGAAGTGACCGGACAACACAATTCCTGCCGCAGAGCCGTTGTATTCCGTTGGAACGTTCAATTTAAGCATGCCCTCAATTCCTCTCCTCTCACAACAGAATTTATATTCAAAGCATAACGCTGTTTGTTCTTAAAAACTAGTGTGATAGCAGAATTGTGTGATAAGAGAGCATCATTGTTACTTCATCGATATGCTTCAATTTCCTATACTGAGAGCATACCAGCAAAACGATGGAGGGATACGCAATGAGTACAGCTTTACGAGCGTTGACGCAGGAGCAGAAACAGTTTTTCGAGGAGCAGGGTTATCTGATTGTGAAAGGTTTGTTCAAGCCAGAGGAACTCGCGGAGATCGAGACAACCTTCGAGGATATCAGCCAGAAGACGATTCCAGGGTATTTCGAGCCTAAGCTTGATTCAGAGGTGACAGATCCGCTTACCCGCTATCCGCGAGTCATGCATCCGCATCGATTCAATGAAGCGGCGAAGCGTTACATGCTTCACGAGCCGGTGCTTGACATATTGGCGGATTTGTACGGCGAGGAAGCATACGCTGCCCAAAGCATGTTCTATTATAAGCCGCCAGGCTCGCGCGGTCAGGCGCTCCATCAAGACAATTTCTACCTCCAGGTAGAACCGGGCAACTGCATTGCCGCATGGACGGCGGTCGATGCTGCGGATGAGGAGAACGGAGGCTTGCTTATCGTGCCGAAGACGAATGATTACGAGATCGTCTGCCCTGACATCGCCGATTCCAAAGAGTCATTCACGACGCATTACGTGAAGCCGCCGAAGGACGAGAAAGCAATCCCCGCCATTATGGATAAAGGCGACGTGCTGTTCTTCAATGGCAATCTGATACACGGCTCTTACCGTAACAAAACGAAGGATCGTTTCCGCCGCGCCTTTATTTGTCACTATGCGAACCAGTCGGCTACGAAGATTTCACATTACTACAAACCACTGTTCCGTGCCGACGGCTCGGAGGTTATTTTGGAAGACAATCCGGACGGAGGACCTTGCGGTGTCGAATTCGAGAACGTCTATCCACACTGATCACATACATTGGGAGAAGCCTACGCTCGCAGTTCATATGTCATGGTGGGGAATGAGCGGCCTGGGCGAACGTAATCGCGAATGGTCGCTTGAGGAGAGATTTGCTCAGATTGCGGAGGCAGGCTTCGACGGCATTGACGGCTTCATCCCGGCGCCTGAAGAAGCAGCGGAGTGGCGCAGGCTGCTTGCCAAGTACGAGCTGGCGCTAAGCGTCAACACGTATCCAAGGACAGCTGCAGATCTAGAACAGTTTCTGCAAAAGGTGCACGCTTATGATGGCGATATATCATTCATCAATGCCCAGGTGATGACTCCGTTCCTGATTGACGAACCAGCAATATCGTTGCTCGGCGAGCTGAAGCGACTTGGAGAAGCGTATGAGCTCCCCGTCCATATTGAAACGCATCGCGGTACGATTACGCAGGATCTGATCCGCACTGCAGATTATGTCCATCAATTAAGCGGTCTGCCGCTGACGATCGATTTCTCCCATTACGTTGTCGCTGGCGAGCTTCATACGATCTCTAATGAAGCAGAGGCGCTGCTCGGTGAGTTGCTCGTCCATACGGCGAGCATACATGCGCGCGTCTCGAACGGCGAGCAGGTGCAGGTCAGCATTGGCGACAATGGCGAGCATCCGATGGTTCCGCATTTCAAGCGGTGGTGGAAGGAAGGCATGAAGCAATGGCTGCGATCCCGGGATAAACAGGAACTTACGCTGACAGCCGTGTGCGAGCTAGGTCCACCCGGATATGCGATAACGATTGACGAGTATGCGGGGCGTACGAAGGAAATAAGCGACCGTTGGCAGCAATCTCTGCTATTGAAGGATATATTGCGCCGAGCATGGTCGGAGGCTTTAAGCGAATAGAAGCAGGACTGTCCCGCAGCATCCAAACTGCGAGATGGTCCTGTTTTTGTTTATTTTTAATTTATTGTAAAAAAATAATGGCAAGCTTGAAGCCAAATCGGCTTCACCTGCGTTTAATAGTATATAAGCGTTTTTGTCCAATCTCGCTCAAGCGAAGGATTGACAGAAAGACGTTAATTCGCAATGATGGATGATAATAGTTCGATAACTTTATCCATCTAAAAGAATAGAACAAACTATCCATACAATTAGGAATGATTACAATAAGGAGCTGACAACAATGAATATTGTAGTGGAGCAGCCGGCGGCTAGCTGGTATAAGAGCGAGATGGGTTTATCGGAGGGCGATCACGTACGTATTTTCGTGCGGCTGGGCGGCTGCGGCAGCGTGCATCCGGGACTGTCGCTTGGGATTACGAAGGAGACTCCGAGAAAGGTTGGACTGTCGCATACGGTGGACGGCGTAACCTTCTATATGGAAGAAGATAACCTATGGTACTTGGATAACAAAGAGCTCCGAATCTCGTTCAACGAGAAGTTCGAAGAAATTATGATGAAAGTGCAGTAAGCGAAGTTTGATGATTCAGCCATTAAAGCCGTTAAACATAAACAAGCCTCCGAACCAGGCAGCCGATTAGGCGACCTGACGCGGAGGTTTTTTCATGTCTTAACCTACATACATTTTTCTTTTACGATCACTTTTTCCGGCTCAATCGTAACGATTGAATAACCTGACAGCGATTCGGTATACGAGCAGACGGCCTGTTGCTTCGTTTCGCCGCTGGCATCCTTGTATTTGATATAGATACCGCCCTCACCAGCTAAGCTGAGCTTCGGCTTAATCTTAATTTCCTCCCCGCTTCGAATCGTTTGCTCGAATTGCTGCTTGGAGTCGCCATTCACGATGCCTGCTTCTAAGGCGATAATATCACTATCTGTCTGATTGCTTACCGTTACTGAGAAGCGCTGGAATTGCCTGATCAAATCCATATTGCTCTTCAATAGGGAGTAGGCCGAGAAAATAATGAATCCAAGCACGAATATCGAACCAAGTAATATGATCCTTTTACTTTGCCGTGTCACCTTGTTCCGCCCTTTCCTTGCATGCTTACCAACATCTGCCGATAATGAAGACGCAAGTGAGTAGGTTTAGTTGCGTTAAAAGAGACAATTCATCGTCTGTTCGGCAGTTTGGGCATCCATTTTATATAATCCTTATAATTCATACCTATTTAGTATGTTTTTTTGTGCCAAATGCATTTACTTCATAATGAAATATGTTAAAATGAATGAAAATACGAACCAAGCGGAGGAATTATTCATGAGTAAAATAGCTGTCATATCCGGTAGCCCAACGTCAAACTCGCGTCTGTATGGGCTCGTTGAATACGTAGAAGCAAAGCTAACTGCGGAAGGTCATGAAGTTATTCGCATCAACGTAGCCGACTTGCCTGCTGAGGCGCTGGTGAAAGCGCAATTCGGCAATGAGGAGCTGCAGCGGGCTACAGCCTTAGTTAACGATGCAGACGGTGTTGTGATTGCAAGTCCCGTCTACAAGGCTTCGTACACAGGTCTGCTGAAGACGTTCCTTGATTTGCTGCCTCAGACTGGCTTGAAGGGAAAAATTACTTATCCGCTGTTCATTGGCGGAACAATCGCTCATCTGCTTAGCATCGACTTTGCGCTCAAGCCGGTTATTGCAGCATTAGGCGGGCGTGTTGTATTAGGCGGCGTCTACGCGATCGATCCATGGATCGAGCGTCTGGAAGGCGGCGGCTACGGCTTGTCCGAAGAGCTGATCGAACGCTTGGATCGTTCGACAGGCGAATTCATTGAGGAATTGCATTGGCAGACTGTCCGTGCGGAGAGCCGCGCGAATCAATAAATAAAGGTCATGGCGATGGGAGGAGCTGAATATGGCTGCTGCGAAATTATCGGAAGAGCGAGTTGCACAGTTGCTTGAGGTGAGACCGGCTTGGAAGCTCACTGATGGGAAGTGGATCATTCGCAAGTATCGATTTCAGACGTATATGGAAGGCATTTCGTTCGTCAATCGAGTAGCCGAAGCGTCGGAGAGGCTGAATCATCATCCATTCATCGTTATTGAATACAAGCTTATTACTTTAAAGTTAACCTCATGGCATGCGGGCGGTCTAACCGAGCTTGACTTCGAGACGGCCGCCGAATTCGATACCCTGTTCGAGGAAATTTAACGGAAAAGAGCCAATCAAACGCCATAGGGGCCGTTTGATTGGCTCTTTTTGTCATGTTTGGATGTTACTCTTTGTCCTTGCTTTCGGTTTCCTTGCTAAGCTCCTCGAGCGATTTCACTTTGCCATGCGGCTGCTGCGTATGCTTGCGCTGATTCCAAGCGTTCTCGCGGCGATTTTTCGACGATGTCATATTCGGGCATCCTCCTTTCCAGCAACTAGTTTGCCAAAGAAGCCAATGATTTATGACCTTCGGCGATCCTAAGCGAATACATGGGGTGCTGCCGCTTATTGGAGATTTATGCCATAATGTAATCTAAAAGGCATCAAACGGACTATTGCCGATAATCGAGAGTATAAGGAGTAGAAACTACATGTCTGGATGGAATCAGGTTGAAGGGAATAAGGCGGTCAAGCCCACTCCAAAGTCCGTTCCACGGAACGTTCGGGATGGCGAGCGGCAGGAGGAGGAGAGGGGATCTGAGGAAGTAGGCGGTCTGTCGGCCGATCGCATACTGGAGCTGCAGCGGACGATCGGAAATCAGGCCGTGATCGCCATGTTCGGTGCGCGAAAGGCGCATTCTCCTGCGGCGAACCGGAATATCGTCCGTTCGGAGGCGCGTAATTCTCCCGTTACCGAAGAAGAAGAATTAGTAGAGGAACAGTCTGTCGATGAGAGCGTTCAACTGACGCCAGAAGCGGTCGGGAGCATGGGTGTAGAAAGTATTTTGGCAATGGCTCCTCCACAGGAGGAGAGGACCTATGAGGAGAAGCTGCGGGACGTAACGCTGGCCAAAGAGACAATGGACAAAATTGTACGGGAAAACGACGATCTTTCCGAGCTTGAGAGCTATTTTCCCCGTATGACGCTGCGATTCGGATTGAAGCGGATCGGCTTTGAGGATGTGGGATCGCCGGAAGCCAGAGTGACGCTGGAAATCAACCCGAAGGCCGCATGTTTCCTAGTGAACGGGAACGAGTACACGTTGAACAAGGGCGCGAACCACGGCATGTCCGATAAGCAGGACGTGAAGTTCAAGACCGGAACGAGTCCGACTGGAGATAAGTGGGGGGTGGAGATGACGGCAAGCCAGCTGGGCCCGAACCATCCGCAAGGCTTTGGCCCGACGGAGCAACGGGGGCTCATGAAGCATTTGCCGACCAATCGCGCCAATCATCCGGGCCTTGAGAACCGTTATATCAGAGGCCATCTGCTCAACGACAGTCTAGGCGGGCCTGGTCTTGCGCAGAACCTGTTCCCGATTACGGAAAGGGCCAACAAAGACCATGAGATGCACGTCGAAAGCAAAGTGAAGGACTGGGTCAACAAATTGGGCTATTTCGTGTATTACCACGTCGAAGTCAAAAATATTCGCAAAAGCTTGGACAAGACGTTAACCGACGACAGCACAAATTACGTCGACGGGGACTTGCACTGCGAAGCGTACGTTCTCTCCGTCAATGGAGGCAGAGCGAATACGGGTCATTACGTAAATACGATAATTAAGTCGGAGCACGGTAAGGATAACGGGCAGGACGCGCAAGCCGAGACGACGGCGAAGACAGGCGACGCGGCCGACAAGAGCCATCATGCATTCGTCACTAAAAAATGGGTCGAGCTGTCCGTCACGAAAAACAAGGGCGAAAAAGATTTCGACCCGGTTGCGGAAGAAGTGGCCGACGGCATTATGGAGTTTTACAGCGAGGTCGAGGATAAGCTCAAATCCGATACAATCCTAACGTTGATCGCCACGGAGTTCGACAAGTTCTTCAAGAGCACGAGCCCGCAGAACGTCAAGTTCGTTCTGCAGGCTATTACGATGGAAACGGCAGGAAGGAGCTCGGAAATCGAGCAGCTGCAAATCGACAAGTTCTCCAATGTCGGAAAGTGGAACCAGATCATTAATCAATTGTCCAAGCATAAAGATAAAATTGCCGATTCTCTGGACGAAATGACCGCGGTGGTGGATACGTACAACTCGCTTTCGGATGACGAGAAAGCGTTTTTGGCTGATGTCGCCTATAAATGCAAGGAGCAGCTGCTTCTGGCGAAAATGATTGAAAACTATCCAGGCGTGGAAAACGCAATTGAAGAAATGAATAAGGAATTCGAGACGCTTGGCTTGGAGCATGCCCGTGCGGGCAGACGCAGCATGAAGAAAAACTTACGCTATGAGTCAGCCTACGGCGACTACGGTGCGGGCAGTGCCCGTGCGGGAAGCGGGGCCGACCTCGATAGAGCTGATACCGCATATCGGACGGGGTTTGAAGATTACGGCGCAGGCCTGTCGGATGCGAGGACAGGGGCCGTTGCGTCACAGAATTACACAGCTTACACCGACGCTTATAAAGGTTACGAAGCTGGCTTGGCCGATGCCAAACAAGGAAAGTCGGCAACTAGCGACAAGGCCGCATATGCGGCTGCATATAACGAGTATGCCGCAGGGCTTAAGGACGCCCAAGCGTCGAAGGATGCGCAAAGCGCGGATGCGGCTTACGAAGCTGCCTATGCCGAGTATAAGAGCGGCTTGGCCGACGCGCAGCAGGAAGAGGCTGCGCAGAACGATGCTGCCGCATATCGTGCAGGCTACGACGAGTACGGCTCCGGATGGGGGGATGCTCGCAGCGGTCAGGCGGCGGCGAGCACGAACGATGGCTATCGTCTGGCGATGGACGAATATTCGGATGGTCTGTCGGACGCCCGCCAGGGCTTGGCAGCGCAAAACGGCCATGCCGCCTATGCGGGGGCTCACGACGATTACGGCAGAGGATGGGACAGCGCCAAACAGAGCCAGCCGGCCGCGAAAGCGGATGTTTCCTATATGGCCGGTTATGACGACTATAAGCAGGGCTGGCAGCACGCAGAGCAAGGACAAGCGGCCCAGCTTGCGTATGCCGCCTATGCGGAAGCCCATGCCGAATACGGCAATGGCCTGGCCGACGCGCAGAACGGGCAAGCTCTGCAGCGAAACGATGCTCCTTATACGGCAGCCTATCGGGAATATTTTAACGGCATGACGGATTGCCAGTCAGATAATGTAGCGCAAATGAATCATCATGCCTATTTGGAAGGGTATAACGAATATACGAACGGCCATTCCGATGCGCAGAACGGACTCGCTTCGCAAAGTGCGAACGAGTCTTATATGACTGCGTATGACGAATATAACGATGGCATGAACGACGCTGCAGGCGATATGGATAGACAGCATGCAACCAAATCTTATTCAAGCGGCTATTCAGAATATACGGAGGGCCTCGTTGCCGCAGAGTTTGATCGCGATCCGCAAAACGCAAACGCCGCTTACATGGCTGGGTACAACTCACATGAACAAAACAACAAGAAACAACGACGCTAGCGACAATAACAAAACCCCTTGTCAGCCAAGTATGGCAGGCAAGGGGCTTATAGTTATAGGCGACAGTATGTGTTGTGTTAGACGCCTGAGTATGATAGGAAGCCGCCGTCAACCGGAATGGTCGTGCCGGTCACGAAGCCGGCCGTCGTCTCGTCGGCGAGCCATAGCAGCACGCCGAGCAAGTCTTCCGGCTTGCCGAAGCGGCGCATCGGCGTATGCGAGATGATCTTGCCCGAGCGCTCCGTAAGCGATCCGTCCTCATTCGTGAGCAGCTTGCGGTTCTGCTCCGTAAGGAAGAAGCCTGGCGCGATCGCATTCACACGTATGCCGGATTCAGCGAGATGAACGGCAAGCCATTGCGTAAAGTTGTTGATAGCAGCCTTGGCGGCGGCATATGCAGGCACTTTCGTCATTGGAGACGGAGCGGCCATCGACGAAATGTTAATCACGGTTGCCCCGGAGCGGCCAAGCATCTGCTCCGCGAACACTTGCGTCGGGATAAGCGTGCCGACGAAGTTCAAGTCCATGACGCTGCGGAAGCCTTCGACGCTCAGGTTGAACATTGTCGTAACGCCTTCTGCGCCGAGATGCTCCGGCTTGAACGTCTCATGCGTCGTATTGGCGCTCGGATGGTTGCCGCCTGCGCCATTAATGAGAATATCGCAAGGTCCGAGCTGCTCGAGCACGCTGCGGCCAGCAGCTTGCGTGCTTTCGATGCTCGTCACGTCGCAAGCGACGGCAATCGCCGTGCCTCCTGCGGCGCGAATTTCTTCGACGACCGCTTCGCCTTTGGCTGCGGTACGGTTCAGAATAGCGACCTTTGCGCCTTGACGGGCAAGCTCGATTGCCATGACCCGGCATAGAACGCCCGCGCCGCCCGTAACGACGGCTACTTTGCCGTTCAGAGTCTCATGCTTCGGCAACTGCAATTGTTGTTCTGCCATTACGAATTCGCTCCTTTCACCGCTGCCTCACGCACAAGTGAATCCCATACGCCCCACAAATACATAATGCCGAGCGCACGATCATAGAGGCCGTAACCTGGTCTGCATTGCTCGTCCCATATATGGCGGCCGTGGTCAGGTCGCGCATAGCCAGTGAATCCAGTCTCATGATAAGCGGCTACGACGCCTGCGATATCGACCGTGCCGTCCTGCGAACGGTGGGAAGACTCGATGAAGTCCCCGTTATCGTATACTTTGACGTTGCGGATATGAGCGAACGGAATGCGGTCCGCGAACTCGCGAATCATCCCGATAATGTCGTTATTCGGATTGGCGCCTAGCGAGCCGCTGCACAACGTAATGCCGTTATAAGGGCTGTCATGCAGCTTCAAGAAACGGCGGAAGTTGTCTTGCGTCGTCATGATTCGCGGCAAGCCGAAGATTGGCCACGGCGGATCGTCCGGGTGAATGGCCATTCGGATGCCGTTCTCCTCGGCGACGGGAACGATTTCGTTCAAGAAGTAGCGCAGGTTCTCCCACAGATGCTCCTCTGTAACGCCACGATAAGCCTCGAACAGCTTCGAGAGATGCTGCAGCCGCTCCGGTTCCCAGCCCGGCATCGTCAACGCCGAGTTGGCATTGATTCGCTCGACGAGCTCGAACGGATCTGCGCCTTCGATTTTGGCATTTTCGTAGAAAAGCGCCGTCGAACCGTCAGCCATTTCCTTATGCAGGTCGGTGCGCAGCCAATCGAAGATCGGCATGAAGTTGTAGCAAATCACTTTTACGCCAACTTGGCCAAGCTTCACAATCGTTTTCTTGTAATTGTCGATGTACAGCTCGCGGGAGGGCAAACCAAGCTTAATATCCTCATGAACGTTAACGCTTTCAACAACGTCAATGTGCAGACCGGCTTCTTCAGCCTGACGTTTGACTTCGAGAATTTTCTCCATCGGCCATTCATCGCCGGCCGGTACGTCATGCAGCGACCAGACGATGCCTTCTACGCCGGGAATTTGCCTTACGTAACGCAGCGGGACGGTATCGTTGTTCTCGCCAAACCATCTGAACGTCATTCTCATCGTGGACATTCTCCTGTCATCGTTATTTGTAGTAATTCGGGTACTTCTGCTTGAGCAGCGCCTGATCGGTGATGTTGAGGCTGAGGTGCTCCTTCATGAGCTGCTCCGCCTTGTCCGCATCATGCTCCCGGATCGCTTGGGCCATTCGTTCATGCTGATCGTACAGATGCTCCCAGTGATGGTCGTCCGCAAGCCGAAGCATACGGCTTCGGTTCAAGTGAATATTCATCTGACCGACGACACGCCAAATGTTGCTCTTGCGGCAGCCCTCGAACAGAATGCGGTGGAACGCCTCGTCAAGCTCGAACATATCTTTGTCCTGCTGTCTGGCCATGCAGTCCTTCTGCTGCTGAAGGTTCAGCTCAAGCTGTGCGAGTGACGCCTCTGGAAAATAGTCGCATGCCAGCCGTATGACCGAACGCTCGAGCTGCTCCCGCATAAAGCGGCCTTCCTCGACGAGCTCCGTATCGATGAGCGATACGAATGTGCCGCGCTGAGGCAGTACTTGTACAAGCCCCTCCTGCGCCAGCCGCAGGAAGCTCTCGCGAACCGGTGTCCGGCTTACCTGGAACAAGGTGGATGTTTCATTCTCCGACAGCGGCGTTCCGGGCGGCAATTCCAGCTTCATAATCTGCTCCCGCAGCTTCAGATAGACAGCATCTCTTGTAGAAGCGGGCTGCGTGCGTATCGTATAATTCATGCGCTCGCCTCCTTTGTTTCAATACTGCCATACTACCATACAAGTTAAAAAAAGAGAATATCTTTTTGCTCAACACAAAACCGGAGCCCCATAAGGGACTCCGGTTATCTGACTCACCGATTAAGCTTCTTCAGCCGCGGCTTCTCTGCTTCCGTCGTCTCTCGTCCGCTCCCGTTCGTCAAGGGTGCGAAGGTAGGTAGCCATAACCCGGGCGAGCTGGTCGGACACCTCGACGAGACTCATATGGGCGGAGCCTTCGAACGTCGTCTCCAGGATATGGGGAAACGCATACGTCGTGCGCGGCGCACCGTTGCAGGTGACGGAGAAAGACCGTTCGGGTGGAATAACGTTATCTTCTCCTCCGGCGACGATCAATACGGGGAACTTCGCACCGGTAAGGACATCGCTTCGATCGGGACGCTGGAGCATGCCCTCCAAAGCCGAAATCGCGCCCTGCGGCGTCATCTGAAGTCCGACCTCGATGAGCTGCCCGATCTCTTCATCCATATAACGAAGCTTCGCATTCGAGAACAGCCCGGGGATGCGCTCCTTCATGAAGGCCGAAAGCCCTTGTTCGCGAATGACGGACATATCGCTGAGCCGTTTCTGCTTCGTATAAGCTGAATCTGGAAGGGCGGTTGAATGGATGAGTCCGAATCCAGACAATCGATCTGGATACTTCTCCGCGAATGCGGCAGTCACATATCCGCCGAGCGAGTGTCCGAACATTACGACACGTCCGATGTCCAGCTCGTCCAGCAGGGCAGCGATGTCATCTGCCATTACCTCCATTGAATAGACGCCTTCCGGCGAGTCGGATTCGCCATGCCCGCGCAGATGGGGCATAATGACGCGATAGTTGTCGCCCAGCATGGGACATATTTTTTGCCAATATCGGGAGGAGCCGCAGAAACCGTGAAGCAAGACGATGGCGTTGCCGCTTCCACACTCTTCATAGACTAAATCGATGCCATTTACGTGAATACGTTGTTTACTCATCGATCCTCACCAGCCTTTTCATTTATTAGTAGCGCTTGCGTGATTGTTCTTAAACGCATGGCTCTTTTTTGAAACAAATGCAAGTAAGCTGATTCAATTATCCTTGATCCGTTTAATAACGTAACAAGCTCGCCAAAACAATTTGTGAGAGAGAAGGTGGTTTCAATGCTAGGATGGGCTTTTATCTTCTTTATTTTCGCGATCGTCGCAGGGATATTCGGCTTCATGGGCATTGCGTCTGCGCTGGCGGGTATCGCCAAAATTTTATTCGTTGTCTTTCTTATCTTATTTGTGGCATCGCTTATCTTTGGTCGAAGACGAGTGGGCTAACTAACACGGACTAGGAAGTCTAACGCCAGCAACTCAAATTCAAACGAATAAAGGGAGGAATTACAATGACTATTGATCTGAAAACGAAGGTTCATACGGTGAATAACGCGGTGGAGGTTCAAGAGCAGGTGTATCGATTCCAAACTGAAGGTTATGCGAAAGAAAATATTTTCGTACTGACCCATGACAAAGGCAGAACGAACCGGCTTGCGGAAAGGACGGATGCTGAGAAGATCGGCGTTGCGGAGGAAGGGCTCGGCACGGCGATCGCGAACATATTCCGTTCAGGCGGCGATGAGCTGCGCGCGAAGATGAGGTCGCTTGGTCTCTCCAAGACGGATGCGGAGCGCCTCGAACGGGAGCTCGATCAAGATAAAATATTAGTCATTGCTTGGGGCGGAAGGGAATACGATGGGGAAGATTATGATCCCTATGTGTACTACTATCCTAACTATGTCTTTTAATAGCGGGCCATAACGGCATGGCTGCCATATAACATAGATGGCCTATCCTAACGGATAGGCCTTTTGGGCTGCAAGCTGCTTCTTAAGGGCGACATCCGACTAGAAAATGGTATAGAATATATTGGATACCACTTGATAAGGGGCACGCACGCATGAGTATCTTAATAGTAGATGATAATGCTACGAATCAGCTTATCGTGAAGGCAATTTTGAACAAAGCGGGATACGATGATTTGCGAATGGCTTCTTCGGCGATGGAGCTGTACGGCCTGCTCGGAATCGGAAACGACGTTGACCCGGAGGCGCAAGCCGAATTAATATTAATGGATTTGATGATGCCGGAGATTGACGGTTTGGAGGCGTGCAAGCGCATCTTGGCGGACGAGCGTTATCGCGATGTTCCGATCATTTTTGTCACCGCAGTCGGTGATTCCTCCAAAATGGCGGAGGCGATGGATGCGGGAGCCAGCGACTATGTAATGAAGCCGATCAATAAGATGGAGCTGCTCGCGCGCATACGCTCCGCGCTGAGGCTGAAGAAAGAGATTGATTGGCACAAGGAGCGGGACAAGCGAATTAAGTACAAGCTGGAGCTTGCCAAGCAGGTGCAGCGCAACGTGCTCAGTCAGCCAATCGATGACGCCAATGTGGAGATCAACGCCATCTATCAGCCTTCCTCGGAGCTGGCCGGCGACTTCTACGCCTGGTATCGCATCGATCAAACGAGGTACGGCGTCATTTTGCTCGATATGATGGGTCATGGCATCGCGTCCTCGCTCGTATGCATGTACATCTCATCCGTCTTAAGGGATATGATTACGCGAGTTTCGGACCCGGAGCAGGTGATGCGCGAGCTGAACCGCTATATGAAGCGGCTGTATATGAAGGACGAGCTGCTGAATTACTATTTTACGGCGATCTATTTAGTACTGGATACGGAAGAGCGGACGATTGAATATGTCAACGCCGGTCATCCTCCCGGTATAATGCTTCAGCAGGGCAAGACGATTAGGCTAACGGAGGGCTGCTGCGCAATCGGCCTGTTCGATACGATCGATATTCAGAAAGGCATAATTCAATACGACGACAGTATGAAGCTCGTCCTGTTCACGGACGGGCTCTTGGATACGATAGATTATGAAGGAAGCGAAGAGGCCTCGAACCGAATCGAACAACTACTCGCAGAGCATAGCGGCAACGGGATTCAAGGGATGTGCGAAGCGCTCATTCCGGAGCAGATCGGCGACAATCAGCGGGATGATATATGCCTTGTGATGATTGCGGCCAAAAAATAAATCGATAATTTAATAAAAATGCGATTGTCTGTTTCAAAGCTCGTAATCGGGGGTAAGAGTAAAGGGAGGAACGTTAACGTAACCGTAACCGATTTTTTTGCGGGAGGGAGCTCATATGAAAAACATTATTTTGATTGGCTGTATAGTAGGAAGCTTGATCGGATTTGCAAACGTACGAGAATTGCCCATGGCGTCAATCGACCCGCAGGCGCAAGCGAACCAAGCAAACAAAGAATCCGTAGTAACGCTAACTGCGGCAGCAAACAAGGTAACGACAGCATCCATGAGTCCAGCGGCACCTGCAGAGAAGCAGCAGTTACAGCTAGGCAGCGTAGAGGGCATTACGCTTTACGACAGCCAGCAGGATGCGATAACGAAGCTTGGCCAGCCCTTAGAGATAACGACAGATCCTTATAATGCCGGATCTGAAACGTATCACTACGAGCACATGAACATCGTCTTTACGGAGGGTGTCGTTAATTTCGTGGAAGTTCTGCCGAGCATCGGCTCGGTGCTGGTCGACGGCGTACGGGTTCCGGCGTCGTTCGAAGGAATGAAGGACGCTTTCGGCGAGTCTGACTTCGAGACGGAAGACGGCATAGGGTATCAGCGAGGCGAGGCCGTATTGAAGCTGTTTTTCGGCGAGTCGAGCGGACAGTTGAACGCGATTCATTATTTTCATATCGCAAGCGTCTAAGTGTAACGATTCAATAAATATAGCGGAGCGGAGTGAATGAATGAAAGCAGATCCATTTCAAGTCGTGCAGGAAGAGAATCCGAATGCTTACGTCCTCCATCTGAGCGGGGATCTTGATCTATCGATCGTGCCGCAGCTGAGGTCGGCGCTGGAGCAGGTCATGAACCGTTCAGACAAGGCGCTTATACTGAATTTAAGAGGCTTAACTTATATAGACAGTACGGGTATCGGCATCATTGTATCGGTATTGAAGTATCGCGATGAAATGAAGGCGCCCTTCTTCGTAAGAGAAATACCGCCTGCCATCAAACGATTATTCGATCTAACAGGCATTTCCCGATATTTAAAAGAAGGGATAGAGGGTGAAGCATGAAAGCCATTCGTTTACAAATACCGGCCCATGCGGACTTCATTGATATGGTTAGAATCTGTCTCTACGGCATTGCCTCGAAGATGAAGTTTTCCTATGAAGACATCGAGGATATGAAGGTAGCGGTATCGGAGGCATGCAACAATGCGGTGCTCCATGGCGGCCATAATACGGGAGACGAGGTTATTGACGTCTGCTATGAAACAGATGACGACAGTTTGAAAATCAGAATCAAAAACAACAGCCCCGGCTTTGTTTATCCCAATGCGCTCGATATGTCCGCTCCGCTTGCCGCTGAGCAGGTTAGCGACCTGCGTGTCGGGGGATTAGGCATATACCTGATCCAAGCTTTGATGGATGAGGTCGCCATCTATACGACGGGCAATGTTACCGAGGTTGTCATGACCAAATTTTTGGCTGCTGCTACGGAAGAAGACTAGCCGATCAGCTAGTTAGATTGTCGAGAAACCCACGTTTTTTTTCAAAACGTTGGGTTTCTCTTTTGTTTTCTAACGGCAATGTCTATTTAAAATTTAATTCCGTATCCACTACCAAGCTTATTGCCGGCCATGAGATACGCCTTCGAGCTTTGTTGCAGAGAGGTCCTCTCTTCGTAGAGCGACGGGTCTGCGCATACTTGGCCGAATATCCGTTCCTCTGCTTGCTTCGAGTCTGTATCCGTCTGATAGACGGTAAAACTTCGCTGGAACTTGAGAATGTTCGAATCCGGCGGCAAGACTTCGCTGAGCTGCGGGAAGAGCAGCCATGACTGGCATACGAACACCGCTCGGATGCCCCTAAAGAACGTCTTGGCCTGTTCGAAGGATTGCCCAACGCTTTGTTCATCCAAAGGCCCTCCCTCCGGAATATGAACGTTAAGCACAAGCTGGCCTTTGCCAAAGGTTCTCCCACTGGCCTCAACGTCATGATCCAGCGCAATGGGCTGGAATTGCAGTCTGCCCAAGCGGAACAAAGCAAGCTGCACATGTTCCTGCAGCCACCCATATTCTTCAATGCCGTAGACCCCGTAATCCTGATAACATTTCCTGCTCCAGATTTGCAAGTCGGAGAACGTATCGTAATAAACGTCGTCCGATATGCCCTTGGCGGCATAATCCGCATAGGCGTCAACCGCGAACCTGGCGAATAAGGCCAAAAAGAGTTGACGATAGCATGGCGATTGCTTGACGCCCGCATAAAAAGCTTGCTTATCGCTTGTTAATAACCGCTTCAGGCTGCTATATCGATTATCGTCGATGTCCATTTGTTTGATCGTTTGTCTGGCGCCTTCATCCAAGCGTATGCCTTCGCATAATTGATCCACATTCATTGTGTTAATCTCCTTCAGAGAACTTGATGACCGAACGAACGGTTCATTTTGAATTTAGAAACCTATGTTTTTCTATTCGCGAAGCGGCTAACCTTTCCTGCCTATTAGGCGCTACCTATTTGAGCTGTCCGGCAGCCCGGAATTCGCGGGGTGAATAGCCGGTTTGTTTATGAAACAATCGGGAGAAATAATGGACGGAGCTGAAGTGATATTTATCGGCAATCTCCGTAACGCTTAAGCGCGTATGGAGCAGATCGTCCATCCCCCGGCCAATCATGAACCTGTTCATGTATTGAACCGGGGAATATCCCGTTGCTTTTTTGAACGTATCGAAAAAATGCCCCCGGCTCATATGAATGCTTTCGTAATAAAGCTTCAACGGCTTCGCGGTACCGTCCAGCAAATCCTTTTCCATCCGTTCGATGATACGGCTTATTCGAGGGTCCGGGATATGCTCATCCTTCAGCATATACGTCAGGAAATATTCGATAAAGGTCTGGAAATTCCGCTGCGTCGTCAAGTTCCGCATGTAGGTTCGTTCATTCGTGTATTCGCCGGGTTTGTAAAAGCTTTGGAACAGATCAATCCATGGGCGGAGGGAATCAACCTCCACTATCTCGAGAATCGGATAGGGAAAAGCCGGTCCGACAAATGCGTGCTGTAGCCGGTCCAGCTGGTAACAGATCGGTGATGCTCCTTCCGATAAATTTCTTCGGTCTACGTAATGCCAGTCGAAATAACAGCAAATATGAACCATCGGATCGAGGTCGTCGGCAATCCACTCATGGGGTTGTCCGGCGGGTATATGGATGAGCCAACCAGGACCCGTCTCGTAGGTTCGGCCGCAGGTGTGCAGAACCCCGTGTCCCTCGCTGATCAGATAGACGGAACTTTGATAACAAATCCGCGGAAGGCTTGACTGCCCCTTGGCGAACGGATATCTCGTTGCGTAGTACACATACGGATGTAACGTGGAAAAGTCCATTTCACTCCCCCCTCAGAACGATAAATTGGCGACAATTCACCAGACGATTGTGCAAAAGCATGACCTTCTGCTAAATACAATAAAAAGCCGCTCGGCTAAGATAAGTACATCAACTACAACATTATCCAAGGAGTGATCAACTTGCAAGAAACTTCGCATTTGCTGACTGACGAACAAATGGTTCAGTTTATTACGCAGGGGTATTTAGTGCTACGAAACGATCTTCCGAATTCGCTTCACGAGAAAGTGATGAATCAAATTCATTATACGTTGATGGAGGAAGGCAACCCGGGCAATAACATATTGCCAAGAGTGCCGGACATCCAGAAGTTCTTTGAAACGCCGGTCGTCCAAGGAGCTTTAACAAGCATTCTCGGCCCGGACTATTATTTGCACCCGCATCGGCATTGCCACTACAACCAGCCGCACAATCAGAAGCCGGGGGGCGGCGAATGGCATAAGGACGGCTACTGGAGCGCTATGCGAAGCCACCGTCCTTGGTGGGCGATGATCTTCTATTACACGCAGCCTGTCACCGAGCAGCTCGGTCCGACCGCTATTATGCCCGGCTCTCAATACAAGGAGAAATTCCCAGGCAAGGACAAACCTTTTTCGCTGCCGACCGGTCCTGCGGGCACGATGGTGCTCGTTCATTTCGACCTCTGGCATAAGGCTTCGTTGAACACGTCCACAACGGACCGCTATATGTTGAAATTCCAATTCGCCAGACTGAGACCGCCGGCTTCTCCAAGCTGGAACAATCAGGAAACGGAATTCCCGGTTCCTGCCGGACAACAGGAATATCCGTTCCCCCGCATCTGGTCGGATGTATGGCAGTGGCTCCGTGGAGCAGAGATGCAAGCAGCAGGGCAGGCAGATGGAAACGCGTCTCAGATCGCGGGTCTTCTCGGAGAATCCTCGGAAGACGACGCTCTAGATTCCGCTTATCGTCTTGCGGGAATGGGCGATGCGGGCGTTCAGGCACTGCTTGGCGTTATTCGCGACGGAACGAACGTATCCGCGCTGCGCGCTGCTTACGCTCTCCCGGCAGCAGGCTCTTCGGCAATTGACGGTTTAATTGCATTGCTTGAACATTCGGAGGAGAGAAGACGCGCCCTGGCCTGCTTTGCGCTTGGCATGATCGGCAGTCATGACGGCGGTACGGAGCAAGCGCTCATTCGCGCCCTTGCTGATGAAAGCATATGGGTACGACGGAACGCCGCCGAAGCGCTCGGTCTGCTCGCGTCGCCATCGGCTCTTGCAGTCGAGTCGCTATCCCGGACGCTCCAAGAGTCGGTATGGCAAGAAACGACGGGCCAGACGCAAGAGTCGGCCAGCATGTACGCGGACAAAGATTTTGTCGCCAATCAGGATTACATTCATAATAAGATCGGGTATACGGCAGCTCTTTCGCTGCTTCGCATCGGCAAATACGGGAATGCGGACGTCGTTGTAAAGGCCTTGGAGCAGGCACTCGACAGTTCCGATCGGTATGTCCGTGCGTATGCCTTCGAAGCCTTGACCTTCCTGCGGTCGGCAGAGGCGGTAGACGTCTTGCTCCGGTATCACCGGACGGCCCGCTGGTGCCCCGATACGCATAAGGCCTCTTCATTCTAAACATCTCATAGACAGACGTAAACGGCTATCGCCGTCCCTTGCGACATAAGTTTTGTTGCGAAGGAAAGTGCCGCTCGCCGCCGCGTTCATGCTATAATTGTCGCGTGTTCACAAGTCTGGAGCAGCAGCGGGATGTGAATAACCTTGGCGAAGAGGCGGGATAGAAATGCGGCTTGGAGGACAAGTGTTTTTGGATCAAAAAAATCCGGACAGCTGGGCGAAGGCGCTGCGGGAGGCAGGCTTCCGCGCAACGACTTGCCCGGTAGATGATGACCTTTCTGCGCTGGACGATTATCTGAAAGCGGCCAGCGACAACGATATATTGATTTCCGAGGTCGGTGCCTGGAGCAATCCGATTAGCCGGGACGAGCGGACAAGGCGCGAAGCGATCGCTTATTGCATCCAGCGTCTGGAGCTTGCCGAACGGATCGGCGCGCAGGCTTGCGTGAACATTGCAGGCTCTCGCGGCGAGCAATGGGATGGACCGGATCCGGATAATTTCATCGACGAAACATTCGATCTTATTGTGGAAACGACGCGAGAAATTATTGATGCGGTTAAGCCGGAACGCACTGTGTTTGCGCAGGAAATGATGCCGTGGGTGTTTCCCGATTCCGCGGATACGTATCTTGCTTTGCACAAGGCAATCGACCGTCAGGGGTTCGGGGTCCACTTCGACCCCGTCAACATCATCAGCAGCCCGCGGGCTTATTATAACAATGGGGCAATAATCAGAGATTTCTTCGCCAAGCTCGGTCCGCATATCCGGAATTGCCATGCGAAGGATATTTTGCTGGGAGGCAAGTTGACCGTTCATCTCGATGAAGTCGTTCCGGGCAGAGGCCTGCTCGATTACCGGACGTTCCTTGCAGAACTGAACAAGCTGCACCCCGATACGACGCTGATTATCGAGCATCTGTCAACGAACGAGCAGTACCTTGAAGCTGCGCAATATATCCGCAGGACGGCTAAGGATATAGGTATCGAGCTATAACGAAGAGAGGAGATCGATCGATGCTGGAAGCGGGAAAAACATACAATACGGCCGTTGAGGTAACGCTTGATGTAATCGGCGGAAAGTGGAAGCAGGTTATTTTGTTCCACTTGACGTTCGGCAAGAAACGAAATGGCGAGTTAATGAGCCTGCTGCCGGGGGTGACGCAAAAGGTGCTTACGCAGCAGTTGCGCGAGCTGGAGGACGACGGCATTATTAGCCGGATTATATACAATCAGGTACCGCCCAAAGTCGAGTACGAGCTTACGGAATATGGCTGGAGCTTGAAAGAAATCCTTCATCTTCTGTGCAGATGGGGAGACCGGCATGCGGAGCGCGCGTTTGGCGGACGTATCAAAATATTGTCCGCAGCGCCGATGGCGCAGGGGGACGACGACAATTCATAAGTAAACATGCAGGATGGCAACAGAACAATCGACCCACGATCGCTATGGATCAGGACCGGTTGTTCTGCTGCCATTGTTCACTTAAGCGGGAATAACTTTACGTCTACGCAAATCCTCGAAGATATCCAGAAACATGCTTTCGGTATCCATGAATTCATGGAAGCCGAAGCGGCGCGCTTTCGTGCCGTCGGCGAAGAAGTCGTAATCCCAGCCAAATACGAAATCCCCGAAATGCCATGAGGACACGTCCTTGTAGCTGTTGTTCGCTAAGCCATGTTTCTCCACCATCCCCTTCCACAACGCTTCCTTGTCAGCCATAACCGATTCCAATGACATTTGCAGCGGAGGCGCGGTTTCCAGTCCGAAGCTGGTAGCAATCTTAGGCCATAGCTCGTTCCATCTGAACAAATCACCGTTCGTAATATTAAACGCTTGGTTCGCGCAGCGTTCATCCGTCGCTGCCCAGACGGTAGCTTTGGCTAGCAGCCCTGCATCCGTCATTTCGAGCAAGCTGTTGTAGGCGCCAGGCTTTCCGGGAAACCGAAGCGGGAGTCCCAGTTCCTTCGATATAGAAGCATAAATGGCGATAACCATGGCCAGGTTCATCGGATTGCCGAGCGCGAATCCGCATACGACAGAAGGGCGAAGCGCCGACCATGTCCAGCTGCTTCCTAGCTGCCTGCGTTCCAAAAATTGCTGCTGATCGACGTTGAACTCAGGAGGCATATGGTAGGCATCCGTTTCTTTGGCCGGGGTCTTGAAAGGGCCCAGGTGAGCGCCGTACACTTTGTAGCCTTGCATCAGGCTAATATGCTGAAGTCCTGGAGCAATGGGCTCAATCGCATCCACGACATTGACGAGCATGGCGACGTTCGGAGCGACTAGCTCGGCCCAAGTAGGACGATCCTGATAGGCGGCGTAGAAAATATGGGTAACGTCCGTAAGTGTGCTCAGCTTTTCTTTTGTATCCGATTCATCCAGCAGATCGACGGCAACGTAACGGGTGCGGCTGTCAGAGACGCCGCCGCGGCGTGACAATCCGACAATATCCCAGTCGGGGAGTTGTTCCAAATAGTCGATCAAATTTTTGCCGATAACGCCGTTTGCTCCGACTACAAGCGCTTTTTTGCGTACCAAAGCTTCTGTGTTTTTCATTACGTACCACTCCTCTATATGATGTGTTAAATGAATTAACATCATTGTGCGCCAAGCAGCGGTAAATAAAAAGTACGCACTTTAGAGTGATATAGTAACTTCAAAGTAACGAAAGGGGCAGACCGCTTTGGTCTGCTCCTTACTGTTGGTGATCTCCGTGCTAGTCCTACAGCTTGCGAAAGATTCGGTCGGTTGCCGACAGCACCTCGTAACGCGATTTGAACGGCGTCAGGAACGACTCTTTGGCGCCTAGCGCCAATATGCCTGACGGACTGAGGCTGTCATGGATCAGACCGTGCACGCGATGCTGCAGGACGGAATCGAAGTAGATGAGTACATTGCGGCACAGGACGACGTGAAATTCGTTGATGGAGCAGTCCGTCGCGAGATTATGCTGCGCGAACACGAGATGCTCCTTCATAAAGGAGTGAAAATGCGCATATTCATGGTCGGCGGTATAATAAGCGGAAAACTCTTTGTCGCCGCCGGCTTGCATATAGTTTTTCGTAAACGACTGCATTCGCTTAAGCGGGAACTTGCCCTGCTTCGCTGTCTGAATCGCCTGCTCGCTCATATCCGTTGCATACAGCTTTGTTCTGTCCAGCAATCCTTCTTCGTGCAGCAGTATGCCAAGCGAGTATACTTCCTCTCCGGTGGCGCAGCCCGCGCTCCATATCCGGATTTCCGGCAAATCCTTCAGCAGCGGAATGACATCCCGGCGGAAAGCGTAAAAGAATTCGGGATCGCGGAACATCTCCGTCACCTTGATCGAGAAGTCGTTAAGCAGGATGCCGAAATAGTCCGGCTCATGCAGCACTTTGTTCAATAATGAGGTGATGGTCGGCAGATCGTCCAAGCTCATGCGGTTGTAAATACGACGCAGCAGTGACGACCGCAAGTAATGGCGAAAGTCAAAGCCGTATTTTCGGTAGATTCCTTCCAAGAGGAGCTCGGTTTCGATGCATGCCAGCTCTTCGGTTTGCGCCAGTTCCTCTTGCAGCTCATCGGATTGCTCGAGCTCATGACTCATTGTCCCACCTGCCTCGTCAGCCATACTCGCATCAAGGAGAACAGCTGGTCTGTCTGGATCGGTTTGCTGATATAGTCGGAGGCTCCCGCCTCCAGGCATTTGTCGCGGTCGCTTCTCATTGCCTTTGCCGTTAAAGCAATGATTGGCGTATCCTTCAGACTAGGAAGCTTACGAATCGCCTGCATTGTCTCAAAGCCGTCCATGACCGGCATCATAATATCCATAAGAATAAGATCGAAGTCGTTGCCTTTCTCAAGCAGCTCCAAGCAATGCTTGCCGTTGCCGGCAACGGCAACCGTAAGCTGCTTTTGCTCGAGCGACTTGCTGAGGGCGTACACGTTGCGGGCATCGTCTTCTACGAGCAGCACTTTTTTGCCTGCAAGCACGTCTATATCTTCCTTAGCCGCTGCTGTCAGAACGGGCTCTTCCGTTATAGCGACAGCGACCTCCTCGTATGCGGCCAAAACCTCTTGCCCGACTTCGGCATGCTGAAGGCTCGGCAAATATAAGGTGAATACGCTGCCTTGATTCGGTACGCTATGCAGCGTGATGCATCCGCCCAGCAGCCTCGCGAACTCGCTTGAAATCGAGAGGCCGAGCCCCGTACCGCCATACTGTCGATTCGTCTTGCCGTCGACCTGCTGGAACGCCTCGAAGATAAGCCGCTGCTTGTCTGCAGGGATGCCGATGCCTGTATCCGTGACTGAGATTGCGAGCACCTCAGCATGCTGATACTCGGGAAGCAGCTCGCCGATCTCTTTGATGTCTGCTTCTCGAATAGTCAGCGCAACCGAGCCGCGATCGGTGAATTTGAAAGCATTGGATAGCAGATTTTTCAATATTTGCTGCAGCCTTTGCCCGTCCGTATGCAGCATAGAACTAACGGCTCCCTCGATCGTGGTGGAGAAAGCAAGCCCCTTCTTCTCCGCAATGGGATCGAAGCTCAGCCTCATCAGCTCGGGAATTTCGGTTACGTTCACTTCATCGATCATCAGCGTGATTTTGCCAGCCTCGATTTTGGACAAGTCAAGAATATCGTCGATCAGCATTAGCAGATCGGTGCCGGACGTATGAATAACGCGAGCGTAGCCTTCTTCCTCGGCAGTCAGCGTATCATTGTCATTCTCGGACAGCATCTGCGAAAGGATCAGTATGCTATTAAGCGGCGTTCTCAGCTCGTGCGACATATTGGCTAAGAAGTTCGTCTTGTACTGCGAGCTTGTGCGCAGCTTGTCCGCATACTCCTCGAGCTCTTTTTTCGCCAGCTCCAATTCCTTCGTCTTCTGTTCAGCGAATAAGTTCTGTTCCTCCAAATGCTCCGTCGTCATGCGCATTTCCTCTTGCTGCATCTGTAATTCCTCGGACTGCGCCTGCAGCTCTTCGGTTTGTGTCTGCAGTTCCTCGGTCAGAGACTGCGATTCCCGCAACAGCTTCTCGACTTCCATGCGTCCGCCAACATTGTTGACCGACACGCCGAAGTGGTTCTCGATCTGTTCAAGCAGCTTGAGGTGCATGGAGGTGAAGGGCTCAAGCGAAGCGAATTCAATGACGGCCTCGACCTTTCCTTCATACTCAACCGGCACGAGCAAGACGCTTTGCGGAGATGTCTGCGTCAGTCCCGAAGTAATCTTAGCTCCGTATTCGGCTGGGTGATTAAGCAAGAACGTCCGGTTTTCTAACGCGCATTGACCGACAAGCCCTTCTCCAATTCGGAAGCTTTCTATCGCCTGGTCTTCGCCGTAAGCAGCATAGGTGCTAATCTTCACAAGCCGCCCGCTATCTCCCGTCCCTTGACGAACGTAGAAAGCGCCGTAGGCAGCATTGACCATCGGAGCGACTTTGGTCATGAACGACCCGGCAAGCGTCTGCATATCGTTAATGCCTTGCGTCATGGTCGCAACTTCCGCAACCATCTTCTGAATCCAATTTTGCATATCCAGGCTTGTCAGCAGCGTGTTGGTGGCATCTGCTAATTCGCTTATTTCGTCACGGGTTTTCACTTTGATTCGCGTCGTAAGATCACCGCCTACTGAAGCGATTTCCGTAATCGTCTGGGATACCTGTTTAATGGTTTTTACAATGGATCCGGAAATCATATAAACGATAAGGAAGGCGACGGCGGCAACGACTACAAGCATGGCGTACAGGCCGATTGCAAGCAGATCGTTGCGGTTTTCTAGTTGCATAATATGCGTCTTCGTTGCTTCGACCTCTGAACTTCGCAGCTTGTCGAAAAGAATCCGAAGCTGGTCGATATCCTGCTTGCCGACGTCATTGCGGAAGAAAGCAAGGATGCCTTCTTCGTCACCCGCTCTCTTAAGCGCGATGACGGGTTCGCCGGACGTGTCGATCCAATGCTGAATGGATATCCCTAAGCCTTCCAAATCCTTCTGCACGCTAGGGTTCGATGCGATGAGCCCGGTGAGACTATTATAGTTGGCTTTCCATGTCGTAATACTTTCCTGATAAGGCTTGAGATACGACTCGTTGCCGGTAATGATAAAGCCGCGCTGCGCCGTCTCCATACTGATGATATCGTTCTCGATCCCGTTAATGAGGTTATGAACCTCGATGTCATGACTCGTTATTGTTTCAATCTCATGCTGCAAGGAAGAGATTCTGTCAGTGACGATTACGATAGAGACGCCTAGACATAAAACGATGAGAAAATAGCCGACGACAATTTTCAATCGAATAGGAAATCGTATAGCTTGTAGCATCATTAACACCTTCTTGTTTGTGATTTTATGATCTTACAAGATCGTATGTTGTATCTATTATAGCATGACCTTGTTTCAGAACATCCCTGAGAGGGTAACTACTGATAGAAGGGATGTGATAATAGGATGGATCTGCTGCTATCGATCAGTGTTGCCGTTATAGCTGTTTCCTTCGTTATCCTGTTGTACGCGCTGTATCGAACGTTGAAGCTGGTAAGAGCTGCTCTCGAGGATATGAGACTATCGATAAGCCGATTGGGAACACAGGTTGCCCTTATAAGCACGGAGGCTAGGGCAGAGGAAGGAATCGTTGGCGCCGTATGCGACGGAATTGCCTCGACGGTCAGAATATGGACAAAAATCAAAAAAATATGAGCTATAATAGAATTCATAAAGGAAAGGGAGAAGAAATGAATACGACTCCATGCAGCATAACGGTTACGATACCCGCTGAAGCACAATACATCAACATAGTCCGGCTTGCCCTGTATGGGATTGCAGAGAAAGCCGGATTCTCGTTCGAGCAAATGGAAGATATGAAGGTGGCCGTTACCGAAGCGTGCACGAATGCCGTTTTGCATGCCTATGAGAGCGGACAGTCGGGAATGATCCACATTCGTATTGAACTTGATAAGCAAGGCATTTGCATCCGAGTCAAGGACGATGGAAACAGCTTTGATTACGACAATGCCACACAGCAATTTGTTTCCCATCACCTCAAAAGCTTGAACGACGTCAAGGCGGGCGGCCTCGGCCTTTTTCTAATGCATGCGCTGATGGATAATGTTGAGGTGCGCACCGATAGAGGTACGGAGGTTATTCTCACCAAGCAGATTGGTAGGAAAGAGGAGATGGCATGAATTCGAATTCATCCAGCCTGGATGCCAAGGAAGCTATTGAGAAAATGCTGGTTTACCAGGCTACGGCTTGCAATGATACAGCTACGCTTTTGCTAGCCAATTACGAACCGATCGTAAGGATGGCGGCAGCCAGGCTGTCGCGCAGTCGTCCCGATTTATATGAGGATCTATTTCAAGTTGGCCAATTATCGATGCTTCGATTGTTCCAGCAATACGATACGAGCAGAGAGATACCGTTCGAAGCGTATGCGATGAAAAGCGTCGTGGGGCATCTAAAAAATTATTTGCGCGATAAATCTTGGTATATTCAAGTACCGCGGCGGATCAAAGAGAAAGGCCTGCTTATTCAGCAGGCTATTGATCAGCTTACGGTAGAGCGTGGACATTCCCCCTCGATCGAAGAGATTGCCGTTCATCTGGAGCTGACGGTCGAAGAGACGATCGAGGTGCTCTCGAGCAGAGAAGCGTACAACTATGTTTCGCTGGATACGCCTCTTTCGAACGAAGGAGACAGCAACGCCACCATTGGTGATTTTATCGTTACCGAGCAGAATGAATATGAAACCGTTGACATCCGGCTTGACCTGGAAGAAGCGCTGGGACAGCTGAAGGACGAGGAGAAGGAAGTGCTCCTTCTCGCTTATAACAACGGGCTTCCGCAGCGCGATATCGCTGCCAGGCTTGGGGTTTCGCAGATGAGCGTGTCCCGGATTCAGAAGCGTGCAATCGGGAAGCTGAAGGAACTGTTGGAGGAGCGGGAAGAGGGACAGGACGGCAAGTAGTTCTGTCCCCTCTATAAGAAAGCTCCCTTTGGGAATGCAACTTGCATTCCCAAAGGGAGCTTTCTCTTCGAATTATTGGATCGGATCGGGGACCAATCCTTCCTCCATAATCTCACTGTTCGTCTTCATATGCTTCATATCCAGGCCTAGTCGGATGATCTCCTGCTCATTGGGCGCCATGGTGTTCATTGGCATGGACTTCACCTTCGCTGCCTGCTTTTCTTTGTCCATTTCGTGCTTAATGCGTGCACGAAGAAAATATAAGCTATTCATTCGATTACCTCCCATTAGCGTTCATTGCATGCTTAACTTCCTCCTTGGAAGAGTGGATCGACTCTACTATTTTTTCGCCTGATTGCTTCGCATGACTGGCTAAATCCGTAGCTTCCTCGGCTACGCTTCGTCCAATCGATTTCGTGTGGTTGCCAGCGGCAGCGACGAGATTCATCGACTTTGCTTTGACAGTCTGGATTTTCCCTGCTAGCGCCTCCCGCGTCTGAGCGCCTGATTTTGGAGCGTAAAGCAATGCGGATACGACGCCAATGGCGCCACCTACCAGTGATCCTATCAACACACCGCTGCTTGCATTCATCTTTGCCATTTGCCACCCACTCCTTATCGTTAGAAAATAGTAATGCTGCTTATATATAACCGCTGTAAGCCGTTTTGAATCATTGACAACCATGAGGCAAGATGATAAGATACAAATTAATTTCATACTATACCACTAGGGATTGTAAGTGATTTCTAGTCATTGACCATACAAATGGAGATGTGCAATTCGTTACGGCGAATGTACGTCTCCTTTTTTTTTGTGGCTTGGTCAACATGACTTCATACCCGCAATCATCAAACGATACGGAGGCATAGCAATGAGCAAACAAAAAAACGTGAATGTAACGGCGGATGTACTTGTCATCGGTGGCGGGCCGGCCGGCGCATGGGCTGCATGGAGCGCAGCTAATGAAGGAGCAAAGGTCGTCCTCGTCGACAAAGGATACTTGGGCTCGAGCGGAGCTACGGCGCCGGGAGGAACGAACTTGTTATATTTGCCTCCGGACAAGGAACTGCGGGAAGCGGCTGTTCAGGCGAGGCTGAAGTCAGGCGGCTACTTGGCTGAGGCCGATTGGATTCACCGAGTGCTCGATCAGGTGTATATCAACCTGGAGTTGGTCGAGCAATGGGGTTATCCATTCGTACGCGATGAGAACGGTACGCCGATGCGCGATCATTTGCAAGGGCCGGAATATATGGCTCTTATGAGGAAGGTCGTGAAGCGTGCCGGAGTCAAAATATTAGACCAAGCTCCTGCTCTTGAGCTGTTAGTCGATGAGCATGGCGTCGGCGGTGCGCGAGGCCTCCTGAGGCAGGACGAGGGTGAATGGGAAGTGCGGGCGAATGCGGTCGTTATTGCGACCGGCGGCTGCGCCTTTTTGAGCAAGGGGCTCGGATGCAACGTGCTGACGGGAGACGGCTACCTTATGGCGTCCGAGCTAGGCGCGGAGCTGTCTGGCATGGAGTTTACTCGGCGGTATGCGCCAAGTCCGGCTTACAGCTCCAATACGCGCTCCCGCTTGCTTGGCTGGGCTTCCTATTATGATAAAGACGGCAACCCGCTGAACGGTCAACGAAATGGCGATTTTCTCGCTTCGAAGCTGCTTGAGGGACCGGTGTACGCCATTATGAATAAGGCAGATACGCCGGAGAAGCAGGCGATATTGCGCAAGTCGCATGCGATCTTCTTCCTTCCGTATGACCGTGTTGGTATTGACGTGTTCACCGAGCCGTTCCCGCTCACGCTTCGTTATGAAGGAACGGTGCGCGGTACTGGCGGCATCCGTATCGTGAACGAGCAGTGCGCAACGACGGTGAACGGCCTGTATGCGGCCGGAGACGCTGCGACACGCGAGCGCATTACGGGCGCCGCGTCCGGCGGCGGCGCGTTCAATGCTTCTTGGGCGATCTGCTCCGGCACATGGTCGGGCAAAGGAGCGGCAGAGTATGCGCGGGCGCAGAGCCGCAGCGCGAGCGAACGCAATCTTCAGCCAGCAGGCAGATATGGTCTGCGGAAGCAGGAACAGCTCGCGAACGAAGGAGAGCCGGTCGATACGCGCGAGCTTGTCAAGGCGATCCAGGACGAGGTGCTTCCGCTTCAGATCAACTATTTCCGTACGGAAGCGGGATTGACCGAGTCGCTGGGTCGGTTGAATGAGCTGTGGCCGAAGGTGAACGAGCAGCAGCCGGAGACGGCTACGGAGCGCGTTCAAGCACGCGAGGCGGCAGCGATGGCCGCAACGGCCAGATGGATGTACACCGCTGCGCTCGCAAGGAAGGAGTCGCGAGGCGCAGGTCTCCATGTGCTGGCCGAATATCCGGAGGTCGATCCGAATCAGCAGTATCGGCTGCTCGTATCGGGATTGGAGCAGATTGTGACGCGTCCGGAATCGGCTGCTCCTGCAGCGGCGAATGACGCGTCAGCCGTGCAGAGCGCAGTTAAGGAGGTGCAGGCAGGATGATAGAGCTTGTAAGCGCAGAACGATGCATTGGGTGCAATTTATGCGTGAAGGTATGTCCAACGAACGTATTCGACAAGACGGAAGGCGGGGCTCCCGTCATTAAGCGGCAGGAGGATTGCCAGACCTGCTTCATATGCGAAGCCTATTGCCCGGTAGACGCACTCTACGTATCTCCTTTCACCGATGAAGCGATACAGGTAGATGAGGGCGAACTGGCATCCAAAGGCATTCTCGGCAGCTGGCGTGAGACGATTGGCTGGGGTCCCGGCAGGCAGAAGCTTGCTGCACTCGATCAGACCCCGTTCATCGACCGTATTCTCCCTCCGCGCCCAGTCCGGGTGGCGGGAATATCGGACGTGAAAGTTCAAACGACCTAGTTATTGATGCATAGAAACGTGCACGGATTACTCCCGTTTTGGTTTGGATAGGTCTGCTTATCCAAATTAAGGCGGGGGTTTTCTTTTTGTAAATGGTAAAATTTTCAGTTGTTTATTCCGATAAACCTGTTGTGGGTTCAAATATGTGGAAAAAGTAGGAAAATAGACATAAAGGAGTGTAAACCATGTTTAAACGTGTGGAAAATGAGTTGGAGCTGGCCATGTTCAACGGCATCTGGACAACCGTCTGGCGAGAGAAAGGTTACGAACTTGAGTTTTCGGACAAGTCGCTTGCCAAATACATCATCGTAACCGATGAAGGCCAATATGTAGGCACTACCGAATTTAAGCCGTATAGCATTACTGACAGCCAGATTAATGCAACAGCTCCCTTTCATGAGCATCCCGACGTTATAGCAGCGGCATCCGAGGTAGCCGAAATCGACAAAATGGCTATTCTGCGCTCCTTTCGAGGACGATATATTGCGGACTTGCTATCCGCTTGCGTATATTTTGCCGAAGGAGAGCGGATCAAATATTATGTTTCTCTAATGGAGCCAGTATTCATGCGCGCGCTTAGGGTCACGTTCCAAGTGCCTCTGAAGAAGCTGGGCGACAAAATTTTTTATAAAGGCGATTATGTGAATCCGGTGTTAATTGACGTGGAGCAAGTCTATCAAAATAAACATCGATTCGAATGGATGATTAGTCCGCAAGACATTCTGCCGAGAAGAAGATTAGTCGCAGAATAGTACAATAATAGCAAATAGCGAAAAGGCGGAAAAGTTATGAAACAATCAGTTGTTGAGCTAACAGATCTGGACAAGCGTAACCGATTATTAATTAAAATTTTGTGGGGGTTGCTCGCTTTAGGCGTTCTAACTGATCTAGCCATCGGACTATCGGCGCAATTAGTGCTGCTTCTGGCTGGCGTAGGCTTGATCACTTGCGGCGGCACGACGTTCCTGACCTACAAGCGAATTATGCCGGACAAAATCAAGTACATCATTCCGTTCATTATGACGCTCCTCGTTACGATGCTGATTGTCTCAGACCCTAATCCGATCGTAAGCACCTACTTCATGGTGTATGTCAATATCGCCGTGATTACGCTGTATGCGGACTACAAAGCCATTATATTGACTGGTGTTCTAGGTGCAGCTCTCAGTACATATATCTTCCTCGATTCGGAATTGCAGCCGCGGTTGTTCCCGGACGAGTCGCTCGTTTATTTGTATCTGTATCTCATCTTCGCAACGGCGGCGCTTGCGGTATCGTCGAATTTCAGCAGACGTCTGCAGCTCCAGGTGATGGAGAAGCAGAAGGAAGCAGTAGCATCCAAGGACATGGCCGAAGCGCTATTGGACAAAATGAAGTCATCCATTATGTTGCTGACTGAATTCAGCAGCAGCCAGCAATCGACCGTTCGTTCAACGGGTGATATATCCCGCGAAGTAACGGCAACCTTCAGCGAGATGTCGGCGGCGATCGAGAAGCAGACGGGAACGATTCTGAATATTAATGAATCGACCCAATCGATTGACAATGACGTGAAGCTGCTGCTAGACGGCACGACGCTGCTGGAGCGTTATTCCACGGAGAACGCTGAGCTCACTGAGCGGAATAGCGAGCAGATGGAGTCGCTTAGCACAGAGGTTGAGCGGGTTCGCGTCATTATCGGTCATACGGTAGAGATGATGAAGCTGTTAAGCGAGCAGAACGATCGCGTCAGTTCGATTGTAGGCACGATCAGCGACATCTCGGAGCAGACGAACTTGCTTGCGCTTAACGCCGCGATAGAAGCAGCGCGAGCAGGCGAGCATGGCAAAGGCTTTGCCGTCGTATCGGGAGAGGTACGTAAGCTGGCCGACAATTCCCGCAAGGCGACGAATGAGATCGCCGATATTTTGTCGGGCATAAGGACGCAGATCAGCGCAGTGCATGAGCAGGTAGAGCGCGGTCAGTCCGCCGTGCAGACAAGCAAGGAAGCTTCACAACAGGTACAGTCGCTAATCGGTCAAATTAATGAGAATTCAGGTCTCGTTAAGGAGCATTCCATTACGGTGGGCAGCTCTGCAGCGCGCTTGAACGAGCAATATGCCGCCATGGCAGACGAAATGGTCAATATTGCTGCAACGACGGAGCAGAATATGGCGTCCGTAGAAGAAGTACATGCAAGCATGGAGACGCAAGATCTTAAGATTCATACGATGGTTGAGCAGTACGCCCAGTTGGATCAGCTTCTATCTGAACTGAAGCAAATGGTTGGCAAAAACTAATGGTTCAGGCGTCTCGGACTATTGACGAATTCGTAGTCTCATGATAAATTATATTTAATCCTATTGTATTAGTCGGATATATGGAGTGAATAAGCAATAGCGCTCGCTAGTAAACTGGAGGCGCATGAGAATCGAGATTCGTTTCGATTGTTATGCGTCTTTTTTGCATTTTTAATCGAACAGGAGATGAAGGAAATGAGTACAACACCTATCACAACAGAGGATCAACCCATTGAGCAGGCATATAGCCCTGATGTAACGAAGACGAGACAACCGGAATACCCGGTGCATCCGCTATTCCTTAATCGCTGGTCGCCAAGATCATACGCAGACCGTCCGGTGAGCGAAGAGGTTCTATACACGGTATTGGAAGCGGCCAGGTGGGCCCCATCCTCAAGCAATCAGCAGCCATGGCGGTTCTATGTGGCGAAGGAGCAAGCGGAGCATGAGGTGTTCCAGTCCTTTATTAAGCCGAGAAACAAGCTATGGTCGGTTAACGCGCCGGTTCTTATTTTAGTCGCATCGCAAAATGTGAAAGAAAACGGGGATCCGAACGGAGCGCATGCGTTCGATACGGGCGCAGCTTGGGCGTCTATCGCGCTTCAAGCGAGACTGCTTGGCCTCTCGACGCGTGCGATCGGCGGTTTCGACCAGGCAGCAGCACGTGAGCTGCTGCAGGTGCCTGCGAATATTTCGCTACACGCCGTTATAGCGCTAGGCTATCGTGGAGATTTGGACTCGCTCGATCCTTCATTCCACGAGCAGGAGAAGCCGAATACGCGCCGTCCTCTAGGTGAGAGCATTCTACCGATTTTGGTTAGCGGCGAAGGCCAGTCCGAACAAGAATAGAAGCAGACTATCGTCGACTTTTATTCAGAGTGGAGAGGAGGGATAACGATATGGGAGCCACAGAAGCTGCGGTAAAACTGGATGCGGACGTCCTGATCATCGGCGGAGGTCCTGCAGGTGCGTGGGCTGCATGGAGCGCGGCTTCACATGGCGCACGTACGGTGTTAGTCGACAAAGGGTATTTAGGGACTAGCGGAGCAACCGCCCCAGGCGGAACGAACTTCTTGTATGTGCCCCCGAATCAGGAGAAGCGGGAGCAGGCGGTGGAGGATCGGCTTGAAGGCGGAGGCAATCTGTCGGAAGCGCCGTGGATCCACCGCTTAATGGAGCAAGCGTACCTGAATATCGAGCTGCTGGAGCAATGGGGGTATCGTTTTCCTCTTGATGGTAATGGAAATCTGTTCAAAGCGCATCTGCAAGGGCCGGAATATATGCAAATTATGCGCAAGGTTGTCTTGAAGGCAGGCGTGCGGATATTGGATCAATGTCCCGCGCTGGAACTGCTGACGGATGAGCATGGCGTAGGCGGAGCACGCGGCATCTCGCGCCTGGACGGTAAAGACTGGGAGGTCCGCGCGAACGCTGTCGTCATTGCGACAGGAGGCTGCGCATTTCTAAGCAAAGGTCTTGGCTGTAACGTACAGACAGGCGACGGTTTATTGATGGCAGCCGAGCTCGGCGCGGATCTATCCGGTATGGAGTTCAGCAGACAGTATGCGACGACGGCAGCATTCGGCACCATAACTCGCAATCGGATGCTCGGGTGGGCGACCTTTTACGATGAAGAAGGCCATGTGCTGCACGAAGGCGGGCCGCGCGAATCTGATTTTATGGCGAAGCAGCTGCTGAAGGGGCCGGTATACGCCATCCTTAATCATGCAGATACCGAGGAGAAGCGCCGCATCTTAAGGCTCTCCACGCCTGTATGGTTTCTGCCCTTCGATCGCGCCGGTATCGATCCTTTCACGCAGCGGTTTCCGCTAACGATGCGATTTGAAGGAACGATTCGCGGGACAGGCGGGTTAAGGCTTATCGATTATGACTGTTCGACTACCGTTGCCGGACTGTTCGCGGCCGGCGACGCGGCCTCGCGCGAGAAGACTGCCGGCGCAAGGTCGGGTGGCGGCGCGTATAACGCCTCATGGGCTATCGCGTCGGGCACATGGTCAGGCAAAGGAGCGGCCGACTTTGCGCTCGCGCAAGCGAAGGACGCGAGAGTACGGCAATTGAGCCCTGCCGGAGCTTATGGTCTAGAGCGAAATGCGCAGTCCACCGAGTTAATTGATACGAGGGCAGTAGTTGAGCAAGTGCAGCAGGAAGTGTTCCCGCTGGACATTAACTACTTCAGAAGCGAGCCGGTGTTGGAAGCGTCGCTGAAGAGACTTCACTCGCTTTGGCCCGCTATTAAAGGGTCTGTGCCGAATACGATTCAAGGAAGAGTGCGAGCGCGGGAGACGGCAGCAATGGTTGCTACTGCCCGTTGGATGTATACGGCTGCGCTCGCGCGCAAGGAGACAAGAGGGATGCATGGTTTTCGCGAATATCCGAATCTGAACCCAGCGCTTTCGCATCGTCTTCTGCTTTCGGGTATCGAGCATATTACGATACGTCCGGAACAAGTGCCTCCGCGCTCCTATGACATCGTTTCTCCAGTGGTAGTCGAGAAGGAGGCGGCAAGGCTGTGATTGAGCTCGTAAGCGCGGAGCGTTGTATATCATGCAATCTATGCGTCAAAGTATGCCCGACGAATGTATTCGACAGCGGCGATGACGGTATTCCCGTCATTGCAAGGCAGGAAGATTGCCAGACCTGCTTCATGTGCGAGGCGTATTGTCCAGCCGATGCGCTGTTCGTTGCCCATCATGCCGATTTGCCGATTGAAGTGAATGAGCAGGAGCTTATCGACAAGGGGCTGCTCGGCAGTTGGCGAGCAGCGATCGGATTTGGCTCCAACGGCAAAGTATCGATGGCTTCCTATGATACGACGCCACTCTTGCGATCGATAAGACCGGCAAGAGTAGCCTCGGAGTAAGTTGGAAGCAAGGGGAGAGAGCCTTTATTTTACGTTCAGGAGGAATAGCTAATGGGGAAACCGTTTGAAGTGACAGACGAGTGGTTGAGACGGGTCAAAGCACAGGTGGACGGCACGGAGTATGGTTCGATTGTCATTACGGTGCATGACGGAAAAATCATACAAATCGAGCGTTCGGAGCGCAAGCGTTACGACACGCCTCAAACCTCTCACTCCTCGCAATCCAGACGCCGCTAACGTACCAACCAACCCATCAATAACAGAGCAAGGATGTTCCACGTCTTCGCAAGATCGAAGACTCCCCGGAACATCCTTCTTTAACGTTCATGCTTCATAATTTCCTTTCTCACACTCTCCCATCAGCTCAGAAATAGTACGCAAGCTTCGCTATGTACCTCTTCCTCCTGTCTTCTGGATATTGATGTATTACAAATAAGGCGCTTTTATTTCCTTTCTCACACTGTCCCATCAGCTCAGGAGGTAGGTTGAGGAGATTGTTGATATCCTGAGTAGAGGGGAGAGTGTGCTAAAGGGTGTAAAAGGCAGGGGCCTGAGTAGAGGGGAGAGTGTGCTAAAGGGTGAATAAGAGAGCGGTAGTCCGTGTGTGCGAAGTGCAGAATGAGGATATATCAGTCTGTGAGTTTCCCCCTCGAAGACGGCGTGACTTCGAGGGGGATTGGGTTAGCCGATGCTTCGGATGACTCTATCTTTGATGGAGCCGGGTACGGGCTCGTGGCTGATGTTTATCGTTTCGATTCCGGACAAGATGATGCGATGAAGCTGGCTAGGATCTTGTTCGGGATATTCCCTCAGTGCATGCATGCCGCGCGACTCTTTGCGTTCGAGGGAGGCTGTGTGCATCCATCGTGCCGTTGCGGCCATCGCAGCGAGCTCGCGCGAGCGGAGACGCTGTTGGATGGTAGATCCTGCATAGCGGGCGGAAGCTGATTGCCAAAGAGGTTGCAATCGTGCAAGCGATGCCTGTAGTCCAGGTACGCTGCGGAAGTAGTTGATGTTCAGCGATACTTCTTGCTGCAACGCCTTCACTAGCTCATTTTGCTCCGCTTGCGATAAAGAGCGTGTACGCTCATTAACGGAGTCGCTGTCGTCGCTAGCTTGGCGGATGCCATAGCGACCGGCAGCGCGTAGATTGCGCTGGTCTGCATCGCGCTCTTGACGCAGCGCGTGAGCGGCAGCAGCCTCGCCCGACCATGTGCCGGAGCAAATGGCCCATGAAGCGTTGAAGGCGCCGCCGCCGGACATGCCGCCCATTAGTCGCTCGCGAGAAGCGGCATCGCCAGCCGCATAGAGCCCGGCTACGGTCGTGCTGCAATCTTCGCCGACGATGCGGATACCGCCCGTGCCGCGAACCGTTCCCTCGAACCTCAGCGTCAACGGGAACCGCTGCGTGAAAGGATCGATGCCGGAACGGTCATACGGCAGGAAGAATACGGCGTGGGAGTGGCGCAAAATATTGCGCTTCTCTTCGGTATCTGCTTTATCGAGGACGGCGTATACTTTCTTGCCCTCGCTTATATATTTTTGCAGAATGCCGGCACGATTGCCGTCGCTGTTCAATATATTGCCTTCCTCGTCGGAATAAGTAGCCCAGCCGAGCAAGCGGCCGCGCGTGATGGTGCCGAAGGCGGCGCTTGGCGCATAAGCGCGGCTGAATTCCATGCCCGACAAGTCAGCGCCAAGCTCGGCGGCCATGAGCAGACCGTCTCCGGTGAGCACGTTGCAGCCGAGACCCTTGCTAAGGAAGGCGCAGCCGCCGGTCGCGATGACGACGGCGTTCGCTCGTACCTCCCACTCTTTGCCGTCTAGGCGCGAGATGCCCCGCGCCCCGCCTACACCGTGCTCATCGGTTAGCAGCTCTAGCGCCGGCGACTGGTCAAGCACCTTAACGCCTGCCTTCAGTACGACCTTCCGCATCAGATTCATATATTCCAGTCCTTGCAGATGACCGCGCATCGGGGTGCCGTTCTCGTCGCGGACGAACGGGTAACCCCACTTCTCGATCCGCTCCAGATTGATATAGACCTGATCGAGCACCCGATACGTCCAGGACGGCTCCGATAGGAAGCCGCCCCCCTTCAAGCGGTGCTCGACCGCTTGATCGCGCAGCGCCTGATCCGGCGGCAAGTAAAGCAGATTCGTGCCGCCGGGCGCAGTCGCGCCGCTCGTCCCGAGGTAACCCTTGTCGGCGAGCACGACCTTCGCCCCCTTCGAGGCGGCGCTCCACGCCGCCCAAGCCCCTGCAGGACCGCCGCCGATGACGAGTACATCGGCCGTTAGTTGCTTCGTAACGTTCGAGCTCATCCTTATCGCCTCCTGCTGTTATTTAGTCTTTTTAACCGTTTCGAGCTCCTTCAGAATGAGATCTTCCGCTGTTCTTGCAGCCGTATTGATGTCGACTCCGCGCAGCGCGATGTCCTCAATCGCTTTGTTCAGATGCTGGGAAACGTAGTTCTCGTTAGGATCAAGATGAAGAACCGAAGGCTGGGTTGTGAAAATATTAGCGATCTTCTTATCCTTCAGCACCTCGATGTCCGCACCGAATTCCTTCTCCAGCTCCGGCGCAACAATAGCTGGCACGCGGCCGTTGCGTGCAACGATGCGCTGCACTTCGTCGGATAGAATATAATCAAGAACCTGGAATGCAACATCCTTATGTTTGCTGACGCTGGAAATGACGAGCGAGTGAACGTTCGCTTCCTTGTTCACGCCGAGATTATCGCTGAAGTTCGGAATCGGCGCGATGTCCCAGTTAAGCGGTTTGCCTTGTGCGCGAAGCTCCTCGAGCGGTCCGATTAGATTCGCCAGCAGCGTCGGGCGCATCGCTACGTTCTGGTCGACGAGGAACGCATCGCGATCGTACGTATATTTGTCGCCTTGGACGAAACCTGGAATGTCATAGTTTTGTTTCAAAATCCGGAATACGTTCTGCCAATGCTCCGATTGCAGCGCAGGCAATCCCGTCTTCGGATCAAGAGCGGCGATACCATAGCTGCGCTGCAGCGAGGCTGGGCCGTTCTGTACGTCAATGCCAATATAATTAACGCCGTTGTCCGAACGTGTCAGCTTCGTTCCGATTTCAAGCGCTTGCTCCCAAGTTAATTGCTCGTCGCCAGGATAAGGCACGCCGAACTTATCGAAAATATCTTTGTTATAGAACAGAGCGGCGACATTGGAGGAGAACGGCAGCGTGAAGATTTCGCCTTGCTTTGAGAAGTTGATGATCGTATCCAGAAGCACCGGTTTTAGGCGCTTCGTGTCGAACTTATATTTCTCGATGTAAGGTGTTAAGTCTTCCATGACGCCAAGATCCTGGAACGCGTGATAGGATCCGCTCGTCAAGTAAACGATGTCGGGAACGTCGCTTGAAGTGAGCACCTCAGCAGGCGTAACGCCTTCCGCAGGTTTGACGAGCTTGAGCGTAATATGAGGGAATTTCTTCTTCACCGGCTCCTCGAAGAAGATTTTGAACTCCGTATCGGTAAGCGTGCCTCCGCCTACATAGAACGATAGGGTTACGGGTTCGGCAGCGGCAGGAGCTTCTTCCTTAGGTTTATCGGTCTGGGCAGCGGCGGCATCAGCGGGCTTATTCGACGCCTGTCCCTCTGTAGTTCCGCTCTTCGCGGAGCATCCGGTTACAAGCAATATTGCAGCTAAAGAAATGACAGTCAGCAAACGCAGTTTCATATGGCATATAGCCCCTCTCTAATAGATCGTTTTATCTCTCATGTTCGATTGTTATAATTGGGTCTGGCAGGTCGTGGAGGCAAAATCCGATTGATAAATTCCGTCGTATCGACGGATGCAAGCTTCGTTCTCCCGGGCCCCCAGCCAATCGTTGCGCGCCAACTGCCAAGCAGGCCGGATGCTATAAGCTGCTCCTCATCGACTGCTTCTTGCACATCAGCCTGAGGCGATACGTATAGCGCATCTACTGGGCAATGCGCCTCGCATACGAAGCAGGTCTGGCAATCTTCCTGCCGTGCAATATAGGGCAAGCCGTTATCGTCCTCATCGAATACGTTCGTTGGACATACCTTCACACAGAGCCCGCATTGGATGCAGCGCTCGGCGCTAACCAGCTCTATCATGTTGTCATCACCTCCCTTAGCAACACAAAAAAACGGAGAAGCACAAGGATCGTGTTTCTCCGTTAGAACGGTCGAATATGAAACTAAACATTATTATTCATAGTTGTTTAGTTGGAATTTATGACAACAATCGTAGCATCCCGAGTTTTGGAAGGTCAAGCATAATTTTTGTGGTTGACAATTCGATTGCCAAGAAACTATATTTAATCCCACAAGAGAACTTGGTATTACCAAATGGCATACGGTTTCGACCGTTCGGACGGAGATGTGCTTCCTAGCAGGAAGTATGCCTCCGTCTTTTTTGTTTGTATTTGGCCAAAAGGAGAGTGTTGAGGAATGGGTAAAAGTAAGATTGCAAAATGGTTGATGCCTATCTTAATCGTGATGGTTGTTGTAGGGGTAACGGCTTGCGCGCAAGGGACGCAGAAAACGCCGACGCCGGCCGCTACGGATAAACCGTCCCAAGAGCCTGTCGAGTTGCTTGTATTCAAGTGGGGCGGAGTGACGCTTACTGCAACGGAGGTCGATAAGTATTTTAATGAGCCGATCGCAAAAAAGTTTCCCCATATCAAGGTGAAGCTGATCGACGTGCCGGAGGGCGATCCAATCGAACCGCTGCTTACGCAAGGCATTATCCCGGACATTATTTTCGGCGGCTCGTACACCGCTATTGAGGAGGCTGGTCTAGCTGAAGAGCTCGCCCCGTTCAAGAAAAAATTCGGGTACGATGACAAGAAGATCAAGCCGAGCGTGAACGAATCGATCGAGCTGAAGAGCGGCGGCAATCAGGTGCCTTTCTCGGTTAATCTGCCCGTTATCTATTACAACAAAGATATTTTTGATAAATTCAGCGTGCCGTATCCGACGGAGGTGCAGAGCTGGGATCAAATTCTTGATACGGCGAAGCAGCTGACAAGAGCGGACGCCGGAGTTAACTATATCGGCATTGATTTGCAGCCGGCGAGACTGGCTAGCGGCCTATCGCTCGATATTATCGATCCTGCTACGAATAGGGCGGCAGTCACTTCGCCCGAATGGGTGAAGGTATTCGAGACACTCAAGAAGCTATACAGCATTCCTGGGTTTATCGGCACAGACGATAAGTACAAATACGCGGATAAGGACGATGTGTTCTACAACGATCAGAACTTGGCGCTATATTCGCACAATCTAGCTCAGCTTGTAGGTCCGCTTGAGGAGCTGCGCAAGCAGGGCATTACGCTCAACTGGGACTTCGCGCCGCATCCGAATTTCGAGGACGCGCTTGGCACAAGCATCGAGATTAACGTTCATACGTTAACGCTGTCGAAAGCGAGCAAGCATAAGGATGAAGCCTATCAGGTGATTGAATATATGCTGTCGGAAGAAGTGCAGCGGATCATAACTCGCAACGGCCGCGTGTCAGTGCTCGATCTGCCGGAGCTGGAGAAGGAATACGGCGCGGATATCGAGGTGCTGAAGGGCAAGACGATCGAGAATATTTTCAAAACCGAGCCTCGCCAAATCCATAAGCCGAACATTTATGAAAGCAAGATCACCAAATATATTAACGATGCTGCTAAAGATGTGGCCATAGGAGGCGTCGACATTAACACGGCGCTCCGAACGGCGAAGGAGAAAATCGACAAAGACTTGGAGACGCTGGAAACTACGAAGTCTTAATCAAAGAGCACGATACGCAAGATTAAAACCACACTTGACAGGTAGGGATAATGTGTTATTATCGGATTAGCACAGCCTACCGGTCAACCGGAGACACTTTCCTACCAAAGGAGTGTCTCCTTTTTTTATTTTATTTCATAACAGAAGGGATGAACGTATTCATGGCTTTTACGTTACAAATTGGCGAGCAAGCGCCGGATTTCAACTTGCTGGCTACAGATGGCAAGCATTACAGCTTAGCGGATTTCACCGCTTCAAAAGCGTTGGTCGTGTTCTTCACGGCTAATCATTGTCCGTTCGTTAAGGGCTCGGATGAAGTGACTCGCGCAACGGTGGAGAAGTTCGCGCCGCAGGGCGTATCATTCGTCGGCATTAGTTCCAATAGCGTTACCGCGTATCCGGACGACTCTTACGAGAAAATGGTAGAGCGAATTGCGGAGCATGGCTTCCCTTGGACGTATGTATACGATGAGAAGCAAGAGGTAGCGCTTGCCTACGGTGCGCTTAGAACGCCGCACTTCTACGTGTTCGATCAAGAGCGCAAGCTGATCTACACGGGTCGCGCTGTCGATTCGCCGAAGGATGCGGACAAAATCACGTCCTATGATTTGGAAAACGCGCTTAACGATTACTTGGCAGGCCGCGAGGTGGCGGTGCCGCTCACTAATCCGATTGGCTGCAATGTGAAGTGGGAAGGCAAAGACAAGCGTTGGATGCCGGAAGAAGCATGTGATCTCGTATTAAACTAAGGCTAGTGAACAGCAGCATGTGAGGACATCCGCTACTGACGCGAACAATGCCTCGGTAGCGGATTTTTTTCGCAAAAAAAAGGCTTTGACACGATTCGTGCAGGATGCTATTATAAGCCTAATTTAAAACCGACTAATACAATATGAATTATTGGTAATGTGAGTCGACCGTATAAACGGAGACGCGCTTCGAAACGAAGTGCGTCTTCTTTTTATTTGTCCACAAACATCGAAAATGAAAAATGGGGGTTTTGGGAATGAAAAAATTTGTTGTTCTTCTTATCAGTATAATGGTTGTCGTGACGTCGCTTACGGCATGCGCTTCGGGCAGCGGCAATAAGCCGGCAGCGACCGACGGCGGTGATCAAAGCTCTAGTACGAATAAGGAAACAGAGAAAACCGAGGTAGTCAGCACGGAGCCGATTACGCTGAAGGTGCTTCGCGCGGGCATTACCGTAACGGAAACGGAGTTTCAGAAGTTTCTCGTAGAACCGACGAAGAAGAAATATCCAAACATTACGCTTGAATGGGTAGATGCGCCAGAGGATGTAGAGCTAGAGCCGCTCATTACAGCGGGCACTGTGCCTGATATTATTTTCGCATCGACATCGGCAGTCTCAACGACTTACAAGGATCTGGACCTGGTCGAGAATCTGAAGCCATACGTAGACAAAAACGGAGTCGACCTAAGCCGCTTAAAGCCAGCTGTTCTAGATGCGATCACCAAATATTCGCCGGAAAACGAGCTGTCGGTCATTCCGTTCTCGATCAACGTGCCGGTATTGTTCTACAACAAAGATATTTTCGATAAATTCGGCGTTTCGTACCCGAAGGACGATCAATCGACGTGGGATGAGCTTATCGAGCTTGGCAAGCAAGTGACGAGAAACGATAACGGCGTGAACTACATCGGCATTGACTTGTTCGGACCTACGAACATTAACACAGGACTTGATCTGAACATCGTCGATCCGGCGACGGGCAAGGCAGACGTGACAACGGACGGTTGGAAAAAGGTGTTCGAGACGTTAAAGAAAAGCTACGAGGTGCCAAATTATATCGGTGAAGACGGCCGATTCGAATATGCGAACGACGACGATATTTTCTTCAACGAACAAAATCTAGCGATGCTTCCTTATAATATTGCACATTTGCTAGGTCCGCTTGAAGAGCTTCGCCAGCAAGGCACGGAGCTGAACTGGGACTTCGCGCCATTCCCGAACTTCACCGAAAATCTCGGAACGGGCAAAGCGATCAACGTTCACTCGTTGTTCGTGACGAAGTCGAGCAAGCACAAGGAAGAGGCGTTCAACGTTATCGCGAACGTACTGTCCGATGAATCGCAGGAAATACTGTCCCGTGGCGGACGCGTTCCGACCGTAGCGAACGAAGCTTGGGAGAAAGTGTACGGCGCGGATATTCCGGTATTAGCAGGCAAGAAGGTCGAGAACATCTTCAAGGCTGAGCCGCGCAGCATCGTACGCCCTCATAAGTTCGAGAGCAAAGTGCGCAAATTCATCAACGAAGCGGCGAAAAATGTTGCCGTAGGCGGTCAGGACGTCAATACGGCGCTGCGAACGGCGCAAGAGGCGATCGAGAAAGAACTCGAAACGCTTAGCAAAACGCAATAACAAACGATAGTAAGGAAGGGGCGTCTCCTTAATTGCGGATGTCCCCTTCGTTTTTTTGAAATATAGGGGGTGGGCTTATGGCAGGTATTCGCATTGAGCATCTGTACAAAAGATACGGCAAGGATAAGCAAACGGTCGTGAACGATTTTCACCTCGATATTAAGGATAAGGAGTTTCTCGTCTTCGTTGGCCCGTCAGGCTGCGGCAAATCGACGACGCTGCGTATGATCGCCGGGCTTGAAGATATTACGGAGGGCGAGATTTACATAGGCGATCAGCTCGTCAATGACTTGCCGCCGAAGGATCGCGATATTGCGATGGTTTTCCAAAATTACGCGCTTTACCCGAACATGACCGTTTTTGAAAATATCGCGTTCGGTCTTCGCCTTCGTAAGCTGCCGCGCCATGAGATCGAGCAGTCGGTGAAACGCGCGGCGCGCGTGCTGGAGATCGAAGCGTATTTGAACCGCAAGCCGAAGGAGCTGTCTGGCGGACAACGGCAGCGCGTTGCGCTGGGCCGCGCTATCGTGCGAGATCCGCAAGTGTTTCTCATGGATGAGCCGCTGTCCAATTTGGACGCGAAGCTGCGCGTGCAGATGCGGATGGAAATTATTAAGCTGCACAAGACGCTCGAGACGACGTTTATTTACGTTACGCATGATCAGATCGAAGCGATGACGATGGCGGATCGGATCGTCGTCATGAAAGACGGCGTTATCCAGCAGATCGATACGCCGGAGACGGTATATACGACCCCGAATAACACATTTGTGGCAAGCTTCATCGGCTCGCCGCAAATTAATCTCATAGAAGGCAAAGTCGTGGAGGATATTCCGGGCAGCGGCAGGCTTAAGTACGAAACATCGCGTTTTTCGCTGCCGATTCCCCAAGAAGCGGCGCGCGTACTCGTTCACCACAATAAGGTGAACAAGCGCGTCACCCTTGGCATTAGGCCGGAAAACATCGGACTTGAGGGCTTGTTCTCGGACGCGATTATTACCGGCGTATACAAAGTGAGCGAGCTCATGGGGGCGGACCGCTTCCTCCATCTCGACATCGGGCAGGATAAGCTGCTCGTCGTGCGGGTGAACGCTTATTACCATTGCGAGGAAAACGAAAAAATTCGCATCGTTCCCGATATGTCGAAGGCGCTGTTCTTCGATGCGGACAGCGGCGTGCGTTTTCAGATCTAATTAAGGCGGGAAGGAGTGTGCTGCCTGATGCTGCGCGCCATCATTCATTCTAAGACGTTCAAGCTGCTATTTCCGATAGGGGCGGCAGCCGTACTACTAGTGTTTTTCGTTGCATGGACGTCGAGCGCGACCGCGACGGTCGATGCCGGTCCTTTCAAGCTTAGCAGCTTCGATTCCGGCTTTGTAGAGTGGGAGGATACGTCGCTCGCCGCAGCCGATCTTGAGCCCTATTATGAGAAAGTGCTCAAGGGGCTGGAAGAACAGGGCGTGAAGCCTGCCGATAAGGAGATTGTCATCGAGGCGGCTGCTACTTCCGGACAATCGGATAGCTCGGTCATTCGTACGGGCGATTACGAAGGCAAAAGCAATGTGTTGATCTGGGAGTCAACCGACACGAATTGGGTGGAATATACGTTCAATGTGGAGCAGGATGGCATATACACGATCTTCGCCGATTACCATCCTCTGCTCGGCAAAGGGTATACGCGCCCGGTCGTATGGGATGTGACGATCGACGGCTCGCGGCCATTCCGCGAAGCTTCTTCGATTACTTTATACCGTCAGTTCAAGGATAAAGGATTGCCGCAGGTTAACGACGACGGGGATCAGATTCGTCCAACTTCGGTGGATATATCAACGTGGTCGAGCATGCCGTTCATCGATTCTGGAGCCAATTACGCCGGGCCGTTGAAATGGCATTTCACGAAAGGCAAGCATACGCTGCGCTTCGAAGGGTATGAACCGGTTGCGCTGAATACGATATCGCTGGTTCCGCCGGAGACGTTGCCTAGTTACGAGGAAGTAGCGGCAGCTTATCCGTCAAGCGAACCTGTTGCTGCTCAGGGAATTACGCTGCAAGCGGAGCAGATGACGAGCAAAAACGACGCTTCCGTACAAATGATGTCGGACCGTGACAGGCGTACGAAACCGCTGGCGAAAGGGCGTATTACGTACAATACGGTCGGCGGCGTGAGCTGGGACTGGCCGAACCAAGAGGTGGCATGGACATTCGAAGCGCCCGAGACGGGGCTGTACAAAATTGCGCTGCGGACGCTGCAAAACCGCTTCTCGCAGAAGGCGTCGTTCCGTACGATCTTAATCGACGGCAAAGTGCCATTCGATGCTTTTCTAACCTATCGATTCCCGTATGCGGCTTCGTGGAAGGGCACGGTGCTATCTGGTGACGATGGCGAGCCGTATGAGCTGTACTTGGAGAAAGGGACGCATACGCTGTCGCTTGCTCTAACCCATTCGACGGTAAGTCCGATTGTTAGAGGGATCGAGAACTTAAGCGCATTGCTGCGCACGGTTGATCAAGATTTGAAGTCGCTCACCGGAGGTCAACTGGACCGTAACCGGACGTGGAAGATCGATCGCGACTTGCCGGATTTGAAGGAGCGGCTGGAAGTCGCAGCCGGGAATCTTGACGTGCTTGCTGACGAAATGGCCGAAGTGAACGGGCGCAAGGACAGCGCGAGCGAAGGCTTCCGATCGTCCGCCTCCGATATTCGTTCCTTGTTGGAGACGCCTGACGATATTCCCTACCATATCGATGAGATTACTTCGATTGATGAGAAAATCAACAATTTCGTTGTCAATTTGTATAAGCAGCCGCTCTTGCTCGATGAGATCTATATCGTCCCTGCGGAGAAGTCTTTCCCCGATATGACGGCATCCGTTGTGGATAAAGGCGTTGGCCTGCTGGCGAACTTCGCTTATTCATTCAACTCCCGCGAGAGCTTAAGCGATATGGATGACAAGGAGCTTAACGTCTGGGTGCAGCGGGGCAGGGACTATGTGACGCAGCTTCAAGAGCTGACCGACGAGCTGTTCACGCCGGCAACCGGCATCAAGGTGAAGGTTAATCTGCTGCCGAACGCGCAGCTGCTCGTCATGTCCAATGCGGCAGGCTTGCAGCCCGATGTGGCGCTGGGATTGTCGCAGGATTTGCCTGTCGATTACGCGATTCGGGGCAGCGTGTACGATCTTAGCAAGTTCCCGGATTTCAATGAGGTGTACGAACGATTCAGTCCAGGTTCTTGGCAGGCGCTTTATTACGATAAGGGCTACTATGCCGTACCGGAGACGCAGTCGTTCCAAGTGCTCTACTATCGCAAAGATATTATGCGGGAGCTCGGCCTCGACATTCCGCAGACATGGCAGGATGTCTATGACATGCTGCCGACGCTGCAGCAGAACTTCATGAACTTTTATGTGAACCCGCAAATGTTCCTGCCGTTCATCTATCAGAACGGCGTCGAATTCTTCCAGCCGAACGGCTTCACGACGGCTCTTGATTCGCCCGAAGGGTTCAAGGCGTTCAAACAATGGACCGATCTGTTCAATACGTATGCGCTGGAGAAGCAGGTGCCGAGCTTCTATCAGCACTTCCGGACAGGGACGATGCCGATCGGCATCGCGGATTACAACATGTATGTTCAGCTGGCCGCGGCAGCGCCCGAGCTTAACGGACGCTGGGGCATCGCGCTTATTCCGGGCATGCCGGAGCAGGACGGGACGATCAGCCGCTGGGCGGCTGGCGACCAGACAACGGGCGTCATTTTCGAAGCTTCCAATAAAAAAGACGAAGCGTGGCAATTCATGAAATGGTGGATCAGCACCGAGACGCAAGAGCGTTACGGCTCCGACCTCGAATCGATCAACGGCGTTTCGTTCCGTTGGAATACGTCGAACGTGGAAGCGTTCGTGAGACTGCCATGGAAGACCGAGGATGCGAATATCATTCTGGAGCAGTGGAAGTGGTACAAGGAGAAGCCGAACCCGCCGGGAGGTTACTTCATGGGCAGGGAACTTAACAATGCTTGGCTTCGCGCGGTTATCGACGGAATGAACTACCGAGCGTCGCTCGAGATGGCCATTCTGGACATTAATCGCGAGCTGCGCCGCAAGCAGCAGGAATTCGGATTTATCGACGAAACGGGCAAGCCGCTGAAGACGCTGGACTTCCCGCATATCGATAAGCCGTGGGAAGGAGTGAACGAATATGTCAGGTAAAGGAACCGGCGCCAGCGTCGCGGTTGTTCCGCAGTCGACTGCAGCTTCGCCCGAGCTTGAGAACACTCGGGCTGAGGCAAGCGTAGAGATAGCGCACGATGCTGGAGTAACTGCCTTGCCATCGCCAGCATCACCTGCGCAAGCGCCTCATGTTGGCGCTGCGCAAGCGAGGGCGTTCGCGGCACTTGAAGCGGCCCAGCAGCGCAGGAACAGAGGCAGGTTCGCGCGGCTGCTGGCAGAAATATGGTCGTTCCGCCTAAGCTACCTATTCGTTGCTCCATTCATGCTCTGCTTCGCCGCATTCATACTTGTACCTGTAGGAGCTGCCATCGTTCTTAGCTTCACTTACTTTAACGCTATCGGCCGCCCGCGTTTCATCGGGTGGCAAAACTTTCAATATTTGATTTCGCAAGACTTGCTGTTCCTCAAGTATGCGCTGCCGAACACGTTCAAGTTCGCCATTATCGTCGGGCCTGGCGGTTATATCGCCGCTTTCCTGCTCGCTTGGCTGATCTCGCAGCTTCCGGGCAAGCTGCGCAAATGGTTCGCGCTTGCGATGTATACCCCTTCGCTTACGATCGGTATCGCCATGTCGATCGTCTGGCTACCGATGCTCACGGGCGATCGGATCGGGTATCTCAACAGCGTATTGCTGCGGCTCGGCCTAATCGATGTGCCGAAGCTGTGGGTGACCGATCCGTCTTACCTCATGAACTCGATGATCGTCGTTACGTTATGGTCTAGCATGGGCGTCGGATTCCTCGCGATGCTGGCCGGCATTCTCAATGTGAACCGCGACTATTACGAGGCGGCCAAGATCGACGGCATGAAGAGCAGGCTGCAAGAAATCTGGTATATTACGATCCCTTCGATGAAGCCGCAAATGCTGTTCGGCGCCGTCATGGCGATTGTAACGACCTTCAAGACGGGCGCAATCGGCGTTGAGCTGTCCGGCGTCAATCCGACACCGGGTTACGCCGGGCATCTCATTATTAACCATATCGACGACTTCGGCTTCATCCGCTTCGAGATGGGGTATGCGGCGGCGATATCGGTATTTCTGCTTCTGCTTATGTATGCTTCCAATAAACTGAGCTGGAGCTTGTTCGGCTCGAAGGGAGATGAGTAATGGTGCAACGACTTCTTGGGCTGCGATGGAGAGGCTCGAGGCTGCAGGCGATGGACGGCTTTCAGAAGCTGCTGACGCTTCTTATGATCGCGCTGTCCGTATTCATGCTGCTGCCGATCGTCTACATTTTCAACCATGCATTCAAGCCGTACCATGAGCTGTTCGTCTACCCGCCGACCTTCTTCGTGCGAGAGCCCAGCTTCCAAAATATTAACGAGCTGCTGTCGGTAACTTCCAGATCGACCGTTCCGATGATCCGCTACTTGTTCAATAGCGTCTTCATATCGGGGCTGGCAGTCGTCTTCGTGACAGGCGTGAGCGCGTTATGCGCCTTCCCGATCTCGAAGCATAAGTTCCCGGGGGCGAAGCTCGCGTTCTCGACGATTCTGCTGACGCTTATGTTCGCGCCGGAAGTGATCCAAATTCCACGGTATTTGGTCGTCAGCAATCTCGGCATTATGAACACGTATTTCGGACATTTGCTGCCGATGCTGGCGATGCCGATCGGGGTGTTTCTGCTGAAGCAGTTCATCGATCAAATTCCGGATGCGCTGCTGGAGGCGGCAAGAATCGACGGAGCGAACGAGTTCTATGTATTCATCCGGATCGTCATTCCGGTCTGTATGCCGGCTATTGCGACGGTAGCCATTCTTGCGTTCCAGAACTCTTGGGGCAATGTCGAGACGTCTTCGCTGTTCATGCTCGACGATGAGATGAAGAGCTTCGCCTTCTTCCTATCGACGCTAACGAACAACCTCGCGGGCAATGTGGCGATGCAGGGCGCAGCGGCCGTTGCTTCGCTCATTATGTTCGTTCCGAACTTGATTGTTTTTATTATTTTGCAAGGAAAAGTGATTGCTACGATGGCGCATTCCGGCATCAAGTGATGCCGATACGAGAAAGAGAGAGAAAGGAGGGGGGCGAATGCCTAAGCGGCTGACGTTACGCCTGATGCTGTTGTTCGTTGCGGCTCTAGCCGCGCTTGCAACCATCCACCCGGAATCGGTATCCGCGGATGTGCCATATCAAACCTATTACAAGGACAATTACAATCAGCTGTTCAAAATGCAAGCGGCGTACACGCCGGCTGGCGCGCTCGGCAAAGATCTGTTCATTCCGGATCCTTCGAATCCGGGCCAAACGGTATACTCCCCGCTGAATCAGCCGCAGGATCTGTATATCGATAGCCGCGATCATATTTATATCGCGGATACGGGCAATAACCGCATCGTGCATCTCGATGCGGAAGGGCGGCTTGCCGGGCTACTGACATTGGAAGGAAGCCCGTTCAATCGGCCGCAGGGCGTGTTCGTCGACACGAACGGCGATATCTACGTCGCGGATACGGGCAACCAGCGTGTCGTTCGATTGAATGGCGAAGGGGAGCTGCTTGCCGAGTTCGGCAGGCCGGAATCGAAGCTCATTCCCGAAGCGTTCAAATACGATCCGATCAAGCTGGTCGTCGACAAGCGCGGCTTCATGTACATTGCTACGCTAGGCGGTTACCAAGGCTTGCTGCAGCTTGATCCGCAAGGCGAGTTCCAAAGCTTCTTCGGCGCCAACAAAACCGGCTTCTCCTTTTCGGATTCGATCAAGCGGCTGCTCTATACCCGCGAGATGTACGAGCGGGAGATCAGCAAGCTGCCGGGCTCGATCGCGAGCGTCGACAAGGACGAGAACGGCTTCGTGTACACGGTGACGAAGGAAGTCCGCACGAAGCAATTGAAGAAGCTCAATATCGCGGGGCTTGACCAGCTCGCGGGCAAGGGCGAGTTCGCCGATACTATGACGGACGGCAGCTTCGGCGAATATACTCACCGGGCCGGACGCACCGGCTACCCTCAGCTTAACGATCTGACCGTCGACGGGAACGGCAACATGACGGTCGTCGATTCGAAGCTTAATATCGTGAGCCAATATGACGGCAACGGCAATTTGCTGTTCTTCTGGGGCGGAGCGGTAGGGGATACGACGACGAAGCTTGGCATCGTGAAGATACCGGCGGCCATCGAGACGAATTCGGCGAACGACCTGTTCATTTTGGACAGCGAGAACAATATCGTGCAGAAGTATCGCTTGTCCGAATTCGGCGCGCTCGTACATAAGGCCAATCAGTTGACACAGGATGGCCGTTACGAAGAGAGCGAGCCGCTATGGCTGGAGGTTAATCGGTTGAACGCCTATTATGCGCCAGCCGTGCTTGGCCTCGCCAAAGCCGCTTATAAGAAAGGCGAATACGAACGGGCGCAGGCGCTATTCAAGCAAGCGGGCTGGGCGCAGGGCTATTCGGATTCGTTCTGGCAAAATCGGCTGCTATGGTTTCAATCCAACTTCGGGCTGCTCATGAACGTAGTGATCGGGGCTTTGCTTATCTTCTTCGCCGCGAGGTTCACGGCTAGAAGACTTGGCTTCGGCGGCGTGCAGCGCAAGGGAGCGAGAAGCGAACAGCAGCATGCTGCTGCGAGGCCGTTACTGCGCCAGCTCGGCCATGCTTTCTATGTGCTGAAGCATCCGATCGACGGCTTTCATTCGATTCGCTACGAGCAGAAGGGCGGCTTGCTTAGCAGCACGATACTATTCGTTCTGGCACTAGTGTCATATGCCATTATGAGAGCGGCAATAAGCTTTATTTTCAATCCTTCTATTATTGTAGAAGTTCAAATCGTCACGATTCTTATCCAATTCATTGTCGTATGGCTGAGCTTCGTGATCGCTAATTATTTGATCAGCTCGTTGTACCACGGGGAAGGCCGCTTCCGCGATGTGCTGTATGGCAGCGCGTATGCGCTATTCCCGTTCATCCTGCTCGGCATACCGATTACGCTTATCTCGAACGTAATGACGCTAAGCGAGCAGTCGATCTTCACGTTTCTCGAGTACGGCCTCTATGTGTGGGTCGCGCTGCTCTTCTTCTGGATGGTGCAAGGCATTCAGAATTACAGCGTCGGCGAGACGCTCATTAATTTGCTGCTGTCGATCATTACGATGGCGATTTGCGCGGTTCTTGTATTTATCGTATTCAGCTTAACGTCGGAGCTCTTCAATTTCATTTACTCGGTGTATCAGGAGGTGACCATCCGATGAAACGCAAAACGATAGTGAAGCTTTCGGCGGCCATAGTTACGGTGCTGCTGCTGATCGGATGGGCCCTGCTGCTGCAGCGTGATGCCGATCAGCAGGCTGTGCCGGCAGATGAAGGGAATGCCGCCGTGAACAACAATAATGGCGCGGGCGGGACTAGCGGCGGTTCGCCAGTCGAAGCGGCGCTTCCTGTAGAAGCCGCGTTCGTGAAAGCGGCGGAATCAGAACGCTTCGTGTTGTGGGCGGACGCCGTAACGGCTCATTTTAAGATCGAAAGCAAGGAAACGGGAAAAGTGTGGCGCTCCTATCCGAACCCGGAATACTGGGAGCTGGAGAAGACAACCGGTACTTGGAAGAGCAGCTTCCTATCGCCGGTTATGCTCGAATACATCGATGCTTCCAATTCAAAGTCGCAATCGAAGCTGACGAACTGGATGGAAGAGAAGGGCGTGCTCGAAAACTATGAGCTGACGGGCGACGGCTTCAAGGCGACGTTTTATTTTCCGGGCACGAAGTTCACCATTCCCGTAGAAGTAGCCTTGAACGGCGATCATGTGGAAACGAAGGTCATCGATGAAGGCATTGCCGAAGGAAACTTAAGCTTGCTTAATCTGAAGCTGTACCCGCTCTTCGGGGCAGAGCCGTCGCACGGCCAGGAAGGTTATATGCTCGTACCCGACGGTTCGGGCGCGTTGATTAAGTTCGATGAAAATCGCAGCAACGACAAATCGATTTACCGTGAAAATGTGTATGGCGCCGATCTATCGTTCTATAACGAGCAGACCGGCAGGCAGGAAGTGAAGATGCCGGTCTTCGGCTTGAAGTCGGGCGACCAATCGTTTCTTGCCGTTATGACGGATGGCGAGGAGTATGCGAAGCTGTTCGCCGCTCCTGCTGGTGCGCTCGGCATTTCCAACTGGATTACGCCGGAGTGGCAGTATCGGATCAAGTTTTTCCAAAGCACGAATAAACAGGGGGATCAAGGTTTTTATACGTACAGCAAAGACCGCTTCGTAGCAGGGGAGCGTACGACCCGTTATTATCCGATTGACGGCCCGAAGGCGGACTATGCCGCAATGGCAGAGCGTTATCGGAGTTATTTAATAGAAGAGAACGGGCTTGCGCGTCTGGAGCAGGCGAAAGAAAATATTCCGCTCTACGTCGATATTATCGGTGCGGATCTGAAGCAAGGGCTTCTATGGGATGATTACATCGAAGGCACGACGACGAAGCAGGCGGAGACGATGGTGAAGGAGCTGCGTGAAGCAGGCATCGCGAACTTGTCCGTTCTGTATGCCGGCTGGCAGCGCTGGGGCTATAGCTCATACGGCGGTTTGTTCCCGGTCGATAAGCGGCTTGGAGGCAACAGCGGCATGAAGGCGTTCATAGACGCCGCTCATAAGCTGGATGTGTCGGTATTCTTGTCCGCGAATTATTCGCTGAACAGCAGCGGCCGCGGCGGATTCTGGAAGCTGAATGACGGCTTGCGCAATTTGGCCGGCACTCTGCAGGAGCAGTACGGAGGCCGTAACAACGATGATAAGGTTACGCTGACGAGTCCGTTGTACGGCATTCGCGAGGCGGAAGAAGACCTGGAGGCGTACAAGTCGCTTGGCGCCGATGGCCTGCTGCTGGAGGGCGGAATCGGAAGCGCGCTGAATACCGACTTCAACAATCGGCATAAGGCGAGCCGATCCGAGGTGCTGGAAGGGCAGCAGAAGCTGCTCGAGAAAGCCGATCAGGAGCTTGGCTCGATAGGCGTTGCGAATGGCAGCTTCTACTCGCTCGCGAATGTGGATCATATTCACCGAATTGCGGATGACTATTCCTACGATATTTTCGTCGATGAGGCTATACCGTTCGAGCAGATCGTCCTGCATGGCCTCGTTACGTACTCCTCGGACTGGGCAAATCTCAGTGACGAGTACAATTCCGATTTTCTGCGCAGTGTCGAATATGGCGCTTACCCGTCTTACGTATTCACGGCGGCGGAATCGGGCAAGTTCAAGCGCGCGTACTCGATCTGGTATTACAGCATGAGCTATCGCGACTGGAAGCAGTCGGCTGCCGAGCAGTATAAGCGGCTGAACGAAGCGCTCGGGGACGTGCAGGACCAATATATCGTTGGTCATCGGACGCTCGCCGAAGGCGTGAAGGAAACGATTTACGAGAATGGCAAGACGATTATCGTTAACTACAACGAGAAGCCGTACACGATTGCAAGCGGCAGCGTGACCGTGCCCGCACAGGACTTCATCGTGACGACGGGAGGTGGCGCATAGATGAGCAAGAGACGCAAACCGAATTCAGCTATGCTTCGCAAAATCGAAGGCTCCATCTTTATCGCCCCGTGGGTATTCGGCTTCCTTGCGTTTGTCGCATTCCCGCTTGGCTATTCGTTCTATATGAGCTTCCATCAAGTGCGTATTACCGTAACGGGCGTGCAGACGACGCCGGTAGGCTTCCAATACTACCGCGAAATTCTGTTCGCGGACGGCGGCTTGCTCTATGACGATCTGTTCCCGTTCTTGCGAGAGGCGCTCGTTATGATTCCAATCATTATCGTCTTCTCGCTGCTGATCGCGATTTTGTTGAACTTGAAGTTTTACGGGAGAACGGCGTTCCGGGTTATTTTTTTCCTGCCGGTCATCTTCTCTTCCGGTCAGATCATTACCGAGTTCATTTCGCAGGGCGAGGGTGAGCTGTCGATCATTCAGAACTTGCGCATCGATACGTTCCTTGCCGAGTATATTCCAGCGTCCTGGGCCGGACCGATCCAAAACGTCATCGGCTCGTTCGTGCTCGTGCTCTGGTATTCCGGCGTACAGATTCTAATCTTCCTTGCTGGGCGTCAGACGATCTCCGCTTCGGTATACGAGGCGGCGCGCATCGACGGGGCTGACCCGTGGAGCACCTTCTGGAAAATCACTTTGCCGGGGCTCGCACCGTTTATTTTTCTGAACGTGATCTACACGATCGTCGATCTGTTCACCTTCCCTTCGAATCCTATCATCGGCAAAGTGACGACGGAGAACTACGGCGTTTCAAGCGCGCTGGCATGGGTGTACTTTATAATTGTGCTGCTGTTCATCGGCATCGCGCTGTTCTTATACGGAAGAGTCAATAAGTCGATGACGGCGAGGCGGTAGACAGAGTTGGAAAAAAATAACGGGAAATGCTCCCTCTATTTTCTCCATAATACGTTTGGGAGAAAGAATAGAGGGAATTTCTACCGTTAACATATGGGTAAATCTAGTTTTTGGGCAGCAGATGTGTTAACAACGGGAGTTTTTCCTGTTAATCGCCAATTTGGCGTCCAAACTCGAATATTAACAGGAGAAAATCCCGTTATTGCTGACGAAGGGACGAGGGAAGCGGAGAGAACGATACAAGAAGGGAGTGGAATAGAGATGGGGAAGCTGGCTCGGCTTAGGATGAGGCTGCTTGGACGGGAAGCTGATAGAGGGCTGTTGTTCCGGCTGTTTATGTACGTGCTGCTCATCGATGTAGCATTTATTTATTTGAAGCCCGTATTTTATATGGTAACGACAATGGTGAAAAATGCGGGCGATTTGCTTGACCCGGCTGTCATTTGGGTGCCAAGCGCAATCTACGGGGGGCATCTTGCCGAGGCGTTACGGATGCTGCATTACGCGGGCAGCTTCGCGCTCAGCTCGGGGCTATCGCTGCTTGTTGCAGTACTGCAGGTACTGTCGTGCGCGGTGGCGGGCTACGCGTTCGCAAGGCTCGATTTTCCGCTTAAGAAGCTGTGGTTCGCCGCGCTGCTGTTCACGTTCATCATGCCGCCCCAAGTGACGATATTGCCTTCCATTCTCATGTTCAAGGACCTTGGCTGGATCAATACGGTGCTGCCGATGGTTGTGCCTGCGTTGTTCGGGCACGGACTGAAGGGAGCTTTGTTCGTCATTATTTTCAGACAGTTTTTTGGGACGCTTCCGAAGGAAATGGAGGAAGCGGCGCGAATAGATGGAGCAGGGGCATTTCGCATTTTCTTTCGCGTCATGCTGCCGATCTCGCGATCGGCTATCATCGTCGTGTTCTTATTTTCCTTCGTATGGACGTGGAATGACGCGTATTTTCCATCAATGTATATGTTCGGCGCGTCTGATGTACCGTTGTCGGTCGGGATGGCGAAGCTTAATGCTTCGCTTAGCATGGAGTCGGATCAAGGCGGTTTGCGCGTATTCGTGGAGCCGCTCAAGATGGCCGCTTCTTTTCTCATTATTTTGCCGCTGCTCGTGCTTTACGCGTTCACGCAGCGCTGGTTCGTCGAGGGCGTGGAGCGTACCGGGCTAGTCGAGTAATTCGAAGGTAGGAAGTGATACGGAATTGAAATCACCGCGATTGTTAGCCGATTTTTTCAGACAGACCTGGCATATTTACATGTTCTCGATTCTGTTCCATCTCATTGCCAACATCATTCACGTTAACTTTCCGAAGGTGCTTGGCGACTTTACGAACGAGCTGGAGAGCGGAAGCTTGACGACCGATTCGGTCATCCGCTACAGCTGGCTGCTGCTTGGCATCGGCGTAGGCTTCGCGCTAATCGGGGGCCTCGCTCAATACCTTGTCATGTACGTCGGCAGGCTGTTCGAGTTTCTGACGAGGCGCCGGCTGTTCACGCATTTTACGGGCTTAAGCGAAAGGTTCTATTCGAAGAACGGCGTTGGGAAGCTGCTCAGCTACTTCATGAACGATGTGACGAGCGTGCGCGAATCGATTTCGATGGGCGTCAACCAAACGGCTGGCGCAACGATTCTGCTCGTATCTACCGTTACGATGCTGTTCCTGAGCGATATTCCTTATTACTTAATTATTGCTTGCATTGTGCCGCTGCTCAGCATTCCGGTCATCGTGACGAAGTTCGGTCCGGTCATTCGCAAACGGTCGATGTCCGTGCAGGAGTCGCTCGGGACGATGACGGAGTCGGCGGAGGAGCAGTTCGGCGGCATTCGCGTCACGAAGAAGTTCGCCGTCGAGGGCATTATGAACCGCCGCTTCGGCGAGACGGTAGACCGGATTCGCGACAACCAGTTGAAACTGGTGAGGGTATCGTCGATCTTCCAGGCGCTTATTCCGTTCCTAGGTTCTCTGTCGCTCGTGATCGCGCTTGCGCTTGGCGGTTACTTGACGATTACGAAACAAATCTCGCTTGGCAGCTTCGTTGCGCTGACGCTTTATATCCGGATGCTGATGAACCCGCTGCAGCAGATCGGCAACGTCATCAATACGATGCAGCGCTCGCGTGCGTCGCTGGCGCGGCTGAACGACCTGCTTGGCAACGAACCGGACATCAGGCAGCTTGAGGATGCGTTGTCGCTCGACTTCCGCGAATCGGGCATCTATGTTCGCGACCTTACGTTCGCGTACGAGGAGTCCTCAAGGCCGGCTCTGCGCAATATCGATCTAGAGATTAAGCCGGGAACAACGCTTGGCATCGTCGGCAGAACAGGCAGCGGCAAGACGACGCTCATGAAGCTGCTGCTTCGAACCTACGATGCGCCTCCCGGCACAATTTGGTTCGACGGTACGGACATTCGCGAGCTGACGCTGGAGAGCTTGCGCGGTCAGATTGCTTACGTGCCGCAGGACGGCTTCTTATTCAGCACGACGATCCGCGAAAATATCGCGTTCTACCGTCGTGACGCTTCGCTTGCAGAGGTTGAGGCAGCTGCGAAGCAAGCACAAATCTATAACAACATCATCGACTTCCCTGACCGCTTCGAGACGAAGCTCGGGGAGCGCGGCGTCACACTGTCCGGCGGCCAGCGCCAGCGTACAAGTCTGGCAAGGGGCATCATTAAGGATTCGCCGGTCATGATACTCGATGATAGCGTCAGCGCCGTAGACGCAGTGACGGAGACGGATATTATTGAAACGATCCGGGCAGGCCGCAAAGGAAAGACGACGATTATAATCGCCCATCGTATCAGCGCGCTTAAGCATGCGGATGAAATCATTGTGATGGACGACGGAGAAATCGTTCAGCGCGGGACGCATGAGCAATTGCTTGCGCAGGAAGGCTTGTACAAAACGCTTCATGCGATACAAGAGGAGGGAAGTCAGCATGCCGCAGGCCATTAACAACTGGCAGATGGATCAGAAGGCCGACCTTAGCCAGCCGGCAGCGAAACCAAAATATATATCGACGTTTCGGGCGCTTGGGGGTTATGCGAAGCCTCACTGGCTCGCTTTTCTCGGTGTATTCTTGTTCACGATAATTGCGATTGCGGCGGAGCTTCTTCAGCCGTACCTTGTAAAGATCGCCATAGACGATAAGCTGATCGGGGGGAATGGCGATTATAGCGGCTTGCTGGTCATTGGCGGCGTCTACCTTGGACTGTCGCTGCTTAGCTTGCTGTTCACTTACATGCAGAACAACGTGTTGCAGTACGCAGGACAAAGCATTGTTGCGCGCATTCGCAAGCAGCTGTTCGAGCATATTTCGAAGCTGTCCATGTCCTACTTCGACCGCGTGCCGAGCGGCAGCTTGATTACGCATGTATCGAGCGATACGGAGGCGATCAACCAGTTTTTCAATCAAGTGCTGCTTAGCCTGCTGAGAGACGGCATGACGCTCGTGTTCATCATCGTGCTCATGTTCCAGCTCGATGTTCAGCTCACGTTGTACTGCTTGATTTTGCTTCCCGTTATCGCGCTTATCGCGATCGGCTTCCGATCTTACATGCGCAAGACGTACCAGATGGCGCGGACGCGGTTGTCCCGCCTCGTTGCGTTCACGGCGGAGAACTTGTCGGGCATGAACCTGATCCAAGTGTTCCACCAAGAGAAGGAGCAAGGCAAGCAGTTCAAGGAACGGAATGATTCTTACTTCCAAGCGAACGTGCGCGAGATTCGCACGAACGTGCTGTTCAACCGATCCTTCGAAATATTAAGCAATATTTCGATAGCGCTCGTCACTTGGCTCGGCGGCAAAGCGGTGCTCGGATCGGATCTTGAATTCGGCGTCTTGTATGCGTTCATCACGTATATTCGCCAATTTTTCCAACCGATTAATACGATTACGCAGCAGTGGAATACGCTGCAATCGGCGACGGTGGCCGTGAACCGGATTTGGGGCATCTTCGCGATCGACCCGGAAGTGGACGATCGGAAGGGCGCTAAACCGCTCGATCCTGCCTCCGTTGAGGGACATATTAGCTTTGACGGCTTAACTTTCGGTTACGGAGGAGGCAGTCCCGTTATACGTAATCTTGATCTTCATATTAAGGCTGGCAGCATGATCGGCATCGTTGGCACGACCGGAGCTGGCAAAAGCTCGCTAATCAGTTTGCTATGCCGGTTCTACGACGTGTCTGAAGGAAAAGTGACGATAGACGGCACCGATATTCGGGATATTCCGCAAGCATCGCTGCATCGCGTCATTGGTCTAGTACAGCAGGAGCCGTACTTATACTCCGGTACGATACTCGATAACGTCCGATTATTTGATGAAACGATCACTCGCGAAGCCGTCATTCAAGCATGCGAATTCGTCGGGGCCGATTCATTGATCCGGCAAATGAAAGACGGCTACGATACGCGCCTGTCGGAGCGCGGCAGCGGCCTGTCCGCAGGGGAGCGGCAGCTAATCTCCTTCGCCCGCATTATCGTGTTCGAGCCGAAAATATTAATTTTGGACGAAGCGACCGCCAATCTTGATTCGCATACGGAGCAGTTGATCCAGTCGGCGCTTCAGCTCGTATCGGCTGGACGGACGACGATTGTTATCGCCCACCGGCTATCGACGATCATGCAAGCCGATCGTATTATCGTCATGAAGAAAGGCGAGATCGTGGAAGAAGGCACGCATACGGAATTGGTCGATATCGGCGGCTATTATGAGGAGCTGTATCGGCATTCGCAAGGCAAATCGATGCATGAGGCTGGTTGATCAAATTACTGTGAAATTGGAGGGGAAGAGCATGGTGAAAGCCGTACAGAACATTACAGAGCTAATCGGCGGAACGCCGATCGTCAAGCTGAATGGAATCGTTCCGGAGGATAGCGCGGAAATTTATTTGAAGCTGGAGTTTTTCAATCCCGGCAGCAGCGTGAAGGACCGGATTGCGCTAAGCATTATTGTCGAGGCGGAGAAGGAAGGAAAGCTGAAGCGCGGCGATACGATTATCGAAGCGACAAGCGGCAATACGGGTATCGGCATCGCGATGGTCGCGGCAGCCCGCGGCTATCGATCGATCATCGTTATGCCGGAGACGATGAGTCTGGAGCGGCGCAGCCTGCTTAAAGCTTTCGGCGCGGAGCTAGTGCTTACACCTGGCGCGGAAGGGATGAAAGGGGCGATTCGGGTCGCTCAGGAAATACGGGAACGCAACCCGCATTACTATCCTGCCCAGCAGTTCGATAACGAAGCGAATGTGAAAATCCACCGCGAGACGACGGGGCCGGAAATTATCGAAGCGATCGAATCGCTTGACGGACAGCTGGACGCCTTCGTGGCCGGCATCGGCACGGGCGGCACGATTACGGGCGCGGGCGAGGTGCTTCGCGAGCGCTTCCCGTCCATTCATATCGTAGCGGTCGAGCCGTCCGCATCTCCCGTCTTGTCGGGCGGAGCGAGCGGTCCGCATAAGATTCAAGGCATTGGAGCCGGCTTCGTCCCTTCGATATTGAATACCGATGTGTACGATGAAATTATACAAGTGACGAACGAGCAAGCCTTCGAGGCTTCGCGCCGCGTCGCTCGCGAGGAAGGCATTCTCGGCGGTATTTCCTCGGGAGCCGCGGTCCATGCGGCACTCGAGGTTGCCCGCAGGCTTGGCAAAGGCAAACGAGTCGTCGCCGTTATTCCAAGCAACGGAGAGCGCTATTTGTCGACGGTATTGTATCAAGAAGAACAACAATTGTAATTTCCACCCTCCCCCATACGTAGTAGTAAGTAGTAGTCATTCAGTTACTGCGTAGGAGGGATGGGTGATGTTGATGATGGTATGGCTATTGTCATTAGCGCTATGCGTATTCGTCGTCTATTTAATTTACCGCAAGCGCCAGGAGGATGAGAACGGCTTGTTTCTGAAGCTGCTCGTATATTCCTTTATTGGCGCTTTTTCCTTAGGTTTGAACGACATTAAGCTACCCTTGGGCTTCTTCATCGGATTGTTTATCGTGGCAAGGCCTAATAAGCGGAATCGGAAGTCGAAGCAATACGCGCTTCTTTTCGGCCTGCTGCTCTACCTCTGGTCGCTTGCGGCGCCGGCTGTGGGGTAGCGACTCTGGATGAGTGCATCGCTGCCTGCATTAGCGTCGATGCAGTTGCATCCAGTCAACGGCCCAGTCGATAAGCGGCCTTTGCTTGAGCAATCGAACGGAGGCGTCACCGAGCTTATGAATAGGGATGCCGTGCTGTTGCTCATACGCTAAGCCAAGCGGGACAAAATCGTCATCAACGACGGCTTGGGTACTGTAGGTCGTCCATCTTCGTCCATCGTTTGTCATGATAGCGCTGCTCTCGTCGACGAACCGCTTGGATGGAAAGCTCGCCCGCGTTTCGGCCAAGTGCAAGGACGTGTTTTTGTCATGGCCGACCCCGATAAGGAGCACGAAACCATCCAACTCGTAAAGCTTGGCGATCGGGGAGCCTTCTCCAAATATATTGCTTAAATCATGTTCCTTGGTTATGTATTCGGCGTGCTTGCCTATGGCCGCGAATGATCTGGCCGGATGATCGGAGCGATGGGCTTCCGGCCACTTTCTGAACATCTCGGCGACCGCGCCCATGCCGATGGCCGGCGTAATATGCTTATCGTACGCGGGCCAGTTCTCCCTTATGATCGGCCACCATTCGGCCGGTTCTTCCCAGTGGACGCCGCTCTCGGGATCGAGATTTTTCCACGTTTGGGAAGGCATGATGAGCGTGCCTTCCTCTCCGACGATCTCAAGGAGCGCTCGTATTAACGTTTCGGCCCCTCCTACGACAAAACCGATGCTGCTTAAGGACGTATGGACGATGATCGATTGTCCTTCCGCTACGCCGCAGTCTATCAATTGCCGGGTAAGCTGTTCCTTCGTTAGGATTGATCGAGCGGTGCTAGTTTCCTTCATGAATAAGCTCCTCCATTCTTGAATTGGGCACAAAAAAAGACAACCCCTCTGGATTAGAGGGGTTGTCTCCGATAGAGCCGGAAAAGCATTGCCCATAAATTGTATGAATAACTCTCGTATTTACCAGTATACGAGAAACGGCGGAGCACGGCAACCGGATTATTGTAACCCGAATCCTTGCCTAATCAGACCGCTGCCCCTAGAATAATATATGCACGCCATGCGCGGTCGCTGTTTCCCAGGTTATGGAGGCATGCGAGTACCTAATAGAAAGAAGCAGATGCAGCTATGGATATTTTCATACATATATTACTGACGAACGTGTTGCCGATGGGCATTATGATCGGTCTGGGCATCATTATCCAAAGGGCTTTCTCGCTCGATATTAAGACGTTGTCCAAGCTGAACTTCTATTTGTTCTCGCCTGCGATTATGTTCGATCTCCTCTATAAGACGGAAATTTCAGCTAAAGTCATTTATCAGGTGCTCGCCTTCTTCGTCGTCTTCATGGCGGCGCAATATATCATCGTAGAGGCGGTTGTGCGTGCCAGAGGCTATAAGCCAAGCATGAAAAGCGCGATGCGCAACAGCGTCTTGTTCTACAATAGCGCGAACTACGGCATACCGCTGAATCAATTGGCTTTCTCCGGCAACGAGAGAACGCTGGCCATTCAGGTGCTTATCATGATGATGCAATCGCTTGTGCCGAACACGTACGGCATTTATAACGTTAACGCTCACAAAGCGGATATGCGGGCTATTATGAAGACGATTCTTTCTATGCCTATCATCTATATCATTCCGCTCGCCTTCCTTCTAAGAGGCTTCCACGTTCCGATTCCTGGACCGATCGCAACCCCGATCGACTATTTATCCAAGGCGTTCATCGGTACGGCGCTCATTACGCTAGGCGTACAGCTTGGCAATATGGAGTGGAAAATTAGCCGCTCGCTTGCGATCGACGTCAGCATATCCGGTATTCTTCGTCTCGTCGCGGGTCCGTTGCTCGCTTGGCTGATCGTATGGACGATGGGTCTCATTAAGCCGATGGAGCTTGACAAGCTGATGGCTGCGGCGCTGATCGTATCGTCGGCTGTTCCGACTTCGCTTAGCAGCGTTCTGCTGGCGGTAGAGTTCGACAATGAGGCCGAGTTCGCCTCGCAGTCGGTATTCGTATCTACTCTTATCAGTATGATTACCGTGACGGTCGTCATCTTCTTTTTGAATCTGGAAATATGATTAACACCCGCAATCGAAGCAATCAAGGGCAGCGTCCACACCCTTTGGCGGCTTTTTTTTTTGAATAAGTGGTTAAAAAAACACATGATAAGCTGGGAAATTCTTATTTATTTCCAATTTAAGCGATGATAGGATGTACTCACAGGGATGGGAGAGGGGGAGTGGGCCTAACAAAACCTCTATTATGACATAAATATACAGCATTGTGACATGTATTTTGGTTAATCGATCGTTTATACTTCAAGGGCGGCTATTTTAGCTTGTTGGATTACTAGAATAGGTTTAAAATGGAAACGACAATACTGAAAGCGTTTTATAGCAAAATAATGTCTAGTAATCTCGGAATGTGGAGGTAAGTAGAACGATGCAGGCTGCAACAGACGCTATGATTCATGCAAACGCTTTAAAACGTACCTTCGGAAAGGGTACGGGAGCTGTTACGGTATTGAAGGGTGTTGACCTACACATTCCTTCCGGCAAGCTGATTGCCTTCAAGGGCCGCTCAGGCTCGGGCAAAACGACGCTAATCAACCTGCTTAGCGCGCTTGATCGTCCGTCGGAAGGACAGATCCATTTTGCAGGGCGCGACCTGACGGCTATGTCGAATCGGGAACGTGATCAAGTGCGGCGAACGGAGATGGGACTGATCTTCCAGTCCTTCGCGCTCATTCCGTTAATGTCCGCTTACGAGAACGTCGAGTTTATATTGCGTGTATCAGGGTTTCCGGCGAGCGGACGCAAGGACGCAGCCGTGCAAGCGCTTGATCAAGTCGGCTTGAAGTCGCGCATGCACCATCGTCCTTTCGAAATGTCGGGCGGCGAGCAGCAACGTACAGCTATTGCCAGGGCAATCGCTCATAAGCCGAAGCTGCTGCTTGCGGATGAACCTACGGCCGAGCTGGATAGCAGAACGGGGTTGCAAATAATGAAGGTGTTTCGCGACCTGGTCGAGGACGCCGGAATGACGATTATTATGACGACGCACGACCCTGCCATTATGGAAATCGTTGATCATGTCTACGAATTGGAGGATGGACAAATTGTTGCAAAAGCTTAAACCTTTGCTAGGTATATCTTGTGCGCTATTGCTCGGCGCATCGTTAACGGGTTGCTCGCTGCTGCCTGCAGAGGAAGAGGCGCTGAAGCCGCCGCTAGTCAAGCCAGCCGAAGAAAATTACCGTACAGTGACCGTGGAGAAAGGCAGTATTTCTCAGGAAATAAACGGTAGCGGAAGTTTAGAGTCGACGAATACAGAGCTTGTCCAGTTCAATGGTCAAGGCGGAAGAGTTCTAAAGGTAAACGTTAATGCAGGCGATCAGGTCAAGAAGGGCGATGTGCTCATTCAATTGAACCTCGATGGACTCGATGTGCAGTTGAAGGAACTGGAGCTTGCGCTTGCAAAGACGAAGATATGGGTGAAGAATGCTACGCTAAATAACAATACGGACGATCAGAAGCTGGCTAGCTTGCAGCTCGAGATCGATACGATTAAGTATGAACGGCTTCTAAGCACGTTCAATAGCAAGCAGCTCGTTGCGGGTATGGACGGTCAAGTCACTTTCGTTGAGGAATTGAAGGAAGGGGATTATGTCGAGCCTTATCAAACGCTTGTCATTATTTCCGATCCGAATGAGTTGCGTGTAGCGCTTCGTGTCGAGGATGCGACTTCAATGAGCAGCGTAGACGTAGGCTACCCGGCACAAGTGATCTTCGGTTCGCAGACCATTGACGCGGAAGTCGTGCAAACGCCTTCATCTGCGCCGGAGACGCTTAATCCTCAGTTGCTGGAGCGGTATTCCAAGACCGTGTATATCAAAATGCCAACATTGCCGGAAGGCGCTAAGATCGGCTCATTAACGGACGTGAAGATCATCCTGCAGCACCGCGAGGATATATTGAAGATTCCGCGCAGCGGCTTGCGCAACTTCTTAGGAAGAACGTTCGTTCGGACGCTGGACGAGGACAATAAAGTACGCGAGATCGACGTTGAGACAGGCATTAAAGGATCGACAGAGATCGAAATTACGAAAGGTCTTGAAGAAGGGACTATCGTTGTGTTGCAGTAATTTGATGTGACGAAGAATGTAAGGTGAGAGACGGCTTTGCCGATGTAACACGGCGTTAGCCCGTGAACGCTTGTTTTTGTGGGAGGTTTTCGAGTGGCTTTGTTTGTCATGATATTACGCAAGATGGTCCAGAACAAGTGGCTCGTCGCAAGCTTATTCATCGGCTTGTTAATGTCCGTCGCCCTGGTCAGCAGCATGCCGATCTATTCGGAAGCGATTCTGTCCCGCATGCTCGTCAAGGACCTGGAGACGATGCAGACGAAGACGGGCACTTATCCCGGGACTCATTATTCCAAGTTGTTTTTCACGAAAGAAACGCCCGAGAAGATGAATCAAATTTACAACCGCGTCAGCAAGTTTATTAAGGAGGAAGGAGCTCCGGGCTTCCAGCTTCCTATTCAGGAGGTTGTCACCGACCTGCAATCGAAGTCGTTCAAGATCCGGCCTCAGAACGATCCCGAGCCGGATACGAAGCGTAACGTGAAGAGCGTGGCGCTTCGCTCCTTCACCGACTTTGAGAAACACATCAAGATTTCGGACGGGCGTATGCCTTCGGCGCAGCCGGTTGACGGCGTGTACGAGGTGCTGTTGACGGAGAGAGCGCTCATTCAGTATAAGACCGTCATTGATTCGATCTTCATTATTGAAGACGACAAAATAACGGCGCCGATCAAGCTGAAGGTCGTAGGCACGTTCGAGAAGCTTGCGGATGACGATGCTTACTTCAGAGATACCGACTTAAGCGACTTGACGAACAGCTTCGTCATCAATGATCAGTTCGCTTACCAACAGATGTTGAAGGACAACATTATCCCAATAGCAGGAGCAGGCTGGTTCATAGTCGTCGATTACTCGAAGATGGAGCTCCAGCATGTGGATGACTTCATTGCGACGAGCAACATGATTCGCGATACGATGCTCAAGAACGTGACGATGTACCAAATGGTATCCGAATCAAGGGCGCTTGAAGCGATCGCGACCTATATGGAGAGAGCCGAACAGTTGCGTACGCTTATGTGGTCGCTTAACGTTCCGGTACTCATTATGCTTGGTTTCTATATGTTCATGGTTTCGAACCTGATTGCAGATCGTCAAAAAAATGAAATTGCCGTATTGCGCAGCCGTGGCGCGGCAAGATGGCAGGTCGTTACCTCCTATGCCGTGGAGGGCTTGCTGCTAAGCGGGATTGCATTTGGCCTTGGGCCGTGGCTGGGCATGGTGCTCACAGAGGTGCTGGGCGCATCAAGCGGATTTTTGGAATTCGTGCAGCGGGTAAGACTGCCTGTTCGGGTAACGAATGAGGCTTACCAATACGGCGCGATCGCGGCAGGGGCATGCTTCGTCATTATGCTCATCCCGATTATTCTTGCGACAAGAGTAACGATTGTCGGTCACAAGCAGCAGATGGCAAGGCTGACGAAGTCGCCGCTATGGCACAAAATCTTTCTTGACGTCATTGCCATCGCATTGGCGCTGTATGGACTTAATACGTTCAAGAAAAGGCTTGCCGATCTTCAAAGCCTTGGTCTGAATGCTAGCGATCTGACGATCGATCCGCTGCAATTCGTCGTTCCTGCCTTATTCATCATGGGCGGCGGCTTGCTGCTGCTTCGACTGTACCCATGGGTACTGCGGCTTGTTTATTGGATCGGGAAGAAGTGGTGGCCGCCTTCGGTCTACGCGACGCTCATTCAGGTCGGGCGCTCAAGCAGCCAGTATCAATTTCTAATGATCTTCCTTATTATGACGATTGCAACGGGCGTGTTCAGCGCTTCGGCGGCAAGAACGATCAACAATAATACGGAAGACCGCATTCAATACGGCAATGGGGCGGAGATGGTGCTTACCCAGCAGTGGATCAACGATGCGCCGCCACCGCCACCGCCTGGCGCACCTTCGGGCGGTGCGGCGGCAACGGTAACGGATCCGGTCATTCATTACTTAGAGCCTTCATTCGATCCATTCACGAAGCTTCCGGGCGTAGAGCATGCAGCCAAAGTGTTCACGAAGAACGAAGCTGCTTTCTCCGTCAACGATCAATCGGGCGTAGCGAAGCTGATGGGCATCGATACGTTCGACTTTGGCAATACGACTTGGTTCAGAGACAGCTTGCTGGACTATCCGTTGAATGATTACTTAAATCTGATTGCCGCTGATCCTACGGCGGTTCTTATCTCAAGCACGCTGGCGAAGCAGAAGAATGTGAAGGCAGGCGACACGATATGGGTAGGCTGGGAGGATGTGCCGCAGCAGCCGTTCAAGGTGTATGGCATTATCGAATACTTCCCGACGTTCAATCCGAACCCGCCGGTCGGCAGTGTCGATGCCAGCAAGGAAGAGTCGTTTAGTAACGGTCCGATGCTTATCGTCGGCCATCTGCCTAGAATTCAGGTGCAGCTTGCGCTTGAGCCTTACGATGTGTGGATCAAGCTCGATACGGCAACGCCGACCGCCGAATTCTATGAAGGAATCACTGAACAGAAGATGTCGATTACGAAAATCGTCAACACGCGCGAGGAGCTGGCAACCGCCAAAAACGATCCGTTCCTAATGGCGCTTAACGGTGTATTGACGCTCGGCTTCGTGCTCTCGATTCTCGTCAGCTTTATCGGCTTCCTGCTGTATTGGGTGCTTTCATTGCGCGGCCGCACGCTGCAGAACGGTATTCTGCGAGCGATTGGACTATCGCTTCGCCAGCTTATTACGATGCTGGCCGTAGAGCAGCTGTTCACGTCTGGCGTAGCCGTACTTATCGGCATTGGCATCGGCAACTTGGCGAGCAAGCTGTATGTGCCGAATTTCCAAATCGCGTTCAATCCGAGCAGTCTCGTTCCGCCATTCAAAGTGATGTTCGAAGCTTCGGACTTGGTTCGTATTTATACGCTGGTCGGCATCATGCTCCTAGTAGGCCTCGTTATTCTAGCCTATATGCTGTCCCGTCTGCGTATTCATCAAGCGATCAAGCTAGGGGAGGACTAACGAGTGATTCATTGCGAGGGACTAGTGAAAATATACAAAGCGGCCGATTTGGAAGTGTTCGCGCTGCAAGGGCTTGATCTGCACGTCGAGAGCGGCGAGCTGATGGCGATTATCGGCAACAGCGGCAGCGGCAAGTCGACGCTGCTTAATATGCTGGGCGGTCTAGACCGCCCAACCGCCGGCAAGCTGATGGTCGACGGCAAAGACATGTTGAAGTTCAAGGAGAAGGATTTCGTCAAATACAAGCGGGAGAGCGTCGGCTTCGTCTGGCAGAACAACGCTCGAAACCTCATTCCGTACTTAACGGCTCAGGAGAACGTGGAACTGCCGATCCTGCTTACGGGTGCGCGCAAGCGCTGGCGGGCGAAGGAGCTGCTCGACGCGGTAGGCTTAAGCCACCGCGCCAACAATAAGCTGTATCAGCTCTCCGGAGGTGAACAGCAGCGGGTTGCCATTGCAATCGCGCTGGCTAACCATCCGAAGCTGCTGCTTGCCGATGAGCCTACCGGATCGGTGGATTCCAAGATGTCGAACCAAATCCTTGATCTGTTCCGCGAGCTCAATCGGACGATCGGCATTACGATCGTAATCGTCACGCATGATCCGGAGCTGGCGAAGAAAGTTGACCGCGTAGCGGCGATAAGAGATGGTAAAATCTCGTCCGAAATGCTGCGGAGACGCTCATACGCGGAAGAGCTTGCCGAGCTCGAAGAGGCTGAAGCAGAAGAAACGCATGTCGAGTATGCGATTCTTGACAAGGCTGGAAGGTTGCAGGTGCCTGCGGGCTACCTGGAATCGATCGGCGTCAAAAACTCGAATAAGCTGCGTCTGGAGTTGGGAGAAGGACGTATCGTCCTTCTGCCGCCGGAAGCGAAGGAAAAGGAATAATCCTAAGCGAAAACAATGGCAGTCAGGAGCTCGTGTTCGAGACTCTTGACTGCCATTGTTGCATTTATTCGTTATCAGCAAGCGGCTGCTGGGGCTGATCCTCTGGGGTAAGCTTCGTATAAAAAAGCTTAAAGACGATGTCTTGGCTGTAATTGCCGAATCCGTCGCCGAACAGCGTGACGCCGCCGATATGGTTGGCGTCCTCCAGCACGGCAATTTGGAACGTCCAGTTTTTGCTGCGGATATCGATGTCGTTGATCGTCACGTTCGACAGCTTGACCCCGTCCATATAAGTGCCGTCTCGCCGGATGAAGAGCCGCTTAAGCAGTCCGTACTGGTTGACCTCTTCGAACCACCAAGACGGGTTAAGCTTGCCTTTGCCGCCGAAGTCCGAGGGGCTTGTCCACATGCCTACATTCACGTCATTGAATATGAATGTAATATCGGACGGCCAGTTCCGGTTCGTAAAGGGTGCTTCCGACGATATTTCCATCGATATTTCAAGCTCTTCCGGCTGCTCGCTGTGGAGTAGAAAGTTCGGCAGCTTGTATTCGATATAACCTTGCGTGAACCATAATATTTTGGCATGGACCCGCTCGGGATCGAGGAAATATCGCGGGTCGTCGAACAAGCCGATTACTTTCTCCGGCGTGCAGATGCCGCAGGTAGGAACGATATTGATATCGGTGTAGTGACCGATGGATACCTCGCTCCTTCTCGATTCGCGGGGAATGACCTCCTTATGCGGAAATTCAATCTCCAGGCCGTCCATCGCAAGCGAGCATACTTTCTGCGCCGCGCCGCCTTTGCCGGGCGTCATTTCGGACTTAATGATGTTCGCTTTCTCGAGCTTCTTGACATGCATCGTCATAATGGCGCTGCTTAGTCCAAGCGCTTCGGCAAGCTCGCGGATATTCATCGATTTCTTAGAAAGCAAATGGACGATTTGAATCCGAACATTGCTGGAGATTGCCTCGAAGATAGGCAGATGCTCTTCGGACAGTTCGATTTTCAATGGAATTCCTCCAAAAAAATGATATATTTGTCGGTAATAGGGCGTTTGAGTTTCGGTAGATCGATCCTCGATGGATGTAAGGAAACGCGAGGGGAACAGAAAGAGTGAGATTAGAACATAAAAACATTGACTTTTTGATAGCATAACTAATAATAAAATATATAACAAATTACTTACTAACTAATAAAGGGACGGTGTCCGTACGATATGAAGCTTGATCTCACAAACAAAACCGCATTAATAACAGGAGCGACCGGCGATCTGGGACGCGTGATGGCTAGAACGCTTGCCAAATGCGGAGCTAACATTGTTCTTCATTATAACAGTAACGAGATAAAGGCAAAAGAGCTTCAAAGGGAAATGTCGGAAATTGGCGTGCAGGCGCTCATCGTAAAGGCTGACGTGACGAGCGAGAAGCAAATGGGCGATATGAAGGACTATTTGGACGGGCAGGGCTGGCATGTCGATATCGTAGTCGCAAACGCCGTCATTCAATACGAGTGGACGAGCATTCTGAAGCAGGCAACGGCTGATTACGTCAGCCAGTTCGAATCATGCGTCATGCAAAGCGTTTATTTGGCTAAGGCGTTCGTGCCGGCAATGATCGAGCGCAAGCAAGGCCGCATGATCGGAATCAACACCGAGTGTGCGATGCAGAACTTCGCAGGGCAGTCGGCCTATACGGCTGGCAAGCGCGGCATGGACGGTATCTACCGCGTGCTTGCGAAGGAAGTCGGGGAGCACCAGATTACGGTCAATCAGATCGCGCCGGGCTGGACGATCAGCGACCGCGACCGGGAGAATCATACGGAGCATAGCGAGAGCTATGAACAGACGGTGCCGCTCAAGCGTAGAGGAACGGATCAGGAAATCGCCAATGCGGTTGCGTTCTTGGCATCCGATATGGCGAGCTTCATAACAGGCGCATACATCCCTGTGAACGGCGGAAACGTAATGCCGGCCATCTAACTTAACATCTAAGCAAAGCAACGGGGGAATCGAGCAATGAGGCTGAACAGGCGCTTCTGGCGCGTCGGGTCGATTTTTGGCGATATGAGAATGGAGCGCAAGCTGATAGTCGTCTTTCTGCTCGTTGTTACGCTGCCTTTAGCCTTCATTGGCTATATCTCTTATACGAATTATTCGCTGTCGATCGAGCAGAAGACGATTGTATACTCGACGAAAATGCTCGAAAACATGATGGTGCGGGTCGACGACTACATTGAGGATATGATACGCATCACTTCAATTCCGGCCTATCAGGACGATATAAAGCAAAATTTGATTCGCTCAAACAGCTATTACGAGCAGCGGAAGCAGGCGGCTGGAGAAAGCGGCAAATCGATTCCTGAGGATTTCAACACGCTGCTCTCCATTCAGCGGGGTATCGAAAGCAATATTTCTTTCATTAATACCATTAAGCGCGGCGCAAACTCTGTATATATTTTCGATCAGTTCGGCAACAGCTATTTCCAAGCGGCAGCGGGCGGCATCCGGTCTAACGTCAAGGAGAGCTACGACTACTGGCGCGAAGCGGTTGAGGCATCGGGAGGAGAGGCGATGCTGTTCAGCACGCAGAAGTATACGAGCAATCTGCAAAGCGAGAAATATGCGTTCTCGGTTGTCCGCAAGGTTATCGACAAGTCGCTTAAGCCGATCGGGGTCATTGCGGTTGACGCCAATATTAGCGTAATCGAGGACCAAATCATCGAGCTGGACAAGGTGACCAATGGCCAGTCGCTTATTATCGACGAGAGCGGCAACGTTATCTACGATAGCGACCGGCAGCGCATTTCAACCAACATTAAGGACGACCCTGCCGTCCTGCAAGCGGTCGGAGCCAAGGGCAGCTTTTACGATGAGCAAGAAGGCGTGAAGCGTCTCAACATTTATACGACATCGCCCAATACAAGCTGGAAAGTGATGACCTCCATACCGGTCAGCGAGCTGACGAAGGATGCGGTCGTCATTCGCAACGTGACCTGGATCGCTACCTTCATTACCATTCTGGTGGCGCTGCTCATCTCGACATTCTTTTCCTTCGCGCTTACGAACCCGCTACGCAAGATGATGAGGCTTATGAAGACGGTGCAGGAAGGAGACTTCGACGTTCAGTTTCCGGTTAAGTCGCGCGATGAGGTTGGTCAGCTCGGCAATCAGTTCAATCGGATGATCGTGCGAATCAGTCAGCTCATTAGCGACATTTACGAGATGGAGACGAAGAAGAAGGAAGCGGAGCTACAAGCGCTGCAGAGTCAGATCAATCCGCATTTTATGTACAATAGTTTGGAATCGATCCGAATGGCTGCAGAGCTGAACGACGATCAGGTGGCCGCTGATATGATATCCATATTAGGCAAGCTGCTGCGCTACAGCATAAGCGATCTGCATGAAGAGGTGACGCTGTCGAGAGAATTCGGCCATGTTCGGAATTACGTAGAGCTGCTGAATTACCGATATCCGAACCGGTTCGTCCTCGAATGCGGCTTGGATAAGCCATTGGAGCAATATCCGATCATTAAGCTTGTGCTGCAGCCTATCGTGGAAAATGCGATCTACCATGGCATGGACGACTCCAAGCCGCTCATGACGATTGCCCTTCATGTCGAGGTGACGATGCAGGGGATGCTTGTCCACATTAAGGACGACGGCGTCGGCATGGATGACGATACGCTCGAGCGGCTTAACCGCTCGCTCGCAGGCGGCGATGAGGTCGTGTCTATGCGCACGTCCGGAGGCATCGGACTCAAGAACGTGAATGAACGAATTAAGCTCCATTACGGCATCAGCTATGGACTGAAAGTGTACAGCCAGCTAGGGCACGGTACGGAAGTCGTGCTGCAGCTTCCATTTGAACCTGGGAGAGAAGCGGAATGAATAAATACGCTCTTCTGTTCGTTATCTCAATTTTATTAGGCGTATTCGTTACAGGATGCGGGCAAGGGACATCCGGCAATCCGGACAATATCGCCCCAACCGACAAGTCGAAGACAGAGACGGAGCCCGTTACGCTTCAGGTGTTGACCAATCGCGTCGATCTGATCGAGAACGGCGTATTCCAGCAATATGCCGATGACTTCGCCAAGCTGCATCCGGGCGTCACGGTCAAGTTCGAAGGCATTACCAATTATGCCAGCGACATTATGGTCAGGCTGTCGACGCGGACGATCGGCGACGTGCTGCTAGTGCCGAACAGCATTAAGAATGAGGCGCTGCCTGATTATTTTGAACCGCTCAGCATGGATTTGTTCGAGAATGTACGGTTCGCCGATTTCAAGGCATATAGCGGGCAGAGGTACGGCATTGCGACTGGCGCATCGACGACAGGAATCGTCTACAACAAAGAAGCGTTCAAGCTGGCAGGCATTACGAAGGTACCGACGACGCTGGATGAGTTCTATGCGGCATGCGAGAAGCTGAAGCAAGCTGGCGTTGTGCCCGTCTTCCTGAACTATGGCGCGCAGTGGCCGCTCATGACATGGGGGGAGGATCTCGTCAGCTACATGACGGGCAATCCGGAATACTTGAACGAAATGGTATTGACCGATGAGCCGTGGACGATCGACAATGCTTGGGGTCAAGCGATTACGATCGTTAAGACGCTTATTGATAAAGGGTATGTCGAGGAGCAGCTGCTGTCCAACCAGTGGGAAGCTTCCAAGCGCGAGCTTGCCGAGGGCAACGCCGGCATGTATCTGATGGGCAATTGGGTCATTAATCAAGTCGTCGCTGCAGGTGCGGATGCAGAGGACATCGGATTATTCCCGTTCCCTTACGACAATAGCGATAAGAGGTTCGCACCGCTAAGTCCCGACTGGTTCGTAGGCGTCAGCAAGTTCAGCGCGAACAAGGAGCTGGCCGAGGCATGGGTCGATTATTTTGTCCATGAATCAGGATACGTGGACGATTCCGGCTTCTTGCCCGTCGATAATTCGAAGGAGCCGATGCTGCCGCAATTCAAGGAGTTCCTGTCGTTCAACATCGAGTTTCTGGAGAAAAGCGTCCCGAACGATACTCTGCTCGAAATTGCCTCCGCCGCTCAGATGACGTTCTGGTCCGGCGATTACATTCAGGAATGGATTGCGGCTCCTAGCCTGCAATCGGCATTCGACGAGTACAACAAGCGCTGGAAGGAAGCGCGCAACATATCAAAAAGTTAGGTGGAGCATAACCGATGTCAAAGAAGGTAACTATGCAGCAAATCGCCGATCACTTAGGCGTATCAAAGTTTGTCGTATCCAAAGCGCTTTCGGGCAAGGGGGGCGTTAGCGACGCCACGAAGGAGCGGGTGATCAGTGCCGCATCCCAGCTCGGGTATTTTGCCCAAAAGAATGCATACGTGAAGTCGATGAACTTGGAGCAGCTGCCTAAGGTGCCGGCTTCTGGCAAACAATCGGTGCTCGTCCTTATGCCTAATATCCGCTTTCAGACGAAGGAGTCGCTATATTGGGGGCGGATCCTCGACGGCATCTCTACCTGCTTGGAAGAGGATGGGCTGGGCATGGTGATCGTATCCGAGCAAAGCGTCGAGCATTTCCTTCATTTTCTGAACCCGAACGGTATTCTAGGACTGGTCGGCGTAGGTGAAATCTCGACGTCGCTGTTACTTGAGGTGCATCGAATCGGCTTGCCGATGGTGCTGGTCGATCATGAGGATATGCTTATTCCAAGCGATGCGGTATTCGCCAACAACTTCGAGAGCATGTATCGCCTGACGAAGAATCTAATCGGCATCGGCCATAAGCAGCTCTGTTTCGTAGGCGATATCCGATATTCGCGCAGCTTCCAAGACCGTTTCCTCGGTTTCCGCAATGCGATTGAGGAGCAGGAGGGCGCCGAGCAGCAGCGCGACGATTATTTGCTAAGAGTTGAAGGATATGAGCATGAGGCGTTCGAGGAGCAGATTAAGCAGTGGGCCATGAAGCGCAAGAAACTCCGTAAGCTGCCTACCGCACTCGTATGCGCCAATGATATGATCGCTATCGGCGCGGTCAAAGCCTTGCAGGAGCTTGGCATATCCGTGCCTGACGACATCTCCGTTACAGGCTTCGATAATATCGAAGACTCCTATCGGATGGAGCCGGCGCTGACGACCGTGCATGTGCCGAAGGAGGCGCTTGGAAGGCGCGCGGTCGAGCGATTGATGGAACGAATCGTGAAGAAGGGAGCGCCGATCGAGAAAATATTGCTCTCGAGCGAGCTGCTGTATCGCGATTCGACTGCGCATGTGAAGAGCGGAGTGAAGCAGCAGTAGCTGCTGCGCGGAAAAACAGTGTTGGCCATGAAGCAGCTGCTTCGGCCAACACTGTTTTTTGCATACGGCGCTATAAAGGCATTTTGGGCAACTAATGTAGGGTTTGCGCAATTACTGCTTCATATAGTTTGATTTAGGGCCACTAATAAAGCGGTTTTGGCAATATAGCCAAAAATCGGCTGAATAGTTTGATGAAATGCCGCTATACGCAGACCTTTTCACCATTTACTCTTTTTAGTTCGACGAAATGCCGTTACGAGCTTAGCGATCGCGGTCTCGTTCACGCTCACGCTCTTTTTTCTTCTGCTTATCGTTTTTGTCTGATTTTTTATTGTCGTTTTTATTTTCCTTGTTCCTATCTCGTTTCTCTTTATTCTTTTCTTTATTTTTGGATGGTTTTTCAGAATTAGACTCCTTTTTCTCTTCCTTCTGTTTCTTGCCCCACATATCGGAAGGCGCGGGCGGAAAGGCCAGCACAGGCTCATCCTTGAGCGCTTGCTCCATTAAAGCTTGGAATACGGCAGCCGCCGCCTTCGATGTTGTCGTTAAATAATGCATACTGTCGCTATGGTCGTAGCCTAACCACACAGCCCCGACAAGCTGCGGCGTATAACCGACGAACCAGTTATCCTTGGCCCCTTGCTCGGTTGCTCCCGACATTTGGGTCGTACCCGATTTGCCGGCAACCGGGCGTCCCTGCAATGCAGCGGCGGTGCCTGTTCCCTCTTGAATGACACCTTCGAGCATGGCGGTTATCGTCCGAGCAATTCCGGGCTCCGTTACCTGCGTGCCTTCCGGCTTAGCTGCCTCGGCTAGCAGAACGCCGTCTGCGGATTCGATACGCGTTATCGAATGTGCCTGCATCTTCACGCCATCATTAGCGAATACGCCGAACGCTTCCGCCATTTGCATCGGAGATACGCCTTCATGCAGACCGCCAAGCGCAAGACCGAGCGTTCGATCCTCCGGGGTCAATGGGATGCCGAAGCGACCGGCCGCATCCAGACCTTTGTCAATGCCGAGCTCGTTCAACAGCTTAACAGCCGGGATGTTATAAGAGTTAATGAGCGCTTCGTACAGCGTAACGTTCCCGTGATAGCCCCCGCCGGCATTTTGCGGTTCATAACCTCCAATATTGATCGGCTCGTCAACGATTGTATCCATCGGACGATAGCCCGCTTCCAATGCCGGCGTATAGACGGCGATCGGCTTGATCGTAGAGCCAGGCTGGCGCTTAAGCTGCGAAGCGCGGTTAAAGCCGCGGAACGGTTGATCGCCTCTGCCGCCTATGAGCGCTCTAATTCCGCCTGTTCTCGGGTCAATCAAAGATGCGCCGCTCTGGATCAATTGATCTTCCGTGCTTTGCGGGAACAACGACTCCTCCGCATACACTTGCTCGGCTGCTTGCTGCATGCCTTGATCCAACTCGGTGTAGATACGTAGCCCGCCGAGGAGCACTTCATTTTCCGATAAGCCGTACTGCGTCATTGCTTCACGAATCATTTGATCCACATAATAGGGAAACCGGATATCGTCGACGCGGTTAGGCTTAGCGCTTAATAGCGTAACCGGCTCCTTAACCGCTTCATTGTAAGTATTGGCGTCGATGAACGCTTGCTCCTTCATCTGTTCCAGAACAAGGTTTCGCCGCTCTGTGGCTTTCTCTAAATGTTTATACGGTGTAAGTGCCGAAGGCGCTTTAATAAGACCGGCCAGCAAAGCTGCCTCGGCGACGGTCAACTGATCGGCCTCTTTGCCGAAATAGGTGTATGCAGCCCGTTTAATTCCCCAGGCTCCTTCTCCGTAGTAAATTTGATTCAGATACATTTCCATGATACGTTCCTTGCTGTAGTTTTCCTCGATTTTTTTGGCCAAAAGCACTTCGTTCCATTTCCGCGACCATGTTCGCTCTTGAGACAAAAATACATTTTTCGCAAGCTGCTGCGTAATCGTGCTCCCGCCTTGCATCGTACCGCCCGCTGATACATTCGTCCAAAAAGCGCGTCCGATTGCCCGGACGTCCATGCCGTCATGCGTTAGAAACCGCTTGTCTTCGATGGCAATAACCGCATGGACGAGATGGGCCGGAATACTTGCGTAATCTATTTCCTCTATTTTATTAAACGATATTCGGCTCGCTTCTTTGCCGTCCTTGTCATAAACGATGGTCGCAGCCGGAAGAGGAGTCTCCAACTGACCAATATCCTGAGCGCCGACGAGCATCCGGAAAGCTACCCATGCGGCTACAGCCATCATAAAGATAACCAAAAACAAAACGGTTACGATGTTAATGACCTTTTTTCTTGTGTATGTTTTTTTCTTTACTGTCTCCATCCCTGTTCCCCCATGATCGTATTCATGCTGTCTTTCATTCTTTATACCTTTCGGGAGGGGGAGCGATTTTTAGTACGTTCGGCAGGGGGAGGGGACGAGTAGCCGTAATTTGGCGTGAATGGGCGAACTTGCATAATTCCATATTGGAGGGTCCGTTGCACAATATGCAACGAGGACTTGTAGAAGCGCCGTGTAGAGGTGATCAGTTGCATAAAGTGCAGCGAAATGTTGAGGGGGGAGGCGTTTAGGTTGCTATGGAGCGAAGCGGGTGTGAAGCTGGGGTGGGCATCAACGGACCGTTAAGAAACGGGAGGGAGCAGCTAATAGAGCTGCTCCCTCCCAGTCCGAATAAGCTCGTTAAGTTTTATTCCACAGCTTGCGATAGGTGCCGTCTGTGAGCATCAGCAATTGCTCGTGGTCGCCTTGCTCGGCGATTAAGCCGTTCTCCATGACGATAATGGAGTCTGCGTCCTGCACGGTCGTCAGCCGGTGGGCGATGACGAGCAGCGTGCTTCCCTGCAGCAGTGTGCGTTTGCGAACACTGTCCATCACGTAGCGCTCCGTATCGGTGTCGAGCGCCGAGGTGGCCTCGTCGAAGATCCAGATGGGCCGCGCTGAGAGCATGGCGCGGGCGATGGCCAGCCGCTGCTTCTGTCCGCCGCTTAAAGAGCTGCCATGCTCCTTCAATGGCGTATCGTAGCCGTCCGGCAGAGCCATGATGAAATCGTGAGCGGCTGCGGCAACGGCTGCATCAACGAGATCGGAGTCTGAAGCATTCGGCTTGCCGACGAGTAAATTATCGCGGATCGTACCCGCGAACAGATACGGGGATTGGGGAACATAAGCGACGTATTGCCTAGCTAATTCCGCATGGTGGCTTGGATTCGCACCGCAAATGGTTACTTCACCCTCGTCGGGAAATAACAGCCCCGCGCCAAGCTTGGCAGCTGTTGACTTGCCGGACCCGCTTGGTCCAACGATAGCGGTGAATGAACCGGGACGCAGCTCCAGGTTGAAGCGCTGCAGCAAATGTTGACCGGCTGCGGACATGTCGGCATTGGTGTTTGAATCGGTTGTTTGTTGATCGGTATGAACGCCTGCATGCTCATCGTAACGAAACGATACGTTGCTCCAGCGTATGTCATGCTGCTGCTTGCCGCTGAAGCTATCGACGGCATGGCTAGGCTCTTTCTTCGCCCCCCAAAGGGCGGATATACGTGCTGTCTGCCCTAAGTTCTGCTGTACCTCGCCCCACATTCTGCCGATATTGACGAGCGGATTGTAGATCCTCCAGACGAGCACGAAGAAGGCCATCAACGCGCCGATCTGAAGCTTTCCTTGTACGGCTAGCCAAGCGACTGCGAGTACAGAACCCCAGGTGAGAAGAAGGGAGAGCGAGACGGTGAGTCCGTTCACAAGCTCGTTCCACCACATGCGCTGCATATACAGCCTGTTCAACTTATGGCGTTCCTCCACGAAGCGGTCCATCATCCAGCCTTCGGCGCCGAAGGCGCGCAGTGTCTCCATGCCTTGCAGCGCATCCTGCTGGCATTGCCGCACGGCAGCTTCCTGCTCCGCTACGGCAAGGCCGATGACGCCGAGCCTTCTGCGAAGCAAGTGGCTGCCAACAATGCCAATCGGCATAAGGATGAACAGTGCCAAAGCAATCTCCCATTGCAGCCACAGCATGTAGATGGCGGCGAGCACAAGCATAATCGCTTGGCTGCCGATGCCGTGGAACAAGGTGGAGAGAATCCAGCTTGTTCGGTCTCCATCGGCCCATATCCGCTGGGCCAGGTCGGCGGAGTGCGATGCCGAGGCGTCTTGCAGCGGCAGCCGTTGCGCTTCGTCGGCGAGCTCTAGACTAACGTCGCGTTGAAGTGCGCTCATACTATTTTGCTTATTGTAGAATCCAAGAATAGTGAGACCGAGAAGGACGATCACGATAATGGTAGAAATGATCATTAGATTGTTAATATAGGTTAACTGTCCTAGCTCTAGTCGGTTATAGTATATTTCCATCAGCAGTGGAACGAGCAGCATGACAACCGTTTCGCCGAGGGTTAAGATGACCGACGCTGTAAAAGGAACTTTCCCTTTGCCCAGCTTCGACCACAGCAAAGCAATAAGCTGCCTGAGCGTTGGTGTTGTACGTAATGGGATTGGTGAATTCATCGGGCCATACTCTCCTCTCGCAGGTCGGACCAGTCGCCCGCTTTGACAAGCGCAGCGTACTTGCCGCCTAACTGCAGCAACCCGGCATGCGTCCCGCTCTCTATGATGCTGCCATTTTCCATATAAACGATACAATCCGCGTCCTCAACGGTTGATAGCCGATGTGCCGCTACGAGTACGGTTCTTCCTTGCATTACGCTTTGAAGCGCATCCTGCATGAGACGCTCGTTAATGCCGTCCAATGCCGAGGTAGGCTCATCCAGCAGCAAAATACGAGGATTGCGCAAATACGCTCTTGCCAGTGCCAAACGTTGCCGCTCGCCTCCGGATAGGCGCTGTCCTCTCTCTCCAAGACGGGTTGCATACCCCTCAGGCAGCGCCTCTATAAAAGGATGGGCGTTTGCGTAGTGAGCCGCCTCGGCAATCTCTTCATCCGTAGCGTCCAGTCGGCCGATGCGGATATTATCCATGACTGTTGCATCGAACAGTGCGGCGTCCTGAGGGACATAGGCGGTTAGCCGTCTCCACGACTCAGCGTTGCGTTCGTTCAGGTCATGTGCACCATATCGAATCGTTCCCGAAGAAGGGGAATGAAGACCGAGAATGAGCTTAATGAGAGAACTCTTGCCGCTCCCGCTAGGACCGACAATGGCAGTAACCTGACCTTGCCGAATGGTGAGCGAGAGTTGATTGAGGACAATGTCTTGATCGTTGTAGGCGAATGTGACTTGATCCAAGACGATATCGCCCTGCTGAGGCAAGGCGGCGGCTGAAGGCAAGGTGGCATCCATAACGGTTGCTGCTTCTGCCTCGGCAGGATCGATCATCTCATAGACTCGCTTTGCATGTGCGACGGAGTCCGAGACGGAGGACCAAGTCTGAATAAGATGCGCAAGAGGGAAAACGAGCCGTTCATACGACAACATGAAAGCGGCTATGGCGCCTACGGCGAGACTCCCATTAACGACCATCGAAGCTCCCATGCTGAATATATACACTTGGCCAAGCCAAAAACCGATAAACACAGCCCAGCCGTTCACAGCGCGCAGCAGCTCGGTTCGCAGCCAACGATGCCTTGTCGTCTCGACCTTGTCTCTCCACGCTTTGTTGAAGGAAGGGCGCAGTCCATAGCTGCGGACAACCTCAGCGCCTTGCAATTGATCGAGCAGCATAGCGTCGCGCTCGCCATGCCCCTCGTTCGTCTTGTCCTGCCATCTGCGTATCGGCTTCGCGAGCATATTGCTAAGCAGCGGAAGCAGCAAGGCGACGACGATCGCCCCGGCCATCAGCTCCCAAGACAGAATCGTTAAGTAGACGAATAGGAACAGAATCGAAAGGACGTTGTGAATGAGCTCGGGGATACGTTTATTGATTCCCTCCTGCGCGGTCGGTGCAGAGCTATTGAGCCGCTGGAGCTTATCGCCCGTATGCCATTTCATATAACGAGAAAGCTTCATTGTGAAAAGCCCGCCAAGCAGTCCTCGCTGCATATCGAGCGTGGTACGATTGCTTAGCCGCTGATTGAGCAGCGCTTGCAGGAATGAGACGGCAACCTCGATAACGAACAGGGAGCCGAACCAAATCGAGGCTTGCAGCAAGCCGTCCATATTGAGCTGCGAAGTCGCGTCGAACAATAGGCGCATCGCTTCGGCCCAGCCGACAGGAAGCAACGATGCAACTAGGACGATGGCAATAATGCCTAAGTAGGCGAGCCAGTAGGCTTTGGCCCAGCGCAGCATTTTAAGTACTACCAATATAGGCTTATCTAACTCTGTAGCTTGCTCTTGGGTGGTCAATACGTTTCCTCCTCCAACCGTGAATGTAGCTGATGAATAATGGATTACATATATGTTATTTTCTCTATTATTTCGTATATGGAATCGATTGACAATCGGCCTATGGAATAGAGCGGTCTACATCTAGGGGCGGAGGCGGAGGGGGATTTTATGCTGATAAAAGGAAGAGCCTATCCTGCTAATAAAAGCGAGGATAGGCTCGTTTCGTTATGTTAAACCGTATTACTTCGATGCCAGCTGCAAGTTGCGGTCAATGAGCTCGATACGCTGCTCCACGCATGCGTACGAGCGGAGCGGATCTTCCGGCGTGTTGATCACATAGTCTAGCAGACGATCAACAGTTGTCGCAGCGACATGGCAGCGCGTATCGGAGGATGCGTAGTAGATGAACACATCGCCGTTCTCTTGCGCGATAACGCCGTTGCAGAACGTTACGTTGGATACGTCGCCTACGCGCTCGATGCCTTCCGGCGCAATTAGATGACCGCCTGGGCGGTGCGTCACTTTGCTAGGATCGTTAAGCTCGGATAGGAACGCGTAAATGACATAACGAAGGCCGGCAGCCGTGTTGCGAACGCCATGAGCGATATGAAGCCAGCCTTTGTCCGTTTTGATCGGAGCGGGTCCTTGGCCGTTCTTCACTTCCTTGATCGTATGGTAGTGGCGCTCGTCGATAATGATCTCGCGATCGATAACGGCATTCTCGATCGTGTCGGACAAGCCCCAGCCGATGCCGCCGCCGGATCCCGTATCGATGAAGCCGTCTTGCGGACGCGTATAGAACGCGTATTTGCCGTCGACAAACTCAGGGTGCAGCACAACGTTGCGCTGTTGGTTGGAAGCCGTCTTCAGATCGTCAAGGCGCTCCCACGTCTTCAAATCTTTCGTTCTTGCGATGCCGCATTGCGCAACGGCGCTGGAGAGGTCGCCTCTTGGCGCTTCCGGGTCTTTGCGCTCGGTGCAGAACAAGCCGTAGATCCAGCCGTCCTCATGCTGAACGAGACGCATGTCGTAGACGTTAACGTCCGGATTGGATGTCTCCGGCAGCAGAATCGGATGATCCCAGAAACGGAAGCCGTCTACGCCGTTATCGCTCTCGGCAATCGCGAAAAACGATTTGCGGTCATTGCCTTCTACGCGGGCGACAAGGAAAAACTTGCCGTTCAAGAAGATTGCTCCTGGGTTGAAGACGCAGTTAACGCCGATACGTTCCATGAAATACGGATTCGTCTCCGGGTTGAAGTCGTATTTCCAGTGAAGCGGTGCATGCTCAGCCGTTAGAACTGGGTGCTCGTAACGTTCGAAAATGCCGTTGCCGAGCTCGATCGGACTGTTTTTGCGACCGACGAGAGATTCATAACGCTCCGTAAGAAGCTGCTTGCGTTGTTCAAAATTTAACATTAGGATGGCCTCCGTTTCATTAATTGCCAATTTTTTAGTCGGGATGTACTGATTAACGGGAAAAACTGGAGCTATTTTCGAACGATATTACTCTATTTAAAGAATAACTGGAAAAACTCCCGCTAATTCGAGCCTACTTGCCGAATTGAAGCTCCTATTAGGAAATTAACGGGAGGAAATCCCGTTAATTCGATTAGATCGAGCGATGAGAGGAAATTAACGGGAGGAAATCCCGTTAATTCGATTAGATCGAGCGATGAGAGGAAATTAACGGTAGTAAATCCTGTTATTTCACCTTCATCACGAAACCAAGGCTACCCGTCTAGTGCTGCAGTCGCTCGAGCATCTCGAAGCAAGCTCTGCCATTGTGGTAAGGGCACTTCCAGGCGCTTACCTTCTGCACATTGCCGCTCGGCTTGCCATCTTCGGTTACGCTCCAATGCCACTCGCCGAACTGTTTGTCGACGATGTAATTCTCGATGAATTGCCAAGAGCGCTGCGCAGCGTCGCGGTACTTCTCGTCCCCGCTCATCTGATAAGCATTATAGAAGCCGACGACGGCTTCGGCTTGCGGCCACCAGTCCTTGTCTGCGTCGATGAGTCCGTGAGCGTCCGCTTCATTCCATAACCCGCCGTCTTTATCGACGCCTTCATTCAGCGTCGCTTCCGCCATGCGCAGCGCGATGGCCTTCGACTCGGCCAGCAGAGCTTCGTTGCCAAGCACCTCGGCTGCTTCAACGAGCAGCCAACTGCCCTCGATGTCATGCCCGTAAGAGACGTGCTCGGACTTGCTGTTCCATTCCTCGTCGAAGAATAGCAGGAAGTGCGCGCTGTCGTCATCGATAATATGCTTGATCGTGACTTCGATTAGCTCCTTCAGCTTCGCGCTAAGCTCATCCGACTTCCAAACGCGGTACAGATTCGTGTACGCCTCCAGCACATGCAGATGCGTATTCATTGATTTCTTTTCGTTCAAATCTTTGTTGCTTAAGGAAAGATCATCGGTTTGCTCCCATTCGCGGGACAACGCTTCGACATAACCTTTATGGATAGTGTCGTAGCCGTGCTTCTCCAGTACCGAGAAGAGCTCGATGGCTTGTGCGAGCGCCGGCTCGTGCCCGGTGGCGCGATAATATTCGGACAGCGCATAGATAGCGAACGCTTGACCGTAAATCTGCTTCTTAGACTGGGACGGGCTACCTTCCGCATCCACCATCCAGTACAAGCCGCCGTATTCGCGATCGATGAAATGCTCGGTTACATAGGCATATGCACGCTCGGCTATTCGCAAATATTGCTCGTCTTTGTAAATACGATAGGCGGAAGCGAATGTCCATAAAATGCGAGTATTGAGCACCGAGCTTTTGTCTGCCGAGGCATCCGCTTCAAGCTCGCGGCTGATGTAGCCGTAGAAGCCGCCTTTCTCTTCGTCAATGGAATGCTTCATCCAGAAGCCGAGAATATTATCTTTCAGCTCCGTCTCAATGGCAGGCAGCCATTGCTGTTTCCAGTCGCTCATTTAGTTGCCGCCCCTTTCGCCGGTTGCTTTGTTTTGACTGTGTAATAGGAACGAACCGTGCTCTCCGCTTGCTTGCCGTACATGCAGTAATCGTCGTTGGCACCGGCTTCGCTTTCTTCATAAAGCTTTGCTGGCCAATCCCATAACATGAAGCCGCCTACCCAGTCACGCTTGTCGCAAGCCGAGAACATCGCTTCGTAGAAGCTGCGCTGCGCTTCTTCGCTCGGTGCCCCTGCAAGTCCCCAATCGTTCGGGATATAAGGCGAGCCCTCGCGGCTCGGACAGCCCGCTTCCATGAAGAAAAATGGCTTATCATGAGCAGCCACAACACGTTCGATGCGATCAAGCTGCTCCTCCCAATTGTCAATCGGATAGTATCCGCTCGAAGAGATGACGTCGACGGCATCCCACCATTTCACATTGGCTTCCTGATATTTATCGCAGTTGTAAGTAATGATGCCGGAGTAAACGCCTCGAACCTCGGCGATAAGCTTACGCCATTCTTGCTCACGGCGATCCGTCTGTACCATCTCGCAGCCGATACAGAGCATCTCGCAGCCCGTCTCCTCGGCGATCCTTGCATAATGAACGATAAATGCGGTATAGGAGGCGAACCATTCCGACCACTTCGGTTCACAGGGCACGTCGACATCGAAGAAGTTAATATGGGCGCGCCAAGTGCCGTTGGCACAGTTCACGACAGGCTTCATTACAACTTGAAGCCCAAGCTCCTTCGCCTTGCGAATGGCAGAGCGCACCTCGTCATCGGTTACAGTCGGCGCTTCCTTATATTTGATTTCAGTTGCTTGAGGATGATCTTGCAATGCCCCGAGCGTGATGGCCGTCCAGTTCACGTTAAGGCGGCTGGCCATAAGCTCCATCGATTTATCGGCTTGCTCGCCAGTCCAAGTTCCGCGAACGCCGGTCCAACCCCAGGTCATTCCTCCGATGTAGGAGGGTAAAGTGGATAAAGTTGACATAGAATCGCCTCGCTTTGCTGTTAGGTAGATTTGTTATCATAATTAATTAGTTTGTTATATAACAAGTAAACATGATAAACAGGTGTTTTGGCAATACCTTAGTCGCGAAACGAGTAAATTTTATTTTTTCTTCAATAAACGATGCGATATGAAAGCTAAAATCGCACTTAAAGCGATTACATTAAATAAATGTTAGTTAGAAATGAAATTTATGAAGATGTCATTTGAAGACTATAAATCGCATTTTAAACCATTTGCGAACGCTTACGAGTGAGGTAAACTCAATTTGCAAGCGTTACCAAACGATGAACAGGGGGAAATACGAAATGAAGAAAATTGCATCGTTAGCTTTAGTGTCTGCTGTTATGCTAACAACGTTGGCTGCATGTGGCGGAAACAATGGGGACAATGAAACGAACAAAGCGACAAACGTACCGGCAAGCGAGAACACGGCAACGAACAAACCGAGCAACGGCGGGGGCGAGGAGGCTGCTCCCAACATTACCGGCGAGGTTGTGTTCCTAACGAACCGTACCGACATGGTTGACAAGGAGTATGTTGATTACGAGAAACGATTCGAAGAGAAATACCCGGGCGTTGACCTGAAGTTCGAAGCGATCCTCGACTACGACAAGACGCTTAAGATCCGTATCGCTTCCGGCGATTTCCCGGACGTCGTATTCACGCCAACCATTCCGAACAACGAGCTGTCGAACTACTTTGCTCCGCTTGACGACATTCAATTTTCCGACGAGATCTATTTCAAAGACTTGAAATCGTTCGAAAACAAAATGTACGGCGTATCCTCCGGCGGTTCTACTGTAGGTATCGTTTATAACAAAAAAGCGTTCGAGAAAGCCGGCATTACGGCAATTCCAAAAACGTATGACGAGTTCCTTGCGGCTGCGCAGAAGCTGAAGGATGCAGGCATCGTGCCGCTCGCTTCCAACTTCAAGGACAAATGGCCGCTTGATGCATGGGTATATGACGTGACTACGATCGTAGGCGAGGACCCGGCTCACCAGAACAAACGCGCTGAAACGGATACGCCTTACACGCTTGACAACGCATACGGCAAATCATGGGGCATCCTGCGCGAACTGTACGAAAAAGGCTTCCTTGAGAAAGACGTTAACTCGACGAACTGGGAGCAATCGAAGAAGGACGTCGCATCGGGTAACTTCGGTATGTATCTGCTTGGCAACTGGGTTATCAACCAAGTTATCGAGAACGGCGCTGCTGCCGAGGACGTAGGCTTCTTCCCATTCCCTGCCGACAACAGCGGCGTAGCGAAAGCACCTCTTAACCCGGACTTCTTCTACGCGGTTAACAAAAACGGCAACGTAGAAGCGGCTAAAGCCTTCGTGAAATGGATGATTGAAGAATCAGGCTTCGACGACTTCGCGGGCTTCATCCCGACGCTCAAAGGCAAAGAACCAAAATTGCCACAGCTTGCGGAATTCAACACGTACTCGCCGAAATACTTCGAGCCGGCGCAACCAGTGGATGCGGCAACGCAAATCCAGAACAAAGCGCAGCTTGACCAAGCAGCTGTCGTTCAAGAGTTCGTATTGTCGAAGGATCCGCAGAAAGTATTCGATAAGGTGAACACGGCTTGGGCGAAAGCGAAGAAGGACTTAGGTCTGTAACTGTAATTGTTATTCATTAGATAACGAGGCGCGGGCGGATGATCGGGTTGTGGGATCATCCGTCCTAGTCTTTCGGGAAGGAAGGGATACCGTATGTTCAGCAGGCTTTCTTTTAATACGCAGAAGAAGCTCATCATCACTCTGTTCGTGTCGGTGCCGCTGCTGCTGCTTCTGACATTTGCTTATTACCCGGCGCTCGAGCTGTTTCGCATCAGCTTCACGAGCTGGGACGGCTTAAGTCCGGACCGGTCATGGATCGGCTTTGACAACTATAAGGAGGTTTTCTCCAATCCGGGCATCTTCGGCGTGTTCAAGCATAACCTTGCTTACTTCGTCGTCGGTATCGTTCAGAACATCCTGGCTATTTATTTCGCGGTTGTACTTAACAGCAAGCTGAAGGGACGCAACTTCTTCCGACTGCTGCTATTCTTGCCTTATATTCTTAACGGCGTTGCCGTCGCCTACTTATTCGGATACGTATTCGATACGACGAACGGCTCGCTTAATTACTTATTGGGACAGCTGGGCTTCGGAGCTTTGTCCGAAACGAGCTGGCTTGGCAATGGTTCATTCGTTAACTATACGCTGGCTTCTATCGGCCTATGGAGATTCATGGGCTTCAATATGGTTATTTACTTAGCAGCGCTTCAATCGATCCCTAGTGACCTATACGAGGCCGCATCGATCGACGGAGCGAACGGCTGGAAGCAATTTTTGCATATTACGCTGCCAAACATCTATAAGATTATCGAGTTGAACTTGTTCTTAACCGTTACGGGAGCTTTGGAAGTATTCGATCTACCTTTCGTATTGACTAAGGGCGGACCGGCCGGAGCAAGCGAAACCTTCGTTATGAAAATTATCGAGACCGCATTCCAGTTCAACAACTACGGCCTAGCATCGGCAATGAGTGTAGTCTTGTTGTTATTTGTAGTCATCGTGTTATCGATTCAGCGCTTCCTGCTGAATAGAAAGGGGGAATAAAGGATGCAGCGATCTAGCCGAATCTGGGATAGCGTCAAATATTTATCGCTCCTCGCAGCCGCCTTTGCGATATTGTTCCCGCCATATATTATTATCGTCAATGCTTTCAAGACGAAGGAAGAGTTCCAAACGAAGTCTTCCATCTCCTTGCCGGACAGCTTCCTTAACTTCAGCAACTTCGGCGCGGCATTCAAGTCCGCGGACATGACGACGGCCTTCGGCAATACGATTATTATTATCGTGGTTACGCTCGTGCTTAATATTTTGATCGGCTCGGCTTTCTGTTATGCGGTCGGACGATTCAACTTTAAGTTCAAAGGCGCGCTTGTCGGACTGTTCCTCTTCGCGACAATCATTCCGTCCATTACGACGCAGGTTGTCAACTACAAGACGATTCAAGCGCTGGAGCTGACGAACAATCTGATGGGGCCGGTACTGATCTATGTCGGCGCCGATATTTTGCAAATATATATTTTCTTGCAATTCATTCGCAACATCCCTTATGAGCTCGATGAGAGCGCCATGCTGGAGGGAGCTTCATTGTTCAGGATCTTCCGTTCGATCATCTTCCCGCTGCTTGCTCCGGCGACAGCGACGATCGTGATCTTGAAGACGATCAGCATCTACAACGATATGTTCATTCCGTACTTGTACTTGCCACGGCCCGAGCATGTCGTCGTATCGACCTCGCTTATGCGCTTCTTCGGCGTCAACAGCGGCGACTGGCAGATGATTTCATCGGCAATCCTGATTATTATGATTCCTACGGCAATCCTCTACATGTTCCTTCAAAAATATATTTTCGCAGGTGTGACAAGCGGCGCGGTGAAGTAACCGCCCGCTTGTTTTTCTTGCAAGCGCTGAGGAAGGGAAGATTGAAGTTTTGCGGATTTTGGCTCAAACTACGAGGGAGGAGCTGAAGTGGCATGAACATCATCATCGTAGACGACGAAGAATTTATTAGGCTCGGTTTGCAAAAGATTTTGCTGAAAATGGACCTCGACATACAAGTGATCGGCTCGTTCAGCAACGGGATGGACGCTTGGACGCATATTGCCAAGCTTGCTCCCGGCGAGCTTGACGTCCTGATTACCGATATAAAGATGCCGATGATGGACGGCTTCCGTCTCATCGAACATATACGCGACAAGTCGATCGCTATGATCGTGCTTAGCGGTTTCAGCGAATTCGAATACGCCCGCAAGGCGCTTAGGCAAGGGGTAAGGGACTATCTGCTGAAGCCGATCGATAAAGCGCAGCTGTACGAACTGCTCACTAGGCTGAAGAGCGAGAGGCAAACGGCGAAGGAGCAGGAGCAGCTAGCCGAAGAAGCGTCGTCGCAATCCCTGTCTGCCGACAAGGAGCATCACGTCATTGAACGGATGAAGGCGATACTGGAGCAGCAGTATGACAAAAACTTCGAGATGGAGAGCATTGCGGAGACGGTTGGCATGAGCGGCAACTATTTGAGCAGGCTGTTCAAGCAGGAGACGGGGGAGACGGTGACCGACTTCCTTATTCGGATTCGGATCGAGAAGGCGAAGCAGTTCATGAGCGATCATCCTTCTTTAAAAAACTATGAAATCTCGCAGCTGGTCGGCTATAGCGATCCGGTCTATTTCAACAAGCTGTTCAAGAAGATGGTCGGCGTAACGCCGAAGGATTATAAGGATAAGCACCGCTGAGCGGATAGAAGCAAAAATCAATATTTTTTTGCAAATTCACACATTTACATAACATCCCGTTAGGAGTTAAGATGAGTGGCGTCAGCACGAAATGATGATACCTAAAGATTATGAGCTGCAGAAGGATGGAGACTATCATGTTGGAGAGTGCCGCAGAGCTTAAGGCACGGAGAGGGTTAGGCAGCACGTTCGAGAACGCGGCGCTTGCAGAAGAAACGACCCCGTTTAAGTTTTTGTTATCGTTATACAAAGGGAACTTTGGCAATTTGTTTATTTCGTTTGTTTTTTTGATTGTGAAAAGCGCGCCGATCTATGTGCTGCCGATCGTTACGGCGAATATCATCAATATCGCCACGAATCCTTCGGCACATTCCATGCGCGGCATGTGGATCAATTTTATCGTTGTGGTCATCGTCATTTTGCAAAATATACCGACTCATGCGGCGTACATATCGTTCCTCAGCCGTGCTGTCCGGCATGTAGAGGCGGGACTTCGCAGCGCAATGGTACGCAAGCTGCAGCAGCTGTCGATCAACTCGCATCGCGAGCTTCCGGCCGGCAAGCTGCAGTCGAAGGTGCTTCGCGATGTCGAAGCGGTCGAGGCGATGTCGAAGCAGTTCATGATCGCTCTCGCTCCGGCAGTCGTCAACATCGTTGTCTCGTTCATCATTACGGTTCAGAGCAGTTGGGTCGTATCCCTGTTCTTCGTTCTTACGATTCCGATGTCAATCTCTATCGTAACGGCGTTCCGCAGGAAGATCCGCCGATCGAACAGCGAGTTCCGCAAGGAGATCGAGCAAATGTCGTCGCGTGTATCGGAGATGGTCGAGATGATTCCGGTCACGCGGGCGCATGGCCTCGAGAAAGTGGAGATTGCGCGCATCGATTCGACGCTGCGCAATATTCAAGGCAAAGGCTATCGCCTTGACCTCGTTGAAGCGTATTTCGGCGCATCGAACTGGGTAACGTTCCAAATCTTCCAGGTGCTTTGCTTAATGTTCACTGCTTATCTCGCTTACAAAGGCGAGATCCAGGTCGGTGACGTCGTCATGTATCAAGGCTTCTTCTCGATGATATTGGGCTCGGTAACCGGTCTAATTAATATTTATCCGCAGATCGCCAAGGGTCTCGAGTCGATTCGCTCGATCAAAGAAATATTAGTGTCCACGGACATCGAGAACAATCGCGGCAAGCAGAAAATGGCGGATGTGAGAGGCGCATTTTCCTTTGAGAACGTAGAGCTCTCCTACCCGGGCAGCGAGCATCATGTGCTCGAGGACGTCACGTTGGAGGTGAAGGCGGGCGAATGTATCGCGTTCGTCGGTGCGTCCGGTGCAGGCAAATCGACGGTGCTTAATCTCGTCATTGGTTTCCTGCAGGCGACCGGAGGCAAGGTGCGCGTCGACGGCATCGATATGAACGATATCGACCTGCGCAGCTACCGCAAGCATCTGGCCGTCGTGCCGCAGACGAATATCCTATTCTCTGGTACGATACGCGATAATATAACATATGGATTAAAAGAGATTAACGAGTCGGACATTGCCCGCGTCGTAGAGATGGCGAACTTGTCCGAGTTCATCCAGAAGCTGCCCAAAGGGCTCGATACGATGGTCGGCGAGCACGGCGGCAAGCTGTCTGGCGGCCAACGTCAGCGGATTGCGATAGCGCGCGCGTTAATTCGCGATCCGAAGGTAATCGTGCTCGACGAAGCGACATCGGCTCTCGACAACGAGTCGGAGTTCCATGTGCAGAAGGCGATGCAGGAGCTCATTAAAGATCGGACGACGTTCATTGTTGCGCACCGTCTGTCCACGATTCGCGATGCGGACAGGATCGTCGTCATGAAGAACGGGCGTGTAGCCGAGATCGGCACATTCGACGAGTTGATGGCAGGCAAAGGCGAGTTCTATAGCTTAAGGCAGCTGTCGCTGTAGGGGATATGCGTCGAGAGTTAAGTTATGAAGAGGCTCACTAATTAATGAACCAAAGCTCACTTTATTACGGTGTATTTCGGAATATATGGAATTAGAATGAGGCAAACCTCACTGCGCGTGAACCTGGGTTCATGGCGAGTGAGGTTTGCCTCATTATTTGTTGGTAGGGCGTTTATTACACTTAAATTTGTGAGGTTAGCCTCACTAATGAGTGAGCAGCTTCACTACTCCCACCACTTCAAGTACAGGAACGGATCGATGGCGGCATATACTGGCGTACGCTTGTAAATGGCAAAGTGCAGATGAGGCAGAAACTTTCCTTCTGTTCCTTCGGGACCGTACCCCGTGCTGCCGACATAGCCGATTAGCTGCCCTGCGGTTACGGTAACGCCTTCCTTGATGCCGGTCGCATACTTGGATAGATGCGCATAATAAAACTCAGTCGATTCATCGACGCGCACCGTGACGCGCCAGCCGCCGTATTCGTTCCATGCGGCTTTGACGATCGTGCCGCCAAGCGCGCTATATACGGGAGTGCCTTTGTCCGCGAATATATCGACGCCTTCGTGCGAACGAGCAGCCGCTACATCAGGCGACCATGTACGTGAGTCCGCATAAGTATTGGTGAACGGCGTATAGCTTCCTTTTGCAAGCGGAAATACGCCTGTTAAGTAGTTGTCTGGCTTCTTAGGTATGCGAATCTCTAGTCCCATCCATATGTTATTTGGATTCGATATTTGCGGATTTGCATTTATGAGTTTAGCGAGCGGGACATTGTAACGCTGCGCTATCTTCCACATCGTATCGTTCTGCTGAACCTTAACCGAGGCATATTCCGGCGGGTTCGGCACTTGGAGCGTTTGGCCAATCGTTAGCTCATCGGTTGTCAGGCTGTTTAACGCCTTTAATTGCTCCACGGTAACGCCGTATTTCGTCCCGATTAGCCAAAGCGAATCATTCGGCTGTACGGTGTACGAGGCGGCGGAGCCGATTCCCGGGGCTGCGGTTAGTAAAGCGAGAAGCGCGGCGCTGCAGGCTAACCTTTTCATTCTACCTTTCATGCTGTCTCAACCTCTCTTATGTGGAATGATCTTCTATTCCATATTAGTAGAGAAAGCGCTTTATATTTAGCGGTAAATATTGGGCTGCAGCGAAGGTACAGGTTTTATTGCAGGTTTGCAAATGTTCAAATTTTGATATGATATATGAATATTGTACAAGGAATACTGAAAACCAATTGTTTTATAATGTGAATATAGTTCTACTACTACGAAGTGAGGAGTCGACATAAATGCGTAAAAAATTCATTTATTCCCCTCCGGCGAACGGTTATCCCGAATGGAATAACAATCCGGATATTTTCCAGTTAAATCGAATGGATGCTCATGCTTCGTTAATGCCGTTCGACACGGTAGAGGAAGCGCTGGAAGGGGATCATGCGTCATCCGCGAATCGTTTGTTGCTGAACAGTAAATGGAAGTTCGCTTTCGCAAAGAACGCAGAGGCGCGTATCGCTAACTTTTACGAGTCTGATTACGATCATAGCAATTGGGATGAGATTGCCGTACCCGGTCATTGGCAGTTGCAGGGCTACGATTACCCGCAATATACGAATGTGACCTACCCATGGCATGGCAACGAGGATGTGAAGGCGCCGTTCGCCCCGACTGCTTATAATCCTGTCGGCTCGTACGTACGCTCTTTCAACGTTCCGGACAATTGGCAAGGCAAACCCGTCTTCATTAGCTTCCAAGGCGTTGAGTCAGCGTTCTACGTATGGTTGAACGGTGAACTGGTCGGCTTCAGCCAAGATACGTTCACGCCGTCGGAGTTCGATCTGACGCCTTATTTGATCGAGGGCGACAACAAGCTCGCGGTTGAAGTATACCGCTGGAGCGATGCGAGCTGGCTGGAGGACCAAGACTTCTGGCGCATGAGCGGGATATTCCGCGATGTGTATTTGTACACGACGCCGGATGTACATATCTACGACTTCTTCGTAAGGACACAGCTCGATGAGCAGTATCGCGATGCCGAGCTTGTTATTGATGCGAAGCTGCTCGATTATTATGCACGCGATGCGGCTAACGTGACCGTCGAGGCCGTTCTATATGACGTTGCTGGCCAGCCTGTTCTGGCAGAGCCGTTAACCGTTAGTATCTCGACCATTGGTGAGCAGCTTAAGGAAATTCAGCTCGGAGCAAGCCTATCCAATCCGCTCAAATGGAGCGCCGAGCAGCCGAACTTATATACGCTTGTGCTGAGCTTGAAAAACAAGAGCGGCGAGCTGCTTGAGGCAGTCAGCTGCAAGGTTGGCTTCCGGAGCTTCGAGCTTAAGGACGGCCTTATGCAAATAAACGGCAAACGGATTATGTTCAAGGGCGTTAATCGCCATGAGTTCAACTGCGATACGGGACGCTCCATTACGGAAGCGGATATGCGCAAGGACATTGAATTAATGAAGCTTCATAACATTAATGCCGTCCGTACATCGCACTATCCGAACGACTCGCTCTGGTATAAGCTGTGCGACGAATACGGACTGTATGTGATCGACGAGACGAATTTGGAGACGCATGGCTCTTGGTATTACGGGCAGCAGGAGCTGCTCGAGACCGTACCGGGCAGCCGCCCCGAATGGACGGCGGCGGTGCTTGACCGATGCAACACGATGTTCCAGCGCGATAAGAACCATCCGTCTATCGTCATCTGGTCACTGGGCAACGAGTCATTCGGAGGCGACAACTTCATTAAGATGCACGATTTCTTACGCGAGGTTGATCCTACGCGAATCGTTCATTACGAAGGGGCCTTCCATTACCGGGCGTCTGACGCCGCTTCAGATATCGAGAGCCACATGTATACGTCGCCTCAAGGTGTAGAGCGATATGCGCAGAGCAATCCGAAGAAGCCGTTCATTCTATGCGAATACAGCCACGCGATGGGCAACTCTTGCGGCGGTCTGCATGTGTATTGGGAAGTGTTCGAACGATATCCAGTGCTTCAAGGGGGCTTCATCTGGGATTGGATCGATCAGTCGATCCGAATTGTAGATGCGGACGGCACGGTAAAGATGCAGTACGGCGGCGACTTCGGCGAATCGCCGCATGACGGCAACTTCTGCGGCAACGGCCTTATTTTCGCGGATCGGACGGTCTCGCCTAAGCTGCAGGAAGTGAAAAAGGTGTATCAGAATGTGAAGTTCGAAGCAGTCGACTTGGCTGCGGGTACGATTAAAGTAACGAACCGTCATCTGTTTAACTCGCTTGATCAGTATGCGTTTGTGTGGAGCGTATCGGTCAATGGACGCAAGGTGGAAGAGGGAACAGTGTCTGCTGCGGTCGCTCCCGAATCGCAAGAGACGGTCACGATCGGCTACCAGTTGCCCATTCTTGCTAACGCATCCGAGCAAGCGGTACTGACCGTTCAGTTGCTGCTTAAGGAAGATACGGTTTGGGCAACGGAAGGCCATGAGATCGCGTTCGAACAGTTCGTGCTGCCGGCGCAAGCAATCGTTCGCGTCGGTCCTGCCGCTGAGAAACCAAACGTCACGTTAAAGGAGACAGCCGAGCTGTTGACGATTACAGGCGAGTCTTTCGCGGCAAGCTTCAACAAAGCGACAGGCAGTTTGGCCGCTTATGCTTGGAGAGGCAAGGAACGTCTGCGGACGGCGCTGACGCCGAGCTTCTGGCGCGCTTACACGGATAATGACCGCGGTAATAAGCATCATGAACGCTGTGCGACATGGCGCGAAGCGGGAACCGAACGCTCATTGATAGCGCTGGAGTGGGAAGCGACGGGCAGCATTGCTATCGTTCGGGCGAAGTTTAGCTTACCGACGACAAGTGAGTCGGATCTAAGCATCGTGTATACGGTAAGTGGAGACGGTGCAGTAGACGTGTATGAGGAGCTGACGCCGGGAGACGGCTTGCCTGAAATTCCGGAGGTCGGCATCATGTTCTCGTTGCCGGCGGAGTTCGATCAATTAAGCTGGTACGGCAACGGGCCTGATGAGACGTATTGGGATCGTCAGACGGGCGGCAAGCTCGGCCGTTATTCAGGTACGGTGAAGGATCAGCTTGTTCCCTACATCCGTCCGCAGGAATGCGGCAACAAAACGGATGTGCGCAGCGCTGCTATAACGAATGCGCGGGGCGAAGGCCTCGAGTTGACTGGACAGCCGCATTTTGAACTGAATGTCCTTCCTTACACGCCTTCCGAGCTGGAGTCTTATGATCATTTCTATAAGCTGCCTGCAAGCGACAAAACAGTCGTACGCGTCAACTACAAGCAAATGGGCGTCGGCGGGAATGACAGCTGGGGACAGAAGGCGGAGCAGGAGTATACGTTGTTCGCTAATCGGACGTACTCGCATCGCTTCTCGTTCCGAGGCATTTAACACAAAAGGCTTGCCGTTATCCATATGGGACGGCAAGCCTTTGTCATTTAATATAAACGCCTCCGAATGGAAGCAGTTCGCGCAGCACGCGCTTAATAATTCCACCGTTGCTCTGCAACTGCTGCATGAGTTCGGCATCGTGGGAACCCGTCTGAATGAGTACCGGTCCGCTTCCGATTATTTCCCACTGCACCTGCATATGCTGGCTGGCTAATTGGTTGCCATATACGGACAGCTTAATGGACGCATGCTCGGGATAAGCGATGAGTGCTCCTGCTTCGACATAAAGCGGTCGATCCTTCTGGAGCTGAATCGCCTTCACGTCGCCAGCTGTGATGACGCCAAGCGTTCCGGGGCCCGTGAATCGCATGCGTACGAATTCGCGCGTAATCCAGGCGTTTTTCATTTTCTGAATTCTGGGCTTCAGCTGCATGCCGTCCGAGAAAAAAATAATATGCCGCAAATCGAATAATAGATCGCTATCCTTCTCAATCTGGACCGACTCCAGCGAGCAGCCTGGCGGCAAGCCAAGCACGAATTCGGACGGTCCACTGAGAAGCGAGCGTATCCACTTCCGCTTGCGGTACATACCGGCCAGGTCCATGAACCGGTCCTCACGCAGATGAGGCAGTCCTTGATAAGCGATAATCGCTTTCGGATGCAGCACATGAAGCTTGTCCGCCGATTCGAGCGTTACATGTACATGGCCGTATGGAGCGGGGACGGTCGTTTTCATCCGCTAATTCCGCGTGCCGCTGCGCTTCTCTGCTTGCGCCAAACGGCGAAGCGCCAGATGCGAACCGAGGCCAAATAAAGCACGATAAGGGATACAACGACGACAGCAGCCGTGATGAGCTTGCTGACGAGCGATTGACGCTGCTGCTTCATCTGCTCCATTTCGGCTTGAAGGCTGCTGTTCTGCGCGAGCAGCTCCTCGTTTTGCTGGCGATATTGCTCGTTCTGTTCGGTCAATTCAGCTTGCTTCTGCGTTAGCTGCTCGGTTACGATCAGAGATTGCTCCAGCTTCTCGGCTTGACTCTCGAGCAAATCTTGCGCATCGGAGTACTGCTGCTGCAGCTCGTCGAGCTTCTCCGGCGTGTTGTATATATCCTTTATACGGTCGAACATGCCGGCATGGGCGACAGGCTGCGGCAACGATAAGGTTAGTAGAATAGTAAGTGCGATTAGAAGGGAGGACGTATAATAAAGTCGTTTCATGATAAGATCTCCTTTCGCGAATGATCGACAATAGATTGCTGCTGTTTCCATTTTACAGTCTTTTTCGACAGTAGTCACCTTTCAAGTTCTAGCCATTCGAATAACGGGCAGAGAGGGATTGCGACTGTCGGTAACGAAAGCATTGAAGAGTTACTTTGGAAGGTTCAGGGAGGGGCCAGAATGCACTTTACTCGTATTGAGGGTGAAAGAGTTACGTTAATACCGCTTGAGGCTGAGCATACGGAAGCGTTATTCGAATGTTCGCGCTCTCCTGAAATATGGGAGCATCTTCCTGTAAAGATTGGGAATTTAGATGAGATGAGGAGCTTCGTACAGACGGCAATTGACGAGAGGGAGCGTGGTGAGCAATTTCCTTATGCGATTTATGACAAGCTGCTCGGCCGCTTCGTTGGCATGACCCGATATTTGAGAATATCGCGCCCGAACCGCAATTTGAATATCGGTTGGACGTGGTACTCACCGGACGTATGGAGAACCTCAGTGAACACGGAGTGTAAATATTTGCTCCTGTCGCAAGCTTTTGAGGTTTGGCGGGCTGTGCGCGTCGAACTCATTACGACAACGAGTCATTCCCGTTCGCAGCGGGCAATCGAGAGATTAGGCGGAGTGCGGGAAGGTATTTTGCGCAAAAAATATAATGGGCTCGATTATGTGGTCTACAGCATCATTGATGAGGATTGGTATGGCGACGAGGGCGTTAAGGCGCTGCTCGAAAAAAAGCTGGCGGAACATGGGAGGGCAGAATCGGATGGCGGAGATCGTAATTAGGAGACCGGATTCAGCGGAATATCCGCGTGTCCATGCGTTTCAGTGCGAATACTTGGATCAGGAGAGTCTCGAAGCGTTCGACAGAAAGCTAGCTGAGGCGACGGGGCATTATTTGGCGGCGTTCGACGGCGACGAAGTGGTTGGCGTATGCTACGGTTGCCAGTCGTCCAGAGATGCCAATACGATGGCGTTGCAGGGCATTGCGGTGAACTTAGATACAAGCAACAATTACGCGAGGACGGGAATTGGGTCTAGGCTTAATGCGGCCTTCGAACAGAGTGCCCGGAGCAGTGGTTATGCTCGAATTGACCTTGGCTCGGCTGACGATCTGAAGGTGGAGCGGTTTTATTTGAAAAACGGTTATGTGCCGTACGAGCTGGTTGCCAAGGATGCGGATTATGAAGAGATAACACGCGTAGCTGTCGACGATTATGCGAGCGGCAAGGCGTTGCAGCAGCAACTGAGGGATCAATATCGAAGCGCGAGCGAGGTTATATTTATATTCCACAAAAGTTTGGTCTAACGACAAAACAGGCTGCTTAAAGCGTCGCAGCGGACGCCTCAAGCAGCCTATTCATTGCACTCGGATTAGGATCTTACATACAGACGGCTTGTCTCTTCCCAGATGCCGCCCGGTTCAAGCGATACGAGACCGATCTGATCGGCTGGCAGATTGACGTTCGGTGCATTAACTAAGTTAAGCTGCGGCTCAGGACAGAAGAAGCCCGGCGTCGCGCCATTGTTCCAAATCATCCATTGCTTGTAAGCTGTACCGACATCGTAGACAAGCGTAACGCCTGCTCGTGAATCGGTAAGCTCCATTGCATTGCGGCCGTTCTGCGGCTCGCTTGTGTAGTGATTGTCCATCGACTCCCAGATCGGGGACAAGCCTGTCGTCTTCATTGCTTCCTCTTCTGCGGATAGCGGTTGGAAGTTGCCAGTCGGCAGCATGCGCTGGTTAAGCTCCCAGCGCTTGCCTGTCGTCAGCGTGAAGCGGCAGTCGTCCACTGTGCTGTTCGGTGCGAAAGGCGCATTAATCGCCGTATGGAATGCTATCATACAAGGCATAGCATCTGTTCCTTCGTTATGAACAAGCACATTCTGCTGCAAGCCGAGATCGCTAAGCGAATAGCGAAGTTTAATGGAGAACTTGTGCGGCAAGTAGGTATAGATAGGGTGGTTCTCATCAATTGAAATGTTAAGAGCAACGTAGCTCTCCGTCTTCGTTACGCCGAAATCCTCGACAGACCATTCAGCCGTATGGAAGAAGCCGTGCAAATGGTTGCCGGTCTTCGCTTCGTTGACCGGGAATTGATACGTTCTGCCGTTCCAAGTGAAGGTGCCGTCCTCGTATCGGTTCGGAGGAAATAAGACCGGAATACCGTGAATGCCAGGGTTTGCTTTGAAGCCTTCCATTTCGTCTGCCGCGGGCTCGCGCAGGAAGGTATAATTATTCGTTGTATCGCGGAATGCGATCAGGTTAGCGCCAACCTTCGGCAATACTGCCGCTTCATAAGCGCCCCATTTCAGCCAAACGGCCGGCTCTTGGTGAAATAATTGCTCGAATGCTTGTCCTTGAGTAGACATAAGTTCCTCCTAGAATAATAGTGAGAGTTATGTAGCGATACGTCATATTCAACCTAAGAATAGCAGGACACGGCACAACAAACAACCGCCTTATTCCGCTATTCGCGGAAATAAGGCGGTTGTGTAGACATCATGGCGTCTGGCGTAATTGGCTGTCAGCCGAACGCTGTCTGAACAATTCCTGAATGACGTATTGTTTGCGGCGATTGACGGTTAGCTGTTTCGATTCGGAACAGTCCGTTCCGAAATAAATGGTGCCGCCGGAGATCGATTTGATTTTGCCAAGGTTAATGTAGCAGTTGGAGCTGATCTGATAGAAGCTGCTCTTGCCAATTAGCTGAGTGATGAGCTCGGCAGTCATTCTCTTCTTTATATTGTAGTTTCTGCCGTGGAAGCTGACGAGTCCTTGCATTCCGATTCTGAAATAAAGCACATCCGACTCCAAATCAAAATCCTCATAAACATTTCTTTCGCTCAGTGCTAAATTCATCATTCCATCGTCCCCCTTCAGAAATGTGAACACCTGAATTGTTAGCGCTTACATTGTAACACACATTGGATGGGTTTGGGAAGTATATTCTAAAAGTCATTGTTTGAACGTAAACCTTGTGCTATGTTCAAATTATTGGCAAGCTGATGAAAGGGAAGTGAACGTAATGAGCAAACGGCAAACAGAGCTTTTTTCAGGAATGGTATATATCGGATCGTATGGGAGTGCCGATGAATCGACGGTGCGAGTCTGCCGCTTCAACGGTGTCGATGGGAGCTTGCAAGTAACGGAGGCATTCGCGAACGCCGAGAATGCGTCTTACTTGGCGCTTCACCCGCAAGGAAACAAGCTTTATGCGGTTAGTGAGACGGAATCGACAAACGGCGCAGTTGGCGGTGCAGTCATTGCCTATGAAGTGGATCCTGTTACAGGAGGGCTGCTGGGACAGACGAGCAGAGCGTTGACCCATGGCGCACATCCTTGTTACATAAGCGTTGATCCAGCGGGACAATCTGCTTTCGTTGCTAACTATACGGGAGGCAATGTCGCTTTGCTTTCGCTTAATGCTGAAGGCGAGTTAACCGGGACTGCGGCCGTCGCGGAGGACAATGGGCAGCTTGGACCGAACGCGGCTAGGCAGGATGCGCCTCATGCTCACTCGATCGTGCCGATTCCTGGCACGGCATACGTAAGCGTGGCGGATCTAGGCATTGATGAGGTCATCGTATATTTAGTTGATCCAAAGAGCGGCTCACTAACGAAGCATAGCAGCTGTTCCATTCATCGCGGAGCAGGGCCTCGCCATCTCGTATTCCATGAGGAGCTTCCTTTTGCTTATGTCATGAACGAGCTGGATTCGACGATCACAACGCTGAAGGTGGATGCAGAGCAAGGTACACTGACAGAAATCAAATTTGTATCGGCACTTCCGCAAGGGTTTGACGCCTATAACGATGCGGCGGATATTCATATCGCGCCTTCCGGCCGGTTCTTGTACAGTTCGAACCGCGGGCATGACAGTATTGCGGTATTTGCCATTGATCAGAGCTATGGCGAATTGACTCTCGTTCAACATATCGGAAGCGGCGGGGGAGCTCCGCGAAACTTCGGGTTAACGCCGGATGGTGCTTATTTGCTTGCGGCGAACCAGAAGAGCGGCAACATTGCAGCGTTCAGCGTCGACGAGGCAAGCGGTGAATTGACTGCTCTCGGAACGGTGCTGGAAGTGCCAAGCCCCGTATGCATCCGCTTCGGGAAGTCGCTGTAGCTCGAAGTACGTAACTATGAAAGGCAGGTCCTATCATCATGTCTGGGCAGCAATCGCAAACGGGGGTTAAGTCTGATGCCGTTAGATCGGCCACCGTATATTCCATTTTATTCGCTATAAGTTCGGTACACATGTTAAATGATTCGATGCAAGCGGTCGTCTCGGCTTTATTTCCGATATTCGAGGATTCTTTGAATTTGAACTACGGGCAGATCGGCTGGATCGCCTTTACGCTTAATATGACTTCATCCGTCATGCAGCCAGTAGTCGGACTCGTCTCCGACAAGAAGCCGATGCCGTGGATGCTTCCGCTCGGGATGGTATGCAGCATGATCGGGATGGCGGGTCTTGCCTTCGCTCCTAATTTCTGGCTGCTGCTGCTGTCGGTCGTGTTCGTCGGTCTAGGCTCGGCGGTATTCCATCCGGAAGGCTCGCGAGTCGTACATCTTGGTGCGGGCAATCGCCGCGCGTTCGCGCAATCGATTTATCAGGTGGGCGGCAACTTCGGCAGTACGCTGGCGCCGCTCATGACGATCTTCATCTTCGTGCCGCTAGGGCAACGCGGCGCCGCGTGGGGCATGCTGCTTGCGGCTGCTGCAATCGCCGTGCTGTTCAAGGTTGTGCCTTGGTATTCGGCCCAGCTTGCCGCGCATGCGAATCAATTGCCTAAGAAGAAAGGCCATGCGGCTGCAAGCGGGGCAAGCTTGGCTCCAATCAGTCAGCGAACGGTAGCGTTCGCGCTGACGATTCTGTTCATTGTTGTATTCGCTCGTTCATGGTATGCAGCGGGCATCGGTACGTTTTATCAGTTCTATGCGAAAGAGCAATACGGACTGTCGACGCAGGGCGCGCAGGTGCCTCTCTTCCTGTTCATGGCGGCCGGCGTCGTAGGCACGTTTTTCGGAGGGATGGTCGCTGACCGGATTGGCCGCAAAAAAATGATGCTGATCTCGTTGCTAGGCGCGGCTCCGATTGCTCTTATTCTGCCTCATCTGCCGCTTGGCTGGGTGTATCCTGTTATTGCTGTGCTTGGGCTCGTGCTGCAATCCGGCTTCTCGGTCAGCGTTGTGTATGCGCAAGATCTTATGCCGAACAAAGTGGGTACGGCTTCCGGTCTCATTACGGGACTCGCCTTCGGTATGGGGGCGCTCGGTTCGGTCGTACTGGGACATTTTGCAGAGGCGTACTCGCTTGAGGATGTTATTGTGGCAAGCAGCGTGCTGCTTATGCTAGGTCTGCTTGCAATTATGTTACCGAAGGATCGTAAATCGATATAAGTTATTGATGGATAATTAAGCGAGTAAATGTGAGGATCATCTTCGGCTGGCGTGTTGGCTGAGGATGATCCTTTTATTTATGCGAGGCACTGAAAAAATCTAGACGTTTGGCGAATGTGTCTTGATTTATAACAAACATAATTATATAATGTCTATAAAATAACTAGATAAACCTGTGGGGTGTTTGGTGATGGAGCTTAACGAACGATTCTGGTCCGCTACGCTTAGCGATATGAAGCGAGGTTATGTATACGATGAGGCTGCGGCTGCTTATATTTGCCTTGTATGTGGAGAAAGCTTCGAAGATGGCGAAGTGTTCGCCGTGCCTCATTCGAATCGATGGTTTGAGGCGCGCAAGTTCGCTGGGCATCACGTTCAGACGGTGCATGGCACGATGCTGACCTATTTGCTCGGCCTAGACAAGAAGGCGACCGGACTGACTGATCTCCAGAAAGAGCTCGTGCGCGATTTTGCCGAAGGGCTGTCGGATAACGAGATTGTGAAGAAAACGGGGGCGGGAAGCGCCTCGACGATTCGCAATCACCGCTTCGTATTGAAGGAGAAGGCGAAGCAAGCGAAGCTGCTGCTTGCCATCATGGAACTAATGGATAGCGGAGCGGTAGATGCGCCAAAGTTCGTGCCGATTCATCGGACGGCGACCCAAGTCGATGAACGATACGCGATTACCGAAGCGGAGAACGCGAGCTGGATGAAGCAATATTTTCCGAATGGACCAACCGGACCGTTGGCCTCGTTCCCCCGTAAGGAGAAGCGGAAAATCGTTATTTTGCGGCACATTGCCTCATTCTTTAAGAGCGGCGTCAGGTACAAAGAGAAGGAGATCAATAATCAGCTTCGCGTATTCTGGGAGGATGATTATGTAACGCTGCGCCGTTATATGATTGAATATGGGTTTTTAGACCGGGAAGACGATTGCAGTGAATATTGGGTGAAGGAATAGGCGCAAATAGGAAGGGGAAGAAAAAGCATGGAACGAAATAAAGAAAAGCGCAAGCAGCTGGTATCGGAGTACCAGGAGCGGGAGCGCAAGATGGGTATATACCAGATCAAAAACGAGGTTAACGGAAAGCTCTTCATCGGAGGAACGACGAATTTGGAAGGTCTATGGAATAAGGAAACGTTTATCCTCGATCTTGGATCGCATATGAATAAGGAGCTCCAGCGCGAGTGGAAGCAGTTCGGTGCAGAGAAGTTCTCTTTCCTTATTCTTGAGACCATCAAATTCGATCATGAGGTTCGTTACGATTATAAAGACGTATTCTTGGCCGAGGGAGCGGATGCAGGCAATGTTGTCCGCAGTTACAAACGAGAAATCGACAAGTTAAAGGAGAAGTGGATAGGGGAGCTTCAGCCATACGGTGAACGGGGATATCATAAGAAAATTGACGGTGGATAGCCGGGGATATAGGGGAGAGTGTGTTCAGAATGTCAGCTAATGCTGTTGCGGCGCCCGCGGGAGGGCTTCTGCGCAACAAGTTTTACCAAACGATTTTATTATCCAACGTATTGCTTCAAATCGGCATTTGGGTGCGGAATTTTGCGATTTTGTTTTACGTGACGGACCAGACGGATAACGATCCGTTCGCGGTTGGATTAATGGGGTTCGTCGAGTTTTTGCCGATCTTCGTCTTTTCGTTTATCGGGGGAACCTTCGCGGATAAATGGAAGCCTCGGCTTACGATGATATGGTGCGACTTTTTGTCCGCGGTATCGGTATTTGTTGTCCTCATTACGCTGTTTTACGGTTCTTGGCATATGGTATATTTCGCAACGTTCGTATCGGCCATATTGTCGCAATTCTCGCAGCCATCGGCGATGAAGCTTTTCAAGCAGCATATCGCGCCCGAGCAGCTGCAGCAAGCAATGGCCATGTTCCAGACGCTGATTGCCATATTCATGGTGCTGGGACCGTCTCTCGGCGTCGTTACGTACCAAAACTTCGGCATTGAAGTTTCGATCGGCGTCATGGGCGTCGCCTTCCTCTTGTCGGCGCTTGTTCTATACCGCATTCCTCGGGACCAAGACATTGTAAGGACGGAGAACGAGGCTCGCGGCAAGCTGTGGAACGATATGAAGGCCGGCATGAAATACGTGTGGAACAGTCCGGTTCTGAAATCGCTTGGCGGTACGTTCGCGCTGGCAGGCATCGCAGTCGGCATTTCGCAGACGTTAGGGTTGTTCGTCGTTATCGAGCGATTAGGCCAACCAAAAGATTTTCTGCAGTTCATGCTCATGGTGAACGGAGTCGCGATGCTGATCGGCGGCGGCGCCGTCATGGTATTAGCGAAAAAGATATCGCCGCAGAAGCTCCTGGCGCTCGGCATCCTGCTTAGCTCCGTTTGCATGATCGGCATGGGCATATCGACAAGCGTCCCGCTTTCGCTCGCGCTGCAATTCATTAACGGTCTGGGATTCCCTTGCATTCAGATCGGCATCAGTACGATGATCTTGCAGTGGTCCGAAGAATCTTATGTAGGCCGGGTTAACGGCGTTCTCAGCCCGATGTTCATGGGGATGATGGTTCTTATGACGCTGGTAGCCGGCAAGCTGAAGGAGATTCTCCCGCTCATAGGCATCTATTCGGTTGCAGGCACTCTCATGTTCCTAGGGATGCTGCTGCTCATTCCTTTATTTAAGCATAAGCCGCTGCATGTATTGACAGACAATTCCAATTAAAGTAATATCGGATTAGATAAAGCAGTACGATTAAACGAAGAATAGCGAAGCACGCTTATTCCCTCGTCATGAGGGAGAGGCGTGCTTTTTTGTGTTTGATGTTGATTTTTGCGAGAGCGAAGGAAGGAGTTAGTTGGCATGAGGAAGAAATGGTATAAAGTTCCTTTATCTAGATTGGGTTTATGTCTTATTATTGCGGTGGCATTGCTGCACCCAAGCAGAGGCGTTCTGTCTGCTGCGGAGGAAAAGGTTGTCATTACGAAAACCTATGAGCTGCTTGAGAATGCGGCTTATATTTCATTTGAGCTGGAAGGTTACGATGGAAGCTTCAGCTCGTCGATGGCGATGCCGAACGGAAAAGTAATAAACAGTGCCAAGAGTACGAAGAAGTTGGATTCTACAGGTACTGTTTATTGGACGAATGCCTACACCGTAAAGTCGGCTTTAAAGGGCAGCTATGTATTTACGATTCATGCGCCGAAGCGGTCGTATTACAATCTTTTGATCGACTTGCCGCTTTTCTCGGATACTCCGAACCATTGGGCTCGGGCAGCGATTGATGCTTTCGTCGAGAAAGGAATTGCGTCGGGTTATGGCAACGGAAGATTTGGTCCGAATGACGCGGTAACGGGCGAAGCAATGGTTAAAATGCTGGTGCTGTCGCTCACGGAAGAAATGCCGAACGGCAAACGCCAATGGCTGAAGACATTCCGCTGGCGAGTTGTGGATCAAGAGGTTAGCAAGGAGTTAAGTTTCATGGAATTCAATTTTGCTTCTGTCGGCGAAGCGGAGCATTGGTCCGATCCATACAAAATGGCAGCGAACGTTCTTGGCGTTATAACGAATCGGACACATCAAGACTTAGCGTTGCCATTTAAGCGGAAAGATGCAGCGCTGCTCGCAGCGAATGTGATTAGAATGGTCAAAGCGGAAGAAGGGACTTCAAGCTTTACGGATTTGAAACAGCTCTCCGTCGATTATCAGAATGCAATCGGACTTGTGAGCAATTACAGTATTTTTAATGGCTACCCCGATAGAACGTTTAAGCCGGAAAATCCGGTAACCAGAGCAGAGGCAGTCGCGATCTTAACGCGACTGATCGAATTTTTGAAGTAACCGAGGAGGAATAGATATGGTCAGAAAGATTGTTAATTGGGTTATTGCATTGACGTTAATCGTTGGAGTAGGCTTCGTTGGAACTGACTCTGCTCCGAAAGCCGAAGCGGCTGAAGCGAAGCTTCCCTTTTCTGACATTGAGAAGCATTGGGCCAAGGATAATATTATAAGCGCGTATAATAGCGGTTTGATCGACGGTTTCCCTGACGGTACGTTCCGACCGAATGATGTGGTGAAAACAGATCAGTTTGTGGTCATGATGCTTAAGGCGTTTTCCAAAACGACAGATGGGAAATCGGAGTTTGATGAGGAGTGGATAATGGAGCTGGCTGACAAGCGACCGGATATTGCAATGAAACTTGGTTCACTTGTCCGAAATGGTTTTGACTTCAAACCAGCAAAATCAGGCTATTGGGCGAAGCCGTTTATTGACTTGCTCTACGAGGTAGATTACTTGCCAACTTTCGATGAGGTTTTCCCGAAAAACTACGAGGTGTATAAAAAACAAATAAAACGAGAACAAGCATCCTACCTTCTTGGTGAATGGTATACACAATACGATAATACGCTCGATCCGTATTACGCAGATTTTGTTACTACACACAGCGGACTAAAAGACTTTAACACGTTTACGAATACATCGGTCAAAAACTATCGGGCTCATGTACTGTTAGCTGGGCTCATGGCTGGTTATCCGAATGGTAACTTCTATCCTCAAAGATACGTTACTCGCGCAGAAGCGCTTACGATGGTACAACGACTGCGTGATGAAACGCTTCGTACGCCATACAAACCAGATCTTACTGGACAATATTATGCAGAGGTTAAAGGGAACATCTACCTCATAAGCGACAAATTCAAATACGATATGTATAACAGTATGGCTGCACTTGCTAAGAAGCACGTTACGAATGGGTATGTTGACCAAAGTGGACCAGGGTTCGGTGTTTACGATAGTAAAGAAACTGCGGATAAAAATGACTTTCTAATTCGGATGGGTGAATTCAATAAGTTAGCACCAAAGGATTTGTCTGTAGGGGTTGCTATGGGTACAACTAGGGAAATGGGAATTGCTTATCCTGTTAACAAAAAAATGCCATACGGAGCTACGTACTTTGAATCTCTGTTGGATTTGTTTGCTGGGTCCGGTAAAGGCAAAGAGTTTAACACAAAGGTGTCTGCTGTTGAAAAAATATTGGGGTCTGAAGCAGTCGAGTTTACGTTTAATAATAGAAAGTTTGAAATCTATTCTGAAAATAATTATTACTTACTTAATTTGAAATACTAATTTTTGAGAGTAGGTGTCCTTTTGAAAAAACGAAAGAGGATAATTTCTTTCATTTTAATTGTGTGTATGATAGCTAGTACAATAATAATCGATCGCAATCGAATTGAGGCATCTTCAACTACTTTTGCACCAGAGTATATAAACGGTCAAAAAAACACTTGTAAATATAATCCCGATCCGAGCGTAGATGGACCTATTCCGGATGAAATTAAACCTTGTAATAAAGATAATTTCAAGTTTAATTCAAAGTTTTATCATCAACAATGGGCCGTATATAGTTCAGCGAGTAGCAATACGCCCATAAGTAATAACGGGCAAATGAAATTTATTGTATACGGGAATCCAAAGATAGTAAGAGATAATGTACAGTCCTTTACGAAGGGGTGGCAGCCTGGAGGTTTCAGCACCGTAAGAAAAAATGAAGGCCATTTTTACGGTGAAGATGCAGATACAGGGGATATGGCTTGGGGGGAATACCGCTTCTTAGGATATACACAAGATGGATCTCTTTACTCGAATAATTGGCTCATACGTGACGATACAACGAGTACAAAACTAGCGGATAAACATTGGATCTATCAACCTTGGGCTAACTTGCCGTCAAGTTACAAGTATAAACCTTTAAGTCCTGGCTATGTATATCAAAACGACGCCGGTTTTCATGAAAATGTCATGCTAGCGAAATTTGACAGCGTCCGAAATAATATAAATCGTTCAATCGACTTCAAGATTAATAAAGGTGTGTCTTACTCTAATCGATATGAAGTCTTGCCTAGGAATGAAAGTAACAACGACCCACGCAACTACTTCGCCATCGAACAAAACCCAACAACTAGAGAGGCGGGGGTCGGCAGGTTGTTTCACTTTAGCTGGGATACGGACTCCGTTTGGTATCAATCGTTTCCGATGGAAAAGCTTGACCCGCTAGAAAAATTGCCTTCAGCAGCAGCCTGCAAAGTAGAGTCACTAAACGGCGAGCCCATCCCGCTTGGGAAAGAGCGAACGGTCAAGGTGCAGGTGAAAATCACCGGGACGCTTGATGACTCGACGAAAATCGGGGATCTCCAATACGAGACGATATATTATACGCGGAAAGACATCGCATTTTGGCATTTATCCGTAATGGATCAGAATGGACAAGAGCTTAAACTCGCTTCTTCAAATAAAAATAGCGGAGTCGTAACGAAGGATAACACGGCCAGCGGGATCGTAACGATGACCATCGATACGGACAAGCTTATTAAGACAAATCCGGATGAGTGGATATACGGCACAAATAACAATAATGATCTTAACGCCAAAGCTACGGTCTACTACAATAATCATACATCAGCGAATCCGTCTAGTGCGGAGAAAGGTTGTCATTTCAATCTGAAGTTCAAACCAACGACCGGACCGATGCTTTCAGATTTTAGTGTTAATCCGCAAATACAGTTCGTTAATAAATCTGCTTTCCTACAATCTCAAATTATGTATAAGGATATGTCTTATGGTAAGGATGTAGATTACTATACGTTTGAGATTAAGAATATTGAAGACGGCACGAAAGTGACAAGGACATTCAATCCTGCCATACCGGAAGTGAAGTCGCCGAATGCGGGTTATTTGGATCAAGCTGCCGTGACGAAGTTTTTGTACGATTTCATTGCTGCTAAGTTTCCGAATGAACAAGTTGAAGAAGCTCCAGTCTATCAATCGTTTCAAATCACACAGACGATTATCGATAAGGACCAAGCAGTTAACAACAGCTCTTTTGCAGTGAAAAATATTAATGTTAGTCAATTGCCTACCTCAAACCCAATAATAATTGGATGTCTTGCAATGACGCCTGAGACCAATACCGGTCCCGATCCGCCTCAGTACATTATGCCGAATGTAGAATTTGCCTTTGACTGGTACGATGTTGTGCCGATGCCTGTAACAGAGAAAGATCCTGATTATATCCCTCATAAACCGTGCGATGAAGCTGCAAAGTATGCCGACTTCACCAAACGGGTATTTGTCGCGGGTGCAGAGGTGGATTCTAAAGCTTTTTTTCGAGGTGAATATGTGTTTGGCGAGGAGCAGATTGGTCTAGTGAAGGTGGACATAACGTTCACAGCACCCGATGGAACGGAATCCATCTTTCGCCGCCATGTAGTAGTGCATGAGACGAAGCCGCGTGTTTCCATAGCGCTTGAGGGATTATTCAAAGAAAACAGAACGATGAAAGCTTTTGACCGATCGAAGGAGAGCAACGACCAATGGACGGAGAAGCAAGCGCCGCTTGCCATAACATCCTTCAGCTACGTAGAAGCCTCAGACCCTAATCTGAAATGCCGGACAGGTTATTGCGAGAACAATCTTAGCGAAAAGATGTACATGTACAAATCGAGCGGTAATTACCAGCTCAGCATAGCGGCCAAGCGCGTCATTGTCCATAATGGCAAAACCTATACGCGCTACAGTGATCCATATATCGTCGATTACGAAATACTCGAAGATCATAAACCAGCCATTATTGCACATGCTTATGGCGATCAAATCAGTCGACTGGAGCAATTGCAGCTCAATTATCAAGTCGAGAGCACTGATGGCGACTACATCGCAGAGAAAAAGCTGCAGGTGTTCTTCGACTCCAAGAACCAAGGAGTTTTTGATACGAAGGTGTTTGAAAGTACGGGAGATGTTACAGAGCTTCCTACGCTCGATAAGCTTGGACAATACGAGATCGTTGTAGAAGCGAAGGAAGGCACGAACGAGGAACGGCTAATGGAGTTTATAACAGCTGCGGACGATAAAGCCAATACGTCAAGGTCACACTTTTTCATCGATAATTATGCCCCGGCATCGGACTTGTATATCGATGTTCCGACCGAGAAGCCCGATATGGACGTATTTTTCCTACTCGATAAGAATTTGACCCAAGCGTCAACGGACTACGTAAAAAACCAAAAGGTAGCGATCACGAACTCCTTCACGCTCAGCAATATGATGAGCAATATCGGAATATGGGATATGAAGACCTATACCTACGATCAACCAGCCAGTACGTCAAAAGCGACAGGTGCGGCTTATCCGTCAACAACGATTAACTATACGACAAGCGGGGGATATTCCGGGACTCTGACTCGAACAAGCGTATCCAATTCTCCGTATAGCGTTGATGAGGGTGAATATGTATCTGTAACAGACCATAAGACGGGTACGGGTTCTTGCAGTAATGATGTAGTAACCTATTATGATGAAGACGGCAAAATGTCTAGCCAAACATCAAGGTCAACATGCCCTTCGACCCTGTCTTACAGCGATGGTAAATATTCTGGAACATTAAGTCGAACAGGTCAGTCGCCTAGCGGTTCTTGTCCATCCACTGGAGGTACGCCGAACGGATCATGCTCCAACACTTGGACAGCAAGTTATGCGGGTACGGTGTATTGGACACATAATGTTTGGGTACCTAATATGGTGTCAAAAAATAGTTATACCGGTTTTTACTCAGGTACGGTTTACAAAGATATTCGTCAGCCGTATGACGCTTCGTTCATGAGGGCCGTGCCTATCAAATATGTAATCTATATATCGGATGGTAAAGTGTCTGAATTATCGGATCTGCAATATCTCATGAGCAGGCATAATGCGAAGTTAATCCTGGTTGGGAGCAGTGATATAGCGACTCAATTACAGCATGATAAGCATATTTTCAATAACAAGCCGATCGATCAAGTTATTGAGGCGGTTGTTGCGTATATTGCCGAGAGTAATCCGCAAATACCGAAGGTGCTCAAGCTGCTTGGAGAGCCGATCGAGACGGTGACGGCGACATTTGATTACGAAGACGATCCGACGCCTGCCGATACCGATCTGTTGCAAATTACACAAGATCCGAATTATTACGATAATGCGATGGGATACGATTCATTCGCGGGGCAGCCGCTCATATCGGCGAAGCTTGGGAGCAATTGGAGATTATATCAATCGCAAATGACGTTCCATAAACCTGGGAAGTACGTTTTCTATCGTAAAATCAAAGATTTGCCGACAACCGACCCGAACTTTTCCGGTTATGCTTACCATTCGAACGAAAGCGCAATCGAGGTATACGTCCACCGTAAGCCGATTGCCGAAGTGACGCTGGACTTCGATTATCTCTCGGCATCGAATACGTATCGTACCACATGGGTCGATATGAGCTATGATCTGGATCATAACGTGACGAGAGCGGCTTCCGACCGAGGCATTCAAGATCGCACTATTAAGTTCACGAATCAAGAAACAGGAGAAGTATTTACGAAGATACCTAATGAGTTGCAGCCAGGCACCTATGTATTGGATTATGCAGCGCAAGACATCGAAGACGTATGGAGTGATCCGATTCAGAGGACATTCGTGCTGCCAAGCACGGTTCCCGTCCAATTCAAAAGCAAGCTGAAAACCGCTTACAGCGGCTTCTCGCTAACGAGCATTCCCGCCAGCGAAGGCCTTGTTGCTTATGATCTATGGACGCGTTATCCGTACTCCATATCGCTTGCCATGTCGATGGGGACGCAGCTCTCCCGTAATGTTGCTTATTACACGGGTACGAAGTCGGTTAATGATATTAGCTGGGCCAATGAAAGCTTCACGATACCTGCAACGACGCCGGATGGTAATTATTCATTCGTAATTCGCGCCAACGGTTCTGTAGCAGGTTCAACTGCAACTCATACGTACAACGTCAGAGTGTTAACACCGATAGAATTAACCGGGCGCATAGATGCTGCTACTGGTGAACCAGCTGCGAATGATGTCCGTACGCTTGTCGTTAAGGATTCGTATCAGCTTATCGCGACAACGACCAAATACCCGATAGCTACAACGGTAACAGCGTTCAAAGGATCTTCCTATCAGAAAACCATTACACTTACACCTGTCACTGCGAGCACTCTTGGATATGGGCAGAAAAGCTGGTCGGGAAGCCTTACAGTCGGCACGATGCCAAGCGGTACGTATACGTTCGAATGGCGCTCCACAACTCCGAACGGCAATGTAGAGACGGTCTTAAAGACGGTTCAGGTCGTCAATAACCGACCGCCGACTGCGGATTTCGATTGGCTTCCGAAGCCTGTCTACGAAGGCGATACGGTACAATTCAAGTCGATCGTCGCAGATGCAGACGGTGATTCGTTGGCAGTATCGTACGAGTTAGTTAGTCCTAGAGGGACGAAAACAAATTACAGTTATACGTTAACCTCTCCATATCCCGCAACTGCGCCATTAATCCGAATGGTCGATGCAGGTTCGTGGACGGTGACGATGACAGTCAGCGACGGTAAAGCGCCGCCGGTCGTGACAGTCAAAACCGTAAACGTGCTTTCGTTAACGGTAAATGGCTTAGTGAAGCATACGGATCTGTGGAACGAGCATCGCCGCAGGTTTAATGAGAAGAAGAGCGGCGATCCAGAGTCGCCTCGCGGATATAACGTATTCTGGGCGGATGAGAAGTTCCTGCTGGAGTCAGCTACCACGGTGACCGGAACGGCTACGACAGCGGATCGTGTTGAAGTGAAGATGGGCGCATATAGAGTGTCTTTGTCCAAATTGAATGGAATCGGGACTAGCTGGGGAGGCGAGCTATGGGAGGAGGAGCTTGCGAATCTTGACGATGGACCGCTGACCTTTACATTTACCGCTTTCTATAATAATGGCATTACCAAATCAGTCACGGTTACTGTGATTATTGAAGGAGATACGATCGAAATTGTAGGCGTTCATCGAGTTCAGTAAAAGCATTTGTAAGAGATAAGGCTGACTGCGGCAACGTAGCGGGCCTTATTGCTCGTTTGCGAGAAATTTGAATGGATTTCATACGGCCAAAAAAGCTAATTTACCCGAAGTAAGCTGTTTGATTGGATTTCATACAGCCTAAAGTAGTGAAAGTGGCGAAAAAGGTCTACAGTGGGGAATTAGATGGAGGTCTTCCAGTCAAAAGCAGCTTAGACCCCTAAAGACGCTGTTTTGACTGGATAAATTCCACCCAAACGACAAAAGGTGTACGTGAATACGATCGAAGAGGCCAGAGATAGGACTGCTGTGCTATCAAGTCCTGTTCTGTTCTGTCGCTTAGCATCTGCATGCCATTTAACTCTTAATTTTCGTGAAAAACTTGCTGATCGCGTAATAAGCAGCTCCCCGAACCGCCGATTGGTCCTGCAGCTCCGCGAACAAAATAAGCAGCCGTTCTCGGTGGTAGGAGAGCGTTCTGCGGTCTACGGCAGCTTGTACGGATTGCTCCAGCCAAGTCTTCGCACGGCTCATCCGATTGCCGATAATGACGACGTCGGGGTTAAAGACATTGACGATGTTCGCAATCCCTGCCCCTAAATAATCTCCGATCGAGCTAATAAGCTCGCGCACCTGCTCGTTCCCTTCCTCCGCGGAGGTAAGTAGATCCTCTAAGTTGTCGAAGCCGAGCGAAGCAGCACGTTCCAATAATGCATTCTCCGATGCGTACAGCTCCCAGCAGCCTTGATTGCCGCAGCTGCATGGCTTGCCGTTGTATTCAATCGATAGGTGGCCGAGCTCTCCCGAGAAACCTGAAGCTCCTTTATAAAGCTCCTTGTTCAAAATAATGCCCGTACCGATACCGATGCCCACGCTGACATAAATCTGATTGCGGATACCCCGACCCGCACCGTATTTCTGCTCGCCCTGCGCGCCGGCATTCGCTTCATTGTCTATCGTGACAGGCAGTTCGAAGCGCTCCTCGAGCAAGCGCTGCAGCTCGACGTGTCGCCATTTCAAGTTCGGCGCAAACAGAATGCTGCCGTGATCGTCGACAATGCCCGGTACGCCTACGCCGATGCCAACAATGCCATAGGCGCTCTCCGGCGCTTTCCCCATGAGTTCCTCGATACAGCTCGCGAGCTGTTCCAAAGCAAAGTCAGGATCTTGGCGCTTCATGCGCCGTTGCAGCTCCGAGACGACTTTGCCTTCCAAGTCGGAGAGAACGCCTCGAATATAGTTGACGCCAAGGTCGATGCCGACCGCATAGCCGGCTGTGCCGTTGAACAGCAGCATGACCGGCTTGCGTCCGCCGCTTGATTCGCCTGGACCGATCTCGAGCACCAGATTGCTGTCAATCAAGTCTTGAACAAGACTCGACACGGTTGCTTTGTTAAGTCCAGTCAGCTCCGATATTTGAGCCCGAGACAGCGGTGCGTGCTTGATTACGGCTTCGAGCACGATTGATGTATTCATTTTTTTGATTAACGCTAAATCTCCGGTTGGTTTCTGTTTCAATCAAGTATGCCTCCGTCCGCCTGACAATAACTTCTATTGTACCATGTGTGATCAAAAATCGAATATACAGCTTGCCCGAATCGCATACTGAATAGGGTGAAAATGAGAGTAAGAAAAGTTTTATTCAGTTTAACACAAAAACTTAGTTTGTTTAATAGACAAACTAAGTTAAGGCGTGTTATTCTGTGAATAGAACGTTTTCAAAAAAATATCGAATTTCGTGAAGGAGGATTTTGTTCTCAATGACTTATTTCAAAGGCATCGACACAATCCAGTTTGAAGGTAAAGGTTCGGACAATCCGCTAGCATTTAAACACTACGATCCAAAGCAAGTCATTCTCGGCAAAACAATGGAAGAGCACCTGCGCTTCGCGGTTGCTTACTGGCATACATTCAACGCTAACGGCACTGATCCATTCGGTAACGCAACAATGGTTCGCGGCTGGGATCAATACGACGGTCTTGACCGTTCCAAAGCTCGCGTAGAAGCTAACTTCGAATTCATGAACAAATTGAACATTCCTTTCTACGCGTTCCACGACGTAGACATCGCTCCTGAGGGCGCTACACTGCAAGAAACGAACAAAAACCTAGATGTAATTGTAGCTTTGCTGAAGGACAGCATGAAAGCTTCCGGCAAAAAACTGCTTTGGAACACGGTTAACATGTTCTCGAACCCGCGTTTCGTACACGGCGCAGGCACAACTTGCAACGCTGACGTATATGCATATGCTGGCGCTCAATTGAAAAAAGGTCTTGAAGTCGGTAAAGAGCTTGGCGCTGAAAACTATGTATTCTGGGGCGGTCGCGAAGGTTACGAGACGCTTCTTAACACGGACATGGGCTTCGAGCTTGACAACCTTGCTCGCTTGTACCACATGGCTATCGCTTATGCGAAAGAAATCGGCTTCGACGCGCAATTCCTGATCGAGCCTAAACCAAAAGAGCCAACGAAGCACCAATACGACTTCGACGCGGCTACAACAATTGCATTCTTGCAAAAATACGGCTTGAAAGATCACTTCAAGCTGAACCTTGAAGCTAACCATGCAACGCTTGCAGGTCACACGTTCGAGCACGAAATCCGCACAGCTGCAATCAACGGCATGCTTGGATCGCTTGACGCGAACCAAGGCGACTTGCTGCTTGGCTGGGATACGGATGAGTTCCCGACAGACCTGTACTCCACGACGCTTACCATGTTCGAAGTGCTTAAAGCTGGCGGCATCGGCCGTGGCGGCGTTAACTTCGACGCGAAAGTACGCCGCGGTTCGTTCGAAGCTGAAGATCTGTTCTTGGCGCACATCGCAGGTATGGACAGCTTCGCTTGGGGCTTGAAGGCTGCTGCGAAACTAATCGACGAGAAAATTCTCGACAACATCGTAGACAACCGTTACCGCAGCTTCAAAGAAGGTATCGGCGCGGAGATCGTATCCGGCAAAGCGACGCTTGCATCGCTTGAGCAATACGCGCTTCAAAACAACCCGATCAAAAACGAGTCCGGACGCCAAGAGCGCATCCGCCTCATGCTTAGCGAAGTTATTTTCAGCGTATAAGCTGGGGAGGTTCTCTTACGAATGAGCTACGTTATCGGTATAGATCTAGGGACGAGCGCAGTTAAAGCGCTGCTCGTCGATAAGAACGGGACGGTAGCGGCGGAAGCATCCCGCAGCTACCCGCTGTTCCATGAACATTCCGGCTGGAGCGAACAAAAGCCGGATGACTGGGTTGATGCTACGATCGAGGCGCTGCGCGAGCTCGCCTCCTCCTCCAGCATCGACGAAACACAGATCGAAGGCATCAGCTTCTCCGGACAAATGCACGGCCTCGTGCTGCTGGACGGCGAAGGCAATCCGGTTCGCAACGCGATATTGTGGAACGATACGCGCACGACGGAGCAATGCCGTGAGATTGAGCGCACGCTTGGCGACAAGCTGCTCAGCATTACGCGCAACCCGGCGCTTGAAGGCTTCACGCTGCCGAAGATTCTATGGGTTCGTCAATACGAGCCGCAAGCCTTCGAGCAAGCGAAGCTGTTCTTGCTGCCGAAGGATTATGTGCGCTATCGGTTGACCGGCGAGCTTCATATGGATTATTCCGATGCGGCGGGTACGCTTCTGCTTGATGTTGCCGGCAAGGAATGGAGTCTTGATGTTCTGGACGCATTCAATCTGCCTGCAAGCTTCTGCCCAGCGCTTATTGAGTCGCATGGTCTCGTAGGTACGCTTCTACCGCAGGTTGCAGCTGCAACGGCTCTTACAGAGGCGACGAAAGTATTCGCAGGCGGCGCAGACAATGCTTGCGGCGCAATCGGATCAGGCATCCTTTCCGAAGGGCTTACGCTTTGCAGTATCGGTACGTCCGGCGTTATTCTTTCCTATGAAAACGACAAATCGAAAGACTTCGCGGGCAAGGTGCATTTCTTCAACCACGGCAAGCAAGACGCCTTCTACGCAATGGGCGTTACGCTGGCAGCAGGATACAGCCTGAGCTGGTTCAAGAAAACATTCGCGCCGAACGAATCGTTCGATCAGTTCCTTGAAGGCGTAGGCGACGTTCAGCCTGGAGCTGGCGGCCTGCTCTTCACGCCGTACCTCGTCGGCGAGCGGACGCCTCATGCGGACTCCGTCATTCGCGCCAGCTTCGTTGGCGTTGACGGCGCGCATGAGCGGAAGCATTTTGCCCGCGCGGTTATGGAAGGCATTACGTTCTCGCTTAACGAGTCTGTCGACATGTTCCGTAAAGCCGGCAAGACGGTGGATACGATCGTCTCGATCGGCGGCGGCGCGCAAAATCCGGTATGGCTGCAAATGCAAGCCGATATATTCGGAGCAACAGTCGTAGCGCTAGAGAACGAGCAAGGTCCGGGCCTTGGAGCGGCTATGCTCGCTGCATACGGATCAGGCTGGTTCGAAAGCTTGGAGGCATGCGCAGACAAGTTCGTGAAGCACGCGGATCGTTACGAGCCGCAGGCTGAAGCGGTCCAAACCTATGAAGGCATCTTCAAGGTGTACCAACAGGTGTATGCTCAGACACGAAGCTTGAACGAGGCATTGGCGCCTTACCGTACGAAATAACAAAATAGGTAGAAGATAGGGCAGCAGTCGAGATCGTCTCGGCTGCTGCTTCTTTTTGTGCTATTTTTCGACAAATGCTGAGAAAGAGTCATTTGGTTTAAAGTTTTAAACTTTTATCCATAAGGATTGAGAAATCGTTATAAGGTCAAGGAAACTATGCCTCTAGTCCCCATTTCATAACCTGTATACGTCTTTGGTCTCATCATCATGTGAGATATACTGACATAAAGGTTAGTGGAATTGGTGCGACATTCATCTTGGGGGTGCTGAATATGAAAAAGAAAATGAATATGAAGAGCTTCAAGTTCAATCTAAGTATGACGGTGAGCCGGAAGCTGACGATTTCATTCCTGACTATTTTTATCATATTGATGGCTAACGGTGTCCTTGTATTCAAAATGACGAAGGAGATGAATAGCCAAACGGCGCAAATCACCGATACTTGGCTTGCCAATATCGACACGATCCATCAAATCAATTATATGATGGAGCATATTTATACGCTGCAGATGCAGGTGGCGCGGACTAGTATAGCGATTAAGAAAGAAATGCTTCTGGCTGAAGGCGATGCCGCGATAGTGGAGATCGATAAGCTGATGAAGGATTACAGCGCGAACAAGTCGGAGGGCGAGGACGAGAGCATGTTCCGATCGCTCGACGGCGAATGGAAGTCGTATATCGCGATTTACCGTAAAGTAATGCTTGAAGCAGCCAAGTGGGACAACGAGGTGAAGATTGAAGCGGCGCTGGCCGAATCGGATCAATCGTTTAATACGATGATGACGTATACGAATACGTTGATTCGCACAAATAATGAAGGCGCGGAAGCGGCAAAGCAGATTAGCAAAGAGACGTACGACAGCAGCAACATGTCGATCTTGATTGGTCTTGTAATTGCAGGCGTCGTTATAGTCATGTTCATTCTCTACATAAGAAGGGCAATTTCTTCTCCTATTCAAAAGACGGCCTTGGTGCTGGCAGAAGTGGCAAAAGGCAATCTGCAAGTGAAAGTCCCCACGGTTCGTAATCGTGATGAAGTTGGACAGATGGTACAAGCTGCGGATACGATGCTGAGTGCATTGCGCGCTTCGATGAATGCGGTCCAGCACGCTTCACTGAACATTACAGGCGCATCGGATGCTCTAATGACCGTATCGGGCAGTAACCGTTCCTCGTCCAAAGCAGCCGCAGACAGCTTTAAGGAAGTTGCCGCAGGCTCAGAGCAGCAGATGCATCGGTTCGAGGAAATTAGCCGGGCAAGCGAAGAGATGGCCGTCGGCGTGTCGCGGATTGCGGAATCAAGCTCATACGTATCGGAGATGTCGGCAGCTGCCACGGAACAAGCGAAGGAAGGCAGTCGAACGGTTCGAAATGTCGTCTTCAAAATGACGTCGATCGACGAGACGGTTCGTCAAGCGGCGGAGCAGGTCCATCGGCTCGAGTCTCATACGCGCAGCATCGGAGTCGTCTCTGATCTGATCGGCAGCATCTCGAAGCAGACGAATCTGCTCGCTTTGAATGCAGCGATTGAAGCCGCAAGGGCAGGCGAGCATGGGAAAGGCTTTGCGGTTGTAGCCGAGGAGGTACGCAAGCTGTCGACGCAATCTGCGGAATCGGTCACACGTATAACGGAGCTTCTTGGCAAGGTCATGGAGGATACAACCGTGACGGTTCAAGCGATGCGGGCGAGCGAGCATGAGACGAAGGAGGGGCTTGCGAGCATAAAGGAAGCGGGAGAGTCGTTCGAGCAGATCTCGAACGCTTCGATGAATGTGCTTAGCAAAATTCAAGAGGTTGCTGCCGCATCCCAGCAGCTTGCGGCAAGCTCGGAGGAGGTTACCTCCTCGATCATGCACATGACTGATATTGCGAGAAGGACATCGGATATTGCCGGTACCGTTGCGGAATCGGCAGAGGAGCAATACAAATCCGCAGAGGATATATCCTCTGCGGCGCAAGATCTAGCCGATATTTCGGTTCAAATGCAGCAGGTCGTTCAGCAATTCAAGCTGTAGTTACCGTTTGAAGTTGCTCCATATCATCTCAGGTCTAACCCCAAGCTCGCCGGCGATCAGCTCGGCGGTGAGCCGCTGGGGCTTTTTGATTTTTCCGTTGCGAATTTTGGAAATCGTCGTCAGCGAGATAAGCGTGGACTGCGCCAGCGAGGTGACGGATACGTTCTTGCTCAGCATCAGCATGCGCAGCTTGTAGGAAGGATCCTCCTCTTGCGAGCTAAGCTGCATATTCATAAGTATAACGACGAAGTTCTTGAAGCTTCGGTTGCCGTTATAGAAAGGCTGAATGAGAGCGCTCGTGGAGTAGCTGCGGTCGCCTAGTTTGAGCTGGAAGTCGATTTTCTCTGCCGTGCGATTGTTTTTGGCGTATTCGAATACGCGCTTTGCTTTGCTGCGGTCATGCTCTAGAACCATATCGTAGATGGAAGTTCCGATATACGACGAGGCTGGTTCTTGAACGGGAGCATAATAATGCTTCAAAGTCTTGATGTTATATTTGTCATCGACGATGGTGGATATCATAATTTTGTTCTGAACGATATAATCGTCAATCCACTTCGTTTCTCTAAGATCTTTGCAAATAAGCACGTAGAAGGTGAGACCGTCGCTTTGAAGCTTGCGGCTGGATAAGCGAATCGGGGCTGGCGTAGATGATTTGGTAACCAAAGCGCATTCTATCGAAGGCGATGACCATTCATCCTCGGAGAGGCTATGAATAACATCGTAGAAGGAGTTGCCTGTATCGGCGGTCGAAATGGCCGAAGAAGGATCCAAATGGAGCAGATCGGATTTCTTAAAGCCCGAGAATTCGGTAAATGCTTGATTAACATCGCGAATATACAGGCGGGATTCCTTTATTTCAATGATAAGCATCGGATCCGAAAGTAAATAAAATAAATGATTCATCGATAACGTCCTCCCATCAGTTCACATGTTTCAAACATAATCATAACTAATTATGTCACAAAAGCTAACATAAAGACATAGTTAAATTTGAAATATTGATGTCCTTAGCAAAAAACAACAATGGAAACATGATTAGCCGTACAAATAGGCATACTAATGGAAACGCAGGAAAGGAAGATGAATTTGATCGATCAATCCGCTATTTTGTTCGAATTCAGCGATGCGCGCAGCGCGGCGCTTGCCTCTGATACGTTAGAGGAGCTAGGTTATGCACCCGTATTACATGATAATAATCGTATACATATTCACATTGAAGGCAGTGATTTAACTTCGGCTTTGGAGATTGCGCAAGCGAATGGAGGGAAGCTGGTGGAGCAGTCGCATATTGCGGAGTGGGCCGTAACCAGCAGCGCTTACGCGCTTGATGCGGTTACCATTCCAGCGCATGTCGTTAACGAGGATTGGGTGGATTCCTATGCCGCCGGAGGGCAGGAGGAGGCTGATCTCCTCCGCAACCGTGACGATGATGCTGATTATGACGATGAGTTTCTGCCGGATGCGGGAACGTACGATCATTTCTCCGGCGATGTGCGGATCTAGCTAGCCTAAGTCGGCCGTTCCAACGCTAAGCGCGGCGTTCGTGCCCGCATTGTAGCCGGTCGTAAAGGCAGCTGTAATATTATAGCCCCCTGTATAACCGTGTATATCGAGTACTTCACCGCAAAAATACAATCCAGGCATGAGCTTGGATTCCATTGTGCGCGGATCGATCTCCTTCAAATGGACGCCGCCGCCTGTGACGAAAGCTTCCTCTAGCGATAACGTACCGTTTATCGCTATGGGGAAGCTTTTGATTTGCGCTGCGAGCGCAAGCCAAGGCTCCTTCGGTATGTTGTCGTACGTAATGTCGCCGGAAATACCGCAGCGATCCAATAGAAACTCGAGCAGCCTTTCTTGCAGGTAGCCGCGCAGGACGTTGCGGATCGCTTTGCGGGGCTCTAGCTTCGCCATACGAAGGGTTTCCTCATACACCTCGGATTCGGTGCTCCCCGGAAGAAGGTCGATAGTTAAGGAAACGGTTGCTCGTGCAGCATTGCTCGGGTCGGCCGCCTTCGTCTGCTTCAATTCCTTCACGACGAACTGACTGCATCTAAGCGCGGCCGGACCCGATAACCCGAAGTGAGTAAAGATCATATCCCCTTCATGCGAGACGAGACGTTTTCCTTTATGGCTCCAAACGGTAAGGATGACGCCGCGAAGCGACAGCCCTTGCAGTTCCTTGGATCGAATCCAAGGTTCGGAGGAAGTAAGCGGCACTTCAGTGGGATATAGCTCCGTAATCGTATGCCCAGCCATCTTCGCCCAAGGATAACCGTCGCCTGTTGAGCCGGTGTGTGGTACGGATTTGCCTCCAGTAGCAATAATGACCGCCTTCGCTTTAATGGCTTCACCGCTTGCAAGTCTAACACCGCTTACGGCGCCATCCTCATAAAGCACCTCATTGACGGGGGATAGCGTTCTTACCGTAACGCGCTGCTCCTTCACCTTGCGTATGAGCGCATCAACGACGGTCTTCGCCTTGTCCGAAACGGGAAACATTCTTCCGTTATCCTCTTCCTTAAGCGCGATTCCCATATCTTCGAAGAACGCGACGATGTCGCGGTTGCTGAAGGTATTCAGGGCGCTGAATAGAAAACGGCCATTGCCGGGTATATGTCTAACGAGCTCGTCAAGCTCCTTCGCATTTGTCACGTTGCATCTGCCGCCGCCGGATATGCCGAGCTTCCTGCCCAGCTTGTCTCCTTTGTCGATGAGCAGTACGTCTGCTCCCCCGCTGCCTGCTGCTGCTGCTGCCATTAGGCCGGAAGGGCCGCCGCCAATAATAATAATGTCGTACATGTTGCACGCTGCCTTTCTGTCTGATCCCTCGGATCGTATCATTTCTTCAAATATAGGAAAGTATCAGTTTCACTCTTATCTTTATGCTTATATTTCTCCGGAATGAAACGAGCCACGCCTCCAAAGGACGGCTTTTGCCGTTTCACCTTCATTGTATCATTCTTTACCGCATAGGTATGCGTTATAATGAAGCCAAATGAAAAGTTAAGAAGGGCGGCGATGCGGATGCTGCGATTGGAAAGGCGTCTGAAAGGTGTAGGGGAAGCACAATTGTACGTGAGGGAGTGGTTGCCGGATGCAGCCGATGACACTGAGGTCAAGGGTGTCGTCTGCGTGCTGCACGGCATGGGGGAGCACGGCGAGCGCTTCTCGCATGTTGCCGAGAGGCTGACGTCCCATGGCTTCGCTGTTGTAGCCATGGATCAGTTCGGCCACGGACATTCATCAGGCAAGCGGGGCCATATGCTGTCGATTGAAGCGACCGTCAGCGAGGCAGGGCTTATGATCGCCGACGCAAGCTCACGGCATCCAGGGCTGCCTCTGTTCTTATATGGGCATAGCATGGGCGGCAATATTGCGCTGAATTGCGCCCTTCGCCTTCATCCGATGCTTACAGGACTTATTCTGTCCAGCCCATGGCTGCGACTGGCGTTTCAACCACCGGAAGTGAAGTTGTGGCTCGCTCGCAGGCTGGCGTCGATTGTCCCGGCGCTGCAGCAGTCAACGGGCTTGAAGACGGAGGACTTGTATCGAAGCGGCAATCCGCATGCAGCCTCCATCGTCAATGACGAGCTGTATCATAAGAAAATTACAGTTCGAACTTTTTTGGAAATACAGCGGGCCGGGGAATGGGCGATCGAGCATATCGATGAGCTTGACGTTCCTGTGCTGATTATCCACGGTACGGCGGATCGAATAACGTCCTTTCAAGCGAGCAAGGAGCTAGCGGCTAGGCTCGGGGACCGATGCGATTGGCTTCCGGTCGAAGGCGGGTATCATGAACTGCACAATGATATCGATGGGGAACATACAATTGTGCAAATGATAGACTGGATTGATCGCAGATGTCAAAACAGGTAGTTTATGTTTTTTGGGAATGATAGTAAGATAGATTATGTTACGTTGCGTCCGAAGGAAATGACATGCTTGAGACATTTGAATAGCAGTTTAGACGCTAGGGGGATCTGATTGTCTGTGTTGAAGGAGCTGCTGCTACAATTCATCTTATCCTTATTGCCGGTGTTTGCTTATCAGCTATGGTATGACAAAGATCGCGGCAGCAAAGACACATCGCTTATTATGTCGCTGCTGGGCGGAGGCGCAATGGCTCTATGCATGATTACTTCGCAGAGCGTGCACGGTTATGAGCTTGATTTTCGTCTCATTCCTTATACGGTTGCTTCTCTATACGGCGGACTGCCGACCTTAGTCGTATTGACCATCGTATATGCAGTATTCCGCATACCGATGCTTGACAACTTGTCCGAATTCGTAATTTTCAGCGTATTCATCATTATTTTCATGATGGGGATGTCGGCGACATTACGTCATTTTCATCGCGTATCTTCGCTTCGCAAGAAACGGATCGGGCTATTTATCATGTCTTTGATATGCCTCTATTACTCTTTAACCTTCATCTTATATTTTTCTGTTCAGCAAATTCAATTTAACGCAGAGATCATAAGTTCATTATTAATAAGCATTGTTGGAACTTTGCTTGCAATGTGGTTGTCTATCTATATGATCGAAAGCGTCAGGGAGAAGAAGCTTCTGTATGATGAAGTTACCCGCGTGTCGGCCAATTATCGCAACGAGGTGGAGAAGCTTCAGCAATTCATTGACGAGACGTCGTTTGCGGTTGTGCTGCTCGATAGGGAAGGTATTGTTACCCATATTAATGAACTAGCGATCAAGCTTCTTAGGTTGAAGCCGGAGTTCAATAACGTGAAGCTATTGCTTGGGGAATCATACCGCGATATATTCGTACCTGAGTTAGCAGCGGCGTACGAGGAGCTGTTGCAGAAAGCATTGAACGGCGATAGAGAAACGCTCCAGCCCTACATCGAAGGCGATAAAATATTGCTCAAATCCGCGTTCTCGATCCGATCTACGGTTAACGAACAGGTCGCTGGGGCAGCGCTGCTTGCGCATGACGTTACCGAAATTAATCAATTGCGCGACGAGGTTGGCCGCATGGAGCGCCTGAGCCTTGTCGGCCAGATGGCCGCAAGCATAACGCATGAAATTCGGAATCCGATGGCTGTCATTCGCGGCTTTGTTCAACTCATCCAGGAGCGCAGCGGACAGACCCATCATGATTATTTCCGTATTGTGATGGAGGAGTTGGATCGCGTCAACAGCATTATAAGCGACTTCTTATCGCTTGCGCAGAATAGAGCACTAGCTATGGAGATGAGTTCGCTTAATGACATCATTAGGGATATGAAGCCGTTGCTGGAAGCCGATGCGAACTTGCGCGGGCAGTCGCTGCTGGTTGAATTAGGCGAGGATATGCCATCGATTATGGTGAACGATCGTGAAATTAAGCAATTGCTGCTTAATCTTGCACGAAACGGTATGGAGGCCATGGACGAGAAGGGCATTCTCACGATTACTACGGAATATAAGGACAACGTTATCGAGCTTCGTATCGTCGATGTTGGCGTAGGGATCCCGCAGGAGAAGATGAATAAGCTGTTCGAGCCTTTCTTTACAACAAAGACGCGAGGAACGGGACTCGGGCTGCCGCTATGCCTTAGTATTGCAGAACGGCATAACGGCCGAATCGATGCTTATTCCACAGAAGGCAAAGGTACGACATTCGTTGTAAGCTTTAATATACATACGCAAGAGGTCGGAATAGCGACATAAGGTAAGCGGTCAATGCGCATACTAGCTTCGAAACCAACAGGACTGGCTTGAATGATTTCGAGCCGGAAGCTGGAAGGAGGAGAGCAAGCATGGCGCAAAACAATAGGGGCGACAAAGGCAGCTCACGCGAGCAGCGGCAGCAAGCAGCCAACAATACGGCGAAATCCGGCAAGGCTGCTGAAGAAGCAGGCTACGATAAGAAGTTGAACGGCCCGAATCGGCCTTCGATCTAGCAAGGAGGCGCTTGCGAATGGCTGATGAAGAGCAGCAACGTCATCCCGAACAGAGCGCGATGAAGGATGATCCCGCGCTAGATCCGTATGAGATCGAGTTTCTGCCGGAATTCCGTGAAGGAAGAGGCGAACGCGCCCCTTTCGTCAATGAACATGGTGTCGTGATCGGCGATCACAATTACGAATCCGACCATTCTCCGCTGTCGCAATGGAGCGTGGAGACGGATCCGGCTATCATGGCGGGAGATCAGTGGGTGCATCCATTCAAGGACATCGGCTTCCAAACGGCAGAGAACCGAGATTATTTCGAACGGAAAATCGCTCCGCAGGCAGGCATTTTTATGCATCTTGACAAAAATGCGGCTTACGGTGCGGGAGAGCCGGATAAATCGGCGGATATGGCGATAAATGAGCAACCGGAGTGATGAGCTCCGGTTGCTTTATTTTCGTAAGGGACGGTATAATAGTAGCTAAAATCATGTAATTTAAGGGAGTGTTCTACAATGTCTATGTCCTTCGAAAGATATATGTTAGATATGGTTCAACCGATGCGCGACGATCTTACCCGTATCGGCATTCAAGAGCTTCGTACACCGGAGGAAGTGGAGGCAGCCGTTCCGAACGCCAAAGGAACAGCGCTTATCGTAGTCAACTCCGTATGCGGCTGCGCAGCAGGCCAATGCCGTCCAGGCGTAGCAGAAGCGCTTCAGAACGAAGTAACGCCTGACCACCTGTACACGGTGTTCGCAGGTCAAGACAAAGAAGCAACGGCGAAAGCACGCGAATATTTCGCGCCGTACCCGCCATCTTCCCCTTCGATCGCCCTGATGAAGGACGGAGAGCTTGTTCATTTCATTGAACGCCACCAAATCGAGAACCGCTCGGCAGCAGACATCGCAGCAGATTTGACCGATGCATTCGACCGGTTCTGCAAATAAGAAACGGAGACGATACTTATGAGCTTGCAGCGCGAAATCATTGAACGTCTTGGCGTAAAGCCGGAAATTGAGCCGGAAGCGGAAATCCGTAAACGGGTCGACTTCCTGAAGCAATACGTCAAGCAATCGGGAACAACGGGTTTGCTGATCGCGATCAGTGGCGGCATTGACAGCGCGGTAGCGGCAGGACTGTGCAAACGCGCTACCGACGAGCTCAGCGAGGAGTCGGGCCAAGAATACATTACGCTCGGCGTCTTCCAGCCGTATAGTGACCAAGCGGATATTCACGACAGCTACGCCGTCGCTGAAGCTTTCGGGCTTACGCATAAAGTGGAGACGAATATCGGCGAAGCGGTTGACGAGATCGCGCTCGAAGTCGAACATGGGTTTAAGTCGCTGGGCATTCACCGTCATCTTAGCCGCGGCGGCAAAGGCAATGTGAAAGCAAGAACGCGTATGGTCATGCAATACGCGCTTGCCTTCGATATAAATTTGCTTGTCGTTGGCACCGACCATGCTTCGGAGGCCATTACCGGCTTTTATACGAAGTGGGGCGATGGAGCTGTAGACGTTACGCCGCTTAGCTCGCTGAACAAGCGCCAGGTTCGTTTGCTGGCATCGCACCTCGGCGTACCGCAAAGCGTCCTTGACAAGGCGCCGACCGCGGGACTATGGGACGGTCAGACCGACGAAGACGAACTTGGCATTAAGTACGATGAGAATAGCGCCTACCTCGAAGGCAAAGAAATTAGCGAAGAGGCGCGCGAGAAGCTTGAGAAGCAATATTTGAAAACCGAGCACAAACGATCGCCGATTCCAGGCATCTAACTTGGTTGCAGCACATAGAGAGAGGCAGCAGAAAACGCTATTCTAGCGTTTCATGCTGCCTTCTCTTTATTTATGATACCAAGCTAGAAAAGCTTCAGCGACATCCGCTCCCGCTCTGCCGTTCGGATGGGGGTCATTGCCCGGACTCATATATTCGTCCTTGAGCTTGTTCTCATGAGGCGCAGCCTGCCCGAGCGCCTTCGCGATATCGAACACGCGATCCACGCGCGACGGCGCTTGCTGTCTGATCCATTCGTTAACGGTCCGCCACACCTCTTCATGAGCGCCTTCGAAGTTGAAGGCCGGCAGGGTGAAAAGAATAAGGCTGGTTTCGTGATTAGCTGCCTTCAATTGCTCGATAATCGAGGTTAGGTCACCAATCAATTGCTCTGCGCTGCGGTTGCCTGTTCCAATGTCGTTGACGCCAAGACATATCGCGACCTCATTACCTTGCTTTGCTTTATATAGCCATGGGCTTTCCGGGGTAAGATCATAGGCGCGGGCCCAACCGCTGCCGATATTCCACACGCCGATGGATGGCGCCAAACCCTCCGCGATTCGAGCCGACCAGAACGAGTAGCCATCCTTTTCCGTACGCACGCCTTGCGTAATGGAATCGCCGAGAAACACAAGATGTTTATCAATGGACCGTTCGTAAGCGATCATGGATGGCAACACCTGCCGATTGCCGGCGGGCAAGAATCCTTCCGCGCTATGTTGCGCCGCAAGATTGCCGGCAGCTTCATAAGCAGAGGCTAGCAGTGTCTCTGTATTGTAAGGAATACCGTCCTCCGGACCGTACGCCGCAATCGCCCATGTAAATACAAGCGAATGCCCCTCGGGAATGAATAAGTCTACCGGATCGCTCCAGAAGCGCTCGCCTGGCAGCACCTGCTTCGAAGCGTCGCCATTGAAGGTGATCGTGTGCAGGCTGCCAGCCTGAGCTGCACCATCAGAGTGCAGGCCGCCATCGCCGATCGTACAGCTCTCGATTCGCCAAGCGCCGCCTTTATCGGAAGCCTTGGATTCAGTGCCGTCTGACCAAGTGGAATCAACGGCGTTGCTATGCCATAATTTCAAGCGAAGCGCGCCATACTCGCGCGGCTTCACATAGGTTCGGAAAGTAATCGTTGTCTCGCCGGTCGGTCTGTACATAAAGTTGGCTGCAGACGACAAGGCGGTAACGGATGTATAAGTACTGGTCACGCTGTTCAACTCCTAGAGTCAAAATAACTGCTGCTAACTCAAACTATCATTTTTCGAAAGGTATGTCACTATTACAGTTATAACCCATACATTCCCAAATTACGGGTAGCGCTTTCATAGTCGAAATGATATGATTCGGTTACATACATTATTCGACATTAAGGGAGCTGTTATCGATGCAACGTAAACCAACAATCGGATTATTGACGTCCTTCCTAGGCGGCAATTACCTTGGTGAAATGATGAATTCGATCCAAAGGGCAGCTTTGCAAAATGACGCAAGATTAGTTGCTATTCGAACAGCGGGAAAAAAATTCGATTGTCCGATTGCGCTTGACTACGTGGATGGCTGGATTATTTTGAACAATGCCGCTACAGACTCCTATATACAGCAATTGTCGAATGAATGGAACAAACCGATTGTAGGCGTAGCGAAGGATCTTGATGCGCTGGATGTGAAAGCACAAACGGTAATCTGCGACAATGAAGGCGGGATTATGGCCGCAGTGCGGCATTTGTATGAGCACGGTCACCGATCCATCGGATTCGTAGGCCATCTGGCGCTTGACGATATGAAGTATCGATTGAATGGTTATAAGAAGGGGCTTGAAGCATGCGGGCTGCGCTTTGATCCGCATTTCGTGATCGATCCGGACGATTTGAGCGTAGACGGAGGCAGGCGGGCAGCGGAGCGGATTGCCCAAGCGGGATTTCCCTTCCGCGCCGTAGTTGTCTGCACGGATATGATGGCGATTGGCATGATTAAGCGGTTCGAGGAGCTTGGCGTTCGTATTCCCGAGGATATGGCGATAATCGGCTTCGATAACACGATTGCAGCTAGATCGCAGCGAAGCGGACTTTCCAGTATAGATCAGAATATTGTGCGTAAAGGCCAGCTTGCGGTTGAATTGCTGCTGAGCCAAATTAACAATCCAGCGGATTCCATTCCGTCATCCATCCATCGGATTGAGTGCACGCTTATTGCACGCGGAACATGCGGCTGTTCAACGCATCTTGAGAGGGAAACGACGACGAAGCAGATTCTTGAAGATCACCGCGATGATAAAAAAAGAGTTACGCAGCTAGGCGTTCACTATGAATTCAATAAATTTATTCTTAATTACAACATTAAGCAGTTGAAGAACTTGTCTTGGGCTCTTGCACCGCATTTCCAATGGGGTTGTCTGGGGACATGGAACTTTGATGCTTCTCCCGGGGGAAATGTATCGTTAACCGAGCTCTATCATTTCCAGCGCGATGAGCAGCGGCTGCATGCAGGCAGCATGCCCGTTGAGAGCTTCCCGCCGCTTCAGCTTATCGAAAGCATTCAGAAGGAAGAAGACAGCGAGATGATCTATATCATCCCTTATCGGACTGAGCCGGACAACTGGAGTGTGCTTGCAGCAGGCACACGGCTCTCGGATACAGTAGAGAATATGGACGATTATATGTCAGTCGTGCATTATCTGGACCTTATTGGAAATACGCTCGACAAGCAGGCTCTGCTTGACGAGGTCAGAGAGCAGGGCATGCAATATCGTCAAATTGCCGAGCAGCTTGAGATCGTTTCGAGAACGACTAACGACGGCATTTGGGATTGGATCTGGTAACGGGAGAAGTAGCATGGAACCAGCGTTTCTATGACTTGCTGCAGTGCGCTGATGCTCAGACACTGGATTATTTTGTACATTGCGATGACGAGGCATATTACAAGCGGGCGCTAAGCGCCCATATTAACGAGCATGTTCCCTTCTCCGTTGACGTGCGGCTCCGCAAGCATTCAGGAGAATATGTATGGACGGCGATATCGGGTGAAGCCTTGCATGACTCGAGTGGCACTGCGATTCGAATGGTAGGTTCGGTAAGAGATATTACGGAGCGAAAGCAGTCAGAGGAAAAAATGCGTTTCTTGGCTTATCACGACACGTTGACGGGACTGATGAATCGACGCCGTTTCTTCGAGGAAGTGTCGTCAGCAACGGCGCATCCCGATCAGCCGTTCGCGCTTATCGTTCTTGATTTGGATCACTTCAAAAAAATGAACGACAGCTTCGGGCATCATATGGGTGACCGTCTGCTGCAGCTTGTCGCTGCTGGACTGAAGGAGCTTGTGCGGGAGGGGGATTATATTGCTAGATTCGGCGGCGATGAGTTCGTCGTCCTCTACCGCTTCCGGCATATAGAAGAGATCGAGTCGTTCAATTGCGCATTTGCGACCTATTTGTCTGCGCTCATCTTCGATGAAGGCGTTAATCTGACCATTTCGGCAAGCGCAGGCATTAGCTTGTTCCCTCGCGACGGGACGGATGCGGATTCGCTGTTCAAGAAAGCGGATATTGCGATGTACCATGTGAAGCAAACGGGCAAAAATCATTTCAAAATTTTCTCGGAGCAGATGATTGAGCAAAGGATGTGGAGGCTTAATCTGGAACGCGAGCTGAAGCAAGCGGTGCTTGGCGATGAGTTCGTGCTGCATTATCAGCCGCAGATCGATATGGCGACAGGTCAGCTTTATGGATTCGAGGCGCTGCTGCGTTGGAACTCGCCGACGCTTGGATGCATCTCGCCCATGACGTTCATTCCGCTAGCCGAGGAGACGGGTCTTATCGTTCCGATTGGCGAGTGGGTGCTGCGAGAAGCCTGCTCACAGAACGCCAGATGGCTGGCAGCCGGGCATCGGCCGCTCAAGTTGTCGGTCAATATATCCGGACGCCAGCTTAAGCAGGCTGATTTCATCGAGTCCGTGAAGTCCATTGTCAAAGAGACGAGGATGGATCCGAACTATTTATGCTTCGAAATAACGGAAAGCACCGTCATCGACGATCTTGATTACACGATCTCTTTGTTAAGAGATCTGGAGAGAATCGGCATTCAGATTGCGATGGACGATTTCGGGACGGGTTATTCATCGTTATCAATGCTTAGGAAGCTGCCGCTTAACAGCTTGAAGATCGACAAATCTTTTATTCAAGAGTTGTCCTGCGAGCGGCAAGATATCGATATTGTAAAAGCAATCATCTCGATCTCGAATAGCCTTGATCTGCGAATTGTCGCTGAAGGAGTCGAGCAGGCTGAACAATATAAGCTGCTCCAGGAGCTAGGATGCCACTACATGCAAGGCTTCTATATTAGCCAGCCGTTGCCGGCCGAGCAGATTGAGTCCTTCCTGTACTCCCGCACATAGCAAGCTAGAGATTTGTTCTTGTTCATACATCGTTCACAAGCTTATAGCCCGATCGAGTCATGTGCTTATCGACCTTCGTTGATACAATTTGGACATCAAATCCAAATCGACGGAGGTTGTTTCATTTTATGAAGAAAACATTGCGATTCAGAAAAAAACTTGCAGGCGCGGCTCTCGTTGCCGTATTAACGCTCGGAGCGGCCGTTCCCGTCTTCGCGCATGACGGTTGGTCGCAGACGAACACGCCAATCGTCGCACCGGGACAAGTATCCTATGTCGAGCTTATGCTTGGCAATCACTCGAACGATCATAAAAGCTACCGTATTGCCGGCCAGTGGAGTCCGGATACGACAAAGGTGTTCGTAACGACACCAGCTGGCGTTAAGTCGGATATTACAGGTACGCGCTTCTATGCAGGGGAAGCGGCAACGGAGACAGAGCCGGCAGTGAACAATTATTTTGTTACTTCATTTAAATCGAATGTGCCGGGAGCCTATGTTGTTTCTGCAGAGGGTGATACGGTATTCGCCCATGGCGGCGTAGCCAGCCGTACGCTGCGAAGCGCCAAGTCGTTCGTAGCGGTTGGCGATATTCCGGTCGCCGAGCGGGTGAAGTCGTTGACAGGGTTCTCGAAGCAGGTTAGTCCGGATCGCGCGGAGCTTGTTCCGCAATTTAATCCGGCCGCCGTTGCCCCTTCGGAGCAGGTGTCCGTGCAATTGCTGCTGAAAGGCAAGCCGCTGGCGGATACGGCCGTTGATCTCATTCGGCGCAGCAACTCGGAATCGCTGGAATTGACGACCGACGCTAAGGGGATTGTGACGTTCACGACGGGAGCGGCGGATTATTACTTGCTTCGCGCTAAGCCTGTTACAACAGAAGGCAAGGAAGGCGAGTATACGAGCACGAACTATGAAGCGACGATGACGTTCACTGTTCAGAATCGTTCACCGAAGCTGCCAGGAACAGCGGCGTCCGCCGCGCCGCATCTTTATGTGAATGGCAATGCAGTGACGGATGGGACAGCAGCCTCCGTAACGGTGAAGAAAGGCACAACAATGGTCGATGCATCGTTCATCCGCCAATACGTGAACGCTTCATTCAAAGGCAATGGACTTGTTACGCTGCGCGGCTCGGTTGAAGGAGCTGGAGCGATCGTTGAATATTTCCCGGCAGTCGGCGATAATCGGGCAGCCATTGCGATCTATACGAAGTAATGGTTCGAAAAGCGATGATTAAACGACTTAGCCTTATAACGATAACGATTTGGTTCATGTGGGCATGCTTGCCGAGCTTCGTCTCGGCGCATGCCTATCTTTCGCATTCGACGCCGCTGCAGGATGCGGAGCTGCAAGCTTCGCCTGAGGCGATTAAGCTTACGTTCACGGAGAAAATTGATTCGAAGCTTAGCAGCGTCACGCTTACGAAAGCAAGCGATGGCAGCAGCATAGCAGGAAAGCTGAGCGCGGACGGAGAAATGACGCTTGTCTATGCGATACCGAAGCTGGAAAGCGGCGAGTATAAGGTAGTGTGGCAAGTGTTGTCGCTCGATACGCATATTACGGACGGGTCGTTCCGTTTCGCGATCGGCGGCAAGCTGACGCAGACGAAGCCGGATGAGACGGTTTCGCTTGATGGCGGCGGGCAAGCTGGGTCGGGGCAGGATGAGCAGAGCGGCGGAGAGAAGCCTTCAGTCAGCAGCAAGCCGTTGCCGTCTGTGAAGCCAAAGCCTACGCCTAGCGACACGATAGACAAGGACGTGGGCGTTTCGGCTAAGCCCTCTGCAACGTCTCCGCCAAAACAAAACGACAATACGAGCGTTAGCTCTGCGGAGGTGTACAGTCAGGAGACAGATTCAGCACTGGCGACTGAGGAACCGCAGGCAAGTGTTGATACGATCAGTGAACCAACTAGTTCGCTGCCGCCAAGCAGCGAACCGACGGCGCCCTTAACTTCAACGAACTCCACGGAAGCCGACGCTTCGGAAATCGAGCAAGAGATGCTGGGAACGGACACGGAGATTAGCGAGCATAACCATGCGGGCGGTCAGAAGCTAATGTCAACGCTTCGGATTGCGGATGTGCTTATGTCCGCTATACTAGCAGCGCTGCTCTTCTTCCGCTATTGCATATGGAGAAATTACACCGAGGATGCTCCTCCCGGTTTCACTCTGCGAGCAGAACGAATCGTGATGGCAATTGCCGTTGCCGTGTGGCTGGCTACGGGGATGTGGAGGCTGACGATGCTTTCAAACGATCTCGGCGGCATCCCGATCGGACAGATTGCTAACGGAACGATGGTTGGCAAGATTGCTGTTCTCCGTCCCTTAGCGGCAGTGCTCTTGCTGCTGCTTGCATTCGCTCCCGTTCGCGAGCAGCGCTTCGCGAATATCGTGAAAGCAGCGGCGGCGGCGGCGATCATCGTCACGTTCCCGCTGACGGGCCATGCTTATGCGGAACTGACGGACGCCGGCTCGGCTATCCTTGCGCATGCGGTTCATATGGGATCGGCCGCTATCTGGCTTGGCGGTCTCGCCGGTCTTGCTGCGCTAACTTATCGGAGGCAGGCGGCGGCCGCCTTGAAGCTTGCTGCAGAGCGATTCGCGGCCTGGGCTTTGCCAAGCATGATGCTTATCATTGTGAGCGGTGTATGGCTGTCCGTTAAGCAGCTTGACTCTTGGAAGCAGCTTATTACTGAAGATTACGGCAACCTTATCCTAATCAAATCGGGCTTACTGCTGCTTGTGCTAGTTCTTGCAGCGCTGCACCGCCTCGTATTCATGCCGAGGCTTGCGCAGACGGAGGAAACGGGGGGCGGCAAAGCGGCGGCTTCTATGAGAGGGCTGTTGATCGGCATCCGAATCGAAATTTTGCTAGCGGTTGTTTTGTTCCTGCTGGCAGGAATGCTCTCGACAACTTCCCCGCCATCCGCAGCGTTAGAGCAATCAGCAGGCATCCCTTTGTATTGGCATGTGATGGGGGAGCAAGCTCATATGACGCTGCGAATCGACGAGGACAGCGACTCCAGCTCGAGTAGTCAGAAGGCGATCCTATATTTATGGCTGCCTGAAGACAGCGGGCCTCCAAGTAAGATTGACGTATCGACAGCGCCGCAGTCGGATGGAGAATCGAATTCACAAACGCTTCAAACCATTCCGTTCGAACCGCAACCCGCTGATTCGGATGCCGATTCGTATCCCGGCTTTGTGAAATATACGTATAAGGCAACCGGAGCTTTAATCGATGTTTCGGTCAGCAACGTGATTACGGTGGATGTAATTGACGGGTTAGGCCATTCTATTCATTTTGAGCGAGAGACAAGTTCTTGACTTCCCTACCTGCATCTGCTAATCTCACCATCATATAAAGGCAGGTGTGAGGATGATCATTGGCATCGGGCATGATCTAACGGATATAGGTCGAGTTAAGCAAATAATGAACGGACGAACCGGTGCGAAATTCGTAGAGCGTGTACTCACGGAGGAAGAACGGGAGCTGTCGGCGGGTTACTCGGGGGAACGGCTGGAGCAGTTCACGGCTGGCAGATTCGCGGCCAAAGAAGCGGTGGTGAAGGCGCTAGGCTGCGGAATAGGCCGGGCGGTAGGTTTTACAGATATGACGATTGGTAGAGACGGTTGCGGCAAGCCTGTATGCGTGTTATCGGAACAGGCTTGTAGACGCCTCGGTTTGTCGGCAGCAAATATTCGCATTCACGTGACAATCACGCATGAGCGGACGCTTGCTTCGGCTTTCGCGGTGGTGGAACGCATATAGGTGTAACCTTTTGCCCATACTTGGAATGTAATATACCAAGCTTATGCGGTGAGAGGGAGTTGACGGCGATGAGAGAAGATCGGCAGCAGAAAACAAAGCGCAGATTCAAGACCGGACAATGGGTTCAATATGATGGGCTTTATTCCGACGATTGGGGCGGCGATCTTGTGTTGATGCAGGGCGAGCTGTTTCCTTCGCACCCGCAGATGGGCGATACGAGCTGGACCTACACAGGTCCGTCAGTACTCGACTATGGCGGCAAATCGCCGAAGCTGAACGGACATCACATCGGATACTAGCTTTTTGAGTGGATTTTGTGCAGTCAAAAGGCTAGTAACGAGACGATATCAGAGTTTGATTGGAAATTATACAGTCAGATGGACGGGGAAAGGCTACTGAGGGCAAGAATGCCGGATTTGACTGTATGCTTTCCATGCAAAAGTCGCTTAACAGGCTATTAGGCCCGATTAGATTGTATGAAATACAGGCAAGAAGAGGCTTGGCACGAGTGCCAAGCCTCTTTTTTTGATATTCAGCCTTATCAACTATTTCTTCCCCGCCAGCCACTCGGCCAACCCGTTAATTTCCTCCGCGGTTAGTCGCTCCTTGAACGGCGGCATTGAGCCTTCGCCTTCTTCGATTTGGCTTACAATATCGGCTGCTTCCATTCGAGCGCCAACCTCCTGCAGGTTCGTCACCGGCCCCATGCGTCCTTGCAGCTCGGTACCGTGGCAGCTGACGCAGTTCGCTTTGTAGACAGCCGCAACCTTAGGCGGCGCATCTCGAAGGCCGGCTCCTTTATCATCCCCGCCTCCGCAAGCCGCCAGTGCAAGCGGCAAGGCCACTGCAACAGCTATTTTACATAGGATAGCGATCCTTTGAAGTTGTTTACTCATGCTGTATATCCCCTCTCTATACTTTCCAATTGCCAATTCGTTAACATTCATATGCATTTATTGCGTAAATCCGTATAATAGATAGGTAGTCTTTCAGCTATATCTAAAAATATACCAAAGTATAAACATCTTATACATACTTTACTGCCAAAATCATTTGCCCGTTCTTTCCTATCCGGGTTATTTGCGGTATAGACAACAGGAGAAACAATGAACCCGACAATCGCAACCATTATGCAAAATCAATTAAATCGCATTCATGCCGACGTGCTTATGACGGCTTATTCAACGAGCAACGTAGGATGGTGTGAGAATAACAGAGAGCCTGACTTCTACCGCTTCTGCTATGTAGATAAGGGCGAGGGTTGGCTAAAGATGGATTCGATCAGCTATAGCGCAACGCGCGGTAAGCTGTTTTTGATGCCGGCCGGCAAGGTGCAATCGTTCGGGACGAAGGGCGACGAGTCGTTCGGACGTTATTGGTGCCATTATCGTCTGGATCCGGCGGATATGCAGTTCATTGAATTGCAGCAATTGCCGGCTTTTATAGAGATTAAGGATGACGAGTATGTGCAGCAATTGTTCATGAAGCTCATCCAGCTCCAAACGACGCAAGGCGTGACTCGCGAGCTTAGGATGAAGGCGGTGTTGCTGGAGCTTCTCGCCTTATATTTCGAGGAGAGCTACAGCCAGAAGGAGCAGCAGAGCATCGAGAGCCCCGATATCAAATGGAATGAAGTCGTGGCTTACATTGAGGAGCATTTGGACCGCAACATTCAGATTGAAGAGCTGGCTAAGGTTGCTTTCCTGCATCCAAACTATTTTATTACCTCGTTCAAAAATATGATGGGCTGCTCGCCGATCCAATATGTGACGAATCGCCGGTTGGCGCTTGCGAAGCAGCTGCTTGCGGAGACGGCAGAGCCGATCGCCGAGGTTGCCCGTCATGTAGGGATGCAAAATCATTATTTGTCCCGACTCTTTAAACGGTACACAGGCATTTCGCCTATTCAATATCGCCGTATTGCAAAGTCAAGCGCATCTGGCAAGTCCACTGCGGAGCAGGAGCGCACAACACATCATGAAAAGGGGGATTTAAGCTAGTGACAGAGATGGAGCAAGCAAGTTCATATTTCAGCCGCGAGCTGCTCGTCTGGTATCGTCGTCAGAAGCGCGATCTGCCGTGGCGTCAGAACCGCAATCCTTACCGGATATGGGTGTCCGAAATTATGCTGCAGCAGACGCGGGTGGATACGGTTATTCCCTATTACAATCGGTTCATGGACAAGTTCCCGACCGCTGAAGCGCTGGCTTCAGCACCTGAGGAAGAGGTGCTGAAGTGCTGGGAAGGTCTTGGCTACTATTCGCGTGCGCGAAATCTGCAGGCAGGAGCTAGAGAGGTCGTTCAAAAGTACGGAGGCGTTGTGCCTGATGACAAAACAGCGGTAGCCGGACTGAAAGGTGTCGGTCCGTATACGAGCGGGGCGATCATGAGCATCGCGTTCAACCGCCCCGAGCCGGCGGTAGACGGCAACGTTATGAGGGTGCTGTCGCGCTACTTCTGCTTGGAGGATGACATTGCGAAACCAGCCACTCGCGTTTCTATTGAGAAGCTGGCGGTGTCGCTGATTCCCGAAGGAGCTGCCGGCGACTTTAATCAGGCGTTAATGGAGCTAGGCGCGCTCGTCTGCACGCCGAAGTCGCCGGGCTGCTTGACCTGTCCGGTGATGGAGCATTGCAAGGGCAGGCTGGAAGGTCGGGAGGGCGAATTGCCGATTAAGACGAAGGCCAAGCCTCCGCGGCCAGAGCAGCGCGTTGCCGCAATCGTGCTCGGAAGCGGGTCGAATGCGGGCAAGGTGCTCGTAAGAAGACGGCCGGATACTGGACTACTGGCGCAAATGTGGGAGCTTCCGCATCTGCTGCTATCCAAGGACAAGTCTGGATTGCTGAACGAGGATATGCCGAAGGAGCAGGAGGCGCTGGCCGCCGAGCTTGGCGGAATGCTGCTGGATGAGACCGGGCTGCTCATTCGCCCGCGCCGCTGGTTCATGGATGCCGATCACGTATTCAGCCATATACATTGGAAGATGCGCGTTTACTTGACTGACTTGGGCGGGGAAGGCCTAACGGCCGATACGGCGGAAGCTTACGGCATTGCTGCCGAAGCGGCAAGCGGGTATATGGATCAAGAGGGCCAGCCTTCAGCGTTCGGTAATAGTGCTGCCGGTACGGGAAGCAGTATAACCTCTGAAGACTCTCAAGCCTACGCTAATACAGTACTTGCTGTAGCCGAGCAAGAGCTGCCTAAGGAATATGCATGGATTGGGCCGGAGGATATGGATACCCTTCCGTTTCCGAACTTGTTTTTGCGGATTTTACGTGAATTCTGGGAATAGTTGAATAGAGAGCGGAGGAAGAACGATGAGCGAAATGCTTGATTTGCTGCTTAAGCACAAAATTGTGGCTATATTAAGAGGGATTGAAAATAAACACGCGGATAATGCGGCTCAAGCTTTGATCGACGGCGGCATTCATATGATGGAAATTACGATGAATACGGACGGCGCGGCAGCGATGATCGAGCGGTGGCGGAACAAGTTCGATGGCAAGGCGGCTGTAGGCGCTGGAACGGTGCTTGACGTGGAGCTTGCGAAGCAAGCCGTTGACGCTGGCGCGCAATTCATCATTTCTCCCAACCTGGACGAGGAAGTCATCGCGTTCGGACGCGAGCGCGGCATCTCTGTCTGGCCCGGCGTCATGACGCCGACGGAAATCGTGAAGGCGGTTAAGGCCGGCGCAGAGGCGGTCAAGCTGTTCCCGATGGGGACGCTCGGAGTCGGCTATTTGAAGGAAATCCGCGGTCCTTTGGATTCAGTTCCGATCATGGCGACAGGCGGAGTGGATCTGCACAACATTGCCGATTACTTCAAAGCCGGAGCGAATGCGGTTGGGATGGGCGGCAAGCTTATTAACCTGGAATGGGTTCGAGAAGGCAAGTTCGATCAAGTGACGGAACGGGCGAAGCTGTTCGCGGAAGCCGTTCGTCAGTTGGATCAATAGACGGAGGCCATACGTATGGGAGCCGAAGTATGGATTGTCATGGTTGTCGTTATTGTTATGGCGTCGGCGGCATACGTCATTTGGAGCATTGGCGCGAAGAGCCAGCAGCCGCGCAAGCTGGCGAATGTTGAGTCGCCTGATGTGGCGACAAAATGGCAGCCGCTATCGTTCGTAAGCGGCGGCTCACGCATCGAAGGCTGGCTGCTGCAGCCGACTACGCTAAGCAAGTCAGGCGAAGCAGGATTGCCGGTCGTTATTGTGGCGCATGGCTGGGGATCGAACCGGACGCGCGTGCTACGTTATACGAGACCGCTATATGAAGCGGGCTTCGTTATATTCATGTACGATGCGCGCAGCCACGGGAACAGCGAATCGATCAAAGCGCCGTCGGCGCTTATGTTCCGCGACGACATGCTGGCGGCTATCGCCGCAGCGAAGGGAACGACCGGTCTCGATGCCGGGCGCGTAGCTGTTCTCGGCCATTCGCTTGGCGGTTTCGGCGCGCTGCTCGCATTGGATCATGGCGCGGATGTATCCGCCGTCGTGACCGATTCAATGCCCGTTCGCTTCGATACGATGCTGAAGGCCGAGCTCAGAAGAAAGAAGATGCCGATCTTCCCGCTCGCTTATGCGATACCTTCGATATGGCTTATTCGCGCAGGCATTACGAGGCAGCAGTTCAAGGAAGCTGATATTAAAACCGTATTAGAGAAACATGCGAGGGACAGTTCAGCGAAGGCAGGCACAACGAAAGGCATGAAAACGAAAACCCCGGTACTGATGATTCATTCGGAGGGCGATGATTTCATCCGTTCGGAGGACTTGAAGCAACTACAGCGCGAACTGCCGACGGGTACCATCGAGACATTGTTCGTGCAGTCAAAAGGTCATAGCTCATCCGAGCAGGATCCCAATTTCTGGAACGCTGTGTTGCCTTTCTTAGAAGCCAACACAAAGTGATTCGTAAAAATAGATCTGACCAAAAACCGTCTTCGTAACTTTTCACAGGTTACGTTAGGCGGTTTTTTACATCCTATTCCTATGATAACGAGGCGGATTAAAAAAAGACGCCTGCGGCACGAAGCCGCAGGCTACAAGAGATAATATATAATAAGGGGGGTCATGGGATTAGTATATAGGCGCAAGATGAAACCTACCTGAGAGAAATATTACAGTTTGATTACAAACGAAATGTTTTCAGTCAAGTTCAGGTGTATCTGGTGAGCGAAAATAAAGATGTTTAACTCGAAATAAAATTGTTTAACGGAAAATAGAGTTGTTTAATCTGAGTCGCTTGATATAGGGGTTGCAGAAAATAAAGTTGTTTAATGGTATGACGACGTGAGTTCTCAGTATACGATGATCAAAAAACACAGCAAAACCCAAATTGCCGCGCAATTCCTGTACTTTCTACTGATCCGTGCCCGTTATTTAAAGCATTTGAAACAATCAGCGGGCTTTAACTGATTGCTCCTATTGAAGGAGGCATCGAAACGAATAATATCAAAGTGAATGATGGTCAGATTACTATGTATGCGAATAAAGATGGCATTAACGCCACGCCAAAAAACTGGTCCAACAACGACGCGGAGGCAGATACTTGGACGTGCACTGCGGATCAAAAGCTCGTGTTTCGCTATGAGAGTAAAGATGAGATGGAAAACTAAAGCGACCAAGCAGTCATAAGCCTGCTTGGTCGTTTTTGGCTAAAGCAGAGGTTCCAGAAAAGATAGCCGTCTACGAGATTGACCCTTTTGAGAATGCTCCCTTACAATATTGTTAAGCTTTTCGGCAAGAATGGACATGTATTTAATCCTGGCGTTCAGGTCACGAAGTAACTGATGTGCGATCTGGTTTTTCGTCCTTAGCTATTTTGGCTGCACACCTAAATTGTACATAATACAATGTGGCCATCACAACGACCAGAAAGGCAAGTGCAAGGAAAATGTTGCTGTATACGAAAGTGGAGCTATTGTGAGGAATTGGATTTATGTGAAAGGTCGATGTGCCGAAATCCAGGATCTTGCCGATCGCAGCTGTTGATGCAGCCGAAGAAATAAAAGTAATCATGGTGAACAATCCCATTCCTACTCCCAGATGCTCTTGTGATAGCGTTCGTGAAACGGTATTTGACATCGCAATTTGCATGAACGATTGACCCAGGACGCCGAAAATAAGAAAGACCGCAATAAAGACTGGCGACATGCCAACGACTGAAGACAAACAGATGAAGCCGATAATAAGAAGCGCTGACGCTGTATACACCAGGAACGGAATTCCCTTTTCATCCGCTAATTTGCCGCCTCGACGACCCAATAGTGCAGCCATTAGGGCTGACGGCAGCATAACCATCCCGATGAGCACCGGTGATAAATGATTGGCAGAAGAAAGCAGCTGAGGTGTAATGAATGGAATAGCAAAGCTGATCCCGATCATAACGAAAGTCATCATTAGACTGAATGAAAACGGTTTGTTTCGAAATATAGCCGGGTTGATGAACGGAGCTGCGGCATAGCGTATACGTAATAAGAAAAGAGCGAAAGAAATAGCACCCGCCAAGGCGAACCAAATATTAACGTTTGTTAAAGCCAGTAGAAGAATGGCTACTGTGCCCGCCAAAAGCAATCCGCCTATGAAATCCATTTTGCCGGCGGCTCCCTTTTCATCCTCCAAATATTTTCGATACATGGGCAGCGTAAGCAACGATAATAGCGATATCACAAATAGTACCCGCCAGTTCCACGTACTGCTCACCATCCCAGCAATGATCGGACCGAGTGCCGAACCGAGTGCAAACCCGATTGCGACGGTACCGAGCGCACGACCGCGCCTTTCGGGTGAAAAGTAACGAACTGGCACGATCATAGCAGTCGCCGGGATGACCGATGCGCCAGCCGCCTGTACAATCCGCCCCGCAATGACCATCCAATATTGGGCAGCCACCAAACCGACAACGGATCCAATGGCAAAAAGGATCAGACCAAAGGTCAACAAATTCTTCAAACTGTATCTGTCTGTCAATTTTCCGTAAGTGACCGAGCCAATTGCATATACGATCATATATCCCGTGATGATCCAGCTCACTTTCGATGGTGAGAGTTGAAACTGATCGCTGATCGTTGGAAGTACAACATTAAACATAGTTGCATTCATGACAGAGATAATGAGTGTAAAGACAAGTAAAACAAGTAATAACTCCCCGTTATTCTTTTGAATGCTTGTATGGGTTTGCATAGGTACGCCTCATTCCTTTAGGACGGTGCTCAACGCCCATTTTGTTGATTTTGCTCCCACAGCCGCAAATGATCGTATGCTTCAAAATTTTCATGGGCTTCTGGCACATGGGGCATACGCTTTGAGGGGGCGGGTCGTTCTGTGTCACATGTCGAAGCTCACTTTTTTTCATGTCATCGTCTCCTATGACCTCAAATGACTTGGATTATTTGGTCTCTCCTGTTACCACGAGTACGGCTCTCCCCAGCGTATGGCTCAGCATGGTGAATCCTAAGAGCGCCGGCGTGGCGTTAGGGTCGACGCCGATATTCTCGACATCCAGCGCATGAACGACAAAATAATACCGATGAGGACCGTGTCCCGCTGGGGGCGCCGCACCGATAAACCGTTGGAGCCTCAAATCGTTCGGCAGCTGCAGGGCGCCTTTCGGTAAGCCGCTGCCGTACTCGTCACCTGCACCGGTCGAAAGTTCGGTGACGCTGGCAGGGATGTTAATGACGGCCCAGTGCCATAATCCCGAACCGGTTGGGGCGTCCGGGTCATATGCGGTTACGGCGAAACTCTTTGACCCATCGGGTGCACCCGACCATTTCAAATGGGGTGAAAGATCTTTGGCGCCTTCCACACCTGACATACCTGAGTACTGCTGTGGCGGTAGGGGAAGGCCCTCGATAATGTCGTTACTTACCACCTGAAAGGCTGCGACTTCCGGTAATTTGGCTAATGGATTGTTATTCATTGTAAAATTCCTCCTTTTTGTCGATGCAAATTCGATTATATACACAATAATCGATTCTGTAAACACGAATCGTTTAGTTGTTAGATTATTGAATTTTCCCTTTGTTTTTTGTGAATTTAGGTGTAAACTAGATAAAATGTGTGTAATCCTAATGTGCATGAAGGATGGTGCTGGCTGCATGGCCAAAAGAAACGGTTCGTCTACTTTAAGCGAGAATGTCACGAAGAAATTGCAGTCCGATATTCTGGCCGGACAATATGAACCAGGTTCTCCATTAACCGTTTCGGAATTAGCCAAAGGTTTCGAGGTCTCGGTTGCTGTCGTTCGAGAAGCACTGACCCGGTTGGCGACTCAAGGCCTCGTCCTGCAAAACCCTAACCACGGATTCTCAGTGAAGAGGGCGTCGGAAGAAGAACTGAATAACATCGTACGGGCGCGTTCGATTAATGAATCCGAAGCCTTACGCCTATCCATCGCCTGTGGCGATCTTACATGGGAATCCAATGTAATTGCCGTTCACCACAAATTATCGCAGACAGCCGAGTACAAGGAAGCAAATGACAAGCTTGTCATTAGTGAAGAGTGGTCCGAGATCCACCGTCAATTTCATTACGAGCTTATCGCCGCATGTCCCAATCCGATTCTGTTAGATATCTGCAGGCGCTTGTGGGATTTGAGTGAATTTTATCGGCATTGTTCGCCCCTGCAACAGCAAGTTCGCGATGGGCGTGCTGAACATAAGGCATTAGCTGATGCTGTTATTAGCCGCAACAGCGATCTTGCGGTCAAGCTCTTTAGAACGCACATCCAGCTCACCGCGGATAAATTGTTTGACAACCGTTAAGTGGTTTAGGTTGACTCTTGGTCTTTGAGGACATTGTTTCTGAGGGGACTTGGATTGGGATCGTTTAACGCATAACGGATGGGCAGCAGCTCCTTGCCCACAATCGGCTGAAGAAGGCAACAATCGATGGAGAACCAAAAACATCGCCGCGAGTTGACTACGCTGCTCGTCTGTAAGTTTAGGTGGTTGTCCGGGGTGCAAAGTGCCAACGTACGGTAAACACTAGAGAAGTTGTTCGGAGCCATTAACTATGAAACTGGACAGGTACATCATCGGGAAGAAGAAAAAGCTGGTGTGGTCGCCTTCTTTCGGTTTCTAGAGGATCTTCTCTCTGCTTATCCGAGCGGAAAAATAGCTATGATTTTGGACAACAGCCGTATTCATTATGCTAGTGCGCTTTAATCTTTTTCAAGGAAAAACCTGCGCCTGCAGTTGGCCTTTCTGACACCGTAAAGCCCTAATCTTAACCCTGTCGAAGGATTGTGACTGTGGCTTAAAGCCGATGTGGTCAACAACGTCTTTTTTGAAAAAATCTATAAGATAAAGCTTCATGTGAGTCAGTAGTAGTAGATCTTATAAAAAACTAAGCATATATTGTACTTGGTTCTAAAATATATAAAATTGAAAGTACCCAACTTTTCTCATTGCAAGGTTGGGACTTTTTCATTTTGTTCTTTTTGGGCGGTATGATGAACCAACTGCCAATTTCATTAAACAACTTTATTTTCATTTCGGGCATTTTGCATGCCTCTGATTAAACAACTTTATTTTCGAGATATCTACCGCGGCACAACTTAAAGTCGTCTCGATTAAACAACTATAATCTAATTGACGCCGATTTTGATGTCCCGAAAACCCTTGATTTTACTAGACCTTCGTTAACATCTTTATTTTCTGTCACCAAATCCATCCTTTCATATGACCCGGTTTGACTATTACCAACATTTTAACGAATGACAACTCTTCATCCTATATAATCAGCATTAGTCAACAAAAAGTTCAACGGCATTGTTCACTCGTGCCTCATTTGTTCATTCGCGAAAAGTAAGATTTGTATATTCAATTTCTATATATTCACTATATTTGCGAATGGCATATTTGCTAGCATTATATTTGCAAGCGCTTTCAGTTGAGTGTTGGAGGTAAGCTTCAGTAATCAAAATCCCGGCCTTCGCGGGGAAAAAACAAAACGAGGAGAATGATTATGAAATCTGGACGATGGAAAAATGCTGGGAAAAAGCTTAGAAGGCAAATGCTTATGCTGTTCATATTGAGCATATTCTTAAGCACATTGCCGCCGCTGCATGAAGTCGGCGCGGCCGAAGCGGACGAGCTGGCGGGCATGGTGGCACATTACCCGCTCAATAGTACATATCAATATACGAACAAGCTTAATGCGAGCCAGAGCTTGAGCGGAAGCGAAGTAGTCTGGCGCACGGATTATGTTTCCTTAGTGAATCCGGGGAATGCGAATAATGGACATATAGCGGGGACCAATCCGGGAACACCCGTAACGGGAAGAAAACTGTCTTTTTCGCTGGACATTAAGCTGAACAAGACGCAGACGCGTACAACTACTGCGCAAAACACGCTTTTTTCCTATGGCGCTAGCAATGATACCAATATCACGCTCCGGCCTTACTATGGCGCCGGCACGGCCGCCGTCGTCCTGAAGCGGAACGGGACGGATTCCGTAGTGGCGTCATTCCCGGCGCCGGCAGTCGATATGTGGCACAACTATGCCATTTCACTGGATGGTACGGTCGGCACAGGCAAGCTGATTGTCTGGGTTGACGGGGTAAAGGCAGCGGAGGTAGCATCGAACGGAATCGGGGCCGACGAGATCGGCAACGGGCAATTCCGTCTCAACCGCACGATCAGTACCTTCTCCAATCTGGACTCGCACTACCGCGATGTTCGCGTGTTCAACGATGTTCTGGATGGGGATGACGCGCTTGTTTTGGCGAGTGAAATTCGGAGCTTCGCATGGAACGACTTGCTCGCTTTGAAGCAACTGACAGATGGTCAGGTCGTTCGCGGCAATCTATCGCTCGTTCGCGATGACAATCTGACCTGGACCTCAAGCGACAACGCTGTGATCGACGCAAGCACAGGCACGGTGACGCGCCCTGCAAAGGGCACGACTCCAAAGGATGTAACGTTGACGATGAATTGGTTTGATTACAGCCAGTCCTACAACGTAACGGTACCGCCATATGATGCCGGCGATATGATCATTGCCAATTTTAATTTCGACGACGCAACTAACGGGATTGTGGGGGGAGGAGCGAAAGCGACTGCTCAAGGCACGGCAAGTTATGCCGATTCGTTTGAAGGCAACGGCAAGGCGGCCAATATAAGCAGCGGCTTCTGGCTGAATGCAACCAAAACCGATGGATCGCCGCTCCTTGCCGGACTTAGCGAGCTGACGATTTCTTATGACAGCAAGACGGCCGGAGGCAGCGGCTGGACGTTCTTCGCCGCCCCGAACACGACGGCGCAGACGTACCAGAACGAGCGTTACGTTGCCATTATTGACGGGACGTCTTCCTTAACCGTGGAACGTTACTCTAATAGCGGCACGCGTCCGGCGAGCGCGCAAGGAAGCAGCGGCACGGAGTGGAAGCATGTGGATGTGGTGCTCACGGCGACCGACAGTAAAATTTACATCGATGGCGAGCTTAAATCAACGGTGGCAAGCAGCTACGGCTTGACGAATATTTTGACGGCGACTGGCGGCATTCTCCAGATCGGGAAAGGCAATTGGGGGTCGGGCGAATATTACGCGGGCTTGATCGATAACTACCAAATTTTCAACAAAGCTCTCACGCAGGAAGATCTTATCGAGTACAGAGTGACGAATATTTTACCTCGAATATCGCCTGCTTCGGGACAAATCTATGGTCCCGTTACGATTTCTCATCCGGCAGGCAACAAGTTTATTTATTATACGACCGACGGAACGGATCCTACTTTGGAGAGCACACCGTATACGGGCCCGTTTGAAGTGGTAAGCGGCGCGACGGTTAAAGCGGCCGCCATAGCTCCGAACGGAAACAGCAGCGAAACCGTGACCGTTAACTATTACGGCAGCCAGTGGTCGGCTACGGCGAACGCGTTCAGATTGGACGGCCAGACAACGGTAAATAACGTCAAAGTTTCTTGGCCGGAGATTGCGGGAGCAAGCTATTACGAAGTGTATCGGGGCAATAAATGGATCAATCGGACGACGGGCGATACGATGGACGATTATGGTCTCGAAGCAGATCAAGATTACGTCTATACCGTCAAGGCGATCAGCGGCGGCGCCCAAGTGGGACTTGCCGATACCAATACGGTGCATACGTTCTCGTACGATCCTTCGGCAATCACGAAGAAGAAGAACAACTATACCGGAGCGGACAGTCTGGGCGCAGGCGATACCTACGGGGTGAAAGTCGGCGATACGTGGTACAACTATGCGTATAGAGCATCGACCAACCAAGAAACGGGCATTGTAACGACCGGCATCTACGAGATGACGGGAATCGATGGACGAACGTACGGAAACGATCGCCTGCTTGGTTCTTTCGAGGATATGCGGGTCGAAGGCGCCGGGTATACATGGAATCCGAATACGGGCAAAGTGATTTTGACCGCCCACGAGGAAGCAAGCAGCGGCTATACGAGGGCGCACATTTTCATCGGTTCGGTCACTCCGGGCGGCGGCGACTTTGCTTCTACTTACAGAGGCCGTCCGTTTGACAACGATTCGAGGGACATGTCGATTTTCGTGGACGATGACCAAACGGCGTATATTTTGTTCGCCACGCGCAATAACAGCGATATCGCGATTCTCAAATTGGACTCGGATTGGGAGCAGCCCGTTGAAATCGTAAATACGGTTTTCATTGATAAGCATAAAGAATCGCCTACTGTCGTTAAGCACGAAGGACGTTATTATTTCTTCGGCTCTACGGCCAACGGCTGGTATCCGAGCCAGGGCGAATACGCTTCAGCTGTTTCTTTAGACGGGGAGTGGACGCCGCTGCGCCCGATCGGGAATGGTTCATCCTTCGCTACCCAAGCCAATGGAGTAGGGAAGTGGACGGGGACGAGCGGACAAGTCGCCTACGCTCAGAACGGATTCCACTGGGGAGCGCAGTATGCAACCAATTATAAGGATCCGATGGGCACATATGCGAGGTTGGCCCCTATGGTGTTCCATAACGGGATTGCGACAGCCGACTGGTTCAAGCAGCTGGATCTGGATCCTGTCCACGGGATGATTCCGGTTCAGGCGGGACAATATCTCTCCCTAGGGAAAAATGCGACCGATTCGCAAGGACTTGATGCGAAAGCAGTGACGGACGGATCTGACTTGGCGACAGCGCCGCGCGTTCAGCATAGCGCTCTTGGCTACAATATCGTCATTGATTTGGAGCAAAATGCCTTGTTGTCCGAAATTAATCTGACGACCCGCGTGGTGCTCGGTTCGGACGCCGTCTATCGCTACAAGCTGGAAGGCAGCGCCGACAAGTCGAACTGGACGCAGCTCATTGACGGATCGGCCAACAATGTCGTCGGCTTCGTTACGAATCCGATAACCGACGCTGGCTATTACCGGTATGTCCGCTTAACCGTAAGCAACATTATTAACGTGCATAACGGACAAGTCGCGACTTGGGCCGACGGTATTATCGAACTGTCGGTGTATGGAACCCCGCATATCGATAAATCGGCGCTACAGGCAAAATACGACGACAAAAAAGATACGGTGCAAGCCGATTATGTGAACGCAACTTGGAAAAAGATTACGCGTGCGCTTGAAAACGCGGAGGCGGTATTGGCGGATAATTCCGCGACGCAGTGGACCGTAGACCGCGCAGTGCTGCAGATCGAAGAAGCTTTCAAATGGGCTCTGACCGTTCAGCCGGGCAATGTGGTTGATTATTCCTCCGCTGGCGTGCCGGTAGGGGAAACGTGGTACGATACCGAAGGAAATCCGATCCAAGCCCATGGCGGCGGTTTCCTGCAGCAGACTGCCGGCGACGGCAAGCCGATCTATTACTGGGTGGGAGAAAACAAGATTCATAACAGCGCCGTCTTCCACGCCGTGGCATTATATTCATCGCGCGACTTGGTCAACTGGACTTATGAAGGCGACATTATCGATTCCTTCAACGAAACGGTAGAAGGCGCGGAATTCGGTCTGTTGGATAACAAATGGGAGCGCCCGAAGCTGCTTTACAACGAAAAAACGAGTAAATACGTTCTTTATGGCCATTGGGAAACGGCGAACAGCTACGCGAGCAGTCAAATCGCGGTAGCGACCGCGGATTCTCCGGCAGGACCGTACACGTTCCTGGGGCATTGGCGTCCGGGAGGCACTTTGCGCAACTGGCGCAGCGACGGCGGCATCTTCTCCGATTCGGAATATTACAAGACGAGCGGCGTGAAGGTATCGGTTCCGACAAGCGTGCAGAACGATGAGACTCAAATGGGTTATTTATCGCGCGACTTCACGGTATTCGCCGATGATGACGGCACGGCTTATCTCGTATCGGCGGAAGGACATTCCATGAGGGTTCACCGACTCAACGATGAGTATACGGACGTCGACTTTACGACCTACGACTTCAGCGACCCTGCAACGAAATCAGTCGAATTCGAATCGTACAGCTTCTACAACGATGTAGGACGGGAAGCGCCTGCGGTCGTGCGCGGCGATGACGGATACTATATGGCTGCCTCGGGTCAATCGGGATGGCTGCCTAACCAAGGAACGATCAGCTATACGGCGGATCTTAAAGATCCGAATGGCTGGACTCCCGTCAAAGAAAACGGTTTGATTCTTGAGAAATACACGTTCGGCAACAACAGCACGTATTACAGCCAGCCGACCAACATAATGAAATTAGTCAATGAATCTGGTGAAAATTCGTACGTCTACATGGGAGACAGATGGCGCTCGGGACAGCTGTCCGACTCGCGTTACGTGTGGCTGCCGATTTCGTTCGACGAGTCGGAGCAAACAGCTTCGATTACGTACACGACGGGCTGGAAACTGAATGCGACGACCGGAAGCGTGCAGTTCCCGCAGGTACAGCTCGTATCGCAAGGCAAGAGCGCGACAATCACGAACAATGACTCGGTGGGCGGGATCGAAAACGCCAATGACGGCATTGCCTACAATTTAAGGACTTCCGGCGATTCGACCCATTTCTTCGGCGGGTTAGTCGGTCCTTACGAATACACGGTAGATCTGGGAGATATCTACGACTTATCTCGAATCGACGTAGCTTACAGGCTATACAACGGTTCGGAAATGTACCATAAGTATCAGATCTACGGCTCCACCGATCATACGAACTGGACGGAGCTCGTCGACAACAATGCCAATACATGGGCAGGATTCAATTCCGATAAGCTAAGCGGCAGTTATCGGTACGTGAAGCTCAAAGTGAACGAGGTAAGACGCGTCAACAACAATGCCATTAGCAACAGCTGGGGAAGCGGGCTCGTCGAGGTGGAAATCTACGCCAAGTCGGCCGAGCCGTTAGATGTGACCTTGCCAAGCGCTGATTTGGAATCGGGCGCGTATCTCTATCCGCAGCAAGTGACGCTCACTCACGAGATCGAAGCTGCGGAGATCTATTATACATTGGACGGAAGCACGCCTGACTCTTCCAGTACGCTTTATACGGAATCGATTGCATTGCCTATCGGGGAAGTAACGCTTAAGGCAATTGCCGTCGTAGACGGCGAAAGCAGCGAAGTGCTGGAGAAAGCGTATAGCATTACGGTGGAGCGAACAGCCTTGGCCGGCTATCGAGACGGCTGAAGAGCTTTACGAGGAAGATTATACGGCCGCTAGTTGGAGCGATCTCGAGCAAGCGTTGATTCTAGCCATTATTGTTCGTGATAACACAGCAGCGACGGAGCAGCAGGTTAGCGAAGCTTTGGACGCTTTGCAAGCAGCGGTGGACGCTTTGGAGCTTAGTCTTCCGGCGACAACTCCCGTATTTTTATCAGGACCGCGAAACGTTGTTTTCAATCAAGAGTTCGACGTTGCACTGAGACAAAATACGGTAACCGAAAGCGTATATGCGCAAGATTTCACTTTTAATTATGATCCGGAGCAGATCGAGTTTGTTTCTTACGAACCGTTGAAAGCAGGTTTCTCCATCCTGGATGCGGATACGGATACGCCGGGAGAAATCAGATTTACCGCGGTTGATCTATTGGAGGAACAAGAACAGAGCAGTCCTATCGATATTTTGAAGGTGAGGTTTAAGGCGAAGCAACTGGATCAAGCCGCGACCGGCAGCGTGTTCCTATCGAATGTTATTTTAGCGGACGGAGCAGGACTTGAAACTGCGGTAACGGATGACATCATTTACGATTTTGAGATCGAAGCAGTTTCGAAAACAGCTTTGGAAACAGCAATCGCGAATGCGCAAATCCTGCATGATTCCGCTGTTGAGGGGAACGAGGCAGGGCAATATCCGGCAGGCTCAAGGGCAGTTCTGGAGACGGCAATCGATAATGCGATTGAGGTGCAAAACAATAACGCGGCGACACAAACCGAAGTGGATCAAGCGCTAGTTGAATTGAATGAAGCGGTTGAAACCTTTGAAGCACTCGTTATTTCCCAACTGGCAGGCGATTTGAACGGCGACGGTGTAATTGCGGTTGGGGATTTGGCCCTATTGGCAGCGTCCTACTATGGAAAAAACAATTCCGATGCCGATTGGGACTCGTACAAGAAAGCGGACTTGAACAATGACAACGCCATCGACATTGAAGATTTGCGTGCATTGGCAGCATTGATTTTGGGATAAACGCAATTAGAAGGGAAGTGCAGTGGATTGAAAAAAAGAATATCGACAATCGGACTAGTTATGCTATTGCTATGCACCTTATGGCCGACAGCATCCTTCGCAGCGCAGGGACCCGATTTTTATATCGCCGTTTCTAAATCGAAAGTAACTGTCGGGAACCAAATCGAGGTGGAGATTCGGGCCCGCAACGTTCAGGCCATGGTTGCCTACGAGCTTAATCTCAGCTTCGATCCAGCGTTGGTGACGCCGGTCGGCAGCTCGTTCACAACGAATTTGAGCGGTTTCAGTAAGATAGTGAATCCCGAATTGTTAAGCGGCGGACATCTGCGGGCAGTATATACAAAGCTTGGCAATGCTGCAAGCGACAATGGAGATCTCGTATTAGGCAAAGTTAAATTTACCTCCAAGGCAAAAGGTACGGCCGCCTTTACGCTGGATCAAATAAAGATCGGTCAAACCGGCGACCAATGGGCAACCTATACACTGAATGTTCAAGCTAGCGTACAGATTGCCAGCAACAGCGGCAACGGCAGCGTCGGGGGCGATACGACCCCCGAGCCTGAACCGGATAAGGCTCCTGTCGAAGTGAAGGACGGAGCCATCACAGCTACCGGCAAGGCAAATGAGGATGGAACGCTCGTCGTGAGCCTTTCCCCCGAGGAAATCGCGGAAGCAATAAAGTCGGCGAAATCCGGTACGATTACGATTGAAGTGAAATCGGAGTCGGGAACGGATGCAGAAGGAACAACGATCGTGATCCCGGTGAAAGAGTTGGCTGCCAATACCGGCAATAGGGAGCTGGCTGTCAAGTGGGGCAGAGTAAAGGTACGATTCCCCGCCAATGCTAACGAAGGCGTTATAGGGGCTGACTCACAAACGGTTGAAGTTGCCATTCATTCTGTCAATGAGACGGAAATAGCGCACTCGGCCAAGCAACGAATCAAAGGGGATATCGTATTCGATATCGACATGAAAGTAGATGGAAGGGACGTTCAAACGTTCGGTCCGAGCCATCCGGTTACGGTGGAAATTGACTATACTCCGCTGCAAGGGGAGAAAACGCATCAATTGATCGTATACCGCATCATGGATAACGGGGAACTGGAAATTGTGAAAAACATCAAATACGAGCAAGGCGTTTTGAAGTTCCAGCCGGAATCGGGCGGACGTTATGCGGCAGCTTATGTAGACGTATCGTTCACCGATCTGGACCAAGCGGCGTGGGCTCGCACGATGATTGAATCGCTAGCGGCAAGGGAAGTACTGCAAGGCGTCGGCCAAGATCGCTTCGCGCCATCGCGTACCGTCACGAGAGCCGAATTCGTGGAGCTGCTCCTCAATGCGCTGCAGTTGAAAGAGAACGCTTCGGCAGATAGCGGCTTTGCCGATGTGGATCAGGACGATTGGTACTTTGACGCCGTAACGACTGCTTCCAGGCTTGGCATCGTGAGCGGAAAGTCGGATGGAAGCTTCGGAGCGAAAGAAGAGATTTCCCGCGAAGATATGGCGGTTATGCTATCCCGCGCATTCCAGTATGCCGGGTTAGCAATCGATACGAGCCATTCCTCTGGGCAAACCTTCTCCGACGAGGAGAAGATTGCATCTTATGCGCAAGAGGCGGTAGATCGATTGTTCGCAACGGGCATCATTCAAGGATTTGAGGACGGCAGCTTCCAGCCGAAAGCTTCGGCGACGCGCGCGCAAGCGGCAGCCGTCATTTACAAGCTTCTAAATCTTTAAGAAAAGGCAACGGGATGGAGCAGAGATCAGATCTGTTCCATCCCGTTTGACAAAACGAAAAGTTGTAACTATAATGATTACAACGGTGGTGGTAAACATGAAGCAGATTAGCACGCGCTTTTCGATGGCTGTTCATAGTCTTTCCCTGATTGCGGTTAGCCCGGGCGAATTGACGGGGGATTTCATAGCAGGCAGCGTAAATACGAACCCGGTCGTGATTCGAAGAATTATGGGCATGCTAAAAAAAGCGGGGTTAGTCGACGTTCGTCCGGGCGTTGGAGGAGCTTCATTGCGAAGAGCACCCGAAGACATCACGCTTCTAGATGTTTATCACGCTGTTCATGTAACCGAAGAAAATCAATTATTCCGGATTCATAATGATGCGAATATACGCTGCCAGGTTGGACGGAATATTGAGGCGGTGCTCCAATCGGAATTGGTTGAAGCACAGACTGCTTTGGAACAAAGGCTCGCTCAAACGAGCTTGAACGATCTTATCGCAAGGTTTATTTAGATGGAAGCTCTTTAAGAGCTTTTGTTTTTGAATTTGTTGTAACTAGTTTTGTTATAACAAGTGTAATTACAACAATACATTTTTGGAGGGAATATGAGATGAAACTATTAGTGACTGGCGCTACAGGGAAATTGGGAGCAAAAATCGTAGATACGCTGTTGAAAACCTTACCGGCAAACGAGCTGGCGGTCAGCGTCCGCAATCCTGAGAAAGCGGAAGGCTTGAAGGTGAAAGGCGTAGACGTTCGATACGGCGACTTCGACAAGCCGGAATCGTTGGACACGGCATTCGCGGGAATCGATCGTTTGCTCATTATATCCGCAGACGGGGATACCGAAACTCGAATTCGCCAGCATACGAATGCAGTTGCTGCAGCAGAGCGTGCAAAAGTCGGGTTTATTGCCTATACGAGCGCAACAAATGCGAAGGAAAGCAAGCTGTTCCTTGCCGAAGTACACCGTTTCACGGAAGAAGCTATCATCCAAACGGGCATTCCGTATTCTTTCTTGCGAAACAACTGGTATTTAGAGAATGAAATAGGCAGCATTCAAGGCGTAATCGCCGGCGCGCCATGGGTCACATCCGCGGGTAATGGCAAGGCGGGTTGGGCATTGCAGCAGGATTACGCGGAAGCAGCCGCAGCCGTATTGGCGGGAACTGGACACGACAATTCCGTCTATGAGCTATCGGGTCCGTTGCTGACGCAGGAAGAGTTCGTGTCCGTGCTAGGTACGGTACTTGGTAAGGACGTACCTGTGTTGCAGGTCGACGACGCCAAATATGCGGAAATCATGAAAGGCGCGGGCATTCCCGACTTCGTCCTCCCTATTCTCGTAGGCATCCAGCAAGGCATTCGTGAAGGCACGCTCGAGATTGAAAGCGATGATTTCGAGAAGCTGCTCGGCCGTCCGCTTACTCCTATCAGCGAAGGCCTCGCTCAAATCGTTAAATAATGTATTGAATTGGAAACCGACCTTTCGAGAAGAAAGGTCGGTTTTTTTATAAGTTGCCTATTGCTATAATGGGAGTAAGCGTTTGCAATTATACAATTCGTTCTGGGAGGACATTATGAAAATACAAAGCTATGAATTGTTCCAAGTACCCCCGCGTTGGCTTTTTCTAAAAATAGTAACGGACGAAGGGATAGCAGGCTGGGGCGAGCCGGTCGTGGAAGGACGTGCCGACACGGTGAAAGCCTGCGTCCACGAACTAATGGAATATATGATCGGCAAAGATCCGATGCGAATCGAAGATCATTGGTCGATGCTGTATCGCTCCGGCTTTTACCGTGGCGGCCCGATCCTCATGAGCGCTATTGCAGGGATTGACCAAGCGCTTTGGGATATTAAAGGGAAGTTTTATAATGCTCCCGTCTATCAGCTGCTGGGAGGCGCTTGCCGGGATTCGATCCGCGTTTACTCCTGGATTGGCGGGGATCGGCCGTCCGAGGTTGCGGAGGAAGCGAAGAAGGTCGTATCCGCCGGATTTACGGCTGTTAAGATGAACGGAACGGAAGAGCTGCAATATATCGATTCCTATGACAAAATCGACGAAGCGGTCGCCCGGATTGCAGCGGTACGGGAAGCCTGCGGCACTTCCATTGGCATCGGCATCGACTTCCATGGCCGCGTGCATAAGCCGATGGCCAAAATTTTGGCGAAGGAACTGGAGCCGTTCCGCCCGATGTTCATTGAAGAGCCGGTCCTTTCCGAAAATAACGAGGCGCTGAAGGAACTGGCTAAGCACACTTCCATTCCGATCGCTACCGGAGAGCGGATGTTCTCTCGCTGGGATTTCAAGACGCTTCTTGCCGACGGCGTTGTCGATATTATTCAACCGGATTTGTCTCATGCAGGCGGAATTACCGAATGCAAAAAAATTGCCGCGATGGCGGAAGCCTACGACGTCGCATTGGCGCCGCATTGTCCGCTTGGCCCGATCGCGCTCGCGGCTTGTCTGCAGGTGGATGCGACGGCCCATAATGCGTTCATTCAGGAGCAGAGCCTCGGCATCCATTACAATGAAACCGGCGATCTTCTCGACTATATTACAGACGCCTCCGTGTTCGACTATAAGGACGGTTATGTGAAAATTCCTCAGGGACCGGGTTTGGGTATCGAGATCAACGAGGAACATGTTAGGCAAATGGCAGCCGTGGGGCATAATTGGAGAAACCCCGTATGGCGCCACAAAGACGGCAGCATCGCCGAATGGTGATGAGCTTTTCTATTCAATAGTGACGCGAAAAAAAGCCATTCCGATGACTGCCTCAGACAGCCGGGATGGTTTTTTTTGTGCTGCATAATGATTCAGGCTTTGACAAAACCTTTCGCGTGATCCGGGTTGTCTATCATGAATTTTGCTTCCGATTTATAGCTGTCTAGTTTCTCGTATACGGTCTTGGATTGATTCGTGCGTATGCCGACAAGTACTTTTTGATAAGTATTCAATGTAACAAAAAGTTCCTCAGCGTCTAGGATAGGCAGGTACTCCTTGTAAGTGCCTTCTTCGCTGCCAGACTTTGCGTGGAACACGCCTCTATGTTCTTCGTCTAGAAAAAGGTCTTGGACGGCTTCGGAATAAATAGAAGATACGATATCATCTTGGGCGGTAAAAGGATTTGTTTTCGTCATTGGCGGTATGACTAAGGCAATGCCGTAAATAACAAAAACGCCAACACAATTCACTAATAGCGAAAGCAATAGTTCATTAAATTCAAATTCGTCATCCCCTATCATCAACAGGACGTCGATAGCCGTTACAACGAGCGACATTTTCACCAGCATAAAAAGCGATGAATGGATAAAGGTTTTAACGGTAGTCATGTTTTCCTCCTTATTTGTTTAAAACCCGAATGCTGCTGCCTGGATTGAAGTCGCCTTGCAGACGAATATGCTCGTAGGGGAGCGATGGATTGGCGATTCGCCAAATCATCCGATCGCCTGCACGGCAGCCGGTTTCACGGATCGGAAGGTCAGGCCTAGCAATATCCGGCAGTCCACCCTGCACGTTAGGTTCTAGGCATACGATCGAGTACTCGTTGGGAATCCGCTTGCCAGCCGCGTGACACGCCAGATAAGTCCAAGTTAAGGCTAGTTCGGTTGCGCAGATGAACGCTGTAGGCTCGTATCGTTTTACATGATTAAGCCAGCTTTCCGTCCAACTTTCTAACGAAACGTCAGAGCGAAGCATATGCTCATCCGGGTTGACCTCGATTCCGAGATCGTCCATGCTGTCCCGAAACGCCATCCATCTAAGCTTATATCCTCGCCTGCTCTTCACATCCCCTATGTACATGATTTTGTTATGTCCTCGTTTAACTAAGTAATCGACAGATTGCTGCATAGCGTTGAATACATCCCAAATTACGCTGTCAATCTTCGCGCCGAACGGCGGGAAATTCAACAGAATCCGAGGCAGCGCAAGTGTTATGAGTTGGCGCTCAATCGCTGCTGGGATCAGCGGAGAAATAAAGATTCCGTCTGCATACATGATTTCATTTTGCAATAACCACGACGAGAAGCGTTCATCGCTGCTTAGGCCATCGGGTACAAAACAAAGCTCGATCTTGTGGCCAGCCTCGGCAAGTCTGCTCTGAATGCCTTCCAGCAAGGGCTGATGGATCGTTAATGCAATGTCTTGTCCGGTGGCAAGCAGCATAATAAATCGGCGTGACTTTGATGGGAAAAGCGGAATGCCGTCGAGTGACATACTCCGCTCCTGTTCTTTGGTACGGTAGCCTAACTCATTTGCGGCTAGCCTGACGGCATGCCGGGTTTCCTCCGACATGCCGGGCAAGCCTCTAAGCGCCTTCGATACCGTATGGACGGTTAAATGAAGCTTGTCGGCAATGTGCTGTAAAGTCACTTTTTTGCGAATGGCCATCCATTATGCTCCTTATTGGCGGGTTTATAAATGAAACTAAAATGAAACTAAAACTAAGTAAAATCGAAGCTTATACTGATTATACATGGAACTAAACAATATTGAATATGGGGAGCGGGTTAGGCTATGAATACGTATCGACTGCAAGAGGAAGCCATTCCGGTCAGCAAGGAAATAGATGTCGTTATCGTTGGAGGAGGGGCGACAGGCATAGCTGCAGCTATAGCCTCGGCAAGGAATGGAGCGCGAACGCTGCTGATCGAGCAGCGCGGATTTCTCGGGGGAATGGGAACGGTCGCCCTCGTGCCGGCCTTTTGCCCGTTTACAGATAAAGTGAAGCCTGTCATTCGGGGAATTGGTCTGGAATTGATGGAGCGAATGAAACAGAATTGCAAGGAAGAGTACCGCGAGCTATATGAAGAGTTGCTGGATTGGGTGCCGATCGACGCCGAGGTATTGAAACGAGTCTATGACGACGCCGTTCTAGAAAGCGGCGCTGAGCTGCTCTACCACACCTTCGTCGGCCAAATCTGCAGGGACCCATCCGGCACTGCAATTGAAGGTATCGTTATCGTGAATAAGTCGGGCAGATCATTCGTGAAATGCTCCTACGTAATCGATGCGACAGGCGATGCGGACATCGCGGCCATGGCAGGCGTTCCGTTTCACAAAGGCGGAGAACAGGGGGAGCTGCAGCCGGGAACGATGTGTTACCTGTTAACAAACGTTGATCGTGATCGCTTTAATCAGTATCTCGCGGAGAGCGGGGACACGGGCCAAATTCCAATCGCTGTTCAGAAGGCGCAAGCGAATGGCGATCTGCCGGAGGGGCGCAAAGAGGTATCCGGCTTCGCATGGATATCCGATTATTTGGTAGGCGTTAACTTCGGCCATATCTTCCTTATCGACGGTACGAAGGCAGAGGATCTGACTCGCGGAGCGATTGAGGGCCGCAGGAAAGTGAAAGAGCAGCTGCGGTTTCTGCAGACTTACGTACCAGGCTTCGAAAATGCGCATCTGATCTCCACAGGCGAGCAGATCGGCATTCGGGAGACGAGAAGAATCGTCGGCGATTATGTACTGACACAGGAGGACTTCATGGAGATGCGCAGCTTCCCGGACGATATCGCGAGGAATGCGTATTTTATCGATATTCATATGGCGACTAGCAGAGATAAGATGGCGATCCATCACTTGCCGCCGGGTCGATCGCATGGCGTCCCATACCGTTGCTTGCTGCCGGTCGGCATTAACAATCTTTGGGTAGCGGGACGCGCAGCTTCATCGGATCGGGTTGTTCAAGGCTCGCTGCGAGTCATGCCGAATTGCTTCGCCATGGGCCAAGCTGCGGGAACGGCAGCCTATTTAGCCGGATTGAGCGGACTTACCACAAGGGAAGTAGCGATTGACGAGCTGCAGCGGCTGCTTATTAAGCAGGAGGCATGGCTGGGCGAAGAACTCCATGAGAGTCTTGGTGTTACTCAATGAGTATAGAACTAGTTTCTAGCTCTATTTCGTCAAAATACGCTTAGGCGTGTGGAATAGAGCTAATCTTTAGCTCTATGCTGTCCACAACACCATAACAGGAGTTCCTTTATATAGGTGCAAAGAGCTTGAAATCACTTTGTGATTTCAGGCTCTTTTTTCCGGCTGATTGATCCTCATATGTCTTGTTCTCGGCTGCTTCTTTACATATATTGCGCACAATATGTTTAGGAATCAGTTATAGTGGTGTATCCTTTATAATATAATGGGATAATCTTGAGACATTATATAAAACGAGTAAACAGGGGAGGTATGCATGCGCAAAGCAACTAGCAAACTATTGATGCTCGTCGTAATTATAGCAGCTGCATACAGTCTTGAATTGAAGCTTGATTTATTTCCGCCTTCCTCGGAATCTAGCGAGCCTGCAGCGGCGGCGGAGAGGGATGCGCTGGGCGAGCTTCGTGCGCAGCTTGCCGAACGATTCCAAAGCCGTGCCGAGCACTTCACTGTTACTTTCGAAGGTGACAAGCAGGAGATGTCCGATCGCTTGCCTGATCTGATTCGCGAAGCGCTTAAGCAGGACGATTATATCGCCTATATACTTGATTCCTACGTGTACACCATTCGAAGCTGGGGCGGGCGTTCTACGATCTCGATGGAAGCAAGGTATCGGGAGTCGGTGGAAGAGACGGCGATTGTGGATGCGGCAGTGACAAGAGCGCTGCACGATATTATAGCGCCTGACATGAACGATCACGAGAAGACGAAGGCGATACACGACTGGATCGTCACGCATGTAGAATACGACCAGTCGCTGAAACACTATACAGCCTATAACGCAATTGCACTCGGCAATGCTGTCTGTCAGGGATATTCGCTGCTCGGCTACAAAATGCTGAAGCAAGCGGGAATTCCGGTGCTTATTGCCGACGGCTCGGTCGATACGGGCGAGCATGCTTGGAATATGGTTCAGCTTGACGGTATTTGGTATCATCTGGACCTGACATGGGATGACCCTGTAATGAGCGGAGATGCAGGCGACGATTCTACATCAGACAACGTGATCCGTTATAACTATTACTTGAAGACCGATGAGGAGCTTCGAGAGGATCACCGTTGGACGAAGACGTACCCCGCTGCAAGCAGCAGCTACCTCGGGGCCCTGCAGCTAGCTGAAAAATCCGGCAGCCAGTCCGAAGCGGCCAAAGCGAACAAGCTGAAGATTGAGCTTGGATTGCATTGGCTCGACTCGGAAAATACAGTGTCAAGCGCAGATCAGCTGCGCACCGTCATTCATTCGGCCGTCAGCTCGCGAAGCGGAAGCTTGGAGTTCAGGTATGTAGAAGGAGAGACGTTTCCTGAAGCGCTGAAGGCAGCTTTCGAAGGCTTAAATACAGCGGTTGGCTATAAGGCAAGCTATGAATCGTATCGAAATGACGGATCGAAGCTCGTTCGCTTAAAGCTGGAGTATGAATAAACGAAAAGAAGGCTGTCCGGCCGAAGCGACGAGCTCTATATGCTCGCTTCGGAGGGACAGCCTTCTTCGTTGTTAGCGGACGGGTACTTATTGCTCGCGATTTCGGGCTGCGGTCATCTGCTGCCAGACAGAGCCGGCAGCTTCTTCGCCCCGCTCGATGCGCTCAAGCGCCATCTGCGCTTGCAGCTTGATCTCGAACTCGGCATCGTTAGCCGCTTCGCGCAACGCTTCGATTGCCGTCTCGTCTCCGAGCTCGTACAGATAGCGCGCCGCGCGCCAGCGAACAAGCTTGTTCTTGTCGCGCAACGCTTCGATCATTGGAGCGATCGCGGCCGGATCGCCGAGATCGGATAACGTGTCGCCGGCCGTTCTGCGGACGGACGACGAAGCATCCCGCAAGGCGGCGAACAGCAGCGGCATCGCTTCTGGCGATCGCAGATCGCCTAAGTAGACGACGGCTAGGCGACGGATCGATGCATTGTCGTCTTGAAGCGCCGCCGACAGCACTTCGATCGTCTCGACCGAAGCGGTGAACCGCTCGAAAGCGGCGTAACGCAGCTTCCAGTCGCTTTCCTTGAATTGCGTGAGCACCTGCTCCGCTGTTAACGGAGCGGGTCTGACTGGCGCTGCCGCGGCATCGCCTGCCGCAGCGTCGTTACCCTGCTCCTTCGCGTGGGCGATGAGCGTATCTAGTCTCTCCTGCGTATAAGACGCCTCAAGCTCGCGGACGATCTCGGCGGCAATCTCTTCGGGTTCGCCATAACGGACGCCGAACTCCTCCAGCTTGCGCTCGCGGATCATTGCCGAGCCAGCCGCTTGCTGAACGGCTTCGCCGAATGCGGGCGGGAGCGCCGAGCGCACCTCTCCGCCAGCCATTCGAACGCGCACTTGCATCGGGATGCCGCGGTACATTTGAACGAACACCTGCGCTTCGCCGAAGCTGGCGGAGGACTCTGGTCCGCCGCCTGCACGGTTGTCGCCGTCCCCGGCTTGCAGCAGTTGGCCGGCTTCGGCTAGGATACGCGCCCAATCCGCGCCTGGCAGACGGTCCAGCGCAATGAAGTCGGCCGTGCGGAACACGCTCTTGACGCCCTCGATGCGGAGCAATTGCCGGAGCTGCTCCGGTGCGTCTTCGGCTTCCTTCGACTTATAGGTCAACCGCTGACCGCGCGGTAGCGACTCGTCCACGTTCAGCTTCATGGAATTGGGACTTGGCGTTGGTTCTATAGAAATGAGTTTCATTCATTAGCCTCCTCGAAAAAAATATTCACCCATTGGAGCTCTTTATCGTATTTTTAAGTGTACCTGATTTCGAACGCGGATGCGAGAATGGCATTTGCATTTCATATTGCGGGCTTGGTATCTTTAAGGAGACGAATACGACAGCGAGGAGGGATGAGCGGTTGCGGTTAAAACGATTTGCCAACTTAGATCATGTAGAGCAGCATAATTCATTGAAGCAGTTCAAGAGGTGGCGGCAAGAGCGCATTCGCAAGCTGAAGATGAAAGATTATTCGTTTGCCGTTCCGAACGCCCAACCTGACATCGCTTTCCTTCAGGCGAATAGAAAGCAGCCTACTATTACATGGATTGGACATTCGACCTTCCTGATTCAAATCGGAGGGCTCAATATTATTACGGACCCGGTCTGGGCTGGGCAGATGGCTTTTCAAAAAAGATTGACGCCGCCCGGCATTCAAATTGAGGACGTGCCGCCTATCGACATCGTTCTCATCTCGCATTCCCATTACGACCACTTGAACATTAATTCGTTGCGCAGGCTAGGCGGACCGAAGCAGCTTATCGTGCCTGCCGGCCTTAGCCAGAAGCTGAAGCTTAAGGGCTTCATGCGCGTCACGGAGCTGCACTGGTGGGAATCGCTCCATGTTCATGGCATCAAATTCACGTTCGTGCCGTCGCAGCATTGGACGCGCCGCAATCCGTGGGACACGAACAGCTCGCATTGGGGAGGCTGGGTCATCGAGCCGGTTGGCTCGCGAAGCGGTCGGCTTGTCGGTTATGACGGCGGCAAGACGAGGCAGCTGTTGCAGCCTTCGCACGGAAGGGCAGCTGATGAGGGAGCGGCAGCTTCAGAGGGTTATCAAAGCGGCGATGTCCCTACATCTAGAAGAGATGAAGCCAAAGCTCATATATCCAAAGCTGCAGCCGTTCATGATCATAGCAGGCATTCAAGCTTCCGAGCAGAGGACGCGTTCGCATCGGATGTTTCGGATCGTCCTGTCGTCTCGGACTCACCGACGATTTATTTCGCCGGCGACAGCGGCTACTTTCAAGGCTTCAAGGAAATCGGCAGCCGCTTCCCGATTGATGTCGCCTTAATGCCGATAGGCGCATACGAGCCGGAATGGTTCATGGGCCCGCAGCATGTAACGCCGGAGCAGGCGTTGCAGGCGTTCGAGGATACAGGCGCGAAGTGGTTCGTTCCGATGCATTACGGCGCATTCAAGCTGGCAGACGATACGCCTAGCGAGGCGTTATGCCGCCTAGAATCGGCTCGTCAATCGAAAGGCATCGACTCGTCGCGCCTCGTCGTACTTCCGCATGGAGAATCATGGCGACTGGCCGGCAAGTAAATAACATCCATAGCAAACGAGAATAATATAGCGCCAAATACGAGCAGTGACGATATATGCTGCAACGTATATACTTGAAGGTAACAAAACGATACTGAAGGAGATTAGCAACTAATGAGTCAGTCTGTTATTCGTATTGGCATTATTGGCGCAGGAGCAATCGGCGCTGTTCATGCACAAACTTTCGCCAAGGTCGAGGGGGCCGAAGTAGCGGCTATTACCGACGTTTATTTGCCGCTCGCCGAGCAGCGCGCTCAGGAGCATAATATAACGACCGTGCATGAATCGCCGCAGAGCCTGCTGGAAGACAGCTCGATCGACGCCGTCATTATCGGCGTGCCGAACAAGTTCCACGCTGATCTGGCGATCGAAGCATTCAAGCAAGGCAAACATGTGCTGCTTGAGAAGCCGATGGCGATCAATTCCGAGATCGCGCGTACGATCGTAGAAGCTGCAGAGCAATCCGGCAAGGTGCTGATGATGTCGCATCAAATGCGCTGGACAGGCCTTAGCCGTGCAGTAAAAGCGCGCATCGACAGCGGCGATGTAGGCCGCATCTATAACGCGAAGACAGGTTGGCTTCGCAAAAAGGGCATTCCAGGCTGGGGTTCCTGGTTCACGCGCAAGGATCAATCCGGCGGCGGACCGCTGATCGATATCGGCGTTCATATGATCGACCTGTCGCTGTATTTGATGGGCAATCCGAAGCCGGTATCCGTATTCGGAACGACGTATTCGGAGTTCGGTCCGAAGCGCGAGGGCATCGGCAACTGGGGCACTCCGAATTGGGAAGGCTACTATGATGTCGAGGATCTGGCATCCGCTCTCATTAAGCTCGACAACGGAGCGACGCTGTCGCTTGATGTGAGCTGGGCGGCTCATGCAGCCGGCTTGTCCGAGGATCCGTTCATTCATCTCATGGGTACGGAAGGCGGCGTGTCGGTTGTCGGCAATAGCGGCACTTACGTGACTCACAAGGAAGGCGAAGTTGTGCTTAGCGACATTACACCTCTTGAAGGTGAAGAAGACCGAATCCTTATGGGCAGCCACTTCGTTTCATGTATTCGCGAAGGCAAGCAGCCGATTACATCGGGCTTGTCCGGCTACACGACTAACCGCATTCTTGACGCCATCTATGAATCATCGCGTACGGGCAATGAAGTGAAGCTGAACTGGGATTAACTATCGGTCAGCGCCATTGTTGCAGCCGTAATCAGCTAACCGCATATCAATAGCACCAAGCCGCCTCTAGGTAATGACCTCCGTTATTATTTTGAGGCGGCTTTATTTGTTGCAAAGGAGCGTATATGAAGAAAACAATCGTACTTCTATTGCTCATAGGCTTATGCGTATTTCAGTACATAAGAACAAGCACGTCCGATCAAGACCCCTATACAGTGACCGATTACAGCAGATTGCATCCCGTTAAGGTAGAGCGAGTGGTAGAGGGCAAGGAAGAGGAGCAGCTCATCTCGCTTGTTAAGGAAGCGAAGCGCAAAGGTCTGACCCTGTCCATTGCCGGCCAGCGCCATAGCCAAGGGGGCCATACCTATTACAAGGACGGCATCGTCGTCGATATGACGAGCTATAACAAGATTATTAACGTGGATCAAGCTGCCAAGCAGATCACCGTGCAAGCCGGTGCGACGTGGGAGGATGTGCAGAAGGCGATCAATCGATACGGTCTATCCGTCCGAACGATGCAGTCGCTCAATCCGTTCACGATTGGCGGCTCGATCAGCATTAACGCGCACGGCAGAGACATCCGCAACGGCTCGCTTATAAGCAGCGTTGATTCCTTCCGGCTCCTGACCGCGGACGCTGCAATTAAGAATGTGAGCCGCACGGAAAATGCAGAGCTGTTCCCGTTAGCGCTTGGTGGCTACGGCCTGTTCGGCATCATCCTGGACGTAACGCTTAATCTGACGGAGGACGAGGTTTACCGCGAGTCAACCGTGCTGATGGACTTAAGCGAATACGTCGGCTATTTCCGTGACGAGGTGCTTCCGAATCCGGATATCAAGCTGCATATTGGGCGTATTTCGGTTGCTGAGGACAGCTACTTTACCGAGGCGCTAGCCAAGAACTATACAGTAGACCGATCGCTATCGCTTAGCAAGTATAACAAGCTGGAAAGCAATGAGAAGTGGGTCGCTCCGGGCAAGCTGCTGTTTAACTTGAACCGATCGACGGAATGGGGCAAGAAGCTGCAGTGGAACTTGCAAACGTACTTCTTCGTAGAGCAATCGGATAAAATGATGAGCCGCAATAACGCCATGCGCGCCGCCTATGAATTCATGGACTACAGTCAGCCTGGCGCTAACGATCAGCTGCAGGAATATTTTGTTCCGCTCAACCAATTCGACAGCTTCGCCCAGCGGCTAAGCGAGATTGTGAAGGAAGACAAGCTTAACTTGCTCAACGTAACGATTCGATACGTCAGCAAGGATGTGGAGGCCTCTCTCTCCTATGCGAAGGACGACATGCTCGCACTCGTCTGTCTGTTCAACGCTCCGTTATCGGAGAAGGGGCAGCGGAAGATGAAAGAGAGCGTTCAGCGGATTGTCGATGAAGTGATTGCGCATGACGGGTCTTATTATTTGCCTTATATTGCTTACCCGACGGTCGAGCAGTTCCAGAGCGTCTATCCGAACTACAAAACCTTTTTCGAGCAGAAACGGAAGTATGACGAGGACGGGCTGTTTATGAACTATTTTTACGAAAATTATGGGTCTGAAACGTTAAGAGAGGAGGCCGCACCTTGAACATGAACGTCAAATGGCTCATTAGGTCGCAAAGCGTCGTTACGTTAGCCGCGGGCATGATCTATCCCTATTATTTGTTGTTTCTCAAAAACTTAGGTAACAGCTATTCGAAATATGGCTTAGCTTTCGCCGTATTCACGATCAGCTCGGCTGCCGTATCCACTTGGCTGGGGCCGAGGCTAGACAAGCATGGCACGCGCATTCTTGTCGCCAGCTCGCTCGGTATGATGGTTTCCATGCTGGCATTCCCATGGACAAGCTCTTATGTGCTCGTACTGCTGCTGCAGCTTATTATGGGCACATGCAATGCGATGCAGCGGATGAGCGAGCGGCTGCTGCTCGCCGAGGGTACAGAATCCGGTTCAAGAGGAATTACGATTGGCTCTTATCACTTCTGGACGTCGGTTGCCTCCGGCTTTGCCGTTATTCTCGGCGGATTGCTGATTGACTGGCTGACGATCAACGCTTTGTTCTATATGAGCGCGCTGCTGTATGGGGTAAGCGCTTGGGTCGTATGGCGGGCAAGCGGTAGGAGCCGCAATCGCATGTCGGCGAAGCCAAAGAGGAGCGAGAGCGGACTGTCGATGCCGGAGTAGGCGAAAGGCAGCCGCTTTGACTGACTTTTTGCACCAATGCCCAATTGGGCGTTCGTTTCGCGCCATACTGTGCTATAATAGTTCGAGATAAAGTGATCATGTAGTGAAGGACGGGATTAAAGAAATGATTAGCACAAGTGGCATTACGCTTCGTTACGGGAAGCGTCCGCTTTTTGAAGATGTAAGCATCAAATTCACGCCAGGCAACTGTTACGGCTTGATCGGCGCTAACGGCGCAGGTAAATCGACGTTTCTCAAAATATTGTCCGGCGAAGTTGAGCAGTCAAGCGGAGAAGTTCATATAACACCAGGCGAGAGACTCGCCGTATTGAAGCAGAACCATTACGAATACGATGGGTTCGCTGTGCTTGAGACGGTTATCATGGGCTACAAAAAGCTGTATGAGGTTATGAAAGAGAAAGACGCTCTGTATGCAAAAGCCGATTTCACGGATGAAGACGGCATGCGAGCAGGCGAGCTGGAAGCGGAATTCGCTGACATGAACGGCTGGGAAGCCGAGTCCGAAGCGGCAGAGATGTTGAACGGCCTTGGCATTACGCCGGATATGCACAGCAAGATGATGAGCGAGCTTGACGGCAACGAGAAGGTTCGCGTATTGCTGGCCCAAGCGTTGTTCGGAACTCCGAACATTCTGCTCCTCGATGAGCCTACCAACCATTTGGACATCGAATCGATCCGTTGGCTGGAAGACTTCTTGGGCGATTACAAAGGCACTGTCATCGTAGTCAGCCATGACCGGCATTTCCTGAATACGGTATGTACGCATATCGCGGACATCGACTTCGGCAAAATCCAGATGTACGTCGGCAACTACGACTTCTGGTACGAGTCCAGCCAATTGGCGCTTCAATTGCAGCGCGGCGAGAACAAGAAGAAGGAAGACAAGATCAAGGAACTGCAAGCGTTTATTCAACGTTTCAGCGCGAACAAGTCGAAGGCGAAGCAAGCGACGTCGCGTCAGAAGCTGCTTGAAAAAATTACGCTCGACGACATTCGTCCATCGAACCGTAAATATCCGTTCATCCTGTTCAAAGGCGAACGTGAAGCGGGCAAGCAACTATTGCTCGTTGACGGCTTGACGAAGACGATTGACGGCGAGAAGCTGATCGACAATCTGACGATTGCGATCAACAAAGGCGACAAGGTTGCATTCGTCGGTCCGAACGGCTTGCCGAAAACGGTCTTCTTCCAATTGCTAACTGGCGAGCTTGAGCCCGATGCGGGCAGCTACTCGTGGGGCGTTACGACGACTCGCGCTTACTTCCCTAAGGACAACTCGGCTTACTTCGACGGCGTAGACATGAATCTTGTGGAATGGCTTCGCCAATATTCCAAGGATCCGGATGAGACGTTCCTCCGCGGCTTCCTTGGCCGTATGCTCTTCTCCGGCGATGACGCGATGAAGAAAGCAAGCGTATTGTCCGGCGGCGAGAAAGTGCGCTGCATGCTGTCGAAGATGATGCTGGAAGGCGCCAACGTGTTCATTATGGATGAGCCGACGAACCACTTGGACCTCGAGTCCATTACAGCGCTCAACAACGGTCTAACAGATACGGATTGCACCGTTCTGTTTACCTCGCATGACCATCAGTTCGTACAGACGATTGCGAACCGTATTATCGAGTTTACGCCTAATGGCGTGATCGATCGTATGACGACTTACGACGAATACCTTGAGAATCCAGAGATCAAAGCGATCCGCGAGCGCATGTACGCGGTACAATAAATAACAAGAAGCGCCGCTCAGAGAGGTTCACCTCTTCGAGCGGCGCTATTTTTTTTGCTATTTCAACGCAAGCTGGCGTCCTTTGCCATAGGGGATACACATCGGCGTACCGAATATCGGATCGGCAGCTACCTGGCATTTCAGCTCGAAGACGTCTTGAATGAGCTGCTCGTTCATAATCGCCTCCGGCTCTCCTTGTGCAAGAATGCCGCCGTCCTTGACGGCAACGATATGATGTGCGTAGCGACAGGCGAGGTTAATGTCGTGCAGCACCATGACGATCGTCCGTTGTTCCCGTTCGTTTAGGTCAAACAATAGATCCAATATTTCGATTTGATGCGTCATGTCGAGGTAAGTCGTCGGCTCGTCCAGCAATAGCGTTTGCGTGTTCTGCGCGAGCGTCATCGCAATCCATGCTCGCTGCCGCTGGCCGCCAGAGAGCGAGTCGACGGAGCGTGATGAGAACTCTTCCATATGCGTTGCATCAAGCGCTTGCTTAACCAGCTTTTCATCCTCATGGGACCATTGCTGCAGCCAGCTCTGATAAGGATAACGGCCTTGCTTCACAAGCTGATGGACCGTAAGCCCCTCAGGGGCGATCGGTCCTTGGGGCAGGATGGCTAGTCGGCGGGCAACCTCCTTGCCGGGTAGCTTGGCGATTTCGCTGCCGTCCAGCAATATGGCACCTCCTTGCGGTTTGAGCAGCCTTGCGAGCGAACGGAGCAGCGTTGATTTGCCGCAGCCATTGCTGCCGATAAAAACGGTGATTTTGCCCTTAGGAATAACGAGATCAAGCTCGCTGAATATTGGTTTTTGGCCGTAGGCTAACGTCAGGTTTTTGGCTTGTATGGCGGTCATAAGACTCACTTCCCTTTCTTGATGTGAACGTCGATTAAGCTCTGTTGCGATGTCGGTACAATAAGTATATGAAGAACGGCGCGCCTACGGCAGCCGTGAATACGCCAGCCGGAATATCGAGCGGAATGAAAGCCGTTCGTGCGACAAGGTCCGATAACAGCAACACGAGTGATCCGATGAGACCAGAGACAGGGATGACTCCGCCATACGCAGGCCCTACGAGCTTGCGCGCAATATGGGGCGCCATAAGTCCGATGAAGTTGATGGCGCCTCCGATAGCTACTGCCGCAGCGGCAAGCGCAACACTAATAATAAGCAATATAGTTCGTTTGACATTAACCCGACTGCCTACGCTTGATGCGACATCATCGCCAAGCTCCTGCACGTTGAGATGCCTTGCATACAGCAGTGCTATAGGGAACAGAACGACGAGCCAAGGAAGAAGCGTCATGACATCTCTCTCCCAAGATACGCCGTAAATGCTGCCAGTCATGAAAGTGAACGCCTTAACGGCAACCGCGGTCGGCGTGAATGATGCTGTAAGGATAAGCATGTACGTAAGCGCCGAAAGCGCGGTAGCCATACCGATGCCGATCAGAACGAGCCTCATTGGCGTAATGCCTTTGCGATAGGCAAATAAATAGATGAGAAAGGCGGTCGCGAACGCGCCTGCCATCGCGCTTAGCGGCATAAACCGAATGCTCACATGCGAGAAATATAAGATGAAGACGACGGTGCCTAGCGATGCGCCTCCGGAAATACCGATAACATCCGGCGAGGTTAGCGGATTGCGCACAATGCCCTGAAGCAGAGCTCCGGCTACCGCGAGCGCAGATCCGACCAATACGGCAATAATAACCCGCGGCAATCGCAGCGATAATATGATCATTGAATTCGTATCATCTCCGATACCAAGTATCGTCCGCACGACTTCCAGCGGACTGATAAAGAGGCTTCCCAGCCCGGTGCAGATGACGATAGCTGCTAGATTGGCGATGATGAGCATGCCGATGACGAAGACTGTTCGGCGGTTGATTTGGTAAGACATGACACGGTTCCTAATGGTTAACCACGGATTCATATTAAGAGCGCCCCCCTCTTCTAGCGATGTACACAAAGAAAGGGATACCGAGTATGGCGGTCATAACGCCGACGGGAACTTCCTTCGGAAAAGCGATATAACGAGAGCCGATGTCGGCTGCCAGCAGCAGAATGCCGCCATAAACCGCGCTATAGGGGATCATCCATTTATAGTCGATGCCGACCATGTAACGAACCAAATGCGGGATGATAATTCCGATAAAGGCAATCGGCCCAGCCATTGAGACGGAACCGCCTGCCAGCAATACGACAAGAATGCCCGCAATTAATTTGATGTAAATGGTTTTCTGGCCAAGTCCGACGGCCACATCGTCGCCAAGCGCGAGAACATTCATATGTCTGGCTAAAATAAAAGCACCGATTAGCGCAAGCACCATGAATGGTGCTGCTGCTTGATAGATAGAGATGCTTCGGTCCGCAACCGAGCCGACGAACCAATAAAGCACTTGGTCGAATGTTTGACCACCCGTAAGCAATACGCCCATGGACAAGGAAGAGAAGAAAGCGGTGATAGCCGAGCCCGCGAGCGTAATCTTAAGCGGAGTCAGACCGTCGTTGCCGATCGAGCCTAGAATGTATACGAGCGCGGCAGTAACCGCTGCACCAATGAACGCAAGCGAAGCAAATGTTGAGAAGCCGCTTACGCCAAAAAAAGCGGAGCCGGTTACGATGAAGAAGGCTGCTCCTGCATTAATGCCGAAGATGCTCGGCGAAGCAAGCGGGTTGCGCGTAATGCCTTGCATTAAAGCGCCGGCTACGGCTAAGCTTGCTCCGACTGTCGCGGCGATTAGCGCTCGCGGCATTCTGGCCGTTTGTATGATGAGGTGCTGCTGCGACGCTGCATCATACGATATGTACGAATCAATAATCGTTTGGGGTCTAATATTTACCACTCCGAAAGCGATGCTGCAGATGAAGCAAGCCGCGAAGATGAGAAGGCCCAGCAGTAGGCCGGCAAACTTGCCTGTTCGTGTTGTTAATAGCGTGTCCATAATTTCCTCTTTCCTTGATGTTTACAATGCGAATTAGGATACTAGGTCATTTTAGGGGATCGATATAGCTCTGTCAATGAATCTGAAAATCATTATCAATTAATCGTTGACATCCTTGGACGACCTTGGTATAGTTCGTGAAGTGCAACTTGAGAATGATTTTCAAAAACGAAAGGGAGTTGGAATTTTATGTTACGGTTATTGAAGGGGAAATTTACATGGACTGCCGTTACGGCATTACTAGCATTGGCAGTTATCGTATCAGGCTGCGGTCAGTCCGCTAACAATAATGCAAACGGAGCAGGTTCGGAGCAATCCGGTGAGAGCCAGTCGGCTGATGTACGGAAAGTTACTCACGCAATGGGTGAAACGGAAATCAAAGGAAATCCACTTCGTATTGTCGTCCTTACGAATGAGGGTACGGAAGCTCTTCTTTCGCTTGGCATTAAGCCGGTTGGGGCAGTAAAATCATGGACGGGCGAGCCGTGGTATGATCATATCAAAGCGGATATGGAAGGCGTAACGGTTGTCGGCGAAGAGAGTCAGCCTAACCTGGAATTGATTGCAGGTCTGAAGCCGGATCTTATTATCGGCAACAAATTGCGTCAAGAGGAAGTATATGATCAACTGAAGGCAATTGCACCGACCGTATTTTCCGAGACGCTTCGCGGCGCTTGGCAGGAGAACTTCAAGCTTTATGCAGAGGCGGTTGGCAAGGCGGAGGAAGGCAACAAAATTATCGCTGAATACGACGCTCGTACGGCAGATTTCAAAGGAAAAGCCGGCGACAAGCTGAATCAAAAAGTATCCGTTGTTCGATTCATGGCAGGCAAAACCCGTATTTATTTGGGAGATACGTTTACAGGACTTGCGTTCAGCAAGCTCGGCATAACCCGTCCCGACAGCCAAATGGGCTATAAGGATACGTTCGTAGAGGAAATTACGAAGGAACGCATTCCAGAGGTAGATGCGGATATGCTATTCTACTTCACGTATGAGACGGGCGACGGCAAAGGAACGCAAATGGAAGAAGAGATGTTGAAGGATCCGCTCTGGCAAAGCCTTAACGTTGTGAAAAACAATAAAGCGATTCAAGTGAACGATGCGATCTGGAATACGGCTGGCGGCGTAATTGCAGCTAACCTGATGCTGGATGAGCTATACGATATTTACGAAATTGCGAAATAAATGCAAAAGTACGTAGAAACAGCCGGGCTATCAAAGCTTCGGCTGTTTTTTTGATTGTTTAGTCCATAAGCTGCTTCAGCTTGCTCTCCGTCGTGGATTCGGGAGCGGGAGTGTAGACGCTGCAGCGCAGGTCGGCGCTGCCGTGCACTTGGAGCGAGGTGAGATGGAACAGCATCTTGCCGGCTTTGGCATGGCGGAATTGAAGCAGCACTTCCGGTGCGGAGCTAACTCGGCTTTGCTCCCATAGCGCATTGAAATTCGGATGAATTGCACTCATCTCTTCAAGGAATTGCTCATACCACTCATCCTCAAAATATTGCCCGTAGTACGCACGGAAGATAGCGAGGTAGCCGCTAACGAATTGTTCCCAATTGACCGCCAGCCGCTGGAACTCCTTGCGGGTGAACAGCAGTCGTATCATATTGCGCTGATCGGGCGGGATCTGATCGAAGTGCAAGAAGACATGCGAGGCCGCTTCGTTCCAGCCGACGATCTGGCAATGCCTGTCCGAAATAATCGTAGGACAATAACGAAGCTCACGCAGCATGTATTGTAAGGGAGCACTAAGCTCCGGCTGAGGCAGTTCGTCCTGCTTGAAGGAGGTCGCGCCAGGTCCAGCATCAAGCGCCAGCGCGTACAAATATTTGCGCTCATCGACCGTTAGCTGCAGAGCAGCTGCAATGGCGTCTAAGACCGAGCTTGATACTTTGATATCACGCCCTTGTTCCAGCCATGTATACCAGGTAGAGCTGACGCCTGCCAGCTGAGCGACCTCTTCCCTGCGAAGACCAGGCGTTCTGCGTCGAGTACCGGCGGGCAGGCCACAGCTGCAGCTTCGCCCGCTGTGTTTTGAGAAATTGGGACAGTACTTGCAGTCTTGCGGAATGATTCACGGCTGGCGTCATCCTTCATTATCATTATCGTGGTACTGATTATACTATAATAAATGACAACTTGTAATAGGATAACTTCTATGACATGATAACCTCCATAATCGTTATTCGAGGAGGAACTAGGATGGAGAGAGTTGTAGTGACGGGGATGGGTATCGTATCGCCGCTTGGCAATGACGTTGACAGCTACTGGAGCAAATTGATCAAAGGTGCTTCCGGTATTACGCATATCGATCAATTCGATACGGCAAGGTTCAAGTCCAGAATAGCAGGAGTAGTGAGAGACTTCGATCCGGATAGCCTATTCGGGCGCAAGGAAGCGCGCCGCATGGACCGGTTTACGCAATATGCCCTTGCTGCGGCAGATCAAGCGCTTCATAACGCCGGAATTCAGCTGGAAGGGATTGATCTCGAACGAATGGGTGTCTATGTGGGATCAGGTATTGGCGGAATCCAGACGCTGATTGAGCAGGACGGCGTCCTTCGCGAACGCGGGCCGGAGCGGGTAAGTCCGACGCTTGTGCCAATGATGATTTCGAATATGGCTGCCGCAATGATCAGCATTAAGTATGGCGCGCTCGGTCCGACGATGTCACCGGTAACGGCATGTTCGATAGGCAATACGGCCATCGGAGAAGCGTTTCGGCTCATCAAGGGAGGATATGCAGACGTGATGTTCGCTGGAGGCGCAGAGGCGGCTATATCGGAAATATCGCTAGCGAGCTTCGGCAATGCCACTTCGCTATCGACGAGGAACGAGGAACCGCAACGAGCAAGCCGACCTTTCGATGCCGGCAGAGACGGCTTTGTCATGGCAGAGGGCGCAGGCATCCTTGTACTCGAGTCTCTATCGCATGCTCTAAGGAGAAATGCACCTATTGTAGCGGAAGTCATTGGTTATGGCGCAAGCTCCGACGCTTATCATATGGTCGCGACTCATCCTGAAGGCAGAGGCGCTTATCTTGCCATGAAAGCGGCGCTTCAGGATGCAGGTATTAAACCGGAGGAAGTAGATGTTATCAATGCCCATGCAACAAGCACCGAGATTGGCGATAAGTCGGAAACGGTTGCGATTAAGAGGCTGTTCGGCGAGTACGCCAAGCAAGTGCCGATTACGGCAGGCAAATCGATGACCGGTCATATGCTGGGTGCCGCGGGCGGTGCCGAAGCGATCTCCTTGGCGATGAGCCTTCGAACCGGCATTATACCGCCGACGATTAATCAGGAGCAGCCCGATCCGGAATGCGACTTGGATTTCGTGCCGAACGATGCACGTCACGCCGATTTACACATCGGGATGTCCAATTCATTCGGCTTCGGCGGACATAACGCTGTTATTTTGCTGAAGAAATATAGAGATTAATCGTTGGGATTAGATGACATTTGCGCTTGGATAAGGTCAAAAAACTTGGCGGCATGCATAAATGTATGCACCTGGTAAACACTGTTTCTCTAGACCCAAATCGAATTGCTCGGGTATGATACCAGTATGTTAATATAGGGTGCGATCTGGTGGCGGCGGTAACGGCTGATGAAACAGTGGGAGGGCATGCTTTGACGGGGTACGATGATATTAAGCAGGGCGAGAAGGGCGCTTGGGTCAGTATCGGTGCTTATCTGGTTCTATCCGCGCTCAAGCTCGGAGCAGGTTATTGGTTCGCATCGGGCGCGCTTGTAGCCGACGGTTACAATAACTTGACCGATATTGTGGCATCGGTAGCCGTATTGATCGGACTTCGGATTTCTCAGAAGCCTCCGGATAAGGATCATCCGTACGGCCATTTTCGAGCGGAGACGATTGCAGCGCTCATCGCGTCCTTCATTATGGCTACGGTAGGCTTACAGGTGCTGATCGATGCGGTGAAATCATTGTTTGGAGCGGAGAAGCATATTCCGAACTTGATCACAGCATGGGTGGCGTTATTCGCGGCAGCCTGCATGGGCGGTGTGTACATGTACAATCGCAGACTCGCGCTGCGTATCAACAATCAGGCGTTGCTGGCAGCAGCTAAAGATAATTTATCCGACGCGCTTGTCAGTATCGGCGCTGCGATAGGCATTATTGGAGCGCAGTTCGGTCTGCCATGGCTTGATACTGTAGCGGCAATCGCGGTAGGCATCATCATCTGCAAGACGGCTTGGGAAATTTTCTACAGCTCGACGCATGCGCTTACTGACGGCTTCGATGCGAAGGAGCTGATTACGCTTCGTTCGATGATTGCCGGGACGAAAGGGGTCAAGTCGATCAAGGATATAAAGGCTCGCGTACACGGGAGCAATGTGCTGATAGACGTGATCATACAGGTTGATCCCGGATTATCGTTGATCGAAAGCCATCGCATTAGCGACGAGATCGAGAAGAGGATGGGCAAAAAGCATAATATTATGAGCGTTCATGTCCATGTCGAGCCGTTCGAGGATACGGTAAGTCCGCTTGGACAGTAATAGAAGAGAATAGGGATGGTTCAGATGCTATATCTGTTCCATCCTTTTTGTTATGGGGCGATGCTGCAAATTTAAGCATCGTAATTTACGGAATGAGTAACAGAGTGTATAGTGAAGTTACCATTAATCGATACGCAAACCATTTTTATGTAAGCGGTTTCTATGGTTCGGAATTCGCGTAAATCATATTATCACAATGAGGGATCCCGATGTTAAAGCTAATGATAGTGGATGATGAATTGTTAATGCGTATCGGCATCCGTTCCATGATCGATTGGGAAGCGCACGGATTCCGAATCGCCGCCGAGGCAGAGAACGGCAAGGAAGCGCTCGAAATAGCCCAAACCGTGAGACCTGATCTGATCATTACGGATATCAAAATGCCCGTCATGGACGGCTTGCAGCTGATCCGGGAAACATCAAAAACGGTTGCCGACTGCAAATACGTAATATTGAGCAACTTTGATGAATTCCGGTATGTGAAGGAAGCGTTGCAGCTTGGCGCAATTGATTACTTGATCAAAAGCGAGATAACAGCGGAGGCTCTGGCCGAATTGCTTGCCGGTATCAGGCGGAAGTGGGAGCTCGGGGGAAGCACGAAACCGAATATGCTGCTGACTTCACACATTTCGCAAAGCTTATCCCATCTGAAGGAAAGCTTGTTTAAAGACCTGATCAGCGGCTTGCTCGATGAGAGGGAAGCGGCCGAGAAGGCAGAGCAATTGCAGTCGCGCTTGCGTTCGGAGGATTTGACGGTCGTCAAACTTCGCATTGACAGATTCGCGAGTATACGTCAAAAGTACGTGGAGAAGGATGAGAAGCTGTTAAGATTCTCCATTCTCAATATATTGGAGGAGATTATTCCGGGCAAATGGCGCAAGGAGCTGGTGGTCGAAAGCTCCTCTGAATATTTGCTGATTGCCAATACACTGGGGGATGCGCGCTTGGACATCGCCAAGCTTTGCGGAGCCATTCAACGGACGATGAAGGATTTTATGAATATGTCTATCACAATAGGCGTAAGCTCCGTCGTTCCGGGATTTCGGTATATGAAAGCAGCATATCGGGAAGCTGATAACGCGCTCCTACGCAGTTTTTTTGCAGGGTGCGGACTTATTTTGTTCTTTGAAGACAAGGTGGATTGTCCGAACGAGGAGATGACAGCGCCTGCGCCAAGCGAAGCGAACGAGTCCAAAGATCTTGCGTTGCGCCGCGTTCTCGATAGCAATAATGAGGCAAAGCTGACAGAGTTTCTGATCGATTTCCGAGGCGAATTAGCGGCCAAACGGGCGAATGAGCGCATGATCCGCGAGGCGTACGTGGGACTGGCCGAAATGGTCGGAGCGCATATGAGCTATTTGACGAGGCCCCGACTTCAAGTTGCGGACAAACTTCCTTATGAAGCGGTCCTTTCCGCAGAGACCTGGGATGACGTTCACCGCATCGTGCTTGATTATGCAACACTTTGCTTGGCTGCGGACAGCAGCTCGACAGAGCAAAGAAGCTATGCGGATATGGCGGTCGAGATGATGCACCGTTATTATGCCGAGGATATCTCTCTTCAGAGCGTTGCCGGTCAAATTAACGTCAATCCCTCATACTTAAGCCGAATCTTCAAGCAAGAGAAGGGGGAAAACTTCATTTCTTGCTTGACTCGCATCCGGATTGACCGGGCGAAGTCGTTTCTGGAAAGCCGTAAATTTAAAGTGTACGAAGTGGCTGACAAAGTCGGCTATCATAATTACACGTACTTTAGCAAAATATTCAAGAAGGTCGTCGGAGTCAATCCGGAAGATTATCGCGGATAATCCGGTCCGTCCCGGCCTTGGAATGCGAGACGATGTATGCGAAAACGATTTCCATTCATTAGCATCAAATCGAAAATGCTGATTATATGCTTGACTGTCATTATCGTGCCGATTTTCGTCATGACGGTTATTTCTTACGCTTCATCCCAGCGGCTGCTTGAGCAAAAGTATACGGAGCTGCTGATGGATATTGCCAATCAGACGAACGTCAGCATCGACGATTATCTAAAGGAAGTGGAAAAAATATCTCTGGTCGCCAGCTTCGGCATGAACAGCAGCGTAAAGGCGGCAGCCGAAGACAATTATCCGCTACAGGAATATTTGCGCGACGACAACGAGGAAAACGAGAATACGGCTTACGGCATGCTGATGAACTACATTATGATGAAGGATCGGGAAATTTCTTTTTACATTTATAACTTAAACGGGGGACAAGACTTGTTCGTCGGCACCGATCTCCCCTACGATTACAGCTACAATGCGAAGGAAGAAGAATGGTTTAAGTTTTTTCAGGTGTCGAACAGCAAGATGATGACGCTGGATACGCATGTGGACCACCAGACAAAAAGCAAGAAGCTTGCCATCTCCCATGCCAGAAAAATATTGGATATGGACAGCGGCACATTGCTTGGCATCATGGTTGTGCGAATCGATCTGAGCGTCATCGAGGTCGTGAACAGCAGGCTGCAGCAGGCGCTGCGTTCGCGGTTCACGATCGTGGACGAGGCGGACAACATTATTTTCAATGCCAATACAGGTCTTATCGGACAAAAGTTTACGGAAACGATTCAGCCGGATAAGCGCGACCATATTATCGTGGCCAGCCCGTTCGATCGGCAGCGATGGACGACCTATCTCTATATGCCGAAGAGCGAGTTGACGGCGGAAGGCGACCTTTTGCGGCAAAACATTTATCTTCTGGCGGTTCTGATGCTCCTGTTTCTCGCGATTATTTCAATCTACTTGTCAAGCGTCATTACGAGGCCGATCAAGAAGCTGATGAGCAACATTTTGTTAGTGGAAAAAGGGCAGTTCGAGCATGTCGAAGACATACATTCACGCGACGAAATCGGATTGTTGGCGACAAGGTTCAACCGGATGTCCCGCGAGCTGAAAGGGCTTGTCTCTCAAATTCAGCAGGAAGAAATGAAGAAGGCCGCCGCCGAAATTCGCGCGCTGCAATCCCAGATCAACCCGCATTTCTTGTACAATACGCTCGGTTCGGTGAAGTGGATCGCCTCTATGCAGCAGGCCGACACCATTGTGGTCATGACCGAAGCGTTAATTGCCATGCTGCGGTATGCCGCCCGCGCCGAGGGAGCGATGGTGTCCGTACGCGAAGAGCTGGATAATTTGCGCAACTATATGACCATCCAGCAGGTTCGATATTATAACCGGATTCGCATGGATGTGTTTGCGGACGATACGCTGCTCGATCAGCGAATGCCGAAGCTGATTCTTCAGCCGATTGTCGAAAACGCGATTTTTCATGGACTTGCGGAAAAGGAAGAGGATGGCGTCGTAACAATCCGCATTGCGCGCGGCGACAATTGTTTTGCGATCGACGTTCACGATAACGGTGAAGGGATGGACGAGGAAACGTTTCGGCTCATTAAAGCTTCCCTTGCAGGAGAGGCCGACAATGGGGAGAGTATCGGCTTGCATAACGTGCAGCGCCGGATACAGCTTCATTACGGGAATAGATACGGAATCGATTGCGACAGCGCTCAGGGAGCCGGCACGACGTTCCGCATTTGTTTGCCTGTGGAAGAGTACTCGCTCGAAAAGGAGCATCGCGGCGCATAAACGAGGAGGACGGTTCGGTGGCAAGAGGTGTTAGGCATTTGTTGTGGATAGGCGCAGCGGCTGCCGTTCTGTTGGCAGGCTGTTCGGCGAACGATTCGGCATCACGCTCCGATACGGAAACGCCGCCTAAACCTGTCGTGCTTAGATATACAAGCTTCATGCTGGATTCTTCGCAGACGGCAAGCTATTATTTTGACGCGATTGCCGAATTTGAAGCTTTGAATCCGAGTATACGCATTGAGGTTGACCATATTCAGAACATTAATTATATGGCCGGCTTAAAGACAAGATTGCTTGGGGGCGAGCAAATGGACGTGTTCGACGTGTGGTCGCCCAGTCTGTTCGAGGAACTCAGGCGGCTGGATGACAACGTCTATTTGGATTTAAGCGATGAGGATTTTTTGAACGATTTTCTGCCTGCGACTTTGAAGCCGGTCACCTTAGACGGCCGCGTGTACGGCGTTCCCGGTATGATGCATACGGACGGACTGCTCTATAACAAGACGATGTTTCAAAAGCTTGGGCTTTCCGTTCCTGAAACGTGGGATGAGTTAATTCGGCTGTGCGAGAAGCTGAAGGCTCAAGGAATCGTTCCGATCGCGCTTAATTCCGAATGGTGGGTTCCGCAATTTTTTTTCGGTTCGCTTATGTCCAATGCGGGCGCGGACGAGACCTGGACCGCTGAGATGGAACAGGGCCTCGTAAAAGCGGACAATCCGATACTCGTTAACGCCATGAAGATGACAAAGGCAATCATCGATCGCGGCTTTGTGCCGAAGGACTGGGAACAGCTCAAGTATGAACAGTCAAGAGACATGATTACAAGCGGCAAGGCTGCCATGATCATTACCGGCACATGGGATCTTTCGGAGCTGAATGCTAGCGGAAACGGACAGGAAATTGACTTTATGATGGTGCCCGGAGGAGATCGCACGGTACCGAACCTGAATATCGGATCCTATAAAGTCGTTAGCGCGAGCAGCGAGCATCCGGAAGAAGCCAAGCGATTTCTGGCCTATATGAACGGAATAGAAATTCAAGAAAAGCTGGCGAATAAAGTGATGGCCGTTCCTTCCGTCAGCGGCGTTTCGCTCCATGACCCCGTTGTAAGACGCATATCCGATCTCATGACAGGCAGAGAAGCGTTGATATATTGGCCGCACACGGTTTCGACGGAGTCGCTGCAGGTGTCGGTGATCGACAGTTTGAATGAGTATCTGAGAGGGGCCGATCTGGAAGGCGAATTGGCAAAAATTCAGCTTGCAATTGACCGGGCTGGCGATCGCGTAACGAAACCGACAACTTAATCGGCATTTGCAATTGACCTCAATCCTTCTCGCTAGAGAAGGATTGTTTGTTTTGTCGTACTTCGATTGAAGGATGTTCACTTTACTGCGTCTTGCACTTTTTTTGGATGCACAACCATTATTTTTACTTTTGGGCCATGAATGCGGAGCCCTCGTTCCAACGAGTAAAGAAAAGAACAGCAACTTGTCATTTGCGTTGCTATATCCGATTGTCCGTTTTTTTTACAATTAACTCGTATCCTACAAATGACAAATGGGGGGCTAACATGAGTAAAAAGCTATTGTCTATCGTAACGGTGCTGACGCTCGTCTTTCTGGCGGCATGCAGCGGAAATTCCGCGAATAAGGAAAATGATTCGAAGGATTCGCCAGCTCCCGAGCAGTCGGTGAACGAAGCAGGCGAAGTCGATTACGCTTTTGGAGCTTATGAAGAGCCGGTTACAATTCATACCGTAAGGGCTGAATATTCTTCTGCGCAATTCCCGGAAGGCGACAATATGGCCAGCAATATTTGGACTCGCGCCTACAAGGAACGGTTCAATATCGACGTCGTGACGGATTGGGTAACCGACGAATACGATACGAAGCTTAATCTTGCCATTTCGTCCAATCAATTGCCCGACGTGTTCCACGTCAACGCTACGCAGCTGCAGCAGCTTATCGAAGCGGATATGATCTTGGATTTGACGGAAGTGTTCGACAAGTACGCGTCCGACCGCTTGAAGAGCTATATGGAGGCCGACAGCGCCAGCTACGAATCGGGCAAGAAGGACGGTAAGTTTTACGGCATTCCGCAAATGCACTGGGGGTTCATCGACCAGCCCGATTACATTTGGATTCGCAACGACTGGAAAGAAGAGCTAGGCCTTCCGGATCCGAAAACGATGGACGATATCAAGAACATTGCCCTCAAATTCAAGGAAGCGAAGGGCGGATATGGCATTGCGGTCGACCAGACGTTGGATTACTTGAATCTGCTCGCAATCGGCTGGGGAGCGCATCCGGACATGTGGATTCCGGGCGCAGACGGGAAGCTGGTGTACGGCTCGGTGCAGCCGGAAATGAAGGATGCTCTCGCGGCATGGGCCGAATGGTTCAAGCTTGGTCTTATTGATCCAGAATTCCCGATTAAAGATTTCAGCGCGATGAACTCCGGCGTTGTATCCGGCAAGTCCGGGTTGCAGCCGTACTACCAATGGTGGGGCTATAACCCTGGCGTCGATACGGTAACGAATCAGGGCAAAGACGCGGTGTTCTATCCGTATCTGATTCCAACCGTCGACGGTCAAGTGGCGACGCAATCCGTATTTTTCGCCAACGGCGCTTACACGGTCGTGAACAAGAAGTCGAAGCATCCGGAAGCGGCCATTAAGCTTCTTAACTTCTATGCCTATGTTCTCGACGAAGGCACAGGCAATGAAACGCCGGAGACGCTGTCCGCCATGCTGGACAAAGACATCGCTCACGTTACGGGCGCCTTCAAGATCATTAACCCGATGACCGATTATGAACAGTTCACGCAAGTGAGCGAAGCGCTGAAATCGAAGGATACGAGCAAATTCACGACAAGCGGCATGTGGCAAAAATACAATAACAGCGTTGAATTTCTGACGAACGGCACTCCGGCGGCAACGGGCGACTATTTGCAGCAAGGCTCGCCGAAGCCTGCTTACGGTCTTGCCAAATCCATTCTCGACAATAATCAATATATTAAGACCGCAATGTGGGGAGCGCCGCCGAAAGAGCTTGCCAAATACGGCTCAACGCTCGATGACATTTTGACGGAAGGCTTCACGAAGATCATTATGGGCTCGGAAAGCATCGATTATTTTGATACGCTCGTCAAAAATTGGCATGCTGCCGGCGGAGAAGAAGCGACCACAGCCGTAAATGCAATGTACGGCGGACAGCAGTAAGCAGAAAAAGGGGAGGCGAAGATACGCTCGCCTCCTTTCTATTCACGCTATACCTGAGAACGGAGGAGCAGATCATGTTAACTAAGCTAAAGCAGCAACGGGCATTCCACCTTATGCTCATTCCGAGCGTTATTCTCGTTATTATATTTAGCTACCTTCCGCTTTATGGAATGATTATTGCGTTTCAGGACTATAATCCGGGTCTAGGCTTTGGCTCGCCTTGGGTCGGGATGGATAACTTCGAGCATGTGTTCAGACAGCCGAATTTTGTGCGGACGATCTGGAACACGTTGTATATGTCGTTCTTCAAGTTGATCGGAGGCATTGTCGTGCCGGTTGTGTTCGCTTTATTGCTGAACGAGGTAGCGCGCTCGGCGATGAAAAGGTCGTTCCAGACGCTCGTCTATATTCCGAATTTCCTGTCGTGGGTCATTATGGCGGGCATTATGATCGATATTTTGGGCTCGGACGGCATCGTCAATTCGTTCATTAAGCTATTGGGAGCGGAGCCTATTTCCTTTCTCGGCAGCCCATCAATCTTTCCTTGGACGATGATTGTAACCGATGTCTGGAAAGGCTTTGGCTTCGGTACGGTCGTCTATTTGGCTGCGTTGACCAGTATTGACCCTGGGCTTTACGAGGCGGCGTTGATCGACGGCGCCAAACGATGGAAGCAAACGATTTACATTACGCTGCCGCTGCTCATGCCGACGATCATATTGATGACCGTTCTGTCGCTCGGCAATATTTTGAATGCGGGCTTCGACCAAATATTTAACCTTTATTCACCCGTTGTTTATGAGACAGGCGATATTATCGATACCTATGTGTATCGGCTTGGCATACAACAGGCGCAATATTCGGTAGCCGCCGCAGTCGGGTTTTTCAAGTCGATCGTTTCCTGTATTTTAGTAATCTTATCCTACATTCTGGCTTATCGCGTCGCAGGATACCGTATCTTCTAGAGAAATGATGGTTTGCTTACGCAAACATTAAGCCTATGCTTACGAAGTATGTTTGCTTACGCAAACATTAAGTTTACGCTTTCGAAGTATGTTTGCATACGCAAACATTTAAGGAGGGATGAACGTGGTTCAAGATAAAAGCCTGGGGCGAAAGCTGTTCCATGTCGTCAACTATACGATTTTGATTTTGGTTTCGCTGATCTGCGTGCTGCCGTTCGTTAACCTGCTGGCCGTCTCTTTCAGCAGCAGCGCCGCGGTATCTGCAGGCGATGTCGTATTTTGGCCTAACGGATTCAATACAAAAGCCTATGAGTTCGCGCTAACTGGCGATGAATTTTTTCGGTCTATGGGAATTTCCGTTCAACGCGTCGTATTAGGAACGCTGGTTAACCTTATATTAATGGTACTCGCGGCATATCCTCTTTCGAAGACGAAGGAGAAAGTAATGGGACGCGGCTATTATATGGGCTTTTTCGTCTTCACGATGCTTTTCAACGGGGGACTGATTCCAACCTATTTGATTGTCGTTAAAACCGGGTTGATCGATTCTATCTGGTCTCTCATTTTACCGGGCGCGATCCCCGTATTCAGCATGATTATTCTAATGAACTTCCTCAGAGGGCTGCCGGAAGAAATAGAGGAATCGGCAACGATTGACGGGGCAGGGCCCGTTCAAATTTTGGTGATGATCCTGTTGCCGCTTTTGAAGCCTGCGCTGGCCACAGTCGGACTATTCAGCATCGTCGGCCACTGGAATTCGTGGTTTGACGGCATTATATATATGAACGATACGGCGAACTATCCGCTGCAAAGCTATTTGCAGACGCTGCTGCTCAGCTTTGAGCAAATTATGCTGAGAGCCAGCACCGACTATACCCAACTGCTTGCGATGATGAACGTCCGCACCGGTCGCGCTGCTCAAATGTTTCTGGGGGCACTGCCGATATTGGCGATTTATCCTTTTCTGCAAAAGTATTTTACGACCGGCCTCGTTCTCGGCAGCGTAAAGGGTTGAGCATGACAAAGTCGAACAAAATAGAAACGGGATGGAGCAGATATAGCATCTGGCCATCCCGTTTCTATTTTGTTATATGTTCTTATTATTAGCTGCCGCTGCTGATTGACTCCTGATTGTCGGTTGCTGCGCGCTTCTTACTGCGATGTCTGCGAATAAGCAGGAAGATAATGATAAGCGGTACGCCGACGAGGAAAATATAAAGCGAGACGTCCTTGACCATATGCTCCGCGGCACGGCCGTAGAAATAGAACAAACAGCCGACAATATAAAACTTAAGACCGCGGCCGATTGCAGCATAGCCGATCAGCCTCCATAACGGGAAGTTCAAGCATCCGGACAGGATGGTGAACACTTTGAAAGGAATTGGCGTGAACGAACCGATCAGAATAGCAGCCTCGCCGTTTTTTTGAAAACGGTCGGTTGCCGCGTCGATCCATTCTTTTTTGAGAAATTTATAGAGGACGGATTTACCCATTACTTTGCCCAGATAATATCCGACAGGCGTACCGATAAGGCAGGCGATATAACCGACCGTGGCAAGCCAAAGCGCGGTGGCGGGATTCATAAGACTAAGGGTTACTTGCAAGAAAAAAGCGGGTATCGGAAAGATGACTGCATCGAGGAAAGCATGAACGGCTAATCCCCAAGGACCGAAGTCGGCCAAAAAATCGACAATGTTCTGAAACATTAACAGGCTCCTTTACCGTTAGCGGACCTGCACATAAAGCTAGCTTAACAATGAAATGGCTAAGACTGAAATAAGGACTTTATATGCTTAATCATAGTATGAGTTGGCTTGGATATTCCATTGCTTGATATTAATTATACATTTCGTATTTGATGAAACTGCTATGTTGGATTTTTGCAGGATAGAACACAAGTAAGAGGCCGAATAGTATTCTATATTGGATAAATGCATTAACTTCGGACTTGAACCACCTGTTAGAAGGTTTTCGAGGGGAAGTTACTGTAAATATCCAGCATATACTTTATTGTATCGGAGCTTCCGATTCCGCCAGTTAAAAGGAACGGCATAAGCCATAAGTCATGCATACAGTTTCATTATAGCACACAAACCTAGGTATAAAGTAAACAGCTGTTCAATACCCGCCATTCGAGGCCGGTGGTCATAGCAATACGGCTTAGAGAGCTTCAGGTTTCATAAAAATAGGAGCTGGACCATGTGGTCTCAGCTCCTAAAGTTATATTCGCTACTTACCGCTATTCTCTCGTCTGCCTGCGTGATACGCCGCTCTGCTGCGCCGCTTGGATGACGCGGCGGCGAACCTCCTCTACGACGCGGCCGTTGAATACGCTTGGCACGATGTACATTTTATTAAGCTCATCGTCGCTTATGACAGAAGCAATCGCTTCAGCCGCCGCAACCTTCATCGCCTCATTAATGACGGTAGCGCGGCTATCGAGCGCGCCGCGGAAGATGCCGGGGAAGCACAATACGTTGTTGATCTGGTTCGGATAATCCGAGCGGCCCGTAGCGAATACAGCTACGATATCTTCCGCAAGCTCAGGACGAATCTCGGGCTCCGGGTTAGCCATGGCGAATACGATCGGCTGCGGCGCCATCGTCTCGATATGCTCTCGCGTAAGAATGCCGCCTGCCGATACGCCAATGAATACGTCGGCGCCTGCGAGCGCCTCCGCCAATCCGCCGCTGCGGCGCTCTTGATTCGTGTTGTCCGCATACCATTGCCACATCGGATTGTCGTAGCTGCGATCGGCCGTCAGGATGCCTTCGCGGTCCACGCCTACGATGTGGTTCGCTCCGCCGGCGAGCAGCATTTTCGTGCAGGCTGTGCCCGCAGCGCCGATGCCGCAAATGACGATCCGTGCTTCGCTAAGGGTTCGCTCCGTAAGCTTTAGAGCGTTCAGCAGGCCGGCATAGAGCACGACGGCCGTGCCGTGCTGATCGTCATGAAATACCGGAATGTCGAGCTCCTCGCGCAGACGCCGCTCGATCTCGAAGCAGCGCGGCGCGGATATGTCCTCGAGGTTAATGCCGCCAAAGCCCGGCGCGAGATGCTTGACCGCCGCAATAATCTGCTCCGTATCCTGCGTGTCCAAGCAGATCGGAAAGGCGTCAACATCCGCGAATTGCTTGAATAGCATCGCCTTGCCTTCCATGACCGGCATTGCCGCATAGGGCCCGATATTCCCGAGGCCAAGCACGGCGCTGCCGTCGGAGACGACTGCTACGGTGTTGCGTTTAATGGTCAGCGTATAAGCTTTGGAAGGTTCTTCATAAATCGCTTGGCATACTCTGGCGACCTCCGGAGTATAAACGCGCGACAAGTCGTCGCGATTCTGAATGGGGGTTTTCGGTTGAATAGCTATTTTGCCGCCTAGATGTAGCAGAAATGTCCGGTCGGAAATATGAACAAGCTTTATACCGGGAAGTGATCCCAGCGCTTCTGTTAGGCGCTCCGCTGCGCCGTGCTCGGCAATCTTCACCGTAAGATCGCGAATGCTCTTATTTTTGTCTGTATGTATGACGTCAATGGCGATAATATCGCCTCTCGCTTGTTCTATGGCTGTAGCCGCACGGCCGAATTGAGCCGCATTGGTATCAATCTCGAGTCTTAAAATAATCGTCTTGCCGTCTGCCATCTGTGACTTCATCCTGCAACAGCTCCCTTCTTCAGTTATACTATGCAATTAACCAAATAGTATTTATGCTAACCAAGTCGCGCCGAAATAAAAAAAAGCCGTTACTGCATTAATTGCAGTACGGCTCTCGGACAGCTCTTCGGATCGTATTGTTGATTGCGCTTCGTTAGCAGGCTGTCACGGAATTGTCCTGACGCGTATGGCTCATGGATCAGCTTGAACCAGCGGTCTACCGTATCGTTGGAATCAAGCATTTCGCCGAAGCCATTGCTTATAAAGTATTCGCAATTCTCTTCTTCCTGGCCTGGAATCGGTTCGTAGAACAGCATCGGAATGCCTTTGCTCATGCCTTCCGTACAGGTCATCCCGCCCGGCTTCGTCACGAGCAGATCGGAGGCGTCCATAAGCTTGTTCACCTCGCGGGTGAATCCCATGATGCGGACGTTCGGATGCTGGAACAGCGGGTCCGCCTGCATTTTTTCCTTCATCTTCTCATTAGATCCGACGCAAAAAATAAGCTGGGTCGTTTCACGCCATTTGGTCATATATTCAAGCGCGTTATCCTCGTACATAATGCCCCAGCCGCCGCCCATAATGAGCACGGTAGGCATCGCCTTCAAGTCGAATTGCTTTCGAACTTCCGCCTTCTCATATGTATGCCAAAAGTTAGGGTGAACGGGAATGCCCGTAACTTCTACTTGGTCTATGGATATGCCTTTATCAACCAACAGCTGCTTTACTTGCTGTGTAGATACAAGGTATTTGTTTACTTCCTGATTAACCCAAGAGCCGTGCGCGTCGTAATCGGTAATGACCGTAAGCAGCTTTATGTCGAGTCCGAGCCGCTTGAGGCGAGCGACTACCGAGTTGGGAACGGGATGGGTACATACGATAACGTCTGGCTTAAGCTGGGATATGACTTGGGAAGTCTGGGTATAAAACACACGATGAAGAGCGAGCTGCGTTAATCGATTCAGTGACTTCTTATAACCGCTGCGATACATAAGGCCGACCATCTTAGGCTGCTTGCTGACGGTTTTCCGATAGGCGGAGACAATCAAAGGGCCAATCACTGGATTCAAAAATTTGCCAAGCTCAATGACGCGTGTCTGAACATCCGGGCTGAGCTGCTTTAACCCGGTTGCAAGCGCGTATGCTGCTTGCGTATGGCCGGAGCCGAAGCCTTCTGAGAGCAGCAGCACTCTTTTCTTACGCATACATGTCACCTTCTTTTCTATTTCCATATTACGATGCAAGCGCTGTTAACACAAGTTTTATCCGGTCAGGCTTGCTAATATTATGGACAATAAACTATCCTTAATGGCATACGCAAGCAAGGTCAAGCTGACTAATCGGCCTAATAGGCGAATGCTTACGAAGTGTGTTTGCTCCGCAAACACTTAAGGAGGAGTATAATGATGGAATCGATAAATCGTAATGAGCCAGGCTTCAAGATTGGAGATGTTGTACGCGCAGAAGTACGCACGGGTCAATATGCCTGCGAGTTGATGGAGCTGAACGGTCCGCGCGCGCTTGTGAAGGTGCTGGCGGTATTGAAGCATCCGGAGCAGGGAGATCTGCATAACCCGTACAATCCCGACGTGCCGATGTTTCACGAGCGCCGCGCGCTTAGTTATACAGAGAAAACCAATGTATTGCTTCGAGACCTGAATAAATATAACGGCCAAGTCCCCGATTACAAGCAATCATTGCTTGCTGCGGCTGAAGCCGAGATCGCGGGTCTTGACCGTTTGCAGCGCTGGGCCGCCAAAGGCTTGGAGCAATTGCTACAATTGAAGCAGGATTATGAGAAGTAGGAATGATAGCATCATTACGTCGTTCTACAGTATATCGTAAAAAACAGCTACATATTTATAAAGATTGTTTTAAGTAAATCGCGATAGACAACTTGGAAGCCAAGTCCTTCAGTCAATGCGGCTAGCGGTACATAAGTTTTGCCGGTGCCGTTATTCTTGTAGATAAATGCGGGATCGGCGTTAAGCTTAATCGACTTGCCGTTCACCTTGATCGACGTTGCGCCGATCTGAATGTCGACCGTTCGATCCGCAAGCTTGATCGTCGCGATCTGCCCCTTGGCGTTCCAGTCGAGCTTAGCGCCGAAGCCGTCGATAATATCTCGCAGGGCAACGTAGGTGCGTCCTTTAATGAGCAGAGGCGGATTCGATGTCGAGAGCTCCGTGCCTTTGACAATGATCGATAGCGGTACACCGGCTGCTCTAGGCTTCACTGTTCGATAATCGCCCCAGATCGTGCTGGTGAATGCTTTGCCGATAACGGAGTAGCCAAGACGGTTCGGGTGAATGTCGCCTTTGGCAATTGCGGTAAGTCCGAGCTCATTGCCTGCAAAGCCGTCCGCTATGCCTGCGATCTTGATTTGCATGCCTTCCTTGGCTAGAAGCTCGGCCGTGCCGGCCAATATGTCCTTAATTTGCTTAACGCCTTCTAGAAGAACCTGACGTATATCTTCATCGAATGAATAGATTGTTGTATTGCCGATCTTGTACGGTGTCGGTACAGGCAAGTATTGATCGGATATTACGATTTGCGCATTCGGATTTAGCTTGTGGACGAGTCGGAGCGTTGCAAGCAGATCGGCTTTATAGTTGTCCAGTACGATCTTCAGCTCGGCAGATACCGCGTCTTTCCCTTCTTTCCGAACGACGGTCAGAAAGTCGTTGCCACCGATCGTCATAATGACAAGGTCGGCCTGCGTCAGCGAATCGCGAAGCTGCTTCGTACCTGCGAAGAGCTGGTCTGCTCTTGGATCGGGCAAGCCTTCTTGCATGTCGTTTGCCTTGACGCTGACTTCTCCGCCGGCAGCAGCTTCAAGCCATTTCTTGAGTCCGTTAGTTTTGAGTCCGATGACGCCGTAATTGGCGACTTCACTGCGTAAGCCATGAAATAATGCTTGCTCGTATACGTGCTCGACAAATCCGTACGGGACTGACTTTTCTGTGAATCCGAGCTCATATCCCGCCGTTAATGAGTCTCCTACCGCAACGATTTTATACTCGTTAACCGAGGAGGACGAGCTGCCTTCCGCCGCTTGTGCGGGTACTGCCGTTCCCGGTAAAGAAGCAGCAATAATGACGGCCAACATCACTGCTGCGAGCAGAGCCAGCTTCATATTGCGCGAATGATTCCTTAATTTGCTATACAAAAAATCCACGTCCTTTTGCTAATATGATATGGAGAAGCTTGTCCGCGAAAGCAGGCAACTCCCCCTGGTGGTAAACAACTCTTATCACAATCATAAAAATATTAAATTGATTCCGTTTTGGCCTGATGTTAAAATAATATAATAATCGCGTAATGGCGGTATACGGCCCGGGATATGGTCAACATTAAACGGAGGCGCCAGGATGAGAGTCGCAAAGCCGTTTAACAAGGATGGCAAGGAGCAAGCCGATGCGCTTCGCTGACTACCATTCTATGATAAAACAAGCCAAAAATGAAGCCAACCGCGTCTTCATTCGAGCTTTTTTTTCAAAATATAAGAAAGTATAAATAATTTTATACTTTGCTTATATTTCATCCGCGAAACGTTTGCTTGCGCCACCAAAGGACAGTGAAGCCGTTTACGCTTGTCTTCCTCAGTGAAAAACGAACATGCTTACCCAAAAATCTTCTGATAGAGAGGTTGCGCACAATGAAAGAACGTATTTTGGGATTGCCGCCTAAGCAGGGTCTTTATGATCCGCAATTTGAGAAAGACGCCTGCGGCATGGGCTTTGTGGCCAACATCAAGGGGAAAAAATCGCATAAAATCATTCGCCAAGCGCTGACGCTGCTCGAGAACATGGAGCATCGCGGCGGACAAGGCAGCGAGCCTAACACAGGTGACGGAGCAGGTATTCTGCTTCAAATCCCGCATGCTTTCTTCTCGAATGAGATGAAGAAGCAAGAGATTGAACTGCCTGAAGAAGGACAATACGCGGTAGGCATGATCTTCATGCCTCAGAACGAAGCTGCGCGCAATGCGATTGAGCGCGAGCTGGAATCGATCGTAGCGGAGGAAGGCCAACCGCTTATCGGATGGCGTACCGTTCCTACGAACGACTCGAAGCTTGGCGTATCGGCACTGGCTGTTAAGCCTTACGTTCGCCAAATCTTCATCGGCAAGAGCGAGGAGCTTCAAGGTAAGGAAGTTCTTGCATTCGAACGCAAGCTTTATGTCATCCGCAAACGCGCGGAGCTTGCTATTCGTTTTGCCGGCAAAGAAGGCGGGAATATGTTCTACTTCTCCAGCCTTTCCTCCAGAAAAATCGTATACAAAGGAATGCTTACGACGGAGCAGGTTCGTTCGTTCTATACGGAGCTGGGCGATGAGTCGGTTGTTACGGCAATGGCACTTGTTCACTCCCGTTTCAGCACGAACACGTTCCCAAGCTGGGAGCGTGCGCATCCATTCCATTATTTAATTCATAACGGCGAGATCAACACGCTGCGCGGCAACGTCAACTGGATGCATGCGCGCCAGACGCTGTTCGCTACCGAATTGTTCGGTGACGATCTCGAGAAGATCAAGCCGATCATTAACCCGGACGGCTCCGATACAGCGATGTTCGATAACACGCTTGAATTCCTGCATCTGTCGGGCCGCTCGCTTCCGCACGTTGCGATGATGATGGTTCCAGAGCCTTGGTCCAACCATGAAAGCATGAGCGACGATCGCAAAGCGTTCTATGAATACCACAGCACCCTTATGGAGCCGTGGGACGGACCTGCAGCTATGGGCTTCACGGACGGCGTCCAAATCGGCGCTGTGCTAGACCGTAACGGTCTTCGTCCAGCTCGTTACTATGTAACGAAAGATGATCATATTATTCTAGGTTCCGAGGCGGGAACGGTTGAAATTCCGGCTGAGGATATTTTATACAAAGACCGTCTGCGTCCAGGACGCATGCTGCTTGTCGACACGAAGGAAGGCCGCATCATTTCCGATGAGGAAGTGAAGGCTCAGATCGCTGCCGAGCATCCATACCGCGACTGGCTCGACGAGCATCTCGTTGATTTGGAAGATCTGCCAGAGGCACCGGAATTGCCGGAGCCGGATCACGCAACGGTGCAAACGCGCCAGCAAGCGTTCGGTTACACATTCGAGGACGTGCGCAAAGTGCTTGAGCCGATGGCAGGAAGCGGCATGGAGCCAATCGCCTCGATGGGCTACGACGCTCCGCTAGCGGTGTTGTCGGAACGTCCGCAGCGTCTGTACAACTACTTTAAGCAATTGTTCGCGCAAGTAACGAACCCGCCGATCGACGCGATTCGCGAAGAGATCATTACGGCAACAGGTACGACAATCGGACCTGAGCGCAACTTGCTTAACCCAGAGCCTGAGAGCTGCCGTCACATTAAGCTGGATACGCCGATTCTGTCCAATGAACAGTTCGCGAAGCTCCGCCATGTGCGCCGCCCTGGCTTCAAGTCGATCACGCTTCCGATCTTCTTCCCTGCAAGCGAAGGCGAAGCTGGCCTGCGCGCAGCGCTTAAACAAATGTGCGAAGCGGCTGACCGCGTTATCGACAAAGGTCATAATATGCTTATTCTATCCGACCGCGGCGTAGATAAAGAAAATGCAGCTATTCCGGCACTGCTTGCCGTATCGGCGCTGCATCACCACTTGATCCGCCAAGGTACACGTACGAAGGTTGCTCTATTGCTTGAATCCGGCGAGCCGCGCGAAGTTCATCACTTCGCCTTGCTGCTTGGCTACGGCGTAAGCGCAGTTAACCCGTACCTGGCATTCGAAACGCTTGACGATATGATCCGCCAAGGCATGCTGCGCGGCGTATCGCATGAGAAAGCCGTTAAGAACTTCATTAAAGCAGCGACTAAGGGCGTTGTAAAAATATTGTCCAAAATGGGTATTTCGACGATTCAATCGTACCGCGGCGCTCAAATCTTCGAAGCGCTCGGCTTGAAGGAAGAAGTCATCAACGAATACTTCACGACGACTCCGTCCCGTATCGGCGGCATCGGTCTCGATGTCATTGCCGAAGAGACGCTGAAGCATCATAACCGTGCTTACGCCGAACAAGAAGGCGCTGAGAGAGAGCTTGATTCCGGCGGCGACTATCAATGGCGTAAGGATGGAGAAGACCACTTGTTCAGCCCGCAGACGATCCACACGCTGCAGATGGCATCGCGTGCGAACGACTACAAGCTGTACAAGAAGTTCTCCGCGCTTATTCAAGGCGAAGACAAGAAACATCTGACGCTTCGTTCGCTGCTTCAATTCAAGGGCGGCCGCCAAGCGGTTGCGCTGGATGAGGTTGAATCGGTTGAATCGATCGTGAAACGTTTCAAGACGGGCGCGATGTCGTTCGGCTCGATCAGCAAGGAAGCGCATGAAAGCCTCGCAATCGCGATGAACCGTCTCGGCGGCAAGTCGAATACGGGCGAGGGCGGCGAAGATCCGGCGCGCTTCATTCCGGACGCGAACGGCGATTCCCGCCGCAGCGCGATCAAGCAAGTCGCATCGGGACGTTTCGGCGTGACGAGCAACTACTTGGTCAATGCCGATGAGATTCAAATCAAGATGGCCCAAGGCGCTAAGCCGGGTGAAGGCGGACAATTGCCAGGCCTTAAAGTATATCCATGGGTTGCCGAGGTTCGCGGCTCTACGCCGGGCGTAGGTCTGATCTCGCCTCCTCCGCATCACGATATTTATTCGATCGAGGATTTGGCTGAGCTGATCCACGATCTGAAGAACGCTAACCCGCGCGCTCGCATTAACGTGAAGCTCGTATCCGAGGTTGGCGTAGGCACAATCGCAGCCGGCGTTGCCAAAGGCCGCGCAGACGTTATTATGGTCAGCGGCTATGACGGCGGTACAGGCGCATCGCCAATGGGTTCGATCCGCCACGCGGGTCTGCCTTGGGAGCTTGGTCTTGCGGAGACGCATCAGACGCTTATGCTCAACAACTTGCGCGACCGCGTAACGGTTGAGACAGACGGCAAAATGATGACGGGCCGCGACGTAGCAATCGCTGTATTGCTCGGCGCTGAAGAATACGGCTTCTCGACGGCTCCGCTTATCGTTCTCGGATGCGTCATGATGCGCGTATGTCAGCTTGATACTTGCCCAGTCGGCGTAGCGACGCAAAATCCTGAGCTTCGCAAGAAGTTCATGGGCGATCCTAGCCATGTGGTTAACTACTTGCGCTTCATCGCGGAAGAGCTTCGCGAGATTATGGCTGAGCTTGGCTTCCGCACCATCCAAGAGATGGTTGGACGCGTTGAGCTATTGGAAACCAAACAATTGCTTGAGCACTACAAAGCGAAAGGCATCGATCTCTCCGGCTTGTTGTATCAGTCCGAAGTTTCGAAAGATGCTGCTCGCCACTGTGTACAAGAGCAGAACCACGGACTTGAGCTGTCGCTTGATATGCAGAAGCTGGTGCCTGGCGCACAAGCGGCTCTGGAGAGCGGCGAACGCGTAAGCGGAACGTTCCCGATTCTGAACACGAATCGCGTAGTCGGAACGATTCTGGGCAGCGAGGTAACTCGCCGCTACGGCGCGAAAGGCTTGCCTGAAGATACGATCTCGTACCACTTCGTAGGAACAGCCGGCCAAAGCTTCGGCGCATTCTTGCCGAAGGGCATTACGCTATCGATCGAAGGCGACTCCAATGACTACGTCGGCAAAGGTCTTTCCGGCGGCAAGGTCATCGTCGCTCCATCGCCGAAGGCGTCCTTCGTTGCCGAAGAGAACGTTATTATCGGCAACACGGCATTGTACGGCGGTACGGACGGTCAGGCGTATATCCGCGGTATCGCGGGCGAACGCTTCGCGGTTCGTAACTCCGGTGTCAGCGTCGTCGTTGAAGGCGTTGGCGACCACGGCTGTGAGTATATGACAGGCGGACGTGTTGTCATTCTAGGCGCAACGGGCCGTAACTTCGCGGCAGGCATGTCGGGCGGCGTCGCTTATGTATATGATGCAACCGGCGACTTCTACAAGCACTGCAACATCGAGATGGTGCTGCTCGAGCGCGTAGAAGAGGAAGTTGACATTGCTGAGCTTCGCGGCATGATCGAGAAGCATGTCCAGTACACGGATAGTGCTATCGGTGCACGCGTTCTAGGCGACTGGGACGGATCGCTTGCTAAGTTCGTGAAGGTCATTCCGAAGGACTACAAACGTATGTTGGAACAGATCCGCAAGGCCGAAGATACGGGCTTGCAGGGTGAAGCGGCATTGCTTGCTGCATTCGAAGCGAATAAGAAAGAGCTCGCTCGTTCAGGCGGCAAATAAATCGTATTGACAAAGGGACTGCGCCAAAGAAGCTGATAAAGCTTTTTTGGCGGCAGTCCCTTTTTTTCTACGACAGGTGGGCCTATGAATAACGAAATTTCGAAAGAATTAATCGGAAGTTTTTTTATTTGAAAAATAATAATCAATTAATGTAGTTCATTGTGATAAGATTACATTATATTCATTGAATCTAAATACAATCAAATTAATATTTTTTTATATAGGACGTGTATTTATGCTGTTCAATTCGCATTTATTTATTTTTATTTTCTTGCCTATTGTATTTGCGGGTTACTTCTTCCTCACTTCAACTGCCCCCGCTTATGTTTCAAGAACATGGCTCGCAGCAAGTTCTCTTTTTTTCTATGGTTTTTGGAATCCAAGTTATTTACTTCTTGTCCTTATATCTATCACAATCAATTTTTTGTTAGGTCGGTATCTTATCCTTCATAAGAGCAAATTACTCTTAAGTGCAGGTATTATGTTTAATTTAATTTTACTAGGATACTTTAAATACACTGACTTCTTTATATCTAATTTGAACCTTATATTATCAAAGGACATACCGTTATTTCATTTCGTGTTTCCTTTAGCTATTAGTTTCTTTACGTTTCAACAAATATCATATTTGGTGGATTGCCAAAAGGGAAAGGTCTCCAACTACAATTTTATTAATTACACATTATTCATTACTTTTTTCCCTCATCTGATTGCAGGCCCTATTGTTCACCACAAAGTAATGATGCCTCAATTTCAAAGTGCTCAGAATTTAAAAATCAACTTTCAGCATATCGCACTGGGAATATTCATTTTTTCCATAGGCTTATTTAAAAAAGTAATCCTTGCCGATCATTTATCGACTACCGTCATTGACGGTATGAATTATTTGAATTCGATTACATTTTTTGATGCTTGGACAGTCATTCTTTCCTACGCTTTTCAATTGTATTTCGATTTTAGCGGATATTCTGATATGGCTATAGGATTGGCGTTATTATTTAACATTAAGTTGCCAATTAACTTTAACTCTCCATATAAAGCTACTAATTTTCAGGAATTGGCTTCACGGTGGCATATTACACTAACCCGTTTCTTATATGAATACGTTTATAATCCTATGAACCGTTGGTTAACCAAACGTTTTTTTCTAAATATTAAAATAGGGACGCGTGCTAAAACCTTAATAAATGTAATGCTGCTTTTTCTTCTCAGTGGCGTTTGGCATGGAGCTGGATGGAATTTTGCGATATGGGGTTTTCTGGTCGGACTAGGCATTTGTGTATATCGATTGTGGAAAGCATTAAGCATAAAGCTTCCCCTCATTTTAGCTTGGGGGCTTACTTTTATTTATTTTAATTTCACGCTCGTCTTCTTTAAAATCAGTGAACTAGATCAAGCCTTAATGCTCATCGAAGCTATGCTTGGATTAAATGGCTTTATATTACCTGATCAGTTATCGCAGATATTATACCCACTTGAAATATTGGGGGTTCATTTTGAAAGTACGCCATTAAAAGACAAATTCCGTGCATTAGGTCTGATCGTTATAGCCTTCCTTATTGTATTAGGATTCAAAAACACTTCGGAAAAGATGACTACTTTTAAGCCTAATATCATATACACCTTTTTTATTGTTATCATTTTTGTTTATTCCGTATTGCATCTTACAAATGCAACCGAATTTTTATATTTCAAATTTTAAATATCGGGTGAACCCATGACAACTTATAAAAAGTGGACATTAATTACGCTCTCCTTAACTTTAATTGCACTTTCTGCAATAGCATCCGTTAATTATGTGGTCGATCCCTATGGAATCTATCATTACTCAGGGAAAAGCTTTAACTATAACAAAATCATTGAGAGCGACCCATACTTAATAAAAACTTTTCAGAGCAAAAAAGTTCAGCCCGAGACCATTGTTCTAGGAACATCTAGAGCTATGCGCATACATCCGCCTGCAATCAAACGAATAACCGGCAACCGTGCATATAATTTAGGACTCTCCGCCGCTACTCCTTATATAAACTACAAATACTTGGAGTATGCCATAAAGGTCGATAAAAATTTAAACACCGTATTTCTTGGGTTAGATTTTGAGGTATTCAATTCTAATTTTTCAAACCACGCCAATTATGTTGAGCGCAGATTATCTTCTCCTCTGTACATGCAGGATCTATTGGCGACTTTACTTTCTGATAAAGCTTTAATAGACAGTGGAAAGGTAGTAATCGATAACCTCAATCATACGACTAGATTCACTGAGCATAGGTTTATAGGCGATGGCAGTTTTGACGAAACTTTTGTATTCCCACCAAATTTTAATCAAGCTACATTGCAAGTTATTCCTACTGCATTTCAAATATCATCCGACAGTATGAACTACATGAAAAAAATTAAAGAACTATGTGACCAGTATCATCTCAAATTATATATATATATCAGCCCCGTTCATGCAATTCTTCTAGAGACATATTGGCAAAACGACATATGGGACAGTTTTGAAGAATGGAAACGCCAGTTGGTTAATATAGCCCCTATCTGGGACTTCTCGGGCTATCATGAAATATCAATGAGTTCTTTGAACGAGTCAGAAAACTATAATGATCTTTCCCATTTCTCCAATAAAATAGGTGATCTCATTCTCTATAGAATGCTGGCTGAAGAAACAAATAAAGTACCCGCATATTTTGGCGTTCGAATTACGCCAGACAATATAGAAGAGCATCTTAATAAACTGCGCTCGGATCGAGAACAATGGCCAGAGCGGAATGAAAATATGTTTAATCTTTTAGATCACTACTAAATGGTGTTGGTTACCGTGTAGCCCAATTACCTATTTGTAAGATCGTAAATTGAGCCGTCGTAGTTTTTTTCTGCAATTATTATTTTTCGACAAAATGCCACCAAAATAGAAAAAAGCCGCAACCATTATCCGACAGTCTCCATCTATGGACTGGTTTATAATGGATATATTGCAGCATTAAAGGTCTATTAATAGATGTGGGAGACGATTGTGGCAGTGAGTGACCTAATGAATCAATCCGATGAAGAAATGAACGCAGCATCTGCTAAAGTGCTGCTAGAGGTTTCGTTGATACTAGCGGAAATGGGCATTCAAGACGAGATCTGGGCCGAGAAGCATCTAGAAGGCTGAACGTCTCTCTCTGAGGTAGGCAATGAAATGTTTCGTCTCATCTAGCGTGAGCATTCTGCCATCCAAAGTGAGACTGTATTTGCTTAACAACTGCTCGTCCGTCAGTTCAAGTCGATCGACGAAGCTGCGAATCTCTTCGGTTAGAACCTGCTTAGGAATTAACGTCCGTCCAACCAGATAATCGATTGTGACCTCATATAAGTCCGCGAATTTGGCCAACAATTCGTTGCTGACTTCCCTCCGATTTTTCTCATAATGTGATAATGAGGCGCGAGAGATACCGAGCTTAGCTGCGGTCAATTCCTGTGTCCAGTCCCGTACAATTCTCAATTGAGCGATTCGGTCGCCGATATTCATTTCTTTTCCCCCCGAAATGTCTGAATGATCCGCTGTCTGCTACTTATAATACTAATACGTAATCGCACGATTTGCATGCTTTTCTATTGAAAATGACGAAAAAAACATTTCATAGAATAGGAGGAATGCTTTATGTCGCTGCATGACAAAGACAATTCCAGGGCACATATCCGTTTGCGTTTTCAAGAAGGTGTAGAAGCAGAGCTTCGTCTGATGGACAAGCGCGGACAGCTGCTGTCGCGCGGAGTAAGCACGGTTGTTCTCATGAACTTAAGTCATGAAGGATTGTGTTTCTCAAGCAAGGTTCAGCTTCCGGTTCAAGAGAATTACATGGTCGATATTCGCATGACGATTAATCAAATTCCAATTGTGCTGCGCGGGACGATTCAGTGGAACAAGAAGGTCCAGGAGACATATCTTCACGGCATGTCCTTCCAGTCTTCTGGTCTGTTGCGCTCTCTGCTTGTCAGAGTCATGAATCAAGAGCTGCTTGCCCAACAGCCTCAGCAGTTCAAGATTCATCAATCCTATCAACGGGTCGTTCATCAGAATCATTGGAGACGGGTTCTCAGTCAACCCATACTTGGACAACCTGCGCAGGCAGGGGGACGAGGCTATTGAAAATTATATTGTTGTCAGGAGGCTCGGGCAAGCGTTTGTGGCCCTTGTCCAGCAACACGAGGGCGAAGCAATATTTGTCCGTATTGGAGGCGCCTAATGGGGATCTCGAGTCTATGGTGCAGCGGTTATGGCGTCAGCTTGGCGACGCCGGACTTCAGGAGCATACGAGATTTGCGACAAGCATAGAGCAGATGGAGCTTCTGAAACGGCAGACAGGCCAGAGGACGCCGCTTATTATAGAGCCGGAGCAACGCGGGACTTTTCCCGCCATTGCGCTGGCTGCTTCGTATCTTTACTCGATCGCAGGTGTCTCGCTCGCCGAGACCGTCATAATTATGCCGGTTGATGCATATGTTGAAAGTGATTTTTTCGAATGGGTCCAGGAGCTTCCGGATCGGCTTCGCGAAAGCGGCTCGCAGCTTATGTTAATCGGGATGGCGCCGAAGTCTGGAGATGAGCAACAGCCGCCACTGGGCGGCGGAATATACGCTTTCTCACTCGATTATATGATCTCGAAGCTAATCGCGCTGAGTCTTCCTATCCATTACGACGAGCTGTATAAGCAATATTCGAAGCTGTCTAAATCTAGCATCGAGACTGCGTTATTGGAATGCGAGACATCCCGTTCGGTCGTCTACTACAACGGCGTATGGAAAAATCTTCGCTCATGGCGGACGATATCGGAGGAAATCGCGTTTCCATTGAAGGAGCAGGAGAAGATCGAGCGTTCTCATGACCAGTCACAGCTTATTAATCATCTCGATATTCCCATTCAAATTATCGGCCTCAGCAACCTGCTTGTAGCGGCGAGCCCCGATGGCATCTTAATTGCCGATCGATTGCATAGCAATCAGATCAGTGAAATGCTGCTGGCGATGAATGCAAAACCTAACTATGAGGAAAAGCATTGGGGGCATACGATCATTGTCGATAAGGCGCGTCTAGCGTCAGGAGGGCAGGTCGTCTCCAAGCGAGTTTTCATCGCGGCAGGAGAGAATATGAGCTATCATCTTCATTTTAATAGAAGCGAAACGTGGACGATTTTGTCAGGCGAAGGAGTAGCTATTATTGATGAAGAGCTGAGACCGGTCTCAGCGGGCAACGCCGTAACGATACCCGGACGTACCCGTCATAGCCTGCGTGCTATTACCGATCTGGAACTGCTTGAGGTGCAGAGCGGGGCTGAACTGGCCGAAGATGATGTCATTAACTTAGGCATCAAATGGGATGAGATTATAAGTCAATCGAACTTGGTGTAGGAGCAGATTTATGAAAGCTGTAGAGAAGCGTATGGGGCTGCCTGCAATAATAGCGTCTATCGTTGAACGTCAAGGCGAAATCGATGTTACTTGCTATGGGGATGCCATGTTTCCACTGCTGCGCGAGGGCAATATATCAACGTTCTCAAGAGCAAATGAGAAGGACCTTCGACCTGGCGATGTATGCTTATACGCAAGCGTGGATGGGGAGCTGCTCATCGAACGAATCGTTAATGTGGAGAAAGCGTTGAATGCAACACGGTATACTTTTCGAGGTGATACCAGCAGGCTGAGGAGTGCTCCGATCGACTTTACGAGTATTATTGGCCGGTTAAAGGCTGTACATCGTGATGGCAGAATAGTCTACGTTTATGGATGGCAAGCGAGATTGCTGGAAGCGGCGGCACTGCAGCTGCCCCTATGGCCCAAACTGGCGAGATTTGCTGCAAAAAGACGATATCGAAGAAGAGAGGTAATCTGATCGTAAATTTTACGCAAAAAAGATACATATTGTAGCATGAGGTGGAGGATTGACCCATTATACATATAGACGAGAGGGAGCGATCTAGCCAATGAACCGAATTGATCAGCGTTATTATTGCGTAACATGCGGAGAACTGGTCCCAAGTCCGAAGACTAATGTACAATTCCGAACCGGGTTTTACAGAGTCGTGCATCCGATGTGCTTCTGCACGGCATGCAGTCTGAAAGAAGAGAAGACGGCCAATACGATAAACGCGAAATTCGATCATTATGACTACAAAGTGTTCCTTCGAGCAGATGCCAAGGTTGCCGAGCATTCCGAGCATATCTACTAAGGCGGACGACATTGAAGGCCTTCAATCTACGGAAATTTGTAGATGAAGGCTTTTTTCATTGTACCAATCATTAACTTCCATTTGTTTCCTATATCATTTATAATGATTAGATTGATTAATTGCAGTACAAAGGAGTGTAATTGAGTGGAGCAGCCAGTAGTCCGATTGCAAAATGTAACGAAGCGAATTGGCGGCCGTACGATCATCGACCGCTTAACCTTGGAATTGCCGCTTGGGGAAGTATTTGGTTTTCTTGGTCCTAACGGCGCGGGCAAGACGACAACCATCCGTATGATGGTTGGATTGATTTCCATAACAGAAGGTGAAATATGGATTGAAGGCCATAGCATCGCGAATGAATACGAGAAAGCGATTAAGCATGTAGGCGCAATCGTAGAAAATCCGGAAATGTACAAATATTTATCCGGTTATCAGAATCTGATGCACTTCGCTCGCATGTTCCCAGGCGTCACGGAAGCAAGAGTGAAGGAGGTCGTTCGGCTCGTCGGGCTGGAGGGGCGGATTCATGACAAGGTGAAGACGTACTCGCTTGGCATGAGGCAACGACTTGGCGTAGCGCAGGCCATTCTACATAAACCGAGGCTGCTTATTCTCGATGAGCCTACTAACGGTCTCGATCCGGCCGGTATTCGCGAGCTGCGCGATTATTTGCGCGAGCTGTCCAAGGTCGAAGGGATTGCGGTGTTCGTATCGAGCCACTTGCTTGCAGAGATGGAACTGATGTGCGACCGTGTAGCTATTATCCAGAACGGTAAACTAATCGACGTCCGAGTGCTGCAGGGCAGCAAGCCGTCATCAGATAGCGTGCGTACGCTTATTGAGGTCGATCAAGTAGAAGCGGCGATTGAAGCCCTTGCGGCTGCTGAGTTCGTTGCTCAAGCTGAGGGCATCGGTGCGATCGCAGTAGAAGTTGATCGCGAGCAGACGGCTGCTATTAATGCGCATTTAGTCTCGGCAGGCATTAAAGTATTCGGTATCCGCGCACAGATCAAATCGCTGGAAGATCAATTCTTGGAAGTGACAGGAGGCGAGCGAATTGGGTGATTTTATGCAGCTTGTACGAAACGAAAATATTAAAATCTATTTCCGACCGCGGACCTATATCATGGCGGGCTTACTGATTGGCGCAGTAATACTGATCTCGGTCATGTGGCTCATTCTAGATGGCCGGGAAACTACGATGTGGACGGTTGCTTACTGGGAGTCATTTATTTTATTTCTGCTCGTGACTATCTTCTCTGTGGTCATTGCGGCAGTAAGCGTAGCGGAGGAGTTTACTTCAGGAACGATCAAGCTGCTCCTCATTCGACCATGGTCGAGATCAAAAATATTGCTGTCCAAATATATTTCAGTGGTATTGTTCGCTGCTCTGTTGACCGTAATGCTGTTCGGAAGTGTATGGCTGGTGAATTGGCTGTGCTTCGGACTGTTTCCATCCGATACCGCTAACGCGATTCAGGAGCAATTGCCCGGACAAGAGAACATGTCATCGTTGCAGTTCCTCTTCCAGTTCTATGTGATGAAGTTTGTTGCGCTGGTCGTTATGATTACGCTGGCATTCATGCTGTCTACGATATTCCGCAGCAGCGCCCTTGCGATTGGTCTTGCCCTGTTCCTATTGCTAGCCATGGATATCATTAATTCCCTGTTCTCACTGCTGAATTACAAGTGGATCGACTATTTGCTGTTCACTCATCTGGATCTTACGAGATACATCGGGCAAACGACGGATGGCGACATGACACTTGGATTCTCGCTGGGAATACTCGGTATTTATTACGCGCTGTTTATTGCACTCACCTGGTACATATTTAACAAGCGGGATGTAGCCGGTTAATTCAACAAGCCGTTTCAGCAATTCAGGCTCTTAGTAGAGGAGAGTGTGCTGGAACGGCTTGTTTTTATTTTTGGAAAAAGTAAGTATAAGACCTCGCCCTATTAACCGGCTTGCCTCGATTTCTCCTTGCCTTCTCTGCCGCCTTGTTCCTTGCTATTAGCGGCATGATGACTGTCTGAGTCGGAAGCGCCTTTGCCCTTGGCTTCCTTAGGCACTTCCATCTGGCAGCTGCCATTAATGATGCCGCCGTCTTGGACAATGAGTATGTTCGCGTACAGATTGCCGTTCACTTGGCCGGATGCCGTAATAATAAGCCGACCTTTCGTCGTAATATCGCCAATGACTTTCCCGGCAACGGTAACGTCTTGAGCTGTAATGTTCGAGCGCGCTACGCCGCATTCGCCAATGATGACATTGCCTTTGCATTCAATGTCGCCGCGATATTCCCCCTCGATGCGGAGGCTTGCCTCGCATACCATTTTACCTTCGGTTAGGGTGCCCTGACCGATTAGCGTGTCGGTTGCGATGACCCGTTTGTTCTCCTTGAACATAAGCTTCAATTCTCCTTTACGAGAGCGAGATATTTCAGTGGGTTCACCGGTTCGCTCTGCTGTAAGATTTGAAAATGCAAATGCGGGCCCGTGCTTCTGCCACTCGAGCCGAGCAGGCCGATTTTCTCGCCGCGAACGACGAGATCGCCTTCCTTTGCTTCAATCTGTTTCAAGTGCATATAAGTAGTTTTTAAGCCGCCCAAATGCTCGATGACAATATATTTGCCAAATACGCCGTCGATGCCCGTCTCCGTCACGGTTCCTTCGGCCGCGCTGAATACAGGGTCTCCGAGTTTCCCTGTTATATCGATGCCGGCATGAAAGGCGGTCTTCCCGCTAAAAGGGTCTTTGCGATAACCAAAGCCTGATGTTAGTTGCCTGGAACGTGTCGGCCAGCCGGAGGGATAGCCGTCGACCGTCTCTCTTCTCGCTTGCGCATGCCTCAGCGTCTGCTCCATCGATATTTCCATGGAATCGACCATACCGCTAAGCGCCTGTAGATCAAGGCCTGTATACTGAGCAAGCGAAGCAAGCTGACGGGCATTGCCTCCCATGAGAGCGGAAGAATAAGAGGTCCGGGAAAGATTCGTTGAACTTGGGCTGCTAGTTCCTCCGGACAGCGTGCTTACTTCTTTCTCAACCCCATTAGCCTCGCCGCTAGATGGAGCGATTCCGCTGCCGTATTTCTCGATGAACTGCTTAAGCTTATTTTCCAGCTCTTGAAGCTCAATCAGCTTTTGTTTCATTTCTTGCGCTTGGCGCGACAGTTGGAGCAATTCCTGCTGCAATGAGACGATCGCCTCGTCCTTTCCGGAGACGGTTTGTGTGAACTGTGCAGTCTGATTAGACAATTGCTCCTCCAGACCGTCGATTTCATCGGTCGCTTGCACCTGGAGACTTGCAATCCAGCCTGAAACCGCGAGTACGGCGACAGTCGGTATCACGACGACCGACCGCTTCGATACGTGAAACTGTTTAACGGTTTTGTCAGCGCCGCGCATCACCACAAAAGACCATTTGGGATTCCGCGCTCGTTTCAATTGGCTTCTCCTTCCTGCCAGAATAGATTTGGGCGTACTATTGCTATTTATTCTTGGAAGCCTCGAAACATACCATTAAAATTATGGCTGTAGGAGGAAGAAAGACCGCAGAGACGCATCAGGATGCGCTTCTGCGGTCTTTCTATAAAGGTAAGTTAATTGCTTGCTAGAAGTGTCTGAAGCGCTTCTTGGGCCGGCTCAGACAAGCTGAAGGAGCGTCCTTGCTGCTGTTCAGGTGGCAGATCGGCAAGCTGTGCCGTTCTTCGTTCGACTTCCTGCGCGATTTCGCTCAGGCGGGATTTGTATTGGTCCGCAGAATCGCTGTCTTGTTTGGCATCTGCATCCTTTATACCCTCTCCATAAGCGAGAATTGCCTTGTCGTAGAACTGAATATCCCAAGGAAACTTGGTAATGCCTTCCTCCAACAATTCAATCGAAGTAGACAGCTGATTGTTAAGCTGGTAGAGGTCTAACTGCATTGCAATAATGCTGCGATTATTGCGATCATGCTTCTTCGCCTCTTCCAAGATGAACAACGCACCAGCTAGCACTTCCCCGTCCTTACTATTGTCATAGGCTTGCTTAAGCCAGTTCGCCTTGGTCAGACTGAACGTCGTTTGGTTCGGCGATCGTTTGATTGCTTTGTCGAGCGACGGCAGCACATCGCCAAGCGTTGCGCCTTTCTGTGATGCTTGGCGAATCGTCTTGTTATACAGCTGATTGGCGCTATTGTTGGAAATGGTTATAACAAGCAGAACGATAGCTGATAAGCCGATGATTGCCGGATAGATGAAACGGCTCCAGCTTGCAAGCTTTATCTTTTGCAAACGCTCGATAGGGAGCTTGCTGCCGAAAGGGGCGACCATACAGCCTAGCGACAGGAACACGATACTGCTTATAAATACAAAGCTCATGTCAAAGTCTAGAGCGCTATGCATGAGAAGCGCAAGAGAGAAGATGAAGAAGATAAGATGACTTCCTCTACGCTCAGGATGACGGATATAGGAGCGAATATAGAACCAGTAGGCTCCGCCAATTAACAGGACAAGCGATGCTAGACCGAGCCAACCGGTCTCAACGAGCACCTGTACGAAGAAGCTATGGGCTTGTCTGCTCCAATACGGGTTGTTCTGGTATTGCTCGAATAGCGATTGCCAAGCTCCGCCTCCTCCGCCAAGCAACGGGTAGTCTTCAGCTAAGCGCAAGCCATCCTTATAGAAGGTGAAGCGTTCCTGCACACTATGCTGCTGGAAGTTGATGCTCTCGAAACGCACGGCAATCTTATCCGGAAGCATCCCTCGTACGGCGCTGCTTCCTAACAGTGCGCCAGCCGCAATTGCGCCTAAAACGATTATCGCAGCGGGAACGGCAAGGAAAGACCATTTGAACGATGCAATCTTCGTTGTTTTGGCTTCAATCCAGTCTGACGCTTTGGCTTCAACGAGCAATATAATGCCGGCAACGACAGCTGATGCAGCAATTAGCAGCGCCCAGCTTTGCAACGGCAACGAGCTGAACAACGAGATCGTATCTACTGGCTTGTCTGCAGTTGGCTGAACAAGCTTAGCAATCGCATCGGCTTTCGTCGTTATCGGTCCAAGTACGGCCATTGCAGCTAGAACGGATAGAATCATGTATACGATGTATGTAATCTGACGAGAGAAACGAAGGAACGGAAGAACTGCGAGCACCATAACCGGAATGATGACGATAGCGCCGCGCGAGTAGGTCAGCATGAACGAAATCCATATCGGAACGAGCATAAGCGAATGAGCCAGTCTTGCCTGCCATCTTGTGCAGTGTGATGCATAATAGAGGGCGGCTAGAAATACGGCGACAAGGAAACTTGCATATGTATTCGAGTATTGGAAGACAGCTGTGAGTCTGTATCCATCATGGGCAAGCCATAATGCATCGCGATAATACGTTTGACCGAACAAATTGAACAAACCGAACAGTACAATGATATAAGAGGAAAGCATTAGCGCATATTCGATCAGCTTGCGCGTCTGCACGGTTTCCGCAAAGTAGAGTCCTGCGATAAACAAAGCAGCAAGCAGTACAAATATGAAGGTCATGAATGAAGCGTAATAGCTGGAAACCGCCTGGAATGATGCTAACCAGTAGATGAAAGGGAGCAGAAGAGCAGCGATCGAGAGCATTCCCCGGTAATCGTCCAGCTTCCAGTGTTTAAGCAAATAAACGGCCGTTAACAGCAATAACACTAGTCCGAAGAATACCGCCTTGTAGATCGACGACTCGAAGTTGAAGGAATAGCCGTTGAATAAAGCCTTGTTATAGGGCGAGATTAGTAGAAATAAGGCGATACCGATGGCACCAATCCAGCTCCATATTGAAATATTTGTCGCAATAAGCGGTCTTGTGCCGCTCGTTGTGCTCTTTCTTGCGCTCATTTAATCAAAACTCCTTATCCGTGTATGTGATCTAGCAATTTTCGACAATTGTTTCCTCTATGTATATTATCAAATTGGATAATAGATTACTATAAGAGCAGGTTGGTGTTTTGTATGATGTTTACAAAAATGTTTGATATGTGTTTGTCGAAAAAAAGCGAGCTTCGTCTCGATTCTACAAAATATTCAAGTTTGGTAGGAGATTTAGGTATAATACAGATGGAAAGTTTGATAAGATAAAACAAGATGATCGAAGGCAATCGTCGGTATGTCATTTGCTGTGTCATTATCAGCGGACTAAAATGAAGCGTTGATTAGTGCTTAGGAACAGAAGCTCACTCTAAGTCTAGTTAGATTCAAGGTAGCCATATTGTTATGGAGTTCCTTATCTATCTAATATATTATTATTTTTTATTTATACATAAACTTCTCCCTGATTACCCGAATATAGCTGCAATATGAATTTGGGAATGAGGTCAGCAGTGCCGGTTTTATATCTTATGTTGTATTCGATATCCGGCGTTACCAAATATATTAGTGATGTTATTATTATCAGATGTATGAAGGAGAGAACATGGAAAACGCAAAAAATGTTGTACCTCAAGGTTACCATGTTACTAAAGAAATGAGACAACAAAGCAATAAGCATGGTAGTTTTGTGATCTGGTTGACGGGTCTTTCAGGCTCAGGTAAATCGACAATCGCGAACGCGCTAGATCATTTTTTTTATAACAACGGTTATCATTCTTATATTCTGGATGGCGACAACGTACGTCGGGGGCTAAATAAGAATCTTGGGTTTAGTCCGGAAGACCGAAAAGAGAACATTCGCCGTGTAGGAGAAGTTTCGAAGCTGTTTGTAGAAGCAGGATCCATCGTGACGGCGGCATTTATCTCCCCCTACATTCAAGATCGACAAGAGGTCCGAAGCTTGTTCGAGCAAGGGGAGTTTATTGAAGTATATGTAAAATGTTCTCTTGAGCAATGTGAGCAACGGGATCCCAAGGGGCTCTACAAAAAAGCTAGAAAGGGTGAAATACCGGATTTTACAGGCATTACCTCACCTTATGAGATATCTACCTCTCCTGAAATCACCATTGAAACGGATCAGTTAACCGTCGAGGAAAGCGTGGATAGAATCATTAAATATATCAAGGCTAATCAGTTAATATAGATTACAGAAATATGGAGGACAGTTAAAAGATGAAAAGAGCACTAATCACGGGGATCACAGGACAAGATGGATCCTATTTAGCGGAGTTGTTGGTAGAAAAGGGATATGAAGTGCATGGTGTGATCAGAAGAAGTTCTTCCTTTAATACAAATAGAATCGAGCATTTATACATTGATGAACTAATCGAAGATATGCACAAGCATAGAAAAGTATATCTTCATTATGGCGATATGACAGATTCGACCAATATTATATCTCTCATACAAAAAGTTCAACCGGATGAGATTTATAACTTAGCTGCTCAGTCACATGTTAAGGTTTCGTTCGAGACGCCAGAGTACACGGCCAATGCTGATGCCATAGGTACATTGCGAATACTTGAGGCGGTAAGGATTCTGGGCATGACGGAAAAAACTCGGATCTATCAAGCTTCAACTTCGGAACTATATGGGTTGGTGCAAGAAGTGCCACAAAGAGAGACGACTCCATTTTACCCAAGAAGCCCATATGGCGTCGCTAAGTTATATGGTTTCTGGATTGTTAAAAATTATAGGGAATCATACAATATGTTTGCTGTCAACGGCATTCTGTTTAATCATGAATCTCCAAGAAGAGGCGAAACCTTCGTTACGAGAAAAATAACGCTGGCAGTAGCCAGAATTGCGCAAGGTAAACAAAGGAAACTCTACTTGGGGAATCTGAATGCACTTCGAGATTGGGGGCATGCCAGAGATTATGTGGAGTGCATGTGGTTGATGCTGCAGCACGAACAGCCGGAGGACTTTGTCATTGGCACAGGCGAGATGCACAGCGTTAGGGAATTCTGTGATCTTGCTTTCAAGGAGGCAGGGATTGAGCTGGAATGGAGCGGCTCAGGGGTTAATGAGAAGGGAATTGACCGCAGAACGGGTAATGTGCTCGTCGAAGTAGACCCGCAATACTTCCGTCCGGCCGAAGTTGAACAACTGCTTGGAGACCCTACGAAAGCCAAAACGGTGCTTGGCTGGAATCCTACCCAGACAAGCTTTGAATCGCTTGTTAGGGAGATGGTTCAAGAGGACATGAGGTATGTAGAGAAGGAAGAGCGAATTCGCAAAGCGTTCGATTAATTAATAAGGAGGGAATGAACGGTGGAAAAGAATAGCAGGGTCTATGTTGCCGGTCATAGAGGGATGGTCGGATCAGCAATCGTTAGAAGGCTGGAGGATGAGGGTTACAGTAACATCATTACCAGAACATCCTCTGAGCTGGATTTAACACGACAGACGGAAGTGGAGAAGTTCTTCACGGAGGAAAAACCGGAATATGTATTCCTTGCAGCAGCAAAGGTCGGTGGAATTCATGCCAATAATACATATCCAGCTGAGTTCATGTACAATAACTTAATGATAGAGTCGAATGTAATCCATTCCTCCTATGAACATGGCGTTAATAAATTGTTGTTTCTCGGAAGTTCCTGCATTTATCCCAAAATGGCAGATCAGCCAATCAAGGAGCAATATTTGCTCGGTGGATACCTCGAACCGACTAACGAAGCCTATGCAATCGCCAAGATTGCAGGTTTAAAGATGTGTGAGTTCTATAATCGCCAGTACGGCACCAACTATATTAGCGCAATGCCTACTAATTTATTTGGACCGAATGACAATTATGACTTGCAGAACTCTCACGTTCTGCCGGCGTTGATTCGTAAGTTCCATGAAGCCAAACTGAATGATATTCAGGAAGTTGTAATCTGGGGAAGCGGTACTCCGAGACGAGAGTTCTTATATGTCGATGATCTAGCTGATGCGAGCCTATACCTGATGAGAGAATATAACGGGAACGAGACAGTGAATGTCGGCACAGGCAAGGATATTTCAATCTTAGAATTAGCTCATCTAATTGCTGAGATTGTAGGCTTTAATGGGAGGATTACAAAAGATCCTACAAAGCCGGATGGCACTCCACGAAAATTATTGGATGTCTCAAAACTACATTCGCTAGGATGGCAGGCGAATACAAAGTTGAGCGATGGAATTCAATCCACTTACAACAGCTATCTGCATAATTTGTAATGAGTATAGGAGTGGATCCAAATGAATAGATTTGCGGTGATAATGGCTGGTGGCGGAGGAACGCGCTTCTGGCCGTTATCCAGGCAGAATAAGCCCAAACAGCTCCTAAATCTTAGCGGCAACGATATAATGATTAATGACACCATTCTCCGATACGAGGGCATAATCTCGGTTGAGAACACCATGATTGTGACCAACCAAACTCAAGCTTCGCTTGTTGAAGAAATATTATTGGACAAGGTTCCTCGCAATAATATTTTACGGGAGCCGGTCGGTAAGAATACTGCGGCGTGTATTCTATACGCTGCTTTGGTCTTGGACAAACTGTATAAGGATTCCGTAATGGTTGTACTCCCCTCTGACCATTACATTACGAACGAAGAAAGCTTCAGGACGGTACTCGATAAGGCTTGTCTTCTTGCAGAAGAGAAAGACAAACTGATCACAATTGGAATTAAGCCAACCTTCCCATCAACGGGATATGGTTATATTAACTTTGATAAAAGCAATTCATTAGACGAAGCGTTTGATGTGTTTGAGTTCGTCGAGAAGCCTAATTTTGAGAAAGCCAAGATGTATTTTGCATCCGGGAATTACGTGTGGAATAGCGGAATGTTCGTGTGGAAAACGAGTATTATTATCGAGAACTTCCGCAGATATCTTCCTAGACTGTACAAGAGTTTTATGCAAGTGTATGAGCATATAGGGACTGATAATGAATGGGAAGCTATTTCGGAGATGTATCCCACTCTGCAGAATATTTCTATAGACTACGGAATTCTTGAGAGAAGCGATGAAGTCATTGTCGTTCCTGGAGATTTTGGTTGGAATGACGTCGGAAGTTGGGACGCGCTAGGGAGTATTTTTTCGCCGGACGATGAAGGTAATATCGTGAAAGCTAAGCATCTCGGTCTCAAAACTAAAAATAGCATTGTCTTTGGAAACGAACGATTGATTGCGACAATCGGTGTGGATAATCTAATCATTGCGGAAACAAACGACGCCTTGCTTATCTGTTCAAAAGATAATGCACAAGAAGTGAAGAGCATGGTAGATATGCTCAAAGAGCTAGGTATGAATGAGTATGTCTAACAAGTTTCTAGCAAAGCCGATTAAGAAAATTCAGCAATATGGTTTATCCAAAATATTTTATAAGGCATACAAAGCAATAATGTATCGATATTACATGAGAATGCTGAAAACGTTGATAGAGACAGGTACTGATGTAAGTACAAGGCTCGATAGTATATTTCCTCATGCACTCGCTTGTAAAGATGGGAATTCACCGGTGCGTAAAGTTTGTGCCAAGGTTAGAATTATTGTGGTGAATGAGGAAATTGGTGGGGAGTCGAAGAGTTGCGTCGCTTCTATCACCGAGCTCACCGAGTGTAGTGAGGAGATAGAATATGAGCTCTTGGAGATATCCTCCACCGATCCATTAGGTTCTCCGAGGGCTGTTAATCGTGCAATACAAGCGGTAGATTGTGAAAATATCCTATTGATAAGCAATCGCTATGTAATTACGAACCCCGAATGGCTAAGAGAAATGATCCTGCTATTAGAAGCATTCCAGGCTGGGGCAATTGTAGTAGCCGAAAGTGTTTCCGAAAATAGCAGGGGGGTGGCAATTCTATCCGACGAGCCGATCTGTATGATGATAAAGAAACAATTGTTTCAAGCTCTTAATGGACTGAATGAATTGTTTGTTTCGTTAGACGCGGTTTTAGACCTCTGTCTACGAGCGAGAAGTAAAGGGATACCTATTAAGGTGACATCAAAGGCGATCATCCGTGCCATTAATATTCAAGCGCCTTCAACAGTGAACCAAATGGATCGGTCGCTTATGGTTGATCGTTGGGGAGAGCATTTCAAGTGAATATACTATTTGTAAACTATCACGACTTTTCCAGTAATAGCGCTATTCATATCTATCATTATGCGAATCACTTGGTAGAGAGAGGACTGGATTGCGGTGTTTGCGTACCACGAAATAAAGAGTCGATCGAAGTAATAGGTACGGCTAAGTTCGCTATTTATAATTTTCGCGATTTGAAAAAGATTAAATTCCGCAATGGTGCTGGACCAGACCTGATTCATGCTTGGACGCCGAGAGAGATAGTCGGATCGTTCACTAAGAGGATTGCCGAACATTACGTCTGCCCTTATATCGTTCATCTTGAGGACAACGAGGAAGCCATAGTAGAAGCTAAATACAAAATTAAAGCAGAACATTTGCGCGAGCTCCCAGAGAAAATAATTACACGCTTAATGGACAAACACTATTCACATCCCATTAAATATAAGGAATTTCTGAATGGTTCGAACGGTGTTACTACTATAATTCAAACGCTGTTGGAGTTTAAGCCATCTCAAATACCCGGCAAAGTAGTTTGGCCTGGATATGATAAAACGTTATTCTATAAACGTTCAGTGGATATCGCTTTAAAAAAGAAGTTAGGGATTCCGGATGGATATCATACAATCGTTTACAGTGGTAATGTTCATCATTCTAATCAAAATGAAGTTTACAGCCTTTACCTTGCGGTAGCGGCGTTAAATAGAAAAGGCATCCACGTAAAGCTTGTCCGAACAGGACGAGATTTTGTTCATTTTAAAGACTCTGTCATTAGTAGTGCGGGCGATTGCTTTGTCGAATTGGGTTTTATCGAGCGCGAGATGCTTCCGAAGGTGCTTTCTCTAGCCGATGCTTTCGTGCAGCCGGGCAAATCCGATGCATTTAATGATTACCGTTTTCCATCTAAGCTTCCGGAGTTTTTTGCGATGGGGAAACCTGTTATATTACCGAATACCAATATCGGGCATTATTTAACCGAGGGCAACAACTGCATCCTCTTACAGGAAGGAAGTGCAGTTGAGATTGCGGATAAGCTCGAATTCCTGTTGAAAGATGGTAATCTTCGCGAGAGGATCGGGGAGAACGGAAGGTTATTTGCGGAAAACCACTTTGACTGGTCGATAAACACTGAAGTTTTATATGAGTTCTATCGTCAAATTATTGCAACGGATAGAAATTCTCGGGGGACAACATAAATGAAGAAGATTGAACGGTTATTCAAAGAATTATGGAAGAGCAGAGTTTTAGTATGGAGCTTTGCTCAAAATGATTTTAAGACACGTTATTCTGGATCCGCTCTAGGAATCATTTGGGCTTTTATTCAACCGGTTATGACACTCCTAACCTTTTGGTTCGTATTTCAAGTGGGTTTTCGTTCGACCGCCATGTTGGATGTGCCTTTTATTTGTTGGTTTGCTGCAGGGTTAATTCCGTGGTTTTTTTTTGCGGACGCTTGGGGGAGTTCGGCCAATTGTTTCGGAGAATACAGCTATCTTATTAAGAAAGTCGTATTTAAAGTTAGCTTGCTCCCCCCTATAAAAGTCATTTCAGCAACTTTTATACACGGAGTATTTATAGTAATTCTCCTTCTTATTTTTGCTGTCTATGGATATTACCCCGAGATCATTTACATTCAATTATTGTATTATTCTTTTTGTATGGTTCTTTTGGTAACGGCGCTTACTTATATAACAGCTACTATTGCTCCCTTCTTTAAGGATGCAACGAATATTGTCACGATTGTCGTGCAATTTGGAATGTGGCTCACTCCGATTATGTGGCCGTATACAATGGTTTCTGAGAAATACCAAGCCTTTTTCAAATTGAATCCGATGTATTATATTGTAGAAGGCTATAGAGACACCTTAATTAATCACGTATGGTTCTGGCAACGTTATAATCAAACGGCATGGTTTTGGTGCTTGACGCTCTTATTATTTGTTGTGGGTGCTGGCTTTTATAAAAAACTAAAACCACACTTTGCAGATGTACTTTAGTAAATGAGGTGTAAGTGAATGAACAATGACTTTGCGATAAAGGTCGAAGCTCTCTCTAAAATTTATAAATTGTACAACAAGCCGATTGACCGTATGAAGGAGTCTCTAAACGTATTCTCAAAAAATTATCATCAGGAATTTCATGCGTTAAATGATATTTCATTTGAAATAAAAAAGGGCGAGTCTATTGGCATAGTTGGAAAAAACGGATCGGGCAAATCAACTTTGCTTAAAATTATTACTGGGGTATTGACGCCGACGAATGGATCCGTTCAAGCAAATGGCAAAATATCTGCTTTATTGGAGCTGGGGGCGGGTTTTAACCCAGAATATACAGGAATGCAAAATATTTATTTAAATACAACGATGATGGGGTATACCAGAGAAGAAGTCGAACAAAAGGTGCCTGCGATTATTGAATTTGCGGATATCGGCGATTTTATTAATCAACCAGTCAAAACATACTCAAGTGGCATGTTCGTAAGATTAGCCTTCGCCGTCGCAATTAACGTAGAGCCAGATATTTTAATTGTTGATGAAGCGCTATCTGTTGGGGATATGTATTTTCAAGCAAAATGTATGAGTAAAATGAATGAAATTATGAACAAAGGAACTACAATTTTGTTCGTAACGCATGATATTAACACGATTAAGGTTTTATGTGATAGATGTATTTACTTGAAATCTGGAGAAATGTGCGCGATTGGCGAAGCTTCGGAGATAGCGGATTTATTCATCAAAGAATTAAGAGATGAATCGCTCAATCGCAACCAGTCAAACTTATTTTTCAGTTTAGTAGGCGAAAAGGTTGTTAAAAATAATGATGTCAAAAAAAGTGGTGAATTAAAGTTTAAAGATAACGCAGAGTTCATCGAGAATACTAAGCAATTTCGTCATGGCAGCGGAGAGGCAAAAATCAAGTATGTCGAACTGCTTGACGACTCCTGTAAACCTATTGCTTATGCTAAATTTAACCAAAAAATCAGAATTAGAATTTATGTTGAGTTTTTCGAATCGATTGAAGCAGTAGTTGGCTATTTTATTAGAGATGACAAAAATATCGAGATATTGGGCAGCACAACAAGGTTTGAAGAGGTTGGCATTATCGATTTCCATTCTGGCCAGAAGGTAATTATCGATTTCACAACGCAATTACCTTTAAAAGATGGGACGTATAATATAACCGCACAAGTCACGAAGCCGGTTATTCCGAATCAAATGGCGCATTACTATGATTACGTTGAAAATACGGTTGTATTCGAAGTTATGCAAAGAGAAAAGATAAGATTCAGCCCTGCAAAAGTATACATTAAAAACAATGTTGAGATTTATAAAGGTCTATAATATTTGAGTATCGATATGAGGTGTTATTTTGAAGCAGCTCTTGCTACACATCGGCTTGCCTAAAACAGGAACTTCAGCTCTTCAGACTTTTCTAGCAAACAATCAAGAGGAGCTAGTAAATAGCGGAATATTATATGATCACTTCGAAGCTGGGAACTATGGAGTTGCTCATTATAACTTTGTACGAATCTTGCTAAGTGATTTTGAGAAAAAGTGTAATCATGAACACGATCTTTCGAATACACGACAGTTTTTCTCTCAAATGGTCCAGTCTATGGAGCAAAAGCAATGCCAGAAGTCGATTATCTCTGTTGAGACTTTAGGACAATTGGGACCAGACCTTCTCTTTACTCATATCAAGTACGATCAGCATAAGACGTATGAATTTGAAAAATTTAGTATTGAAACTATATCTAAAATAGCTTTTGAATTTAATCTAGAGGTAAAGGTAGTATTTTATGCAAGAAGACAGGATTATCGAATTGAATCTTGGTACAACCAAATGCTTAAGGACGGATATGAAAAATTAATAAAGAAAAAAACAAATATACTTAGCTATTTTGAGGAATGGAAAGATTGGTTTGATCTATATAAGCTTTATGAGAAATGGGCGGCAGTATTTAGAAAAGAAAACATTATTATTAGAGTGTATGAGGCACAACAACTAGATGGCGATATTATTAATGATTTCTTTACGCATATCTTGCAATATAGCGACCATAAAGATTGGAATGTTCCCCTTAAAACAATTAATAGTGAGAACACCAGGTTAGGCAGAGACGTTCTTGAATATAAACGAATCATCGATAAAATCGACCATCCGAACTCCGATAGAACCATGACACATAATATGCATCAAGTCTCAGAAAGCATGAGGAACAGGGACGCATATGTACCGTTTTTATCGCCGCAAGACAGCAAGACAATCTTGAAATATTACGAAGCGAATAATCAAAAGCTTGCGGACATTTATTTTAAAGAGAAAGGGAGAGAGTTGTTTCTTGAACAGTTGCCTAGGGACGAGGGAAAGTATACCCCTTATGAAGGGTTATCGATAAATAAGTCGATCGAAATATCCGAGAGACTGCGGGCGTTAGAATACTCACAGATGCAGGCTAGCTTGGTGGAGTATAAAGCTGAGCAAGACGCAAAATACAATTATATGATGAATGAACTGCAGTCTGTCACTTCGAAAATGGAATCATTGATTCAAGAGAATATAAGACTTGCGGAAAGAATGACGGGATTTGAACATCTTGTCGCTACTAGATCATTGAGTATGAGAGTCAAAAACAAAATCAAGCATCTATTTTTAAAATAGACTAAATAAGCAAGGTGATTTATTTGAAAATTGCGCAATTAAATACTCATGATGCGGGTGGCGCAGGCAAAGCAGCATATAGATTGAATAAGGCATTAAACTTGGTCGGCGTTGAGAGTAAGCTATTCGTTAAGCACCAGACTTCACAGCAAGACGATGTTATTAAACTTGCAACTCCTGAAGTAGATAATAAGCTTTTTAATGAAATTGCGAATAAGTATTTTTATCGAAATATTAAAGATGGAAACACGATTTCTTCACTTATGTACCCTAGTGTTGGGTTTGAATTTCTCGATTCGCTCCATGAGTACGATGCAATCAACTTGCATTGGATTTCAATGTTTATATCAATAGAAGCAATTATGAAATTAAGAAGTTTGGGTAAACCTTTAATTTGGACGTTGCATGACCAGAACCCATTTACTGGAGCTTGTCATTATACGCACGGTTGTGAAAAATACAAGAACGATTGTAGTCATTGCCCACAGCTTCGATATAACCCATACGATATTACGAAACAGATACTGAGAGCTAAAATCGACCATCTGCCCAAGGATGTTACGATTGTAACACCGAGCCAATGGCTGGCAGAAAGCGCAAGAGAAAGTTCCGTGTTTAAAAACAATAGAATTGAAGTTATTTCGAATTCTTTAGAAACGGACATCTTTAAGCCCTATGATAAATTAGTTGCCAGAAGAGAATTCGGTATAAAGGATAAAACCAAAATCATCCTCTTTGGAGCTCAAGACCATAAGGAACGAAGAAAAGGATTTAAACATTTAATAGAATCCTTAAGTTACCTTAAACAAAATGAGTATATAAAATCTTTGATCGCCAAAGATGAGCTGTGCATTTTCACTTTTGGTAACACATCGGAAGCACTTGATGATTTGGGACTTCCTTATAAAGCATTTGGTTACTTAAATGATGATCACTTGCTCGCCAAAATCTATTCAGCATCCGATGTTCTCGTATTGCCTTCCGAAGAAGATAACCTTCCCAATCTCATGTTAGAAAGTTTATCTTGCGGTACACCTGTTGTTGCATTTGATACTGGTGGAATCAAGGATACGATAGTTAATCATGTAACAGGTTTTTTGTGTGCTCTTGGTGATACGCAATCTATGTCTCGTCACATTCTAGCTATCCTTAACGGCGAAAGTGGAATATCGGAAATTGATTGTCGCGAGTACGCAGAGCAACACTTCCGGCTTGAAAAGCAGGGAGATAAATATAAATCGCTCTATATGGAACTAATCAAACATTCATACAGTACTTATGAAGCAGCTATTCCACGAATTTTACCTGGTTTGTCTCAATCGATTGCGGATTATGCAATAGATGTCAGTTACGAATTGCATAACGAGTTGAACAGGGTTGAGGAATCGTATCTATCTGTTAGCTCGGAAAAAAAAATTGTTGCCATCGAGCGCGATTCATTAAGAAATGATATTGAAAAACTGCAGATAGCACTTGATCTCAATCATTCTGAGCAAAAACTATTGGTCACGAAATACGATGACTTGAGCGCAGAAAGAGATACCGTCGTTCATCAAAATAACAAATTAAATTCAAGAATTAATGAACTGGAAGCGGAGAAGGAAAGATTGGATCAGGAAAGAATTGCAGCAATTCAAAGTGCAACGAATGACAGAGAGAAATTGAACCAAAAAGTATCATTTCTTCTGGACGAAATCGGTGTGTTGATTCAAGATAAACAAGCAATTAAGAATGAAATCAATTCCATGGTCTATGTCAATGCTCAAGCGTTAAGCGAAAGAGAACTCATACATCATGAGTTACAGTTGATATACAATTCAAGAGCATGGAAGTTGACCAAATTAATAAAACGCGGATTCAAATTTGTGAAAAGAACCATAAAGTTTTTATTGCCTTATGGAGTATTACGAATATATCAAAAGCAAAAAATGAAGAACGGATAATTCTTGGGTGAAAGTGAGTTGTTTATGGATAAAATCGTTGTGATCGGCCACTCCTATCACGAAAAGACCAAGTCAAACGCGTCAATTCTTGAGTTGCTGCAAAGTAAATATGAGGTGGAATTAATTTATGACGACAGCTGGCAAACAGGGTTAGAACCAGATGTAAGCCATATCAACGAGACATATCGGGCAGTGGTTTTTTGGCAAAATATTTCGCCGCAAATGCTGACTAATATAACATGCAGTAATGTGATTTATTTTCCAATGTATGATGCCGTTTGGGATCAAGGCGAAGACTTTTGGTATCCGCTCCGTAATATAAAAATCGTTTGTTTTAGCTCTACGTTGCATAAGAAGCTTATGGCTTTAAATTTTAATGCATTTTATATTCAACATTTCCCTGAAGCGGATACCTTTCAAGAATTAGATCATATATCAGTTTTCTTTTGGCAGAGAAGAAATGAGATTACGTGGCATACCGTAACTAAGCTGATAGAGATTACGGAAGTCGAGTCCATTCATATTCATAAAGCTGTAGATCCATATCAGCAATTTGTGTCACCAACCGAGAATGAAGTTGCCGAATATAAGATCACCTTTAGTGACTGGTTTGAAAGTAAAGATGATTATAGAAACACAATGAAATCAAAGAGTATTTATATTGCGCCAAGACTTAGAGAGGGTATCGGTTTTTCTTTTCTTGAAGCAATGGCTATGGGGAAAGTTGTAATAGCCGCCGATAATCCAACGATGAATGAATATATTGTTCACGGAATAAATGGATTTTTATTCGATGTTAATAATCCTCAACCCATTGAAATGAATAATCTAAAGGCAGTTCAAAGGAACGCCCATGAAACGGTAGTAGCAGGGAGACACAAATGGAATCTTAACAAAAATCAAATTATTGATTATATAGAAGCGCCTTCACGTGCTTTTAGAAGAAGTAAGAAGCTTGTGTTGAAAGCAGCACTACGAAGAGCGGTCACAATCGTTAAGAAGTCAATAAAGCAAGTCACACCATATGGATTCATATGGTGTTATAGAAGGTTTATTAAAGGTCTTAATGAGCCGTTTTAGGAGCGAGAAGATGAAAATATTGTATTTGACGGATCGTAAATTCGAAAATGACATCGTTGAAGAAATGCTCCGGCAGGTTGGCGACGTGGAGCTGTTTCAGTATTCGGGTCTGACTTTAAAAGTCAATCCAGAAGATTATGAGACCGTAATCGCTCGCGGATTTCAAGCCTACGTGCAAATGCGGAGCTCAATACGATCGTATCAAAATATTGTAGTTGTGCCCGACTTATGTGATTTGGCAGATCCCGGGCTGCCTCATGTTATTGAAAGTAATAAAAACCTAAAAATATTATGCTTATCGAGTAGCATTTATAGTAAATTTTCGGAATCCCATTGCAATTGTTTTTATATTCAGTATTATCCAAAACCAATTGGACAATCAATCGAGAAGCATAATTCCGAGATCGAAGTTATTTTCGAGTCTGAAGAAAGCATGTCAATTTCGACAATGACTTATTTATGTAAAAACATTCGTAGCATTGCATCTTTCAATAAGCAAGACATGCAACCTTCTGGACTAGAACACCCCCATATCTATATTGCGTCAACTAAGCAATCTCTATTTGAGCTTGATTTTATTAGACAGATGAACTTGGGTTGTTGTGTTATTGCTCCGAACATTGAACCCTATAATCAATACATTTCGAACGGTACATCGGGGTATTTATATAACCCGCATGACGTTCATCCCTTGCAAGTAGATGAAAGCGTCGATCTTGATAGGATAGGTTACCGTGCACATGAATCTACGATCAAGGGGTATCAAAGATGGGCAAGTAATTATACGAATTTGGTAAAGTTTATTAAGAACGAAGAGTACGAAGGCAGAATTAATCTGATGTGGGAAACGGCTAGCAGGGAAGATAAGAGCGGCAATAAACCTAAAGTATCTGTCGTTACGGTTTGCAGGAATGCGGAGCTTGAATTGGAAGATACGATTCTAAGTGTCATAAATCAAAACTATTCCAATTTGGAATATGTAGTTATCGATGGAGCCTCCACTGATGATACAGTTAATATCATTCGAAAATATGAATCTCATATTAATTATTGGCACTCAAAACCAGACTCGGGTGTCTATCCAACGATGATTGATTCACTAGATCATGTAACTGGTGATTGGGTTATCTTCATGAATGCGGGGGATTCTTTTGCATCTAGTGATGCGCTCTCTAGACTGTTTGATCATGTTCCCCCGGAGACAAGCATAGTCTACGGCCATCATATCTATTCAAGAGAAGATGGTATCGATGAGGTTCATTATGCAGCGGATTTTGACATCACATGGCGCAGATTGCAAAATGGATATTTAAACTATGATTGGTTTGCTGGAATGCCCTGCCATCAAACAGTCGCTGCAAAAGTTGAAGTACTACGGAAATATAAATTCGATAGCAATTTGAATATCGCTGCAGATCATGATTTTTACTTTAGAGTCAAAGAGGCAGGTCATCGCTTCTACAACTCTAATGAGGTAGTATCCATTTACGTTGGAGGAGGGCTTTCAGCACAAAGGCTCTCTACTTGCTTACAAGAATGGGAGACGATTGCAAAGAAATACGGTAATATCGAGGCGGCGAATATTTTTTATACTAAATTTCGCAATGAGCTATTCCCATCCAATCAGGCGCATAACCGATCATTTGTCGCGATTATAAAGAGTTGGAGTAAGAAATCGCCATTATTATCAAAATTGATTTCGAGATATAAAGACTATATTAAAAGGAAAAGGGTATCAGAGTACGAGTACTGGGCTAACCTTGAGGACGGTATCATGCTTTTCAGAAGCGGAAGGCCTTCTTTCGTTAAGACAATGAGTGGATTTGATTCAGCTGAAGGCTGGGGAAGATGGACGACAAAGCGCAAGACAAAAATTGAACTAAAGTCGGCATTACCTAGAAAGTTTGAACTTGCAATTAAAGGATACGCTTTTGGTCCGAATGAAGGAGAAGCTGCTGTTGTAAAAGTAGGAAGAAAAAAATACACCTTTACAATGAACGGCTCATCTTCGATTACCTACACGTTGGTTGTAGATAACCTAGGGGACTCGAATGTGATAGAAATACGAAGCCGGTTCGTGGTGTCGCCTTACAAGTTTTTCAACAATCAATCGAATGATAAGCGGACGCTAGGGCTGGCAATTGAGCAAATCGGCATTCATCCATTATAGTATTTGAGGGACCACATTAAGAGCGGGAGCGGCCAAAATGAAAGAAATAATATACATCGTTACACCCTGCAGAAATGCAGAGAAAACCATTAGCGAAACCATCGTCAGCGTGGTTGGGCAATCCGGTGATTTTTATATCAGATATCACGTTCAAGACGCACAATCCACTGATGGAACAGTAAAAGTGCTTGAATATTGGGAAAAAATGCTGAACGAAGGGATCTTTCCAGTTGCTTGCCGGGGGGTTGAGTTTACTTTTAAAAGCGAAGCGGATGGTGGACTCTATGACGGCATTAATAAAGCTGTTAAGTTTATGATGATGCAAAATAACCATTTCATGACTTGGATTAATGCAGATGACATCATCGTTCCCGGCGCATTTTCAACGATTATTAAGATAGGAAATTCACACCCAGATGTCAAGTGGGTAACTGGTAAGCATTGTTATTTAAGTGAGGATAATACGTTAATATACGAGGAGAAAAGCATTTCTTATCCGACTTATCTTATCAGCGAAGGCTATGCTGAAAATAGATTTTGGACTTTCTTGCAGCAAGAAGGAACCTTCTGGAAAGTCGACTTATGGAATGTAGTTGGGGGAATTAATTCAAAGTTGAAACTTGCAGGCGACTTTGATTTATGGATGAAATTTGCGCAGCGGGAAACATTATGGCAATTAAACGGGCCATTAGGTATCTTTAGAAAAAGAAAAGGCCAATTGTCGGAAAATTTACAAGGATATTGGGATGAAATCGATACGATTAGAAGTTATGAGGAGAGAGAAGAAGAATGGGGGAAAGCCATAACTAGAACTTATGATGGAGAGCCATCATTAAATGTACTTTCGTCGAAAATTCAGTATAATATGTCGGACAAAGCTTATGTAAAAACGACTGAACGAATAACGATAGACAACGCTCCATTGCATGCCATACATCGTAAGTTCTTCACAGGGTGGAGAGCGCTAGAGGGTATTAGTTATCCCGAATCTTCCTCCGACCGTGATTATCCTGTCATCCAATGGGGGATTGGATCTTCGTCATCTATTGTTGCAAAATCCACGAAGGCACGTACTGCAATAATAACTATGGAAGTTCAATCATTCTTCGAAGATCAACGCATAACGGTGATTGTAAATGATAAGGTCGTAGACAGAGTGCGGATAGAATCGATTAACCAATTCCATACATTTGAGTTTCACATCGATCTATCTGAAGGGGAAAATCGGATAGATATTCACTATGATAAATATTTCAGAGCGAACACGAGTGACCCAAGAGAATTAGCATTGCTATATCGAATCTTAAGGATAATATAACTGAAACCGGAAGTGGTCCATATGAAGGGTATCATATTAGCTGGTGGAACAGGATCGCGTTTATATCCGCTGACCAAAGTTACAAACAAGCACCTGCTCCCCGTGGGAAAATATCCGATGATATTTTGTGCCATTGCTAAACTGAAAGAAGCCGGTATCTCTGAAATTCTCATTGTTACAGGTAAAGATCATATGGGTGACGTCGTTAACCTGCTTGGAAGCGGAATAGATTTCGGATTGAATTTTACATACAAAGTTCAAGATGAGGCAGGAGGAATCGCACAAGCGCTCGGTCTGTCGGAACAGTTCGTGAATGGCGATAAGATGGTAGTCATACTTGGTGATAATGTTTTTTTCGATTCAATCGTCCCTTATGTTCATAATTTCTCGAAGCAACAAACTGGAGGCAAAATTTTGATTAAAGAGGTACATGACCCTCAGAGATATGGTGTTCCAGAATTGACAGGAAGTGTAATAGCATCGATCGAAGAAAAGCCAAGTATGCCTAAGAGTAACTATGCGGTCACCGGCATCTACATGTATGACAGCAGCGTATTCGGATTTATTCGGGATTTGAAGCCTTCGCTGCGCGGCGAGCTTGAGATTACGGATGTTAATAATGCTTATATCGCGACCGGTAATCTAACCTATGAAGTAATGCAAGGCTGGTGGACGGATGCCGGAACTCACGCTTCATACAGTCGAGCAAATGAGTTGGCGAAAGATATCGTTTATGGCGAGCATTTCGGCAAGTTTAAAATGTAAATGGCGGTGAATGATTTGAGGATTGAAAATACGACTCTATCAGGTGTTAAGCTGATCAATCCAGTTGTTTTCGAAGATAGTCGAGGTTTCTTTATGGAGAGCTACAACTTCATGAAGCTTTCACAGCATGGAATCGAGTCTGTCTTTATACAAGACAATCATTCATTATCGGTAGAGACTTTTGTTATTAGGGGGTTGCACTATCAGATAGAGCCATTCGCTCAATCTAAGCTCGTTAGAGTAACTTCGGGTGAGATATATGATGTTGTTGTTGATATTAGAAAAGGCTCCCCTACCTTCGGTAAATGGGAGGCTTTTGTTTTGTCAGGGGCTAACAAACGCCAGTTATTTGTTCCTAAGGGTTTTGCTCATGGTTTTTGCACGCTATCCCCCAATACTGAAGTACAATACAAAGTGGATGCTCCATATTCTCAGGAACATGACCGAGGTATCGCCTGGAACGACCAGGCATTAGCTATTGATTGGCCAACATCCAACCCTATAATGTCGGATAAAGACGGGATTCAGCCTTTATTCGCTGATGCAGATAGCAACTTTGAATACGAAGGGTGAGCATAAATTGTGAAACTGCTTGTAACGGGTGGAGTAGGATTTATTGGAAGTAATTTTATAATATATATGTTGCGCAAATACCCAGCTTATCGGATTATTAATGTTGATGCGTTGACCTATGCTGGAAATCTTGAGAATTTACGCGAAGTGGAGGAGCATCCGAATTATCGTTTCTTGAAAGCAGATATAGCGGAGCGCGGAGAGCTGGAGACGCTATTCGAAAGTGATATAGATGCGGTTATAAATTTTGCAGCAGAATCACATGTGGACCGGAGCATTCTGCAGCCTGATATTTTCGTGCGAACGAACATATTGGGTACGCAGGTATTACTTGATCTCGCTAAACAATATAAAGTTGGTAAGTTCGTACAAGTGTCAACGGATGAGGTATATGGAACGCTTGGAGATACAGGGATGTTCACGGAGGAAACACCGCTTGCCCCGAATAGTCCCTATTCGGCTAGCAAGGCAAGTGCGGATCTGCTTGTTAGAGCCTATCATGAGACGTTTGGAATTGACGTGAATATTACGCGTTGCTCGAACAATTATGGGCCCTATCAGTTTCCCGAGAAGCTGATTCCGTTAATGATTCAGAACGCGCTGAACGATAAGCCGCTGCCTGTATACGGGGATGGATTAAACATACGTGATTGGCTATATGTAGAGGATCATTGCAGTGCAATTGATCTTGTTCTTCATCAAGGTAAAAGCGGGGAAGTATATAATGTAGGCGGTTGTAATGAACGCAACAACTTACAAGTTGTCCGCACCATATTGGAGGCTCTTGGCAAGCCGGAGTCGCTGATCACTTATGTAAAGGATCGTCTCGGACATGATCGTCGCTATGCTATAGATGCAGACAAGATACGGCGTGAGCTTGGTTGGCAGCCCAAGTATGATTATGAGAGTGGTATCAGATCTACGATCGATTGGTATCTCTCCAACAAAGAATGGATGGAGCAGGTTGCAACCGGCGCGTACCAGCAAAATTATGTGACGCATTACCAGGAACGTTTGGAGAATCGAACATGACAGCAAAAGCTCCAAAGGTTAAAATTGTTGTAACTGGAGCGGGCGGGCAGTTGGGACGAGAGTTGGCAGAGTGGGACGCAGATAACATCCTCATCGTAGGTGTGACGCGAGAGGAGCTAGATATAACATCTGCCAAGCAGTGCCGAGCGGTTTTGGAGCAACATAAGCCGGATGTGGTGATACATTGCGCTGCATATACTGCAGTTGACAATGCGGAGACTGAACCGGATGTTGCCTATCTCGTGAACGAGCAAGGAACTCGCTATGTAGCTGAGGCAGCAGCAACTGTCGGCGCGAAGATGTGCTATATTAGCACCGATTATGTGTTCGATGGAACCGGTAATACGCCGTACCAAGAACAAGATCAGACGAATCCTCAAACGATATACGGTAAGTCCAAGCTAGCAGGTGAGCGTGCTGTTCAGTCCCTAATGGAACGATATTTCATTGTTCGTACATCTTGGGTATACGGGCGGTATGGCAATAACTTCGTGAAGACCATGCTTAAGCTGGCAGGGGAGCGGGAACAGCTGACTGTTGTTGCGGATCAGGTAGGATCGCCAACGTATACGTATGATTTAGCTGCCTTTCTAATCCAATTAGTTCAATCTGAGCAATATGGTATCTACCATGCCTCTAATTCAGGCAACTCTTCGTGGTATGAATTTGCTAGAGCTATATTCGAAGAGAGTGGTAAGAAGGTGACGGTAGTGCCATGTACGACGGCGGAGTTTCCTCGTCCTGCGCCTCGACCTGTTTACTCTATTATGGCGCATGGCGCAATTCTAGCGAACGGGTTTCATGAGCTGCGACCGTGGCGGGAAGCTTTACAACATTATTTAAAGAACGGCGAGTGATCGAGAGATGGCGTCCGTCAGCATCTGTATTGTTACTTATAATAGTGCGAGACATATTGTAGATTGCTTAAATGCGCTTCGTGAGCAAGTGCATCCGATCGAGCGCATTGTCATTGTAGATAATGCCTCAAGGGACGATTCCTGCAAAATCATAAGAACGTATCAGGATACCGCTATACAAGCATTACCGATACAGCTTATAGAAAATAACGTAAATAACGGGTTTGCTGGTGGTCAGAATCAAGCTATAAAAGCATATGAAGCCGACTACGCAGTCGTTCTGAATCCCGATGTCACGCTTCAGCCGTCGTATATTTCCGACATTATTGCTGTAATGGGTCAGCATCCGCATATTGGAAGCGCAACGGGGCAGTTGTTGTTGGCCAGTGACCGTGCTGTTATAGACAGCACGGGTCTAGCGCTGAGCCGATCGAGGCAAGCGACAGATCGAGGGATGGGGGAATCTGCAGCTTTCTGGGAGCAGTCAGGTGATGTCTTCGGCGTATCAGGCGCAGCCGCCATCTATTCTCGTCGCATGATAAATGACATCTCACTCGAGGGGCAGTTCTTCGACGAAACATTCTTTGCGTACAAAGAGGATGTGGATGTGGCATGGCGCGCCAGACGACTAGGCTGGCGCTCTTATTATGTCCATACAGCGAGGGCTCTTCATGGGCGGGGCTGGAAGAAGGAAGGTAGGAGCGCCATTCCGTTATTCGTGCGGCAGCATTCTTATATGAATCGGTTCTATACGCTCATCAAGAACGAGCCGCTTGGTTGGCACTGGTTCGGAATACTGCCACTTGTCGCAGGGGTGGAGGTAGCGAAGCTAGGTTATATCATTGTCCGCGAGCCAGCCATGCTCGGATGTTTTCCGAGATTACTGCGTACTTTTCCATCTATGATGAGGAAAAGACGACGAATCAATCAGCAGGCCAAGTTAAAAAAATAGGTTGGTAGTTTCCTTCCATTTTGCTACAATGCAGATAGAGTCGAATTCTAGTAGATTGCGGGTGAGTCTAAAGCAAATGATCCGACAAAATCAGCGATTTCTGACACAGCTCTATATGCTGACTGACCTATTTATTACGTTAATCGTTTTTTTGATAGCCTATTGGCTTAAGTTCGAGAGCGCATGGCTTCCGTATAATGCCTCTGTTCCGTTCAAAACGTATCTGCTCTGGGGAACGATATATTCTTTTGCGACCGTATTAATTGGAGTCTACTTGCAATTCTATGCGCCTAAGAGACGAAAAGCATTTTCTTATGAATTACTTAAAGGGCTCCAAGTGCAGTTGATAAGTTTCCTCGGCTTGCTGAGCTTATTATATTTCGTCAAAGAAGTACACGTCTCTCGGGAATTTCTGATCATTTTTATTTCTATGAATATAGTAGCTGTTTCTTTCTATCGATTCGTACTTAAGAGGGTATTAATCTCATTCCGCCGCCAAGGATTCAATAAGAGGTATATTGTAATTCTAGGTGCGGGTTCTGTTGGTCGTAGATTCTATGATAATTTGCAAAATAATCCGGAGCTCGGTTATGAGGTTATTGGTTTCCTTGATGATTTTCAGTCGGGGCATGCGCCTGAGCATCGGTATATGAAGCCGATTATAGGGAGACTTGACGAGCTGGAGCAGACCATAGATGGGAAGACAGTAGACGATGTTATTATAGCTCTGCCATTAGCTGCCTACGGAAAGTACAGTGAAATTATATCCATTTGTGAGAAGTCGGGTGTCAAAACGCTTATTATTCCGGATTTCTTCGATGTGCTGCCAGCAAGGCCGTTCTTCGATAACTTCGCAGGCATTCCTCTCATTAACGTAAGGGATGTTCCGCTTGATGAGTTAAGTAACCGAATTATGAAGCGTTGGTTCGATATCTTGTTCTCGCTTGCTGCGATTCTTGTAACGTCTCCGCTTATGCTGTTCGCAGTGATCGGCATTAAGCTGACGTCGCCTGGTCCTATTCTATTCAAGCAAGAGCGGATGGGGCTTGACCGCAAGTCCTTCCATATGTATAAGTTCCGTTCCATGCGCCTATCGTCTGGCAAAGACTCGGATACCCAGTGGACGGTGAAGAACGACCCGCGCCGTACGAAGTTCGGAAGCTTCCTCAGGCGTACAAGCCTGGATGAGCTCCCGCAGTTTTTCAACGTATTGTTAGGACATATGAGCGTTGTAGGTCCTCGTCCGGAACGTCCTTATTTCGTTAATCAATTTAAGGAAGAAATTCCGAAATATATGATTAAGCATCAGATCAGACCGGGAATCACGGGTTGGGCGCAGACGAACGGTCTGCGTGGAGACACCTCGATCGAAGAACGTATCGTTCACGACATTTTCTACATCGAAAATTGGACATTCCTATTCGACATCAAGATTATTTACAAGACGGTGCTGAAGGGCTTGATAAATAAAAATGCTTACTGAGCAACAATCGATTTGTCGCGTGTCCGTCATTATTCCTACATTAAATGCAGGACCTGATATACATATTCTTTTAGAAAAGCTTAAGCAGCAAACGTTTCAGCCCTATGAGATCATCGTGATTGATTCTGAATCGGCCGATGGAACACCGCAGGCAGCGGAGAAAGCGGGAGCTAAGGTCATTACGGTACGCAGAAGCGAGTTCGACCATGGCGGTACACGCAATATGGCTGCTGAGGCAGCGGAAGGTAATATTCTACTTTTTATGACGCAGGACGCTGAGCCGCTGAATGAGCATATGATCGAAAAGCTTGTTCACCCGCTGCTGGAAAAGGATAAGGTTGTTTACGCTTATGCCAGGCAATGTGCAAGACCAAGCGCGGATGTTCTCGAGAAGCTGGCAAGACAATATAATTATCCGGAACACTCGCAATTAAAGTCGTTTGAGCATGTGAATCAAATGGGAATAAAGACGTTTTTCTGCTCCAACGTATGCGCGGCGATTCGTAAAGATACGTTCGAGGCGATGGGGAAATTCCAAGCGCCGGTTATTTTCAATGAAGATTTGTTTATGTCGGCCCGCTGTATCCTTTCCGGCTTCAAGGTTGCATACTGTGCGGAAGCGATCGTCTATCATTCCCATAACTATTCGATCATGCAGCAGCTGCGCCGCTATTTCGATAACGGAGTATCAATGAGTTGCAATTCATGGATGCTGCCTTACAGCGGTGTGGGCAAGGCCGGATCGGGTCTTGTGAAGCAGCAGCTTAAGGCTTTGCTTAACTCACGCCAATGGCTGCACATTCCACGGCTTATTATTGAATCTGGAGCGAAGCTAATCGGCTACAAGCTCGGTTTACATTTCAGGTCGTTACCGTCTTTTATAAGAAGAAAGTTAAGCATGCATGCACGAATTCTTGAAAGATACATCGAACATAACGGAGTTTGATTGGTAAGAGCTTTGCGGTCATTTATGACTGTGGGGCTCTTTTTTTTTTCGAACAAGTCGTATACTGCCAATAGCTCACGCCCAAACTACATACAGAGAAATAATATGTTAATGGAGGGTTAAGATGGCCGCTTGGCTCGGTTGTCTAGTTGCGGCACTGTTGCTGTATATTTTGTTTTTGGCCGTAATTATGCTAATGGAGCATAGGAGGCCCTCGCAGATGACCGCTTGGCTGCTTATTGCTTTAGTATTCCCTTATGTTGGTTTTCTAGCTTACATTATGGTTGGTCGTGACTTTAGAAATCGTAAGATGGGGAGGAAATTCAAGAGTTATCACAGTTATCCTTCACCTATACCTGAGCCGCAATCCTCATCGCATAATCAAGTGCATCGCATCGAGGAAGTGGACAACGCAGAACTGGTCAACCAAAGGAACCTGTTCGAATTATTGTCGACGATGACACCTTTTGCAATAAAAGCAGGTAATCACTCGGAAATATTAACGAATGGGGAAGCAACGTTTGAAGCAATATTGAAGGCATTGAGCGAGGCTAGGCATCATATTCATATGGATTATTATACGATCCGCGATGACGGCATTGGAAGGCGATTTCTTAACATGCTCATTCGCAAAGCACGGGAAGGTGTAGAGGTAAGGATCGTGTATGACGGGATCGGGAGTCTGCATATAAGCGAGAATTTTTTGAAAGACCTGCACAATGCGGGCGTTCAGACGAGCTGTTTTTTGCCGCCGCGGTTTGCATTCTATGAACGTCGTCTTAATTATCGGAATCATCGCAAAATCGTAGTCGTAGACGGTCTTGTTGGTTTCCTGGGCGGTATTAATATCGGTGATGAGTACTTAGGCAAAGATAAGCGTCTTGGCTTTTGGCGCGATACGCATATTAAGCTGCAGGGCAACGTCGTACATGATTTGCAGCAGTTGTTTCTTAATGATTGGGCCTTTGCCTCCAAGGAGCAGCTGGACGTGCAGCGCTATATGCCAGTGGATTCGTACTCGGGCAAGGAGAATGTGCTTATCGTTCCAAGCGAGCCGGGCCGCAACGATCAGAAAATATTAGACGTAACATTTGCCGCCATTAATGCGGCGAGGTCGCGTATTTGCATATCTACACCCTATTTCATCCCCGATCCAAGTCTTGTGATGGCATTACGAACAGCAGCGCAAAGCGGCGTAAATGTCTCACTCATCATTCCGGGAATCGCCGATACGAAGATTGTGCTGTTGACGACGTTATCGTATGTCCAAGATATGCTGGACGCAGGCGTGAAGGTTTATCGGTATCAGAAAGGCTTCATTCATGCCAAGGTGATGATCATCGATCAAATGCTCGCTTCAGTAGGTACGGCGAATATGGATATGCGAAGTTTTTACAGTAACTTCGAGCTTAATGCACTGCTGTTCGATCCGGATGCGATAGAAAGGTTATCAATCGATTTCAACGAGGATCTAAAGCAGAGCCGTCAGGTGCTTGCCCAGCAATTCACTAAAAGACCTTGGAAGCAAAAGGCGGCTGAATCGCTTCTCCATATGCTGTCGCCGCTCCTGTAACAGATGAATGGAATGCGGACTAAACGGGCATATTTTGCGAGTAACACTTTATAACCTTCTTAGGAGGCGAGCCGAATGGGCGATACGAACAATGAGGCGCAGCAAGCGGCAGCCGAGCCGCAAAACGAGGGCAGGGACGATTATTTTATGGACATTGACAGAATGGTGAATGAGGGCCTTGGCGGCGGCAACGTAACGATTCAAGGCGGTCTTATCGATGAGACGACAATTGATACGATGGAACCGGAGCAGAGAGGGGATTAAGCTTGGATACGACACGCGCGAAGCAAATTTATGATTCCGATCAGACTTTCTCCGTCATGCTGGACGGCGATTCCGTCTGGATTGAGAATGTCGACGAGGCTAACGGTATGGCTACCGTTCAGGTTGGCGGAAACCCTGTCAATACGAAGACGGTGTCTTGTGACCGTCTAGAGGAACAGCAACACTAAGACGAAACGAGAAGTGTGGCATATTATTAAAAAGCCGAACCAGTCATGCGCCGTGCATGCTTGGTTCGGCTATTTTGTTTTGCATAATAGAACACTGCCTCAGCCCCCATATGACTCCCGAAAAGCTGCACACAGTACGTCGCGATCTACTTCCCATAGGGCGGCAATGTCCGCGCTCACGTTCTCGTCCCACCAATCGGACTGAAGCTTGCGATTGCTCTGATGCTCGACAATCCAGATCAGATTCAGCAACACTTTTTTGGTATAAAGACGTTCGGCTTCCTCCATCTTTTCCTTGGAGACCCACAGCTTCATTCGTTTCACGGTGCGGTAGAGCTCGTTGCTGCAGGCTCTGCGGATTTTTCGTGCTGTCGGCAAGCCGTTTGTATGCTTCTGGGCGTTAGGCTTCATATAAAAGAACCGACTCCTCTCTATATCCCATACATATGCGGACGAAGAAGAGAAGGTCACTGCCTATAGAGTACCTATTGCACTGTTATGTAGCCTACCATAGGCCCGTCATGACGCATGTCGCTATGGGTCAAGCATACAATAGGGTATGTCCCAGGTTTGTCGGCCGTGAACGATACGACCGTCGTTTTGCCTTGTGTTACGGTCCCTCGGACTCCCAGACCTTCTATTACGAAGGGATGGCTTTTGCCGCTGACGCCGGTAATATGCAGTTCAATGGGCTCGCCTTTATTTACGATAATGGACCCGGGATCCCAACGGTACACTTCAATTTCTTGACCGTCTTGCGTTGTCGACTTAATCTCGGTCGTTACGAGCTGGAATACTCTTGCTTGCGTAGGCTGCCCGCTAACGGTACGGGACCCATTCCAGTTCAAGAAAACGGCGACTACGACAACGAGAGCTGTAAAAGCGATTAACAGTTGAATCTGCTTTTTCCGTACGATAAAAACTTTGGACATGAAACGATCACCTCATCTATTCGTATCATTATAGGCTAGTCTATGCGAAGGCTTGTCAGACCATGACAAAAGTGGATGCTGCCATTGCCTTGTGTTAAAATAACCTCAGTGCTTGTGAAAGCGGACAAAGGTAGATTATTAAGATGGAAGGCGGATTGAGAACAGGAATGGAATGGATTAAGGATATTTTGCATGAGGTGCTGTTGTGGGTTGAAAGCTTAGGGTATTTCGGTATTTTAATCGGACTGCTAATTGAAGTTATTCCAAGCGAAATTGTTCTAGGCTTCGGAGGTTACTTAGTATGGAAGGGCGATATCTCTTTCTGGGGTGCCGTTATTTTCGGAACGATAGGTGCTGTCGGTCAGAACTGGATTTTGTACGCAATCGGTAGGTACGGCGGTCGCCCTATCGTCGAGAAATACGGCAAGTACATTAAGATCAAGCCCAAGCATGTCGATACAGCGGAAAGCTGGTTCAAAAAATACGGAGCGGGCATCGTGTTCACCGCTCGTTTCGTGCCTGTTATGCGTCAAGTGATCTCGATCCCGGCGGGCATGGCAAGAATGAATTTTTGGCTGTTTACGTTGCTTACGGCGCTCGCTTCGCTGCCATGGTCGATTCTATTCGTTTATTTGGGTAAAACGCTCGGCGACCAATGGGAAAATGTCGGTGAAGAGGCAGCTCCTTATGTACAGCCAGCGATCCTGATAGCCCTCGCGTTGCTGATCGTTTATGTGCTTATTAAGTTTGTACGTTCCCGTGGCAAATCGGTATAATAGATACGTGTAACACTTAAGACGGAAGTCATTCTATAATGACAACGAAAGAGGGATTCAGATGAGCAAAAGCGTAGCAGACAAGCTGGGCAAAGGTATTACTCCACAGCAATTTATTGATGGCATGACCAAAAATAAAGAAGCGTTCATCGGTTGGTATGACAAGTTTGAGTGGACGGACGAATCGGATCGAGAGCTGTTCGAGTCGATGAACAATCGTGACGATCTGCGAGTGCTTATCTTGATGGCAGATTGGTGCGGCGACGTCGTACGAAACATTCCGGTTGTGTTCCAGGCGTTGTCGATTAGCGGTATTCCAACAGAAGTTCTTATTATGGAAGAGCATTTAGACACGATGGATCAGTTCTTGACGATGGGCGGACGCTCCGTACCGGTCGTTATTATCGCTGATACAGGTGGAGCGGTGCTTGGCACATGGGGGCCAAGGCCAAAATATATTCAAGAACCGATGGTTGCGTTCAAGCAAGAGAATCCTGACCGCGAGGCAGCGGATTATCAAGAGAAGCTGGCGGCAACAAGACAAGAAATCGGACGTCGCTACGGAGAAGGTACGGAATATCAGTCCCTTATTATTAAAGAGCTCCGCGCGTTGCTGGAATCGTTCTAAGGCTCAAGAGTTAGGGGAGCAATTATGAAGATTGAGATGTTTACGTTAGGACCATTGCAGACGAACTGTTATTTGCTCACGACTGAGGAGCAAGAGACGGGCGAACGCGGCATCATTATTGACCCTGGAATGAATCCGAAGAAGCTGCTGGATCGGATTCAAGGTGTACATATTGAAGCAATTCTACTGACACATGCCCATTTCGACCATATGGGCGGGGTAGATGAAGTTCGGAAAGCAGCGAATTGCCCCGTCTATATTCATGATCTAGAAGCGGACTGGCTGACCGATCCGCGCAAGAACGGTTCGATGCGCTGGCAGGATGTTACGCCGCCGTTGTCGACTGATCCCGCCGAATACGCGCTGGCCGAGGGGCAGACGCTGAATCTGATCGGACAGAAATTCAAGGTTATGCATACGCCGGGACATTCGCCAGGCAGCGTTAGCTTCCTGAACGGTGAGCACTTATTCTCCGGCGATGTGCTGTTCAAGTTGAGTGTCGGTCGTACGGATCTCCCAGGAGGCCGTGAACGGGATTTGTACGACACCATTAAGAACAAGTTGTATAAGCTAAGCTCGGATACTATAGTTTATCCGGGGCATGGAGGTCGTACGAAGATCGGCTTCGAAATGGCAAACAACCCGCATACGAGTTAAATTTCAGCTGCGCAGTCCATGGACGGCGCAGCATTTTAAGCTTGCAGAGGATGGTGTAGAGGATTGGCGGATACAAGTGTACGTAGTATAGAGGATAGCTCGGAAGAAACAACTGGAAAGTCTAAGTTAACAGCAGAGCAGAAGGCGGCTGAGAGCGATCGCATTATCAAAGGCATTGCTGCTCAGCTTACGATACCTTTATCGAAGGTAAAGTCGGCTGTCAGCCTGCTTGATGAAGGCAATACGATTCCGTTCATTGCCAGGTATCGGAAGGAAATGACCGGCGAGCTTGACGAAAACGATTTGCGTGCTATTGAAGAGAAGCTGCAATATATGCGTAATCTTGAAGAGCGCAAGCGTGAAGTCATCCGTTTAATTGATGAACAAGGTAAGCTGACAGATGTGCTCCGTGCGGACATCGAGAAATCGGTCAAGCTACAGGAAGTAGAGGATCTGTACCGGCCTTATCGGCAGAAGCGCAAGACGCGCGCGAGCGTGGCGAAGGAACGGGGGCTTGAACCTCTTGCCTTGTGGATATGGTCGCAGCCTCGTCAAGGCGATCCGGCGGCTGAAGCAGTTAAGTACATTAACGTAGATAAAGGCGTAGCGACCGCACAGGACGCGTTGCAAGGCGCAATGGACATATTAGCCGAAAATATCGCTGATGACGCTGCAGTACGTGCCTGGGTCCGCAAATACACCTTCGATCAGGCAATTATCCGGACGGAAGCGAAGGATGCGTCCGCCGAAACCGTTTACGAGATGTATTACAGCTACCAAGAGCCGATTCGCAAGCTGCCGCCGCATCGCGTGTTAGCTATCAACCGGGGCGAACGCGAAGAGGTGCTTCGTGTCAACTTCGATCTTGCCGCTGACCGCATTCACGATTATATTCAGCGCAGGCTGCTTCGGGGCGGAACGGCGGCAGCTGTACGGGACGTATTTATAGCCATTATAGAGGATACGTACAAACGGCTGCTTGCGCCATCCATTGAACGCGAGGTGCGCGGCGAGCTGACAGAGAAGGCGGAAGAGCATGCGATATCCATCTTCAGCGAAAATCTCCGCAACCTGCTGCTGCAGCCTCCCGTTCGCGGCAACGTCGTATTAGGCGTCGATCCTGCCTTCCGCACAGGCTGTAAGCTTGCAGTTATCGACGATACGGGCAAGCTGCTAGAAGTGGCGGTTTCTTATCCGACGCCTCCGAACAACAAGGTTGCCGAAGCTGAGCGATTAATAAACGGTCTGATCGACCAATACAAAGTCGAGCTGATCGTTATCGGCAATGGCACGGCTTCTCGGGAGACAGAGCAGTTCATTGCCAATCTCATTAGCAAGCGTAAAGCAACAGGTTCTGCCGGCGCTGAGCTGAAATATATTATCGTTAATGAAGCTGGCGCAAGCGTATATTCCGCATCGAAGCTTGCAGCCGAAGAGTTTCCGAAGCTAGACGTAGCGGAGCGCAGCGCCGTATCGATCGCGAGACGACTGCAGGACCCGTTAGCCGAGCTTGTAAAGATTGAGCCCAAAGCGATTGGTGTTGGCCAGTACCAGCATGATGTAAGCCAGAAGCGGCTCGATGAGAGCTTGGGCGGCGTCGTGGAATCGGCCGTTAACCATGTCGGTGTCGACGTTAACACCGCTTCTGCGTCATTACTATCTTATGTAGCCGGAATTAACGCAACGATTGCCCGCAATATAGTCAAATACCGCGAAGACAATGGCCGATTCGCCAAACGTACGCAGCTCCAGAAGGTGCCTAGGCTTGGCGCGAAGTCATACGAGCAATGTATCGGCTTCCTCCGTATTCCGGAAGCGGGCAATCCGCTTGACCGGACGGCGATTCATCCTGAATCGTATGATGTCGTGGACAAGCTATTCCGGGCAATAGGGCTGGAACTGAAACAGATTGGCACTGAAGCGCTTCAATCGAAGCTGGAAGCCATCGACCTGCCAAGCTTAGCGAGCACGTTAGACGTGGGCGTCCCGACGCTCAGAGACATCGTAGACAGCCTGCTTCGTCCTGGTCGCGATCCGCGCGAGGAGCTGCCGCCTCCGATCTTCCATACCGATGTGCTTAACCTGGAGGATCTTACTGCCGGCATGGAGCTTCAAGGTACTGTGCGCAATGTGATCGACTTCGGCGCTTTTATCGATATTGGCATTAAAAACGACGGTCTTGTCCACATTTCCCAAATGAGCGATAAGTTTGTGAAGCATCCGATGGATGTCGTATCGGTTGGCGATAATGTGACGGTGTGGGTGTTAGGTGTCGACATTAAGAAGGGCCGTGTCAGCTTAACGATGCGCAAGCCATAAGACGATAATCGAATTCAGCCATAAAGTGGGCTTGCCTGTTCATCGGCAAGCCCACTATAATTTATATATAGCGAATAAGCAGGGGGACGAGAAAATGAAGGAGAGCAACATGGATAAAGAACGGTGTGCGAACGTAGCACCTCATAGATGGTTCGGCTTATCTTTGCAGGCGCTCGTCATTTTGGCTCAGAAGCCGAATATTTGTCCAAGTGCAGAGATTGCAAGCCGTCTAGATGCAGATGCAACACTGCTGCGCCGTGTGCTTGTTAAGCTGGCGCGAGAGAACCTTATCGAGACAAGAGAAGGACGTGACGGCGGTTATCGTCTCAAGCGATCGCCTGAATCGATTACGCTTGCCGACGTATATACGGCGCTTAAGGTGGGAGAGCCGCTATGCAGCAATATGCTGGATACGGCAAGCTCGCAAGAATTCGGATTGGAGATGAAGGCAGCCTTCACTGAAATTGCAAGCGAAGTAGAACGAAAAACTCTCGAGGCGCTTCAGCCCTATACGATTGCGGATTTAGCCCTACGTGCTTTTACACTTCCAACTAATGCAAGCTGATTTCCTAAAGTAAGTTAATTGACAAATAAATTCGGCCAGCATATACTGTTCTTATAAAAGTTACAGTTCATGTGCATTTAACTATGCGAAGTACAGCACAGTTATTGCTGATACTGACTATGCGCAATTCTGCGCAGTTAATGCTGCTGATAACTGTGCATCCTAAAACACAGATACAAAATGGAGGAGACCATTATGACAACAACACAAATTGATTCCCAAGTTCAAGTATCAACGAAAGATGCAACAGAGCCATCCTTCACTAACGTTTTGCACAGCCGCCGTTCCGTACGCAAATATGACAGCAGCCACGTTGTTTCCGAGCAAGAAATTCGCGAACTGCTGGAAACGGCAACGAAAGCACCATCTTCATCCAACATGCAGCCTTGGCGATTCTTAGTCGTTACAGACCCGGAATTGAAGCAAAAGCTAGTGCCGATTGCCTTCAATCAACAACAGGTTGCTGAAGCATCAGCTATCGTTATTGTGCTCGGCGATTTGGAGATGTATAAGCTTTCTGAACAAATTTACGGAGCTGCAGTTGAGGCAGGCTATATGACTAAGGAAGTAGCTGACAATTTCGTTTCCAACTCGACCAAAATGTACCCTTCATTGCCTGCTGACCGTTTGCAATCGCTCGTTGCATTCGATACGGGACTTGTATCGATGCAGCTTATGCTCGCAGCTCGCGCGAAAGGTCTAGATACCGTACCAATGGGCGGCTTCAACCGCGATCAACTAAAAGAATTTTTCGGCATCTCTGAACGTTATATTCCTACTTTGATGCTTCCAATTGGCAAAGCATCGGCTGAAGGCCATCCTTCTACTCGTCTTCCTATTGACGAAATTACTTTCTTCAACAAAATGTAATTCGACTCATTGCATTATCCCCATACAAACAAACCGGCTTTCTCTTATCGTAGAGAAAGCCGGTTTTTATGTCCGAACAAGCTGGAAGCCCAAGTCTATATGCTTGTGCTACTGTCTTCTTGTTCCTTCGGACTTTGTTTGCTGCGATAGAAGTACCAGCAGTCGTTAAGCAGCTTGATCTGCCTGCGATCCTTCTTCTGAAATGCGCGCATTAATTGATTGCAAAGCCATTGAGGCATATGCGTTCGTCCCCTCCCGAGCCCAACATGTTGTAATACTACAATATGGGGCAGGGCGGACGTCCGTGCAGGTCCACACTAATTGCCTTGCTCTTCCTCATACTCCTCATACCATTGCTCAAGCTGAGCTTGAAGCGCGCGAATCTCGGTTAACAGCGAAATAAGCGGGTACGACTTTTCTTGCACTTCAGAGAAATCAGCCTCAAGCTCGTTAATGTAGGCTAGTCCGCTTACGATCGAGATTGAGTTGTCATGGAGCTCAACCGCGTCGCATTCCGCGACTGCGTAAGGCAGACTAGGTACGCGATCAGCCGTTAGCTTGTCGATTTCTTTATGAAGGCGCAGGTTAAGCGCGCTGAGCTGATAAGCATGGGATTCGGGCATTTCAACGAAGAGTATTGTTTCATTTTGCTTCATAAGGACGTAACGCATTGTTGCCATAAAATGTTCTGGACTCCCCTCGATTATAACATTCCTACTTGACAGTGTAGCGTATCGTACCTTTAAAATTCAAGTAGTAGGGGGAGAATAACGATGAATGATGAGACGCTGCAGCAATGGGTCGAGCAAATATCGATGGCATCCTTTGGACGAGCCTTTACACATCGCGCGACGTTCAACAGCCGATTAAAGGCGACGGGAGGTCGTTACTTTACGCGTACGCATAACATTGAGATAAGCCCGCATCAATTGTCTGCTTACGGACGAGAAGAAACAGAGAAGATCATTAAGCATGAGCTATGCCATTATCATTTGCATATTCTGAGGCGCGGCTATAAGCATCGGGATGCAGACTTTAAGCAATTGCTTGCCCATGTGGGAGGATCACGTTATTGTCAGTCGCTGCCGGAGCGCTCCGAACGTCAAGTTAGGCCGTATCGCTATAAGCTTGTTTGCTCCAAATGCGGGTTTGAATATATGCGCAAGAAGAAGCTTGATCCGGCCAAATACGCATGCGGCAAATGCCGTGGAAAATTAATCATGATAACGCTTGACAATAAAATTGAACCGTGATAAATTATTACTTGTCACTTTTACTTTTCCCTGATAGCTCAGTTGGTAGAGCACTCGACTGTTAATCGAGTTGTCACAGGTTCGAGTCCTGTTCGGGGAGCCAGATTTGGAGAGATACCCAAGTGGCTCAAGGGGACCCTCTGCTAAGGGGTTAGACTGCGTAAGTGGTGCGAGGGTTCGAATCCCTCTCTCTCCGCCACGATTTTTTTCAAGTGATGCAACGGGAAGACCGTTCAGCCGGTCTTTTTTCTTTGCCACATTCATGCTTAACAAGGCCCGTTGGTCAAGGGGTTAAGACACCTCCCTTTCACGGAGGTAACAGGGGTTCGAATCCCCTACGGGTCACCACTTCAGATTTATCGCTTATGAAGCAGCTCTCTAGAGTTGATCAACATTCATGAGAGCCATTAGCTCAGTTGGTAGAGCACCTGACTTTTAATCAGGGTGTCGAAGGTTCGAGTCCTTCATGGCTCACCATTTGCTTCAACCCTCGAAGTGAATGGAAATGAAGGAAGCGAAGAAGCAACAATTTCATATGTGCGGTAGTGGTGGAACGGCAGACACGCTATCTTGAGGGGGTAGTGTCCCATGGACGTGCAGGTTCAAATCCTGTCTACCGCACCATAACTTATCCAATCCGATCCTTGCTCAAGCAGCAAGGATTTTTTAATTCCAATTGATGAACTCGCATGATTGTCCACGCAATATTTAAGTTGTTTTAAGACCGCAAATCTACAAGACTTAGACCGCAAACGCGCAAGCCCATGAAGGGAAAACCGCAAAGACGTTGTAAAAAGTCCGCAATGGGTTGATGGAAGAATATAGCTGAAGAGTTTTTTGAAAAAAAGGCTTGTATGTTGATAGTTTGTTTGCTATAATCATTTTTGTTGTCTCAAGGGAATGTGAATTCCTAATGCAATTTAAGGCCCGTTGGTCAAGGGGTTAAGACACCTCCCTTTCACGGAGGTAACAGGGGTTCGAATCCCCTACGGGTCACCATTTACGAGCCATTAGCTCAGTTGGTAGAGCACCTGACTTTTAATCAGGGTGTCGAAGGTTCGAGTCCTTCATGGCTCACCATTTGTTTCTTCCCTCGAAGCGAATGCAGTGAGAAGGCAACACAATATGTGCGGTAGTGGTGGAACGGCAGACACGCTATCTTGAGGGGGTAGTGTCCCATGGACGTGCAGGTTCAAATCCTGTCTACCGCACCATACTTATTCAAACCCAATCCTTGCTTAAGCGGCAAGGTTTTTTTTGTTATTTCAAGGGCGTATCGTAACGCGTGTACGGACGGGGACCAGCTTGGATAGCGCGACAACATCGTCGTTGTACATTCGAATACAGCCATGCGATACAAGATGGCCTATCGAGGAAGGATCGTTGGTTCCGTGTATGCCATAGTGAGGCTTTGAGAGCCCCATCCAGAAGGCACCGAATGGTCCGCCGGGATTGGCTTGCTTATTGATGATCGTAAACTCGCCGGTCGGCGTCTGAGTAACCATCGTACCGATTCCGACAGGAAACGAGCGTACGACGATATCGTCATCCAGCAAATGAAGCATTCGGTCAGACAGGTCAACAATAATCCGATATGCGGGCATAGGTTGCACCCTCCTTTGCTTCATCGTATGAAGGCATATGTGAGGAGGCTTAGACGCTCGAAGGCGATACAAGCCTATTTTTGCGTGGTATATGCGGTGAGACAAAGTAAAAGGGACGAAGCATGAATGCTTCGTCCCTTTTGCTTAATGTTTTGTAGCTTCTGTATCGTTGGAGAGCTTCAATACTTCGAACACCTTGAACAGCAGGCTAAGCACGATCGCTACCACTGTGGCAAGCGCCATGCCCGACAGCGAGAAGTCGCCGAAAGTAACCTTCACGCCGCTTAGGCCCGTAACGAGAACGACGGTTGTTAGGAACATATTCGTCGGCCTTCCATAGTCGATCTTCGATTCGACGAGCATACGCAATCCGGAAGCTGCGATAACGCCGAAGAGCAGCAACGATATCCCGCCCATAACGGGAACGGGGATGCCGGAGATGAGCGCCGAGAATTTGCCGGAGAACGATAGAATGATCGCTAGCACGGCAGCTCCGCCAATTACAAAGGTGGAGTAAACTTTCGTAATGGCCAGTACGCCGATGTTCTCTCCGTATGTTGTATTCGGCGTTGAGCCTACGAAGCCGGAAATGATCGTTGAGATGCCGTTGCCGAGCAAGGAGCGGTGCAGACCAGGCTCTTTGGACAGGTCCTTCTCCACGATATTGCTTGTTACGACCAAATGTCCGATATGCTCGGCAATTACGACGAGCGAGGCAGGCAGTATTGTTAATATTGCAGCCCATTGGAAAACAGGCGCCGTGAATGTCGGCGACTGAATCCAGCCGCTATCGCCAACGAGCGTAAAGTCGGTGAGCCCCATTGCAAAAGCAAGGACATAACCGACCACGATGCCGATCAAGATCGGAATGATGCGCAGGAAGCCGCGGAACAGCACGGACCCGAGCACGGTTACTGCGAGAGTGATCGTGGACAGAATAACAATACTGCCGTCAGGCGACCAGCTTGACGCTTCCTCCGGCGTAAGTCCGTCCGGCATAATCCAGCCTGCCATCTTGGCAGCTACCGGTATTAGCTCCAAGCCGATAACCGCTACGATAGCGCCCATAGCTGCAGGCGGGAATACGACGTTAATCCAGCTTGTCCCGGCTGCTTGAACGATAAGGGCAACAATCGTGAACACGACGCCCGCTGCAATGAAGCCGCCAAGAGCTGCAGCATAGCTGCCGCCGCCAGCCGCTTGGTCGCCGATAACAGCGCCGGCGGGGGCGATAAAGGCGAAGCTGGAGCCGAGATAAGCAGGGATTTTACCTTTGCAAATCCATAAATATAACAAGGTGCCGATCCCGTTCATCAATAGGCAAATCGCCGGGTCGACGCCAAGCAGATTCGGTACGAGCACAGTCGAGCCGAACATAGCGAACAAATGCTGAAGGCTAAGCATAATGCTTGTGCCGATAGCCGGTCTTTCATTAACACCAATTACGTTTTTCATGATCGAAAAATCCTCTCAAATTGTAGTGCAAGCTGAGCTCGCTAATGGAACATTCCGTAGGCCAATAAGTTTGGTAATAAAAATGGCCCTTGATGATTCTACATAGGTTAGTATTGTTTTGGCAAGCGTTTTCTAATAATATTCGACATTATTCTCGTTTTATCGAGTTACTTCGCTTCTCGGAAAAAGTAGTACGAGGTGAAGAATAGACGTCGACGATGCCAGTTGTGAAACGGTATACTGGCTTATATACGATAAAGTAAGCGGCGAATACGATAAGGAGTGCGTTGCTGATGTCTAGCGAAAATAGAACGAACCAGCTGTCCGCGCTCAAAGAAATTGCGGAGCTGCTGAATACGACGAATGATATGAAGCAGATGCTGAGCGAGGTGCTTGGAAAGCTTCTGCAGGTGACGGGCTTTAGTACGGGCTGGATCTTTATGATGGATGAGTCGATGGAGAGCGAATGCCAAGCCGCTTATGGACTGCCTCCGGCGCTTGCGGCGAACGGGCAGGAGGCTATGTGCGGAGAGGATTGCTGGTGCATCGAGCGCTATAGGCGCAATAAGCTTCCTCATGCGGTCAATACAATCGAATGCAAGCGGATTACATACGCAATTGCCGAAGGGCTCGAGGAGGGAACGCTCGGCATTTCGCATCATGCAACGGTGCCGCTGAAGGCGGGCAAAGACAAGTTCGGTCTTCTCAACGTGGCACATCCCGGCAAGGAATGTTTTACAGAGGACGAACTGGCGCTTCTGCAGGCCATTGCTTTTCAGATCGGAACGGCAATAAAACGAATCAGGCTTTATCAGTCGCAGGAGCAGAATGCGTTGCATTATTCGAAGCTAAGCGACGTCATACAACGGATTCACGCAATCGGCGTCATTAATGAGCTTCCCATCAAAGCGGTGCAAGAAATCGGCAATTCGTTCAACTGGCCGCATGTGTCGCTATTCATATACGAGAACGGGGAGTTGTCCTTACGAGCGTTCTATACCGAAGGGGAGGCTCACGAGGAGTGGAAGTCGCTTAGCATCGATGATAACGGGCCGATTAGCACGGCCTTCCGTCACAACAAGCTGTTCGTCGTGTCCAATGCAGAGCATACGGCTTGTCCTTCATTGGAACGCGTCGGGATTCCGCTTTATGCCTCGGCGGCGGCCATTCCGCTTCGCGTGCGAAATCGCTCGATCGGCGTACTGTTTATCAGCAGCCCGATCCGCGGACATTTTGATGAATATCATGAGGACTTTATGTACTCGCTGGGCGATCACTATACATTATGCGTCGAAAACCTGCGTGTCTACGAGCAGAGGCGCGAGCTGGCGCGCATGGAGGAGAGATACCGCGTGGCGAGGGATTTGCACGATTCGGTCATGCAGAAGGTATTCTCCTTATCGTTCATAGCCAAGGGAGCGGAAACGCTGCTGCAGGACAGAGAAGGAAATGTTCGCGCATCGTTGAAAGAAATACAGCAGTTGTCACAGGAGACGCTGAAGGAAATGCGGTCGCTTATTTGGCAACTGCATCCGGCCGGTCTAGAGAACGGCTTGCTTAGCGCTCTAAAACAGCATGGACAGAGCATGGGACTCACCATATATGAGCAAGTTAGCGGCCTGAAGCAGTTGCCGAGGGCAGTCGAAGAAGCGTTATGGCGCATTGGGCAAGAAGCGCTAAATAATGTCCGCAAGCATTCGGGGACGGTGATCGCTTACGTTAAACTTGTGCTTGCTGAAGGAGAGGTTACACTTGAAGTAATGGACAAGGGGAATGGCTTTTCCCTCGACAATAGAAAGGGCGGTCTGACGCTTGGCATGCTGTCGATGCGAGAGCGCGCGGAGCAGCTCGGGGGGCAATTCAACGTAAGGAGCAATCTGGGAGGACCAACCGTTATCGCGGTTAAGATGCCGCTTGATCAATACGAATCATAGCTATTATGAGCAAGGAATGAGGAGTTACCGTGAAGATCAAACTATTGTTAGTCGACGATCACCAAATCGTATTGAAAGGCATTTCCTTCTTCTTGACGATGCAGCCTGATTTCGAAATTGTAGGGGAAGCGGGAAACGGGCAGGAGGCGGTGGAGAGGGCGGTTGAGCTGCAGCCCGACGTTATTCTAATGGATTTGAATATGCCGGTCATGGATGGCATCGAGGCATGCAGCCTCATAACCGCGCAATATCCTCATATTAAGGTGCTTGTGCTTACGAGCTATTCGGATCAAAGCCATGTCGTGCCCGCGCTTCAGGCTGGAGCGTCAGGCTACATTCTGAAGGATGTCGAGCCGGAGCAGTTGGCTGAGGCAATCCGCAGCGCGCATAAGGGCAATGTTCAGCTTCATCCCGATATTGCGGGAGCACTGCTGACGCAGTTTAAACCACAGGGACAAGAGCTAGAGGGAGCGGAAGGCACGTCTATGACTATGGGAGACGGACGCGTTACGGATTTCCAGCCAGCAGAGCGCCACGAATCGCTCACCCCGCGCGAGAAGGAAGTGCTCCAGCTTATTGCTCAAGGTCTTAGCAACAAAGACATTGCCCAATCGCTCGTCGTAGCCGAGAAGACGGTCAAGACGCATGTCAGCAATATTTTGGGCAAGCTGCAGCTCTCGGACCGGACACAGGCCGCATTATATGCGGTCCAGCATCATATGAACGGCGGCACGAAGCCGTAGAGACTCATGAGGTCTTAAGACGATAGTCGTAAGACTAGTCCTAATCAATGATGACGAAGAAGAACTTGATTTTCAGTCTAATTGCCGATGCGTCGCTCCAACAAACTATATAAAATAAAGTAAGTACTACAAAGTACGAAACTAATAAAATATATAGATATTATTGGAGGTTACAAAATGAGCACTATACTGTTCGTTAAAGCAAATGACCGTTCGATCGAGCAAGCTGTCAGCGTGAAACTATACCATGCGTTCTTGGATGCTTATAAAGCAAGCCACCCAGAGGATACAATTATCGAGCTTGACCTGTTCCAAGAAGAGCTGCCTTACATGAACGCCGACATGATCAACGGCAACTTCAAGGCACCGCGCGGAATTGACATGACGCCTGCTGAGAAGGCGGCATTCGATGTTGCTGCCAAATATATCGATCAATTCCTTGCTGCTGACAAAGTCGTATTCGGCTTCCCGCTTTGGAATCTTACAATTCCAGCGGTATTGCACACGTACATTGACTACATCTACCAAGCGGGCAAAACGTTCAAATATACGGAGCAAGGTCCAGTCGGCCTTATTCCTGACAAGAAAGTCGCTCTTATTAACGCAAGAGGCGGCATCTACTCCGAAGGTCCAGCTGCAGCAGCAGAAATGTCGTTGAACTACGTTCGCAACATTATGAGCTTCTTCGGTGTAACCGACTTCTCGACGATTATCGTTGAAGGCCATAACCAACTGCCTGGCCAAGCGGCTGAAATTATTGAACAAGGAATCAACAAAGCCAAAGAAGAAGCACTTGTATTCTAATTCGGATATGAAGCGGGTCCCGCGTCCAAGCGACGCGGGGCCTGTTTTTTTTGAGGTATTTTAGGTCTATTTTGAAATGTACAGCTAGTATATAATGATCTTGGAAAATACATATTCGATTAAGGGGAATGATTGCGGATGGGGAAAAGCAAAGTCGTATTGTTTCAAGGCGACTCCATTACGGATGGCGGCAGAGGGAGAAACGACGATCCAAATCATGTGCTTGGACATAGCTACGCCTACATTGCTGCCGCCGAGCTGGGCAGAGAGTTCGCGGAAGCGCAGCCCGTGTTTTATAACAGAGGCATTAGTGGCAACCGGGTTTCTGACTTATACGCGCGTTGGAATGAGGATGCTTTTAGCTTGAAGCCGGACGTCATCAGCATCATGATCGGCGTGAACGACGCATGGCGTATCGTGAACGAAGAGCCGACGGGCGTAACCGACCGGTTCGAGCGGGCTTATCGCCACTTGCTTGAAGAAACGAAGGAAGTGTTGCCGAATGTGCAGCTTGTATTGTGCGAGCCGTTTATACTGAGAACGGGCGCAACGGAAGAGCGTTGGATCGTGTGGTCGGAGCAGTTAGACCGATATCAGGCCATCGTTCGCAGTCTGGCAATTGAATTCGGGGCTATATTCGTACCGCTGCAACAGACGTTTAACGATGCATGTGAACGCGCGGAAGCGAAGTATTGGATATGGGATGGAGTGCATCCGACGACAGCAGGGCATGATCTGATAGCCCGGGAATGGCTGAAGGCCGTTAAGGATGGCGGAATTACTTTTGATTAGAAAAATGAGACCTTTGGGCATCTAAAACCGTATTACCCCTCATAAGCTTAACATCACAGAGGGGAGAGATGTCATTCTGAGCAACTTGGACGGCTATACAAATGTGGAGAGCAATAATCGTAAGCCAGAGCCGCTAAAGCCAGGAACGGTGAAAAAAGCGATTCTTATCGCGGCTGCCGCAATCGTAGTCATTTATCTTGGTTTCTCGTCATTTTATACGGTGCAAGAGCAGGAGCGGGCCGCCATCCTAACGTTCGGCAAGTATACGAGCGAGGAGTCGGCGGGGCTCCACTTCAAATGGCCTTATCCGATTCAGGAAGTCATTACGGTAAAGGCCGAGCTGACGCAGCGCATCCATATCGGTTATCGTCAGAATGGAGATACGGTTACGCCGGTTGAAGAAGAGGCGCTTATGATCACCGGAGACGAAAATATCGTTTCGGCGGACGCGGTCGTGCAGTGGAAAATTAGCAACATTCACGATTATCTCTACAACATTGACGATCCTGAAAATTTTCTTCGCAATGCGGCCAGCTCATCGATTCGCTCGGTTATCGGTTCGGAGAAGCTGGATTACGCGATTACGGACGGCAAAACCGTCATCCAGGATAAAGTGCGGGAGAAGCTGCTGGAGCTTCAGTCGAAGTACAAAACCGGCATTCAGATCATCGATATTAAGTTCCAGGACATCGAGCCGCCGAGCGGACAGGTCGAGGAAGCGTTCCGCGAAGTAACGAACGCGCGCGAGGAGAAGAACACAAAGATCAATAACGCCGCGAAATACGAGAACGATCGTATTCCGAAGGCCCGCGGCGAAGCGCAGGCGCTTCTCGAGAACGCGGAAGGCCAGAAGAAGTCGCGGATCCTGAACGCGGAAGGCGACGTCGCCAAGTTCAACGCGATTTACGGCGAATACAAGAACAATCCGAACGTCACGCAAAGCCGCTTGATTCTGGAGACGCTCGAGAAAATATTGCCGAATGCACAAATTTTCATTACGAATTCGGGCAGCGATACGGTCAACTATTTGCCGCTTAACGAGTTGCTCAAAGGCGGAAGCACGGCCAAGCAGCCTGAAACGACGAACCCTGCGACATTGCCGCAGCAAACTCCCCAAGGAGGTGACGCGCAATGAAGCGTAATCAGTGGATCATGATCATTTCAGCGGTCGTGCTGCTCATACTGGTGTCCGGATCAATGTTTATCGTCAAGGAAGGCGAATACAAGGTCGTTCTGAAGTTCGGGGAAGCCGTCAGAGCCGAGAGCAATCCGGGACTGAAGTTCAAGCTGCCTTTCATCGAAAACGTATCTTCGTTGCCAAAGTATCAGATGACCTATGAAAGCAATCCAACTTCGATTCTGACGAAGGACAAAAAACCGATTATCGTCGACAACTACACGGTGTGGCGTATCACGAATGCCGAGCAATTCCTTCGTACCGTCCAGTCTGTCAGCGGAGGCGTTCAGCGTATAGACGAAGCCGTGTACAACTCCGTCCGCCGCAAGCTGTCGGAGGTCAACTACGACAACATCATTAGCGAAAAAACGGAGCGAGGGAACATTAACGACGAGATTACGAAGGATGTTACAGCTGCCCTAACGAGAGACAACTACGGCATCGAAGTGATCGATGTCCGCATTAAGCGCACCGATTTGCCGGAAGGCAACAAGCAGAGCGTATACAACCGTATGATATCCGACCGGCAATCGATTGCGGCCCGTTACCTTTCCGAGGGCGACGAGGAATCGCGCAAAATCACGTCCAAAGCGGATCGTACCGCCACCGAGCTTCTGGCGCAAGCGGAGTCGGACGCGAAGAAGATCATTGCCGAAGGCGAGAAGGAAGCCGCGAAGATTTATAATGAGGCTTACGGCAAGGACGCCCAGTTCTACAGCCTGTATCGCACTTTGGAGAGCTACGTGACAACCTTGAAGAACGAGCCGGTCATTATGCTGCCGATCGATTCGCCGTACGCGAAGATTTTATTAGGACAGTAATCAGCATTTAGAATCTTGAGGCCAAGCGAAGGGATATCCTTTGTTTGGCTTTTTTTGTTGTTTGCCTGAAGCAGCTATTTATTTATTGCAGACGATCGTATATGATTTGAGCAATAATAAGGCAAGACGATTGAACACTTTGAGATGAGGCATAAGGAGGTACGTCTGGCATGAATGTGCTGCTAGTCGACGATGAAGCAATAGATTTGGAATGGCTGCGGCGAAGAGTCGCAGGCAGCTCGCTGCCGCTTAACGTAATTGGAACAGCTAATAGCGGCTTTGCCGCGCTAAAGATTATGGAGTCGGAGCAGATCGATATTATATTATCGGATATCAGGATGCCGATTATGTCGGGGATCGACTTTGCGCGTAAGGCGAAGGAGATCAATCCGCAAGCACAGCTCGTCTTTATTAGCGGACATGAGGATTTCAGCTACGCGAAGGAAGCTCTGCATCTGAACGCATCAGGCTATTTGTTAAAGCCGGTGGACGATGGAGAGCTCTATGACATGCTGGCATCGCTTTGCAGCAAGGTCGAGCAGGAGCGGGAGCGTCATCGCAGTGTAGAGGAGGCGCTGTCTCTTGTGAACCAGGAGCTGTTGTTGCGCTGGTTCAACGACGCCGTTCACGACGAGCCGCAGGAGCATATTAAACCTTTCGTGGAGCAGCTGCTTCGAATAGGGACCTCTGTCGCAATTATCGAGCGAGATGATGTGGAGTGGAAGCTGACTGATGAAGAGCGTAGATCGCAGCTCGCCCAGCATACCCAATTCGTGCTGCAATTTGTGCGCGATCATCATATCGGGACACTCATTGTAGCGCATAATTCTCGGATTGTTCTGTTATCCGGCATGCATGACGATCGTTTAGGGACACTGCTTCAGGAGCTCATTCAAGCGGTTCGCGCCGAGTTCCCGATCACCATCACAATAGGCATTGGAATGCATGCGGCAGATTTCGGACAGCTTCGTGAATCGTACAGACAGGCAGAGGCAGCGCTAAGCGCGAAGTGGCTGCTGGGCAAAAACAGACTCATTAAGGATGTCTCGCAATCATCGAGCCGCCGCGCTCTCGCACCAAACGTGGAGGAAAGCGTCAACCAGATGCTTCAAGCGATTTTGGAATATGATTTGGTGCTCGTTGATGACTGCTTGCTGCGGCTGTTCAATGACAATGTCACCATCGCGCACAAAAATGATATTTACGACCTCATCATTCGAATTACGTCCAAGCTGCATGCTGATTTGCTCCAACGGAACGAGAATTTGTACGATTTGCTTAAGTGGGATTCGCACCAGCCGGCCGTGCTGTTCCAATTCGAGACGATGGATGATATTTTGTCGTGGCTGCGAAGAAGATTTTTTGAGCTTTCGGAGCTGTTGTATGTCAAAGGGCAGAAGCAGAAGCGCAAGCTATTCGAGGAAATTTCGCAGTATGTGGATGATCACCTTGAGCATCGTATTACATTGAAGGAGGTCGCGGCTCACTTCGACTTCACGCCGAACTACCTCGGTCATCTGTTCAAGGAGGAGACGGGAACGCTGTTCAGCGACTTTCTTAATGAGCGCAGGATGAACAAGGTGTGTACGCTGCTCGCCGATCCAACGCTTAAGGTATACGAAATAGCCGAGAAGGTCGGATACAAAAACATTATCTACTTCAATCGCCAATTCAAACAATCGACAGGCATGACGCCTGGGGAGTACCGGAAGAAAAACAAAATATAGAGTTAAATCGCGTCGGAACAGGTTATGACCCTGCTCCGGCTTCTTTTATCGCAAAAAAGCTTGCAGAAAAGTGGGAAATCGTAGAAATGGTATTAGTTTTAGTTGCTTTACTCGATGTCCAAGCGGCTTGCCGGAGAACTACAATTAGAGCATTAACCATAAGGGGGATAACAATGAAAGCGATGTGGCGCAAACGAATCATTCTAGTCATCCTATTTATGCTAACGCTTACAACGGTTGCAGGAATGGGACCAGGCATACGTGTATCTGCGCTTGAGGGCCCGAATAAAGTGCAGAACGGGGGCTTCGAAAGCGGTGATTTGACAAATTGGGTAGTATCCGGCTCACATTCGACGAGCAAAGCTAGCAACGACAATGCGGGGAAAAAGCATTCCGGCAGCTACGGTTACGAATATTGGAATGCAGCAGCTTACACATTCAGTCTAAAACAAACCGTTACCGGCATAGATAACGGCACGTATGAGCTGCGAGCATGGGTATCGGGCGGTGCAGACGCAGGCGCCAATCCAGCATTATCGCTATATGCCGACGACTTCGGAGGCAGCAAGCTGAGCACGCCCGCTGCCAATAACGGCTACGGCAACTGGAATCAATACAAAGTAAGCAACATTGTGGTTACGAATGGGCGGGTGGAGATTGGCATCGCGGTGGATGCGCCAGCGGGGGCATGGGGTTATTTCGATGATTTCGAGCTCGTAAGAACGGATGTCGAGGGCGAGCCTTTGGACCCCGAGGACTTCATCAAAGGCGTAGACATCTCGACGTTGCAGGCGCTTGAGGATAACAACATCAAGTTCTACGAGGATGGGATCGAGGCTGATCTGCTCGATATTTTGAAAAATCATGGCGTCAACTATGTGCGGCTTCGGTTGTGGAATAACCCGGTTGAAGCAGACGGGTATAACGACAAGGCGCACTTGATCGAGATGTCGCAACGGGTCAAGGCAGCCGGCCTTAAGCTGCTGGTCGACTTCCATTACTCGGACTTCTGGGCCGATCCGGGCAAGCAAGTAAAGCCGGAAGCATGGAAAAACTTAAACTTCGAGCAATTGCAAACTACCGTATATGACTATACGAAAGAAGTGCTTAATGACTTGGCTGAGGTTGATGCTTACCCCGATATGGTGCAGGTGGGTAATGAGATCAACAGCGGCATGCTGCTGCCGGATGGAGCTATTGGCCGATACGATCAATTAGCTCAGCTTTTGAAGGCGGGTATACAGGGAGTTCGCGATACGACGCCGGACGGCCATGAAACGAAAATTATGCTGCATTTGGCTGAGGGCGGAAATAATTCTGCATTCCAATATTTCTTCGATAAAGCGAAGGAAAATGAGCTTGATTACGATGTGATCGGCATGTCGTATTATCCTTATTGGCACGGAACTTTCCAGCAGTTGAAGACGAATATGAACGATATGGCTGCACGTTACGGCAAACAAATCGTCGTAGCGGAAACCGCTTATCCGTATACGCTCGACAATGCCGATGACCTGGGCAACATCGCAACGGAAGCGCAGACTGACATCGCAGGTTTCGAAGCATCGGTCGCGAATCAAAAGCTCGTCACGGAGATGGTGCTTAATACAGTAGCGAATGTCGATGGCGGCATGGGCCTTGGCGCTTTCTATTGGGAGCCGGCTTGGCTTGCTGGAGTAGGCTGGACATCGGGTGAAGGAAATGGTTGGGAGAATCAAGCGATGTTCGACTTTGAAGGCAATGCGCTCGATTCCTTGGACGCTTTCCTTTACACGCCTGGCAGTATGGGAGATGCTGAGCCAGTGCTTGTATATCCGTCCATGGGGCTGACGACGCCGAAGGGAGCTCCGGTTGATCTGCCTGCAACGGTGAAGGTTCTCTATAACGAAGGGACGATTCGAGAGAAGGTCGTTATTTGGGATGAGATAGACGATTCCAAGTGGAATTCGCCAGGAAAATTCACGATTAACGGTACTGTAGATGGCTTTGAACAACAGGCAAGCATCGAGATCACGGTACTCCAATTTGCGAACAACGTCAAAAATGGCGGATTTGAGAACGGAGATCTAAACCACTGGACGCTAGAGGTTACACCTGATGCGGGTAAAATCGAGGAAAATGCGGGAAATTCGCATTCCGGCAGTCATGTTTTCAACTACTGGTACGGAACGGATTATGCTTATAAGCTAAAGCAAACGATCACCTCGCTGCCGAAAGGCACGTATACATTGAAGGCATGGGTGTCGGGAGGAGCAGGCGAGACGAAGTTTAAACTATTCGCCCAGAAGAATGATTCGCAAGCGCCTCTTACCGTCGATATTGTCAACGAAGGCTATAACAATTGGAAACAGTACGAAATCGAAGGGATCGTCGTCAACAACGGGAAGCTAACGATCGGTTTTGACGTTGAAGCTCTAGCCGAAACATGGGGATTCATTGACGATGTCGAGCTTATGATGACGGAGAAGGCCCCTTCTAGCATAGACGATGGAGCATCCGGCGAAGTTGTCGCTACGGATACGAATACGGTTAATCTTACCCGCGAACAGCTGCAGCAGGATGGACAGGGTAATCTTTCGGTAAAGATTCCTGCGAATGTTACCTCTGTAGAGATTCCGTCGAGTCTCTATGATCTTTTAGAGAAAGGAACGCTCAAGCTTAGCAATGGAACGACAGCGTTAGAGATTCCGGCAGCAGTATTGACGGAGCTGCGCAACAAGCTTGGCGAGCTAGCAGCTGGTTCGGGAAGCACCATAACCATTTCGCTTCAGCCGATAGACAGCAGCAAGCTAAATGCGATGTTGTCGCAGAACGGTTCGGCGCTTGCGAATACAGATGTGAAGCTGCAAGGCAGCGCCTTCGATTTCAAACTGTCGATTCGCAGCGAGGCAGGGAATGAGGCAGTGCTGAACCGATTCAGCCAGCCCCTTGTTTTGCGGATGGCATCTGCTTCTCCTACTCCTTATAGCGGCATCTATTATGTTAGTGAAGATGGCAAACTGACGTATGTAGGCGGCGAATGGGCGAATGGCGAGTGGACAACCGAGATTGAACATTTTAGCGCATACGGGGTGCTAGAAGTCATTAGACGGTTTAATGATGTGCCAGCTGCACATTGGGCATATGGCCCGATTACGGAGCTTGCTACCAAGGACATCGTTAAAGGTGTATCGGCAACAGCATTCGAGCCGGGTCGAGCGATTAGCCGGGCTGAATTTACATCAATGCTAGTGAGCGCGTTAAATATGAGCGAAAGTGCGTTGTCAAATCGTTTCGAGGATGTTCTGTCATCTGCTTGGTATGCGTCTGCTGTTAACGCTGCGTTTAATGCAGGCATTATTAAAGGCCGCAGCGCGACATCCTTTGACCCAGATGCGCTGATCTCGCGGGAAGAGATGGCCGTGATGCTGGTGAAGGCATACGAGCTTCAATTAGGCAAGAACACATCTGTAGAAGCCGTGCTGCCATTCTCGGATTTGAATCAAATAAGCGGCTGGGCGTTAGAAGCGGTGAAGTCGGCTTATGGGCTGGAATTGCTCAAAGGCAGAACGGATTCGGGCTTCGATCCTCAGGCTTCATTAACTCGCGCGGAGTCGGCTGCGGTTGTATATCGATTGCTTAGCAAATAACGATAGGCAATGGTGAATTAGTATATTTGATGCCTATATACGTTAGCACAGGTGTACGGGAAATTCGTCTCATATGGTAACATGAGGTGAATTTCTATGTATAAGAAGAAATACACAAGTCGGAATATTCGCGGCAAGCTCAAAGTAAGCAAGCTGTTAACGGCGAATCCGAAGCTGAAGTCGATGATCCCTCATACGGAATCGTTTCATCTAAATAATCTGAGATCGTTGGTGGAGCATTTCGGGAAAGTGTACATTAAGCCGAATACAGGATCGCAAGGAATAGGCATCTTTAAGTTGACGAAGAAGGGCCATGGGCTGACGTTGAAGGAAATCGCCAATCGCAAGCAACTCGTCCATCATTACCGTACAGTCAAGGAAGCCTACCAGCGGATCAAATCGAAGTCGCCCAGCAAACTGATTATTCAAAAAGCGATTAATCTTGATAAGGTTAACGGCAGGTCATATGATATTCGCGCGATGGTGCAGCGAAAGCCCGGCGGTTCATGGACGTTCAACGGTTTTCTCGTAAAGGTAGGCGCGAAAGACAAGATTGTAACGAATTATTATCAGGGCGGCGTTATTTATTCACTGCAGAAGCTGGGGCGTAAACAAGGCTTGTCGGCCTCTCGAACAGCCAAGCGGAAGCGGGAGCTAACCTCCAAGGCGCTTAAGATCGCGAACAGCTTAAGCAAGTATCGCACTGGCATGCATGAGATGGGCATTGATTTTGCATACGATAAGAAGCAGCGTCTATGGGTACTTGAGGTTAACACCAACCATCCGCAATTTCACCCGCTGAAGAAAATAGATTCGAAGGCGTATGCGAGAATGAAGCGGTTTGCAAGAAGCTATGGGCGCAAGGATGATTGAAAAAAAGGAATGTTCGATGAGCATAAGCTCATGCCGAACATTCCTTTTTGGCTTTTGTACGCATAATGAAAGCGTCAATATAATAGGATTAAGGATCTAACAATCGGAAAAGCGGTCTTCAGTACATTCAATCTCTTTGGGGACTTCAATCCACTGACTAGCCCAGCTTGCTATATCGACGAATAGAGGGGTGAGCGCTCGTCCCTTCTCGGTTAGCGAATATTCGATGCGAACCGGTATTTCCGGATAGACGTCGCGCTTTACAAGACCTTCCTGCTCAAGCTCCTTCAGTCGGTCCGAAAGCACCTTGCCGCTTAAGTTCGGTAAGGAATGATCGATATGAGTAAAACGCTGGGGGCCGGGCAGCATCTGATAAATAATGAATGCGACCCAACGCTTGCTTAGCAATTCAATCGCCTTCTCAAACTGAGAGCACATCGGTCCATGCTCCATACGAATCACCTCTTCTCTTCTACATTATAGTCTTTCCAGGCAGGAGAAACAATGTGAGTGAAGGTAGTAAGGGCACTTGACGAAACCTTATGAATAATATAAACTACATTACATAAAGTAAGTAAGTTAATTCAAGTAATGAGGGGTGCGCTATTATGAATATTGCATTATGGGTTGCTCAGATTTTGCTTGGTCTGATGTTTCTGATGGCTGGTGTCATGAAGACATTTAATCCTAGCAAGGTGAGGGAAACGATGTCTTGGGCGAAAAATGGCTCGACGGGATATATTCTATTCGTCGGCATATCCGAACTTCTCGGCGGTCTCGGCTTGCTGCTTCCCGGCGCGCTGGACATTGCTCCAATACTTACAGGCATTGCGGCAATCGGCCTAGCGGTCATTATGGTTCTTGCTATCGCTTTCCACGTGAAGCATAAGGAAAATCAAGCGATTGGCATGAACGTCGTACTGTTGCTTCTGGCTGTATTCATCGCCGTTGGCCGACTTGGAATCGAGCCGTTCTAATTATGAATGAAAAAAACCGTCTAGCAGGATTATACTCCTGCTAGACGGTTTTTTCGGTTTATTGCTCCAATGTCTTCTGCTTGCGCGGTGAGAAGGTGTAGCTGATGCTGATGACAAAATCGATTGCGAGTATGATTGACCATATTCGTATCGTGCCAAGCAAGGACTCCGTTCGTGAGGCGTCGCCCACGAATAAGATCATGCCGTACAAGATGGCACAGCCTATAGCCCATGCCAATAAATGATGAAACCAAGCTACCCTTTCGTACTTCGCGTGCTCCTTGCCAAATTTCGGTTTACCTTCAGGAGGTGGACCGCCCGCGAAACGAAACGCGAATCGGCTGTCTGCCCAGCGGATCATCCGATGTCCGAAGGCGACCGATACGCCGATGTAGATTGCCGCCACGCCATGCATCGTTGTAGCTGTTGCGCCATCTTTAAGATCGGATACAGCTGCGATAATAAGCGCAAGATCGATTAAGGGCGTACAAACAAGCAGTATGGCTCCGAGCTTAGGCAGCTTGAAGATGTATCTGAACAGCAGTCCTGCAAGCACGAACACCCAAAAACCGATCTCGCAGCCAATAATAAATGCGGTTATCATGTAATAGTGGACTCCTTTTGATAAAATAGGATTGAGCAATAATTAATGATACGGGAATGGAAGGGATTGGGTTTCGGGTGAAGCATATCCTCGTTGTAGGAAGCATGAATATGGATGTCGTCAACCAAGTTGAGCATTTTCCCCAGCCAGGAGAGACGATCGCAAGCATAGGCAATGATTTTATACCGGGTGGCAAAGGCGCGAATCAAGCTGTTGCTGTTGCGCGTGCGGGAGGGAATTGCACAATGGTCGGCGCCGTCGGTGAGGATCCGTATGCGGATTCGCTTATTGACTCGCTGCAAAGCAAAGGTGTCGATACAAGGTTGGTTCAGCGCAAGGCTGGCGTCTCGGGCATGGCTTTCATTACAGTCAATCATGAAGGCGAGAATCATATCGTGCTGTCCAAAGGCGCGAACGGTATGTTAACCGTAGCCGACGTTGCGGCCGCGATCGAGGATTGGTCGGGAATCGATATCGTTTTGCTGCAAAATGAAATTCCATGGGAGACGACTGAGTCGGTCATCCGAAGCGCAAGCGCTGGCGGTACACGCGTCTTCTTCAATCCGGCGCCCGCGATGCGCATATCGGATGAGCTGCTTGCGAACTTGGACACGCTTATCGTTAACGAAACGGAAGCCCAGGTTATCTCTGGCATTGCTGTTGCAGATACAACTTCAGCGCAGGAAGCAGCGAAATGGTTCATTGGCAAAGGAGTCGCTAATATAATCGTTACGCTCGGCGAGAAGGGCAGCCTTTACTGCAATGGCCGCTCGCCGGCTATTGCCGTACCGGCCTACCGGGTAAAGGCTGTTGATACAACTGCTGCAGGTGATACATTCATCGGGGCGTACGCCGCGGCTAGCGCAGAGGGCAAGGAAACACGGCAAGCTTTGTTGTTCGCGACGGCGGCATCGGCGCTTGCGGTGACGAAGGAAGGCGCTCAATCCTCCATTCCTTCTAGAGAAGAAATAGAACAATTTCTTATCTAATAAGATGAATGAGAAAAGGCGAAACGGAGAAGTCTTATGGACTTTAACCGATTCGCCTTTTTTTCTATTAATAAGGCTGTTGCACGAGCGCGGCCGCGCCGATAAGACCTGCATCCTGCTCCAGCTGAGCGGCTACGATTGCCGTCTCTCTTCCGGAAGGGTTGAGCGCATGCTTCGCTACATACGACCGAACGGCATCGAATAATGGAGCGCCAACCTGGGATACGCCGCCGCCGATAACGATTTTGTTCGGATCAAGTACGTTGATTAGCGATACGCAGCCCATTCCGATGTAATTGAACACGCGATTCACAAGCTCAGACATCTGTGCGTCGCCTTCTGCAGCAAGCTCGAATGCTTCCTTCGAGGAGACGGGGCGTCCGAGCAGTTCAGTCGCTTGGCGTGTAATGGCTGTGCCGGAGGCGATCCATTCCCAGCAGCCGGGCAGGCCGCACGTGCATGTGCCAGCCGCAGGGTCGACGATCATATGGCCGACATCGCCCGCATTGCCAGTCGATCCGGTAAGCAACTTGCCATGCAAGTAGATGCCGGCGCCAATGCCTGTGCTGATCGTAATAAAGATGAAGTGATCGGAATCCTGAGCAGCGCCTAGCCATTTCTCTGCTAGCGCCGCTGCGGTAGCGTCATTTTCCATCTTTATAGGCAACGGGAGATGCGACTTCAGCTGGTCAACTACAGGAAACCCCCACCAGCTCTTCAAGTTAGGAGGGCAAGTGAGCGTACCGTTCTTCGTATCGAGCGGGCCTGGCGCTCCAACTCCGATGCCGATTACGCTGTCTAGTGCTATGTTGTGCTGCTCGCTAAGCAGCTTTACTTCATCTGCTATTCGTGCGATCATGATGCTGGGCTCTACAGTCAAGTCGGTCTTGAGAGAGCTCTTGGCAAGCACCTGTCCTTGCTCATCAACGAAGCCGAGTGCGATCTTCGTTCCCCCAATATCTATTCCGATTGCGATGCTCATTCTATTACCTCCGTATATGCTGTATGCGAATTCATTGAAAGTCTATCATAATCCAGCAGGATTAGGAAGATTACGAAGCTGAATTGAATGCGGAACGGTGAAATTGAACGCAAATGTATTACCGATAACTTCATCTGTACATTTGGCTAAGGGTGCAGTAGTATCAAATCAAATGATGTGCTAGAGAAGAGAGAGGATCCCTTGCGGCGCTTGGGATCCTCTCTCTGTGCTCGCGACTCTGTCAAACGACTAACTAGAGAAGAAGGAATTATCCACATGGAACCCTCAGGTAACAGCAACCGCCGTATCGTCCGCTTAGGCTTGCCGATGAGTGCTAGAGTATGGCGCAATGCCCGGATTGATTTTGGGGCGACGAGTTTGTTCAGTTTATTCAATGTTGTTATTAATCAATTTTATGTCGCCTTTGCGATTCAGCAGGGGGCAAGTCATTTGCAAGTCGGTTTGCTGAGCGCAGCGCCTGCGATTGGGCTGCTGTTCTCGCCAATGTGGGCAACATGGATTGAGAAGGCGAACAATCCGAAACCGTTCGTTATTATACCGAATGCCATTGGCAGATTGTTGTTATTGCTTCCGGCCTTGTTCGCCGACCCTTCGGTGTATGTGATCGTCGCCATAGTGTTCCAATTATTGATGGGCATTCAAGCCCCGGCTTATGCTTCGCTCCTTTCTCGAATGTACCCGTCCGATCTGCGCGGCAGGTTGATGGGGTATGTCCGAGTAGTTATGGGCATCATCATGATTCCGCTAGCTTACCTTGTTGGAAGCTGGTCGGATGCATTCGGTCCTTCGGGTCCGCTTATCGCGGCATCGATTGCCGGGTTTATCTCGATCGGAGTGTTCAATACGCTAAAGCTTCCTAAGAATGGAGCGGGAGAGAGCAACAAGCCGAAGCAGCAGATTGAATACGGAAAGAAACCAAGCAGGTTTCCACTCCGGGAACAATGGGAGCTCGTGAAGGAAAATCGCAAGCTAGCCGTCTTCCTTGGTGCGACAACGTTGTCTGGCTTCGGCAATATGCTCGCAGGTCCGCTATACCAAATCATTCAAGTCGATGTGCTGGAGATGTCTAATATTCAGATCGGTTATGCCCGCGTCGCATACTTCACGGCGCTGCTCCTGACTTTCTGGATTGCAGGTTGGATGATCGACCGCTTCGATATCAAATATACACTGATGGTCGGTATCGGAGCGTATGCTATCGTGCCGATGCTGTATGGTGTCTGGGAAGCTTACCCCGCTGTCCTTATCGGCAATTTCATTCAAGGTATTGGTGAGGCCATATGGGATATTGGCATTCTTTCCTTCGTGCTTAAGCTCGCGCCTGGCAAAGAAGCGAAAGTATTCGGCATTCATCTAATGTTGTTCGGATTCAGAGGGACGCTTGGTCCGCTCTTGAGTACAACACTTTCGAGCAGCTTATCCATGTCGTCTTTGCTAATCGCCGCATCATGCTGCGGATGGGTAGGTACGATGCTGTTCTTATGGGGCAACCGCGAGCGAAGCGGAAGTCTGCCGCTGCGTTAAGAAGATAAGCAAAGTAGTTACTGCTTGTTCATCTTTGGTTCATAATGCTATGCTACAATGCCGTCACAGGAACAGGCAGAAGGAGTGGAATAGTAGGATGAACAAGAGTTGGAAATGGGCAGTGGGGGCACTTGCTTTAGCGGTCGTTCTTACAGGCTGCGGAACGAAGGAAGATGCTGCTGCGGAGCAGCCGGATCAGGTTCAGACACAAGGCGGAGCGCAGCAAGGCGGCGCTGGCGGCGGAGGTCAGATGGGAATGGGCATGCAAGCCGATCTTATGGGCAAAGTGAAATCCATTGAAGGTCAGACGATAACCGTGTACAAATCGAATATGACTTTCGGTGGTGGCCACGGTCAAGGAGACGGCACTGGTCAGCCTCCTGAAGGCGAGGATATGCCTGAGCCGCCTGCAGACGGCGAAGCTCCGCAGGATGGAGGCGGTCGGATGAATATGGACAATATGTTCAGCGAAGAGACTATGGCGGTTCAAGTAACGGATGCCACGAAGATCGTATCGGTAACATTCGAGAACAACGAGATGGTCGAGAAGGAGGTAGCGCTTGCTGATCTGAAAGCAGACGACATCTTGTCCATTAACCTGAAGGACGACACGATGGAAGCGGAATCGATCACGCTTAGAGCCGGCGGTGGCGGCTTCGGAGGCGGCGGAGGAAGACAGCGTCCAAACGATCAGCAGCAGCAAACCGAGTCCGCAAAGTAATTTTTACGGCTAATAGCCTACGTAGACATTAATATCTTGCGCGTAATTGCCGAAATGTTTGCCGAACATGCTGAGTCCGCCATTGTGGCCGGCTGTTTCCGGTGCGCTGATACGGAATCGGAAGTCTTCGCCGAATTCCATTGGGATATCGTTAATCGTTATAGAAGACATACATATGCCGTCGATGAAGCTGCCTTTCTCATCGACGGTTATTTGTTTGAGCAGGCCATGCTGCGTCCCCAAATCCCACCACTCCGGTGTATGAACACCTCTTACTGCTCCGAAGTCGCCTGGGCAGGTCCATACGCCAAGACATATATCGTTCAAGTAAAAATACAGGTCTGAAGGCCAGTGTTCATTATAACTCGGAGCCTCCGAACAGATTTCCATGGAGATGGACATGTTTTTAGCAGTCTGCTTGCCGACCAAATAATTAGGTATTCGATATTCAATGAAACCGCTGGCGAACCACAGATGACTTGCCTGCACATGCTCAGGGTCGGAGAAGTAGCGAGGATCGTCGATGAGTCCGATTATTTTGGAGTCTGAAGCTAAACCGCAGGTTGGCTTAACCTCATATTGCGAATATTGTCCGATCGGTATGTTGACGACATATCTATTCTGATTGGAAGTCTCTTTGCGAGCTTTGAATTGAAGCGTTGCCGACTCCAGCGCGAGGAAGCATACCTTTTGCCGGCCTCGCGTACTTGGTATGCTCTCCGTTCTCACGATCGAGACTTCCTCCAGCTTCTGAATATGCTTCGTTACGATCGCCGATGAAATTCGAAGCGCTTCTGCTATATCTTTAATGTTCATCGGCCGCTCGTTAAGCAATTCAATTATTTTCACCCTCGTCTCGGAGGCGAAGCATTCAAGAAAAGCCAGATTGCGGCTGTTTACCTCGATTATCATCGTTAAATCCTCTATTCCGATTATTTTCCATAATCATATAACTTCAAAGTTAATTAATCAACTTCAAGGTTGATTGAACGTCAAGAAAGACAGGCACCGGGCTTGGCGCCCGAATGTCTGCCTTCAAGATTACAGCTTAAGTTTGCTTCATTAATATAAGGAAATGGTTAGCGTATCCCGTTCAGACAACGAATGAAGAGTGGCCTCGCTGCCGACGATTTCAACGCTGATTAAGGATTTGATACATGTCTTAAGGGCGTTCTTGCCGGTAGTCAGCTTGCGGTTCAATACCGCGGACAGTTTCTCAATTGCTTGTTTATTTGTATCGGTTAAATATACGGGAATCGTTTTGTTTTGGAATAAAAGCATCGTTTTCATTGCGTGGACCTCCATCCTGATCTGCAATTTTTCATAAGTGTAACGCATAATTATTAAATAATTCTTAAAAAAGAATGAGCATAAGGTTACAATATTGTAACTTCTACGGTTTTGAACCGTTTAGAACGGCTTAAGCCGCTATGAATCGTTAGGAATCGCTTCCTGTGCGCTCTTTGCGGAATTGCGAAGGTGTACACTTCATCGTTTTGCGAAATACTTTAACGAAGTAGCTAATATGCTCAAAGCCGACATCGAACGCAATCGCCGCTATTTTGCGTTCCGGATCCAGCAGCAGCTCCGTTGCTTGCCGTATGCGATAGGCATTCAAATATTCAATCGGTGTCTGTCTCGTCATCGTCTTGAAGAAGCGGCAAAATTGGCCTTCGCTCATTGGGATCTGGTCGGCGAGCTCGGCAATTCGAATCGGACGATGAAAATTGTGCTGCATATAAAGGATGACAGTCTTCAAACGGTCAATCTTCGTAGAATCGGCATTGCTCGTTTCGGTGCGATTAACGAAGCGCTTCCCGGAGCATATTTCATGAAGCATGAGATAAAGCCGTCCTTTGATCGCGATTTCGAACCCGTTCTGCCCATTATCGTACGCCTCCATCATGCCACGCAGATGAGAGAGCAACGAGCGCTCCCATTCGGTCGCCGATGTAATATGTCTAGGGAAAGTACGTTTCTTCTCCAGCAGAGGTGTCACATATTTCTCTTGAACAGCGTCGAAGCTGCCGCTCGCAAGCATATGGGTGTCGAATACGATCGCACAATATTTGCAGGTTGAGTCATTCAGTGAATGGCCGGCATGAATGTCTCCGCCATCGATGAACACCGCTTCGCCCGCGCGGACAGGAAAATAGTCGGTATCAACCTGGAACAGCACCTCGCCCTCCAGCACAAAGAAAAATTCAGCCTCCGCATGCCAATGGCAGTCAAGAATTGGAGCGCCTGGTTCATCCCTCTCGATCCAATAGGCGGCCAAAGGGAACATATTGTTGCCGTGAAGCCGGTCCTCTTTCAAGGAATGACGTGTTGTTTGATCCATTCCAGTCTCCTTTGTGCCTCTGGCTGCATGAATGGCGTGTATTTCATCAAAATAGTGCTATAGATGAGCATTATTCTGTTAGTTCGTTCTTAATATTATCAGTATAATGCAACTATACAAGAATGCAACACTATACCAATAGATGAATGAAGAAAGGTTGGTTCGATCATGAAATTTACTGACGGCAACTGGCTGATTCGAGAAGGCTATGATGTGCTTGGCGCAGTCCAAGTGCATGACTTTGAACAACAGGACGGCAAGCTGATCGCATACGCATCGCCGCGTCCGATCTTAACACGCTCCAATATGCTTGATACGATGCTGCTAACGGTTCAGTTTCATTCTCCGCTTCCCGGCGTCATCGGCGTAAAGCTCATTCACCACGCGGGTGTCGTAGATCGCGGACCTGCTTTCGAGCTATCGAAGTCGGACGGCAGCCATGCGGTTATTGAGGAAAACGAGAACGAGGCCGTATTGACGAGCGGAAGCCTGAGCGTTCGCATACGCAAAGGTCCGGAATGGGCAGTCGATTTCTACCGCGGCTCGGAACGTATTACGGGCAGCGCGCAAAAATCAATGGCTTACATTACGGAGAAAAACAATGGCGCGTTCATGCGCGAAGAGCTTGATCTTGGAGTAGGCGAATGGGTATACGGCCTAGGAGAACGCTTCACGCCGTTTGTTAGAAACGGCCAAGTCGTCGATTTATGGAACAAGGATGGCGGTACAAGCTCCGAGCAATCGTACAAAAACATTCCTTTCTATATAACGAACAAAGGTTATGGCGTATTCGTCAACCATCCGGAGCTTGTATCGTTCGAGGTTGCTTCGGAGAAAGTAAAGAAGGTTCAATTCAGCGTGGCGGGCGAGTCGCTTGAGTATTTCGTCATCGACGGTCCTAGCATGAAGGAAGTTCTCGGCAAGTACACCGATCTGACGGGCAAGCCTGCGCTGCCGCCGGCATGGACGTTCGGACTATGGCTGACGACGTCGTTCACGACGAACTACGACGAAGCAACGGTTAACTCATTCGTTGACGGCATGGCTGAGCGCGATCTTCCGCTTCACGTATTCCACTTCGACTGCTTCTGGATGCGCGAGTTCCATTGGACGGATTTCAAATGGGATGAGCGTCAATTCCCGGACCCGGTCGGCATGCTTGCGCGCCTGAAAGAAAAAGGTCTTAAAATTTGCGTTTGGATCAATCCTTACATTGCGCAGCGCTCCCGTCTGTTCGAAGAAGGCAAGCAAAACGGCTATCTAGTTAAAAAGCCAAACGGCGACGTATGGCAATGGGATCTATGGCAGCCAGGCATGGCGCTTGTCGACTTCACGAATCCGGCTGCTTGCGAATGGTATGCAGGTTACCTTCGTGATTTGGTCGATATGGGCGTCGACAGCTTCAAGACGGACTTCGGCGAGCGTATCCCGACTGATGTCGTGTACCATGACGGTTCTGATCCAATCAAAATGCACAACTTCTACACGTACCAGTACAATAAAGTCGTGTTCGACGTTCTAGAAGAGAAGCTTGGCAAAAACGAAGCAGCGTTGTTCGCGCGTTCCGCAACGGCTGGCGGACAGAAGTTCCCGGTTCACTGGGGCGGCGACTGCTACGCGGATTACGAGTCGATGGCGGAAAGTCTCCGCGGCGGGTTGTCGTTAGGCTTGTCCGGCTTCGGCTTCTGGAGTCATGACATCGGCGGCTTCGAGAGCACGGCTCCGGCACATGTATTCAAGCGCTGGTTGGCATTCGGCTTGCTGTCGAGCCATAGCCGTCTGCACGGAAGCAAATCGTACCGGGTGCCTTGGGCATATGATACGGAAGCGGTTGATGTTACTCGCCACTTCACGAAGCTAAAGAGCCGTATCATGCCGTATTTGTTCAACACAGCTGTACAAGCGACTGAACAAGGCGTTCCATCGATGCGCGCAATGGTGCTCGAATTCCCAGAAGACCCAACAAGCGAACAGCTTGATCGCCAATACATGCTGGGTGATTCGCTGCTCGTTGCACCGATCTTCAATGAAGCAGGCAAAGTGACCTATTATTTGCCAGCGGGCAAATGGACGCATTTCCTGACCGGCGACATTGCCTGCGGCGGCAAATGGTTCAAAGAAACGTACGACTTCTTCAGCCTGCCACTGTTTGTACGTCCGAACTCGTTCCTTGCGCTTGGCGCGAACGATCTTCGTCCGGACTACGATTATGCTGACGGCGTTGAGCTTCAATTGCATAACCTGGAGGATGGCCGTACTGCTGAGACGATTGTACGTGATCTGAAAGGCGTGTCTGAGCTGACGATCTCTGCCGTAAGAAGCGGCAACTCCATTTCCTTCAAGGTGAAGTCGAGCGGCAAGCCGTTCTCGGTATCGCTCAAAGGCATTGGCGCAATTGCCTCCGTTGAAGGCGCATCGGCTGAAGTCGACGGCACAGTCGCACGCTTCGCTGCTGGAGCGGCAGAAGCATCGTTCGTCATCACGATCCAATAATCGTATAATCGCCGTCTAACCGCGGTATGCCCCCCCTAACGATGGCCGTTGCAGCGGCTGCTGTTAGGGGGCCTTTCATTTTGGAACATGCATTTACCAAAATCGCATATAAAAATGCTAATAAGATAGCTGTTTTTATAATGGGGTACTATATATAATGGAAAACGTACAGCAATGAGCTTATCCATGAACACAATATGATTATATAAAGGAGTGCTACTCGCATGACACGACTCAGTATCGGTTTGCAGCTGTATACGCTGCGCGATGTATTGGCTGAAGATTTTGAAGGCACACTTCGCAAGGTAGCCGCACTTGGTTACGAGGGTGTAGAATTCGCAGGTTACGGCGGCATGGAAGCAGAAGCGCTGCGCGACTTGTTGCAAGAGCTTAACCTGAAAGCAATCGGCTCGCATATCGGCCTGCACCTGCTTGAAGGAAATCTTGATGGTGAAATTGCTTATTTGAAAACGATTGGCGCGAAGTATGCAATCTGCCCTTGGTTGCCAGTTGACGCACGCGATACGGAAGCATGGCGTACTCATCTTGTGAATTTTGAGCAATACGGTAAACGTTTCCAAGCTGAAGGCATTGATTTCGCTTACCATAACCATGATTTCGAATTCGAAGTGGAGATTGACGGCCAAATCGTATTCGACGCTTTGTACGAGCGTATCGATCCGAAATATTTGAAAGTAGAGATGGATATCGGCTGGGTACAATATTCCGGCGTAGATCCGCTTGCTTATATCGCTAAATACGCAGGACGTCTGCCGCTTCTTCACCTGAAGGATTACCGCGGCGGCGAGAAAGGCCAGCAAATCGATACGGTTGAGCTTGGCCGCGGAGACTTGCCGCTTCTTCCGATTATTGATGCAGCTGAGAAAGCTAACGTGGAATGGTTGATCGTAGAGCAAGATACTTGCGCGAATCCGCCGCTTGAATCCGTTGGCGAAAGCATGGAATGGTTGAAAAGCAATTATTTGAAATAAGCGATATTTCGCTAACTTAACTTATAAGATAGGCAGGGGAAACTAAATGTCCAAAGTTCGTGTAGCAGTCATTGGTTGTGGTTCCATCTCGAAATACCGTCATATCCCGGAATATGCGTCTCATGCGAACGTTGAGCTTGTTGCTTTCGTTGATCCAATCATCGAACGCGCTCAGCACTATGCAGATCAATTCGGCGCCAAAGCTTTTGCTGATTATGAGCAAATGCTTGCTGAAGTGAAGCCTGACGCAGTAAGCGTAAATACGCCGAACGCGCTTCACGCACCTATGTCCATTACTGCAGCTAACGCTGGCGTTCACGTTCTTGTTGAGAAGCCAATGGCTGTAACAGACGAAGAGGCTGCTGCAATGATCGAAGCGGCTAAGAAAAACAACGTACATCTGATGGTTGGCCAAAACCAACGTTTCATGCCTCCGCACGTGAAGGCGAAGCAAATCCTTGAATCCGGCATACTCGGCAAAGTGCTTACGTTCCGTACGTCCTTCGGACACCCGGGTCCAGACAACTGGTCGATCGACGGCGCTAGCAGCTGGTTCTTCCGCAAGCCTGAAGCAATCATGGGCGCAATGGGCGACCTTGGCGTACACAAGTCCGACCTTATCCGTTGGATGCTGAACGACGAAGTTTCCGAGATCGCAGCTTTCGTTGGCACACAGCACAAAGATACGGATGTAGACGACAACGCGGCTTGCTTGATTCGTATGAAGAGCGGCACGATGGGTACGCTTGTTGCAAGCTGGACGTACTACAAAGGCGAAGACAACAGCACGATTCTATGGTGCGAGAACGGCGTTATGAAGATCGGAACGCATCCAGACGATCAAGTTATCGTTGAGCTGCGCAACGGTACGGTTGAGAAACACAAAGTAGGCGCTATCTCGACCAACGATAAGCAAGAATCGAGCGGTGTAATCGATGCATTCATCGAGAGCATTGTGAACAACACGACTCCAGCGGTAACTGGCGAAGACGGACGCGCGTCGCTTAAAGTGATCTTGTGCGCATTCGAATCGCAAGCTACAGGCAAGTTCGTTAGCGTTAACTAATCACCGTTGAACAGGAATACCACCGTCAAGCGGCTTCGGCCCTTGATGGTGGTATTTTTTTGTAATCACTATATTGCATTGTAGAATACTACATGGTATTGTATAGTTACTGAAGACTGATCGAAAAGACGCGTGCTTGCGATAAGCTATTCTACATTAATGAATACCTAACAATATTAAGTACGTGCATTACGCAATTGGAGGATACGGAATGAACATTCAGTTTAAAAAAGGCGTTCTCGAAATATGTGTTCTCGTCCTAACGACAAGAGGTGATCGCTACGGCTATGAGCTTGCCGTCATGATATCTGAGAAGTTCGAGCTCGCAGTGGGCAGTGTCTATCCCCTGCTTAACCGGCTTACGCAAGAGGGGTTCTTCTCCACTTATTTGAAGGAATCGACCGAAGGACCGCCGCGCAAATATTATCATTTGACGCCCGAAGGCTGGAGTCACATGCGAATGCTGATCTCAGAATGGAATTCGTTTACGAAAGCAGTCAATGAAATAGTAGAGGATGGATTGAGGCCATGATGACAAAACAGTCTTATATGAACGAGCTGAACAGGCTGCTCAGGAATGTGTCCGAAGAGCAGCGTAAGGAATGGCTCTACGATTATTATTTGCACTTCGAGCAGGCTGCGCAGAACGGCCAGAGCGAGGAAGAAGCCGCTCTTGAGCTGGGTGACCCAAGACATATCGCCGGAGAGCTGCTGCTCGGTTATCGCGTAGAGCAAGCCGAGACGAGCAAAACCTATAGAGGACTTTCGCGCGCCGTGTTCGCAACCGTTAGTCTCGGACTATTCAATTTGATCTTTATCATCGGACCTTATGTGGCATTAGCAGCCGTATTGCTATCCCTGTGGGCTGTGGCGCTGTCAATCGCCTTTGTGGGCTTTGCAACCATCGCGGACAGCTTCTGGGTCGAGACCTTCACGAAGCCGCAAGCTCTGTCGTTGGCGTTAATATGCTTCTCGGTATCCATTTTGCTTGGGATCGGGCTAAAGAAACTAACGAGCCTTTTCTATATTATGACTTTGAAATATTTGAAGTTCAACACGCGTGTCGTTAGGGGGAATTCGAAATGAAGAAGCTAGCGACGTTTGCCGTCATTATGCTGATTGCTGGAATTATCGGCGTCTTTATGACCTTTAATATGCAGGATTTGAAGACGTTCGGAACGGAAGCCGTTCTAGTGGAGAAAACGATTGATGCGAAAGATATCCATAACATTAAAGTGGATTCAGACAGTGTGAATATCGAGATAAAGCGGAGCGCGACAAGCGATATCAAAGTAAGTATCGATGGCCGCGCAAGCAAAAAATATGTGGATCGGTTCGAACTAACAGCGGAAGCTGAAGGCGATACAGCCAAGATCCATGCAGACTATAAGGATATCTTTTTTGTAGGCTTCAATTATGTTGATGTTGACCTCGTTATCGAGCTGCCTGATCGGCTATGGGATAGCATTGAATTAGATTCAAAGCATAGCAATATCGATATCGAGCATTTAACGGCCAAGGAAGCTGTTATTACGTTGGGAAGCGGAAATATCGATACTGAGGAGCTGCAAGCCGGCATTGTGAAGCTGACGGCGAGTCATGGCAATATGGATCTGGAGAACGTAACCGGCGACAATGTGGAGCTGCAGAGCAGCAGCGGCAATATTAAGCTCGAAACATACAGTGTCGGACAATTAAAGGTACATTCCGATCATGGCAATATTACGATCGAAGATGGAGTAGGCGCTGTCCAAGGAAGCACGAAGAGCAGCAATATTCGCTTTAATGCGGATGAATTGAAAGATAACGTCTCTTTAACAACAAACCATGGCAATATCCGTTTAGAAGTCGAGAAACAGCCGGAATCGGCGGAAATTGTTTTGAAGCATGCGCATGGCAATCGGGACATCGATTGGAAAGGCATTGAAGCCTCAATGCATACCGAGCATGCGTATAGCGGCAAGCTTGGAAGCGGCGCAATCAAGATCGAAGCGGAGTCGGAAACGGGCAATATCAAGCTTGGAATCGATTAAGTAGAGACAGTAGAAGGCATACATGCGGTTAGGTCCGTATGTATGCTTTTTTGTTGTTCCTTAAGGCTTTTTTCGCATGAAAAAAGGCTAGAATCGCAAATTAGCAGATTCTCATAAAGCAGTGACAGTGCGGATTTGACCGTTATTTTGTCCGAATTGGCAGTTTTTGTGTCATGAATCGCCAAAAACCCCATGTTAAGATAAGTGGCGTCGGGGATGACCGAACGCATACAAAACAAGCACTGTCTCATTGGAATGACAGTCGCAAGACGTTTTGTATAAATAATAATATCTTTTTAGGAGGAAAATTTCATGAAGATGCAACCAATACGTGTAGGTGTCGCCAGCATTATCGCAGCAACGATGATCGGTGCGGGTGTTTCGGCTCAAACGGCAGGTGCCGCACCTGTAGTGAAGACGAACTCCAACGTTCATACTTTCGCATTTAATCAAGACGCGATTAACCAAATCGCGAACAAATACGGAATTGACCTTAGCAACATCGATTTGGGTAAGATCCTGTTTAACGGATGCACCATTACATTGCCTTCGACAGGCGGCAATACAGGAACGGGTAATGTGACTAACCCAACTCCAGCTCCAACAACGAAGCCGGTGGTAACGCCAGCTCCGACAACGAAGCCAACAACAAAGCCGGTTGCGACGCCAGCTCCTACTGCAAAGCCAACAACAAAGCCGACAACGACACCAGCACCTTCGACAGCGCCTAGCACTGGTCTTAGCGCTTTCCAATCCCAAGTCGTTGATCTAGTGAACCAAGAGCGCGCTAAAGCAGGCCTTTCCGCTCTTAAGGTTGATACGTTGCTGACGAAGGTAGCTACGGAGAAAGCTCGCGATATGGACGTGAACAACTACTTTAGCCATACTTCACCGACTTACGGTTCGCCATTCGATATGATGCGCCAATTCGGAGTCACTTATTCCTATGCAGGCGAGAATATCGCTTCGGGTCAACGTACTCCGCAAGAGGTTATGACAGCATGGATGAATAGCTCAGGCCACCGTGCCAACATCTTGAACGGAAGCTTTACCAAAATCGGCGTTGGTTATGTGAACGGCGAATGGGTTCAAATGTTCATCGGCTAAGCATTAAGCAGTTGGAATGCCCGAGATTGACGACAGGGGCGCATTCGCCCCTGTCGTTTCTTTTTTTCAAGGAAATGAAAGCACATACTGATGAGAACGACAACAATACTTAGCGCATCGATTTGCGTAAGGAGGATATCGACTTGAACAAAACTATGATCGCCGCAGCAGTCGTTGGATTATCGGTACTATTTGCATCGAGCTCTGTTAACGCTGCCTCTAGGACTCATATCGCAGGTGAGAGCACGACCTTCTGGAAGCTATCTCAGAAATACGACGTTTCCATTGATTCGATCATGAAAGCTAATCCCAACGTGAAACCGGACAATATATATAAAGGCCTTAGGTTGACTATTCCGGCCACGGGCAACACTGCAGCGAACAAGGTTACAGCTATGGCTGCGAATGAGGCATCCGATACAACAGCTTCTAAGGTAACGGCGCTAAGCGGCAAATCGTATGCTTATTCCCAGTCGCTTCTAGTGAAAGCGACAGCCTATACGGCGGCTGCTTCCGAGAACGGCGGCTGGGCTGGGCTCGATTACTTCGGCAATAGCCTGAAGGTAGGTACGATTGCTGTAGACCCGAAGATGATTCCGCTTGGAACGAAACTTTATGTGACCGGCTATGACTACAATGGATTGCCGCAAGGCGGTATGATCGCAACGGCAACCGATATCGGCGGCTCGATCAAAGGCAATCGAATCGACATTTTTGTTCCTGACAGTCAGAGCAAAGCGATGAAGTTCGGCATTCAGCAAGTGAAAATTTATATTTTGGAATAATGAAATTAAGGCAGACCCTTCATAAGTCATGGGGTCTGCCTTCTTTCATTGTATAGGCCGATCGGCCGACTTGCCGAGCAGCTCTGGCAAGGTGACCAGCTCGTAGCCCTTGTTCCTTAATAGGAGGATGAGCTGCGGCAATGCCTTAACCGTCCCTGAGAGGTCTTGTCCATCACCGCCGCCTGCATGCTGGAGAATGATCGAGCCTGGCTGGAGCGTCTTCTTGATGTTGCGAAGCACGGCTGAGCTTGGACTGTTCTTCCAATCAACGGAATCGACATCCCAATTCACGATTGTATAACCCGCTAGCTTGCTCCATCTCACCTGCTGCGGCAACAGCTCCCCGTACGGAGGGCGTACATAACGCGGTGAATAACCTATAATGTTCTTGAGGATTGCGTCAGTACTCCATATTTGCTTGCGATAGCCGCTAAGCGATAGTTTAGACATAACAGCGTGATCGTAAGAATGATTGCCAATCGTATGGCCTTCACGTTGAATGCGCTGAACAAGCTGCGGATGCTTCTGCGCACGGTTGCCAACAATAAAAAACGTTGCGCATACGTCATATTGGGCCAAAATATCAAGGATGGCCGGCGTATATCTCGGATCAGGCGCATCATCAAAAGTAAGAGCAACCTTCCTCGAATTGCGAGGTCCGTTAAGCACGTAATTGTCGGGAAATTGTTTTTGCAGCTTCACCCATGACATGTCGTCTTTACGCTGTTGTTTCGCGGCCTGTTTCGGTTTAAGGGAAGCATACACAAAGGATGTTCTAGACGATGAAGTGCCAATTCCGGCATGCAGCATTAAGCAAATAAGGAGCAGTACGGCCGATTTCATTGCCATAGAGAGTCGTTGTGTGCGCATTCAGCTTCAATCTCCGATCGATTATTGTGGAACAGGCAATGCGGCTAGTGTTCCCGACCGTCATCTTTTCATGCGCATTGTCAATCCGAGGAAGAGACGATATAATGAAAACGATTATCATGTGCATTCATAGTGCAGCCGTCAATAGACGGCGGAAGCCGTTTGCGGTTGTAGGAGGGGATGGATTTGAATATGGATGAGGCGATAGCAGCTTTGTTGGATGATGAGTTTAACTTAGCTGTTCACGACAAAGAGAGCATCCTATTTAGTTGCGCGGCAACTGATTTGTTGAATGAGAATATAATGAAGCAAGTTCTTAATTCATATATGCCATTAGTGAAAGGCACCGATATTTCGGTAGCCGAGGTGTATATGGCAGGCTGGTTCAGAGGTCCGATGCTTGGTATGCTGTATATGCTGTCGGCATGGAACAAAACGCTCGATCTATCGCTTGAAAATATTCAGTTCCAAGTACATGAAGCAACTTATCAAGATCGCAAATATGTTAGCTGCGCATTGAAGCTTAATCATACAGATTGGGTCAACGGACCAGATGATGAGGGAGAGGTCGAGCTTTGGAAGGCGAAGAAGCTGGGCGATTACTTCGCTCATACGGTGAGACCGATCTACGAGTCGATTGAACGGGCTGGAACGCTTAAGAGCGCGATGTTATGGGGGCAATTGCCTACCTCCCTTGCCTATGGCTATGATCGATTGATGGCGTCCGCCCAATGCGATTCTGTTAAGCAAAAGGCGGAGGCCAATTACAAGCTGGTCAAGGAGCTTGATCCGGCGTTGTTCGGAAGAAACAAAAATCCGTTAGCCGTTAAGTTTCACATGACGGAATCGCTTCAGGATCCGAACAAGCAAATGCGTATGAAGTCCTCTTGCTGTTTGTATTACTTGGTCGACAGCGGCTATTATTGCTTTACATGCCCGCGCCTGAAGGAAAGCGAGCGGGAGAGCCGACGAGAAGCGTATCGTATGGAGAATCAAGCGCAATTATAGAATATAGGAGAAAAAGCCCCTCAGAGGCCCGGCACTTCACACCGGTCTCTCTGAGGGGCTTTTCCTAATGAATGACTGTTTATTTCACTTTGAATACTTGGATCGTCCGTTGAAGCTGGGTAGCCATCGTTAACATACGCTCTGTTTCCGTAACGACGGTTTGTACCGAAGTAATTTGCTCGTTCATCGAAGCGGATACTTGCTCGGTGCCGGCAGCCGATTGCTGGGTGATTGCCGAAATATTCTGAATGGCTCCTGCGATTTTGCGAGCGCTCTCAAGCATCGAATCGCTTTCTTGCGCGAATGCGTAGATCTGCTCGGTAATGAATTGAACGCTTTGAACGATTTCGGCAAATACAAGCTCCGATTCGCGAATACGCTCAGTCTGCATATGTACAACCTCTTCATTAACCTTCATATTGCTGATCGTATGTTTAATGCCTTCATCGATGCTCTTCACGAGCGTGAATACTTGCTTGGTAGAAGACGTCGACTCTTCGGCTAACTTGCGCACCTCCTGCGCTACAATAGCGAAACCTCTGCCATGCTCTCCCGCTCTAGCAGCTTCGATGGAAGCGTTAAGCGACAGCAGGTTGGTCTGCTCAGCCAGGTCGGAGATCGTCTTCGTAATAGCCGATATGCCCTGAGCTTTGCGGGCAAGCTCTTCGATTGTCATCGACACTTTAGCTGTAGCCTCTACGTTGCGGCGCATCCCGTCGGACTGTACTTCAAGCGCTTGTCGGCCTTTCTCGACGAGCTGAAGCGTGTGCTCGGACCGATTGTTCATTTCTTTCGTAGCGCTTGCGTACGATGTAACGCGCATTTCAATTTCGTGAATGGAATCGCTCATATCGGCGACATCCTCGGATATTTCATTTGCCCCGGTTGCAAGCTCATTGGCAGAGGCAGCGACCTGCTCCATCGCGATCTTAATGTTGCTGTTCTTATCGAAGATGCTTCTGCTTGTTTCGGATACATGACGGGTAATATTGGATGTCTCGGTCAATATGTCCTTCAGCTTGTCGATCATACTGTTAAAAGCATGTCCCAGCTCGCCCAGTGCAACGGAAGAGGTCATATCAATTTTTTGCGTAAAATCGCCTTTGGAAATTCGGAACGCCGTGTTTGACATCTCATCGAAGGAATGGTTGATCGCCTTCTCGATAAATGAAATGAGAGGGAACGCAACTATGGCTACAACAATGGTAGCGATGATACCTCCAATTAACGATCCGCCGGAAAACTGCAATATAAGCAGCATTGCAATAGCAAAGATCAATAAATTGAAGTAAACCGTAATCAAAAGTTTATTTCGTACGGATAACGAATAGTACCATTGGCTCATAATGTAAGCGCTCCTTTTAATAGATTATCCATATTATAGCACCGCTATCGAATAAGGTCTATAATTGTCGATTACGAAATGAATCCTTTTTACCCATTGTAATAAGCGCAAAATGTTGTTCGGAAAATACTAAACCTATTTTCGGTGAATGAAAAATTAGAAAATGATACCATTTAAAGAGAATTAGACAAGTGTAATCAATAATTACTTATGATCTAAATCAGGATAATCGAACTATCTTTAAAATGCCTTTAATGGGAAAAAATACTTTTTGTTTAAATCAGAAAATGAATACTTCTTTTAGATCTGCGATCAATAGTCGAATTGAATCATAAATAGTAATATTTTATCAAATTTTATCTTGTAATAGGGACAATGCGCATATATAATATGCCTTGAGATCTATACATATAAAATTTTACAATAATTAATAAGGAGGAATGTTTGTATGGAATTGGATTCTATGCCACTCGCCCGTCAAATCGATTTTGTATTTCGTAAACTAGAGGGGGAGCTCACGAACGCTGCAGCAGGAACGGTAATGATTCATATTCGTAATAATGCAGTTGGCAAGTTTGGTCTCAGGCATCACCCGATCGAAAGCAGGAACGGCAAGTTCGAAAGCCAAGGGCAAGGACTCACGTTATTACAGGTGCAAGAATTTCGTAAAATGGCGATTGAGGCGCTTAAGTTTCGCAGAGATTGGACGCATGGCGAGATCATGTATGACTTTTCTGTTCGGCCTAGCGCCGGTTCCTGGTCTGCAAGTATCCTCTACGAGTCTAATTACAATATGGCCAATTGGAATACCCGCTTCGTTCCTAAGCAGCATGATCTGCGAGAATGGCAATAATGGCGAATTCGGCTGTCTGCTCACACGCAGGCGGCCCCTTATTTTTTAAACGAAATTTAACTTCACTTTAGGGGAAGCCTTGGACTATGATAATACAATCATGCTCGGAATCGAGGTTATATCCGTTAATGAAACAGGTGCTTTATATAGAAGACGACAAGGAAATCGGAGCTTGGGTCAAGGAGGATTTGGAGCGGCGCGGATATTCGGTAGATTGGCTGATTACAGGCGATACTGCTGTGGATCGTGTTGGCAGTGCCGACATTGTTGTGCTGGACGTCATGCTGCCCGGCCTTGACGGCTTCACGATCGGGCAACGGCTGAAGAAGGAAGCACCGCAGGTGCCGATCCTTATGTTATCCGCAAGAACAGCAGTAGACGATAAGCTGCAGGGTCTTCGCTTCGCGGATGATTATTTGACGAAGCCGTTCCATCCCGATGAGCTTGCGGCAAGACTGGATGTACTGCTGCGCAGATACGGTCAACCGATCGAGCTTGAGCTGGCGATTGGTCATTTGGTTATTAAGCCGCAACTGCAGGCCGTGTACGATGGACGAACCGGGGACGAAATACCGCTGACTCCGAAGCAGCTCCAAATTTTATTTTATTTTCTCGACAACTTGAACCGCATTGTTACAAAGGAACAAATATATGAGGCAGTATGGGGAGATCCGTATATAGATGGCGACAAGACGATTATGGTTCACATCCGGTATCTTCGCGAGAAAATCGAGCTCGATCCAAGCAATCCGCTTATTATAGAGACGATTCGTGGGATCGGCTATCGGGTGAAGCGATGAACAGGCTGAGCAACGATTCGCGGAAGATGGGCTTGAAGCGTTCACTGCTTTCGCGTTACATGTTAATTGTGTTGTGCGCGGTGATGCTGCTTCCAATATCGCTGCCCGTCGTGTCGGTGATCGTCTTCTTACAAGGGGGAGGCAAGATTGCGGATACGATGGAGTCGAGACTATACCGCGACGGAAACCAATTGGAGACGATGTGGCATGACGAAGCGGCAAGACTGAGCGGACAATCACCAGAGCAAGTTGATGCAGCGCTTATTCGTAAGAAAGCGGAGTATCCAGAATCGACTTTATTTTGGGTGGATGGCAGCGGTCGTACGAAGCTACAGCTCCCAGTGAACGAGCAATTACGATTGCCTGCGCAGTGGAGCGCTTCGTACACCGTTCAATTCATGAAAGATAGCGTAGGCAGAGAGGATTTCACGATTGTAGCTTTTATCGGGGATACACGCTCGGAAGGATTTATAGTATTCAAAGTGCCTAGGGTGCTCATGCAATCTGGCGCGGGCAGTGCTTCCAAGTCGATATTACCGATGTACCTTATCGTTTTAACGATCGTGCTAGCGGTTTTTTTATTTATTTCAGTCCTTTTTTTCAACGGCATTCGCAAGAGGCTCGTTCGTCTGCAAGCGGCCATGTCGCTTCCTGCGAACAACGGCATACCGGCTCCTGTCGCCACGAACAAGCCGGATGAAATCGGCCAGTTGGAAGTAGCCTTTAATGAGATGGTGAGCAAGCTCGAGGCGAGCCGCGAGCGCGAGGCGAATGAGGAGGGACTTAGGCGAGAGCTGATCGCAAGGCTTTCTCATGATCTAAGGACGCCGCTTACTGCGATAAGAGCGCATGCGTTCGGCCTAAAGCAGGAGACACTGTCCGAGGTAGGTCGGCAATCGCTGCAATTAATTGATCGGAAGATCGAATATGTAAGCCAATTGATCGAGAATCTGCTTTCTTTCACACTGCTGGAGTCAGGTAAATATCCGTACCGTCCGGAGCGGATTGATATAGTCCGGATGGCGAGAGCATCGATTGCTGGCTGGTATCCTGCGTTCGAGCAGCAAGGCTTTGACATCGATATCAACCTGCCGGATGTACCTGTGTATTGGCACATCGATCCCGAATGGATGGAGCGAGTGCTCGACAACTACTTTCAGAACGTGCTGCGTCATGCGCAGTCGGGGCGTTATGTTGCGCTTCGATTAAGCGAGGAGCAAGGCGGAATTTTGACAATAGCGGATCATGGTCCGGGAATGAATGAGACGTCTGAGGAGAGAGGCGCAGGCATCGGTCTTGCGATCGCTTCCTTGATGCTGGAGGAGATGGGACTGTTCAGCGAGATCGCAAGCAGCAGCGAGGGAACGATAATTCATATTGCTGGTTCTGTATCGAACCGTCAGGAGGACTCTCCTTGACGGTTTTTCTTGTTTTTTTAAACAAAACTTAACCTTGCCGCTCCTGTTGTCTTAACCTAACGCCTTTAAGATGATTACAGAGGTGATAGGCAATGACAACGAATAAAGAAATGATATTGGAAACACGAGGGCTTACGAAAAAATTAGGCGGAAAGCCCGTCGTTAAGGACGTTAATCTGAGAATTGAACGCGGCGATATATACGGCTTTCTCGGCCCGAACGGTGCAGGGAAAACAACGACGATCCGCATGTTGCTCGGATTGGCGAAGCCTACTAGAGGACAGGTCCGCATTTTCGGCAAAGACATAAGCAAGGATCGTCTAGAAATCCTGCGCAAAGTCGGATCGCTCGTTGAATATCCGTCGTATTACGGGCATCTGAATGCGATTGAGAACTTGGAGGCGGTAAGACGACTTCTAAATGCGCCTAAGTCACGGATTGACGAGGTGCTGTCGATCGTCCGGCTGACGAAGGATGCGAAGCGCCCTGTCAAAGGGTACTCGCTTGGAATGAAGCAACGGCTTGGTATTGCGACGGCGTTGCTAGGAAATCCTGAGCTGCTGGTGCTCGATGAGCCGACGAACGGTCTTGATCCAGCAGGCATCTTGGAAATTCGCGAGTTGATTAAGAGCTTGCCGAAGTCGCATGGGGTTACGATTCTAATTTCCAGTCACTTGTTGTCTGAGATTGAGCAGATGGCGACAAGAGTAGGCATTATTGCAAAGGGCAGCTTGATCTACGAGGATCGGATTGAGAAGCTGCGCGAGCGTGCGCAAGGACATATCCGTCTTGGTGTAAATGATCCGGAAGCCGCATGGGAGCTGCTAAGCGCAAGCGGGGTTAGTGCTTCGCTGGACGAGGGCAAGCTTACGGTCGCGGAGACGGATAATGCGGCAATAGCCGCAATCGTAGCAAGACTCGTTGGCGGGCATCACCAAGTATTCCGCGTGGAAGAAGAGAAAGTATCGCTGGAGAGCATTTTCCTCGATATGACAGGAGTGGAGGGGAGCTTATGATGCTGCGCATTATGTCTGTCGAATTCCTCAAGCTGAAGAGGAAGCTCGTCTGGCTGCTTGTCTTATTAGGGCCGTTCGGTGTAATTGCGCTGCAAGCGGTCAACTTCGGACTCCGCTACGATTATTTGACCCAAATATATGCTGAAGATCTATGGGGCGGATTAATTCATAATGTATCTATGCTCATGCTGCCTACGTTGTTCATTGGACTAACGATTCTTGCCTCCATGACGGCAGGTATTGATCATCAGATGAATGCATGGAAGCAGACAATGGCGCTTCCAGTAGGCAAAGCGAGGATTTTCTTCGGTAAATTCGCGGTAACGGCCATATTGCTGTTATGCTCTAGCACACTGCTTGTTCCGTTCACCGTTGCTCTGGGCATTTTGCTCGGTTTTGGCGTAGAGGGAATGCCGATTGTCGATCTGATGACGACCGTATATTACCCGTTCCTTGCGATCATGCCTTTCGTTGCTCTCCAAGTAGGGCTATCGGTTATTATACACAACCAGGCATTGCCGTTAACCGTCGGAATTATCGGTATGATTGCGGGCATGTTCGCGTCCCAGTTTCCCGATTGGATGCCATGGAAATGGCCGTACCTCATTAATGCTTGGGATCTGCCGCTGTATTCGGTAGGAGCGGGCTTGGCGCTAGGGCTCATCGTCTTGCTCCTCGGCATGTATCAGTTCGTTAGAAAGGATGTGAGGTGATGATCGGCATGATTCGGTCGGAATGGATGAAGCTTAGACGATCGGTTGTATGGCTGCTTGCAGCTGTCAGTCCGCTGTTCGTGGCAGTTATCGGCATAGTGGATTTGGAGAAGGGAGTACAATTTCCATGGGTAGAGGTGTTGTCGATAGCATCCGCGCTGCATGCCATGCTGTTCCTGCCGCTGCTCGTAGGTATATTCGCCGCACTCGTGTGCAGGTATGAGCATGTCGGCGGGGGCTGGAAGCAGATGCTGTCGCTCCCGGTATCGAGAACGGGGGTGTACGCCGTCAAGCTGGGAATGGTCATGCTGCTTGTTGGCGTAACTCAGCTTCTATTGCTATTGTTCATCCTGCTGCTCGGCTTCATGAAGGGATTCAGCGGCGATATTCCATGGTCTATTCTGCTTGGATCGATGCTTGGCGGCTGGGTCGCATGCCTGCCGCTCGCGGCGCTGCAGCTATTCGTATCGATAGCGTTCCAGAGCTTTGCTGCACCGCTCGCGGTTAATGTCGTATTGACGCTGCCGAACATTCTCATCGTCAATTCATCGCAATACGGACCTTATTATCCGTGGGCGCAGCCGATGCTGGCCATGCTGCCACGCGACGATTACGGGTTCGGCGCCTTTAACATGTCGATGGAAACGTTGTTTATCGTAATAGTAGGCGGTTTCTGCGTATTCGGGCTGGTAGGCTGGACCTATTTCCAGCGAAAAGCGGTCTAGTAAGCAAACTCCAGATCCGGATACACATATGGAGTTGCCGGCGCTTCGATTCGCTCGATCTTCGTAGCTTCAAGCGTAATGATCTCATTATCCATGTAGCTGGTCGTCTTAAGCGTTCCTTTGACGGATACCCATTCGTCTGAGGCATACTCGTTAGCTTTGGGCCATTCAATCATAAGCCCGTAAGGCAAGGCATCGGCCGAGCAGCAATTCATGGCGAAGCGGCTGACCGCGATTCGATCCTTGCCCATTTCATCTTCTCGGTAAACGAAGCCTGAAAGGACGACTTCCTTGCCTAAGAAAGCTTCCCGGTACAAATCAAGCGTCGTCAGCGTCTCGATAAATTGTTTCTCGGGTACTTCTATCGCAGGCAGGGAGTAGAGGATCTTCCCATAATTCGCATGGTCGATCGTATATTCGTCGTAAGGGAATAGCGCATCGAGCATTTTTTCTTCCGATATTGGCGCAGGGTCAACCTCAGGTACAGGCGCAGTTATCAGGTCAGCCCGTTCAAACGAAGGGCTTCCCGATAAACTGACGCCTTTCTTAGCTGCGAGGGCGCTGCCAAGCGTCCCGGTCGGTGCTAGAAAACCGAGCGCGAGCGGCAGGAGAAATAAGCCGTAAATGAGCGTGTTCTTGGCAATGGAAGGCGAAGGCTCATGGTCATGCTCGCAGCCGCAGTCGACTTCCTGCTTGCCCATGCGCTTCTGAAGGGCAGCATATATTTGATAGATCGCTGCGGCATATAAGCCGATGGCCGACAGCTTCACGTACAGTTCCATGCGGGGGGCGATATATAGCGTCATCTCATCCGTCTGGAACAAATAAACGATAAAAAAGGCAAAGCCGGTTAGTATAGTTGCGCGCAGTAAATGGTGGATCATATGAATACCTCCGTTAACCAAGCCCCTATGAAAGTAAGCGAGGCTGTTAATGCGATAAGAGCGAGCACGATTCTAATGCGGAATGTCGACAGCAGCATAAGCGTGTTTTTCAAATCGATCATCGGACCAAATACGAGAAAGGCAAGCAACGGGCCGAAATCAAAAATGCCGCTGAAGGAAGAAGCGATGAAAGCGTCGGATGTGGAGCATATCGATAAGATGAAAGCGAAGCCCATCATGAACACGTATGAAAATACGGGCTGCTCAGCGAATACGGCAAGCGTGCTGCGATCGACAGCCGTTTGGATGATTCCGGTAAGCAATGCGCCGAATATTAAATATTTGCCCATCTCAAAAAACTCGTCGGATGCGTGAGCCATCGTGGATGAGATTCTGGAGCGGAAGCCTTTGCCGCCAATTCCATGCTCGTGCTCGTGGCTATGGTGGTGATGGTGAGCATGGCCGTGTTGATGTTCATGGTCATGGGTGTTTGAATGCTCATGGTTTTGCCGAGGCATTGCTTTAAGAGGGCTTCTCTTCATGAACTTGTAAAGCAGCAACCCGATGATGAAAGATACTGCGAAAGCTAGTCCCATCCGGGCGAAAGCCATCTCCGGCGTCGTACGGAACGCGGTGTATGTAGATGTGTATACGATAGGGTTCACAATAGGGCCGGCGAGCAAGTATACGATACCGATATACGCGGGCATCCCTTTGCGGATCAGACGTCTGACGACGGGAATCATACCGCATTCGCACAATGGGAACAGAAGGCCGAGCAATGCGCCGAACAGCACGCCGGCAACCGGATTTTTTGGCGTCCATTTCTGAATGAGCTCGTCCGTTACGAATACTTGCAGCAGCGCTGAGAAGAGTACGCCGAGCAGGATGAACGGAAAAGCTTCCAATATGATGCTAATGAACAATATTTTGAACGACTGGAAGTTAGCTTCCGTGAAGATGGCCGTCGGCAGCTCGCGATTCGTGACGATCAGGGTTAGCATAATCAGGCTGCCAACACCGAGAAGCGGCGTTCCGAAACGGAATATCCATTTAAGCATGCGGTGCGTCTCTCTCCTTTAATAGTAATGATTACGATTATACGACTTAATATAGCATATGCTCCCAATTTTGGCTATAGGACAACTTTATTTCTTGTTGGCGTCTTGCCGCCAGCTTCAAACGTTTGCGTATGAGCGCATGGCTTCTTGACATTCATGTCAGCGCGAGTATAATCAGTTTAAATGCGATGATGGGAACAAGTAAGCTTGAGGCGAATTGCGTGCAGAGAGCCGGTGGTAGCTGCGAACCGGTGCAAACCTCGAAGCTGAATGGAACCCGGAGCCGATGTGCGGAACCGGTAGCTGCAGCTCTGCCGAAAATGTTCATCCGGATGCTCACCGTTACTGAGCGTTAAGGTTTGTGCGGCATTCGCCCCTGCATTAGGGTGACGGGCGGCGCAGACGAATTAGGGTGGCACCACGATCTCTCGTCCCTTGCGGCGAGGGTTTTTTTGCGTTTTTTCGAACCCTTATATCGATAAAGATGATGGCCATAGAAAGGTGGAGTTGAATTTGAAAAAAGTACTATCCGGCATTCAGCCAAGCGGACAGCTAACACTCGGAAACTATATCGGAGCGTTGCAAAACTTCGTGAAGCTCCAGCATTCCGAGGAATGTTTCTTTATGATCGTGGATTTGCATGCGATCAGCGTGCCGCAGGATCCCGCTAATCTTAGAGAGCAGACCGAAGCGGTAGCGGCGCTCTTCATCGCTGCGGGTATCGACCCGTCGAAGGCAACGGTCTTCGTTCAATCTCATGTGCGCGAGCATGCAGAGCTCGGATGGTTGTTCACGACGCTTGCCAATATGGGCGAGCTGGAGCGTATGACGCAATTCAAGGATAAGTCGTCAGGAAAAGAATCCGTCGGAGCGGGCTTGTTCGTGTATCCGACGCTAATGGCTGCTGATATATTGCTGTATAACGCGGATCTTGTGCCGGTAGGCGACGATCAGAAACAGCATTTGGAATTGACTAGAGATCTGGCGCATCGCTTCAACACGCGCTTCGGCTCGTACTTTACGATTCCAGATCCTTATATTCCGAAGGTAGGCGCGCGCATCATGTCGCTTGACGATGCAAGCAAGAAGATGAGCAAGAGCAATCCGAATCCGGCGAGCTTCATCGCGTTGCTCGATCCTCCGGATGTCATCCGCAAAAAAATTAGCCGAGCAACAACCGATTCCGGTCGCGAAGTGAAATATGACCCGGCGAATAAGCCGGAGATCAGCAATCTGATTGGGATCTATTCGCACTGCGCGAACATGAGCATTGCAGAGATCGAAGCGCGTTACGAGGGGCAAGGCTATGGACCGTTCAAGAAGGATTTGGCCGAGCATGTTGTGTCCGTGCTTGAGCCGTTGCAGAACAAGTATCACGATATTCGCAATTCAGGCGAGATTCATAATATCTTGAAGCAAGGTGCTGAGCGTGCGTCTGAAGTAGCTTCCCGCACGCTAGCAGATGCGAAGGATCTAATGGGCTTCCTTCGCCCGCGCGGCTAGCGGATAACGATAGGAAGAAGCAACAAGGCTGACGCCAGATGGCGTTCAGCCTTGTTGTTTCTTACGGCGCATGCGCGCCTTAACGATAAAACCGGCACCTGTCGTGAACAGCCATAGCAGACCGAACAATAGTACTAGCCAGCCGCTATGACTGATGGATATAGCCATTGCGCTCATCCATATGACGGATACGACGGCGAAAAACAAGGATAGTTGCTTAGACATGACGTTATTCTCTCCTTCACAAACTTTGATCATATTTTTTTGGGGGATAGAGCATAGTTTCTCTTTTTGTGCACATAATAAGTTTGCACCACACAATCAAGCGCAGGAGACGAAAGGAGAAATACCTCATGGCAGGAAGCAGAAGCAATACACTGATCGTTCCACAAGCAAGTCAAGCTCTTAATCAACTGAAGTTGGAAGCGGCACAAGAACTCGGTGTACAAATCCCGGCAGATGGCTATTACGGTAACATTTCAACTCGTGAAGCGGGCTCCCTTGGTGGCTACATCACGAAAAAGCTAGTCCAAATTGCTGAACAACAGCTTTCTGGCGGCTACCGTTAAGCGCTTTTAATACACAAGGATCAAATGGAGTTCAAGGGAAACCTTGAGCTCCTTTTTATTTAAAATATAGGAAAGTATAAGTTTTACTCTTATCCTTATGCCTATATTTCACCGCGAAACGTTAGCTTACGCCGCCAAAGGACGGCGATAGCCGTTTACGCTTGACGTATAGGAAAGTATATGAGTTTGCTCCTACTTTTTCTATACGTTTCGACGAAACGATGGCGTCTATAGAAAAGACGCCGTCAGGCGTTTCTTCTTAAACGGTTTGCGCAAAAAGCCAAAAACAAAAGCCCCTTCTATTATGCAGCAAGGGGCAGGCTACAATCAATATTAATACGTATCCATTCGAAGACGCTTCATAAGCCGTTCGTCGCTAAGCCAGCCGACATAGGAGCCGATCGTCTCGTACTTCTGATTCATGAGTAGGACGCCAACAAATGGATACTGCTTGCGATGCCGGTAGCGAACATCCGACCATCGTACCTCATAGCCCCAGCTATGCTCGCGAACATCCGCGCATGCGAAGCTGGTGAAGTAGAGGAAGGAACGGATAGCAGGTTCGTTCTTGGACAAGGCTACAGCCGGGTGATCTGAGCATCTGACGCGGTCGAGCCATCTCAGCTTGCCGCCGTGCAGCGTACCAATTACAAAGCTGCCATCATGAGCCTCCTTGACTACGTTCCAAATCGATAACGATATGGTCGGAATCGCAATGTAGGAGTCGCCTTTCTTATGCTCCTTGTCCAGTTTGGGAAGTAACGCGATCTTGCCGCGCTGAACGAATGTGCGCCATACAAAATAGACAGCGGTGAACAAATACAGCAACGGGAACAGCAGTGCGGGATTTACGAGACCCGCAGCCCAAAGTAAAATAGCAATGATATGGGTCGTGAAGACGACCGGGTCGAAGATGTGAATAATGTTCCACGAAATCCACTTATCGGTAAAGGGCCGCATCGCTTGGGTGCCGTAGGTGTTGAATAAATCGGTGAAGACGTGGACGCAAACGGCTAACAGCACCCAGCCGCCGATGTGCAGCCAAGGCAGAGAACCTCTGTAAAGCAGCTGAAGGACGGCCGTAATAAGAATGGTCCAAATGGCGATGGCCGGCAAGGAGTGAGATACGCCGCGGTGGTTTTTAATATAGACGGCGTTGCCTTTAAATCGTAGCAGACCGTCAAGATCAGGCGCCTGAGAGCCGGCAATTGTACCAAGCAGAACGGCAGTCTGAATCGATGGATTAGCGGCAACGACAGGATCGACGGCAGCGAGTCCTGCCAGTCCGATCCCCATAACGAGATGTGTACCTGTATCCATTGGAAGCCCCCTGTTGTGTAATGCGAAGTCATTTATGGTTCATTCGTTATTATGATCTAATCGACAAAGGAGTATGACGTATTATGTACATCTGTTTCGCTGAATATCGCATTAAACCCGAGCATCGAGAAACCTATTTGAGTTATACGCAAGCTTTGCTAAAGGACAATGATTGCGTCCATATATATGAAGGAACAGATCAGCACCATCTATTCGTCGAGTTATGGTCAGCGAATACTGCCGAACAAGCCGAGCAAATCAAAGAAGAACGCTGCAGCGAGCGTTCTTCTTGGTCTCAAATCACAGGTTGGATCGAGGGCGGCGCCGGCAAGTTCCATATATGGACGTTCAAGCCGGCCTTCTCCTCTGTACAGTCTTAGCGTCCGAGCGGAGTCGCCGAGCTGACTACGCCGCCTTGGAACGGATATTCGTAAGCGATTGGCTCATCGAATGTCACATAGTCCAGGTTAAGCGTCAGCAGCAAGTAGCGCATACCCGTCGTTGGATCGCTAATAATAATATGATCGCGTCCAGCCGCTTCAATGACGCCTTTGAAAATCTTCGCATTCCACTGGCTATTGTTCTCGTAGGTCATGTAGAAAGTAGCCATTTTGCCGCGGTTCAGGCGTAGTATGTTCTCCACATACGACTCTTCTACGAATGGGGATACGATATTACCGCCAGATGGTGTTACGATTGCGCCGCTAGGCACGCCTACTGGCGGCATCGTCGACTGGGCCTTCATCGCTTGAAGCGGCATCGCTTGATTGCCCATTGCTTGGAGTGGCATGGGTTGGTTACCCATTGCCTGCATAGGCATCGCTTGATTAGCCATCGCTTGAAGAGGGAAAGCTTGATTACCTTGCTGAGCCGGAAGCGTCGTTGGCATTTGCATGCCGTAGCCGCCATACCCGTACCCGTAAGCACCAGTATTCGCCGGGCTTACTGCTGTTTTGTACCCATAACCGTTGGACATTCGAGATTTCCTCGCTTTCGTGTGCTTATATTTCAGCGCGAAACGGTAACTGTTACGGCACAGAACCGAGCTGCGCAAAGACGCAGTTAACGGTTCGTGCGTAGCGATTGCCGTTTACGCAAGATAAACGTTAATAAACGGCTGGACAATCGCCGCGCGTCGGAACGAAGAAGCAATGTGCTTTGTAGCGGCCGCTGTTGCCTTGGTCATACCACGTATTCGGACAATTGCCCGCAGGACGGAAGAACCAAAGCGCGTTCGACGCCGGGTGCTGTCTTTCCCCGTTGATCATTCGCTCAGCTAACCGAATATCTTTGTCTCGTGCAGCCTGATAGAAATAACCTTTCTGGGTTGCTTCGAAGCCGCCTGGACTTTGGAACACCATCTGCGGGATCGAACGAATGTTTTTGAAATCCAAGCAATTGCCGCGTACTCGGTTGACGCCGACATTGCCGACCATAAGCATGCCAAGCTCGCCTTCGCCTTCCGCTTCCGCACGCATAAGCCGGGCTAACATTTTCGTTTCCTCGGAATTCGTTTTAATAACGGCCATAGGCTTAGGTCGTTCACTTCCCTTCGCATACTGACTACTGTCACAAACGGTTTGATGCGCGCTGGGCCCTTATAGGCATCAAACTACATACCCATTGTATTGAGCGCTGGGCGAATTGGTTACAAAAGATTTGTCACAATTTGAGTGGCGAATTCATGAACAAAACCGTCGAACATTGTCATTGAGAGTGTTTTTCGGTATGATTAAGAACGATTCATCAATGAATGATAGGCGCTAGTTGCGTCTTGTCGCATACTCGGGAGGCTTTGCTTTGTGCTGAAGGACTTGATTGCATTAACAAAACCGCGGCTGCTTCGGCTTAATATCTTTGCTGCTCTAGGCGGATTTATCGTAGCTTCCAAATGGGACTTCGATATGGAGATGTTCCTGCTGCTTATTTATATGTTGGCCGGTTCGACGCTGACGATAGCTTCAGCGACCGTCATTAACAACTATTGGGACCGTGAGCTTGATCTGAAAATGGAAAGAACGAAGGACCGGGCGCTGCCGACTGGCAGAATGAAGCCGGAAACCGTGCTTGCATACGGAATTATTTTGGGCACAGTTGGACTAGCTGTACTGTTTGTGCTCGTTAGTCCGCTTACAGGCTGGCTCGGATTGCTGGGCTGGTTCGTATATATTGTCATCTATACAATGTGGCTTAAGAGGAGCTCGACATGGAGTACGTCGATTGGCGGCATATCAGGCGCCATGCCTCCGGTTATCGGTTATTGCGCGGTAACGGGCGAGGTGGATGCCGGAGCTTGGATTCTGTTCGCGTTCCTATTCTTATGGCAGCCGGCTCACTTCTGGTCGCTTGCGATAAGAAGGGTAGAAGAATATCGCGAGGCGGGATTCCCGTTGCTTCCGGTTGTGAAAGGGATTAAGCGGACGAAGCTTCAAATGATTCCGTATGTGCTGCTCCTTCTTCCAACTTGCGTGCTGCTCTATACTTACGGTTATGCGGGCATTTATTTCTTGATTATTTCCATTCTTTGCGGCGTTGTATGGCTCGTGCATACGCTTCGTGGCACGGCAGCGCAAGATACGGAGAAGTGGGCGAAGGCGAATTTCCTTATTTCGGTTAATTATTTGATGGTTGTGTTCATCGCGATGATCGCGAATACGACATTGACCTAATAGAAGATAGAAGACGAAGGTGATGCGAAGATGGTTTTTTTGAAAAAGCACAGTTTTAAACTTGCAGTACTCGCGTTATGCGCGGCAATGGGCATTTATTTATTGTTTACGTATGTGATTAAGCCGGAAGCACCGCTGCCGATCGAGATGGCAGCGCCTGCTTTCGAATTGACCGATGTGGACAGCGGTGACAAAGTATCGCTTGAATCGACGAACGGCAAAGCGAGAATCGTTTACTTCTACTTCGCGAATTGTCCGGACGTTTGTCCGCCGACGACCTTCCTGTTGTCGGAGGTTCAAGAAAAGCTGGAAAAATCCGGTAAGCTCGGAACGAAGGCAGAACTGATATCGATCACGTTCGACCCGGTGAGGGATACGCCTGAGGTCATCAAAGCATTCGCGGAGAGAAACTTCGCCCAGCCGAACGGTTGGAAGTTCCTGCGGGGCGATGACGAGGAGCAGACGATCAAGCTCGCAAGAGACTTCGGCGTGAGCGTAGCCAAGGTAGAAGACGGCTCGTTCGCCCATATGAACGTCATTACGATTGTCGATCAAGACGGCCAAATCCGCAAATGGATTAACGGCAGCGATGAGAATGTTACATCAGATACAATATTAGGCGAGCTGAACAAGCTGCTGTAGAAGATACAGCAGCAGCAGCGTAATTAGAACTCGTCCTTATTCCACTGTAAAGCGGGACCCGGCGCAGGATATACAATATGCGCATCGAGGCCCGCTTTTTCTAACTGCTCGATCAAATAATCCTCGGGTGTATGCTCAACGCCGGGATAGCCCTTGCGCGTATAAATATGCTCGGCATCCGGGAACAGATCGCGCAGCAAGCCGCGAATGCGCTTGCCCGAAGCATCGTTATCGGTAAATATGTATATTTGCTTGTCGCCTGCTTGCTTACGCAGCTTCTCAAGCTGCTCCGATCCCGGCGTCCCATACGTGCAGTAAATGGGAACGTCCTCGGTTAGCACCCGTTTCAGACGGCTTTTGTCGTTTTTACCTTCTACAATAATGGCAACATCCATCATAATCACCTCTGTCTTAGCTTGTCCACTCTATATTAAGTTACTTTCGTGCGAAAATAAAGGCGGCCTGCTTATTGCAGGGCCGCCTCTTCGCTTGCTGGTAATGGATCATTACCACATGCAAGCACACGCTATAATTACGAGCAAGATAAACAAGACCAGAATAGTTGCAATGTTGTTGTTGCCGTGATGCCCAATGCCCCGGCTAGTTGATTCAACATGTCCAGACATCTTATTATTCACCCCTCTTTCATAGGTAGAGGTCAATGATGCTCTCAGCCCTCATGATAGCCTCGCTTATCGGCTTCTGTCATGCCGGCATAGTCATTTGACATAATGTATCCTATGTGCGGAGGGAACAATTGCCGTGTGCGAATACCCAGTTTTATGAAAAATAGGTGCGAGAAGCTAATATTCTCGAATTGTAGAACGGCAATACAGCGACGGCGAGCATGAGAGCGACGAAAGCGATGAAATAAGGCGAGAGCTGATCGCGCAGCTGGCCTGCGGCCATCGGCCCGATGAAAGCGCCGACGGAGAAGGCAATTGACAGTATGGAGAACGTGCGGCCGTATCTGGCGCCGCCGCTTAACTCGATTAACAGCGTCGATAACGCTGGCAGAATAATGCCTTTAGCCATGCCTATCAGCAGCAGCATCATAGTGAACGGAGCAGGGACACCAGCCGCCAGGCAGAAGTAGACGACGGCTAACATGAATGCCCCCCATAAAGTTCGTTGGAAAGCTGAGATCCGGTTCAGGAACAGCATGCTGAGCGTAATGAGCGCCCCGATACTGACGACGGAGAACAGCAGTCCTGTCGTCATTATGGATGCCTGCGATTTCGCCATGAGCGGAAGCTCGAACGACAATATACCTTGCGAGCAGCTGGTCGCAATCGGCAGCAGGAAGACGAGCCAAGGGATCGGCGTACCCTCACCAAGCGGCTGCTGCGCAGTCTTCGGCTTCTTGCTTCCGCTCTCGGAGCTTGCTTTGACAGGCAGAGGAGCGACATTCATACGCTTGTCACTGATGAAGAAGACGGCGCATACAGCTGTTATAACCAGCAACCAGCCAAGCACCGTGAAAGCGGTCGTGAAGCCGATCTTCGCGACAAGATACGCCCCCGCTGCCGGCGAGACGACCGATGCGAGCGTATGGACGAGACCGTTGCCGGCCATTAGCTTGCCTTGCTCGGTAATATTGTTCGACAGGCGCGCCAGCAGCGCCAGGCAGGCAGGCGACAGGAAAGCGAGCACGAATCCGCTAATGGAGCGAAGCACGAGCAGCTGCCAAGGGTCAGTCACATGCGATTGAAAGAGGAGTATAATGCCTGCCGCGAGGAGGCTGAAAACAATAAATAAGCGGCTTCCGAATCGATCGACGCCGTAGCCGGCAATGAGATTGCCTGGCAGGTGAGTGATCGAATACATTCCCATCATAAGTCCGATGAAGGAGGGCGCTGCGCCAAGCGAGATGGCGAACGGCGTCAATATCGGGTATTGCGCATGCAAATCGAAGAACGCGACAAACAAAAATAAATAGAGCCAGATGGCAGTTTTCACTCCGTTATCCTCCTTGCTCATTCTCTTTACTAACTACTTGTACGTCATTAATGGACAGGATATGTCTGGCTAAAGTGGAAGGAAGCGTTTACGGTATATAGGACGTAGGGTATAATGTTTTGTAATAGCTTTTTGTACGAGGTATAATGGAGGGGATCGAATGGATTTTTTAGATTTTTCAGCGTATGACGTAGACACATGGACATCTTTTTTCAAAGACAACTGGTTCGTGCTCGTTATCGCGATTGTCGTGCTGCTTCTAATCGTTCGAATTGTGCAGACGGTCGTGAAATGGGCGATTGTCGCGGTTATCGTCATCGGCGTCGTTCTTTATAGCGGCTATACGATGGACGATCTGAAAGTGATCAGCACGAAGGTCGTTGACAGCGCGAAGCAAGAAATGATGACTGCGATGGCGGGCGATGCGAAGGATGCTGAATTCATTAGCAACGCGGACGGCTCGTATACAATCAAGACCAAGAACCTAGAGCTTAACGGCAAACCCGGCGACAATGAAGTGACCGTATCCTTCCGCGGCGCCCCGAAAATAACGATCGAGGTAGATAGCGCGATACAAGCCTTTATCGATCAAGCGAAGAACAACGGCTAATTCATTCTCCGTTAATATTGGGGATGTATATTAGCCTAATACCGGTAAGGCTTCATGAAAGGAGAGATTATGTTCGATTGGATGTTGCGGTTCGATGAGCTGGAGCCCGTAGCGATCATTGCTCTCCTGCTATTGCTTGTTTCATTATTGCAAGGGATAAAGAGGGGCGCGTCGGGATCAGCGAAGCGTCTTTTCTTTTTTGTATGGGAGGGCGTTGTGGCGATAGCGGGACTTGTCATCGCTGGACAACTTGCAGGCTGGGCTTCTCCTCAAGTTGCGAGGTGGCTCACCCGGACCGTTGTAGTGCCGGCACATGAACTCGGAAGTGCGCAGCAAGCGTGGTTTACGCTGCTGACAGGCCTGAGAGATTTCGCGCTGCTAAGGTACGGGATGCTCTTCCTAATTATCTACTTGATATTCAGAGTGATTGCCAGCTTCGCCGAGCCGCTGTTCAGTTATGCATGGAGCAGCTTCATACGGGAGAGGAATAGCAGCGGCGTAATGGAAGAGCTTCCTGGACGCCGTTATGCCAGCAAGGCTACAGGTGCAATTATTGGTGCCGTTCATGGTGCCGGAAGATCTTTTCTTTTCATTGCAACTTTATTCGTCTATGTTTCGTTAATCCCTAATGGCTGGTACGCAGACAAGATCGCCGAATCACCGTTGTATCGAGAGGCTGCTGCGATGCTTGCTCCGGTTGCAGGCGATATGCTGGAGGGTCAAGGCCCAGTGCTTGCTGAGGCGGTGGAGGCGGAGTTCCGCCAAATCCTGCAGCGCAAATACGAGATTATCGACTATGCCGTACCGGATGATATCGCTGAGGCCGCTCTATTCGTAACGAAGGACGGGAACGACAACGAGGCGAAGGCACGTCTTCTATATGATTGGCTTGGTTCACGCATTGAGTATGATTGGGACAAAGCTAACAATTACGTCGAGCGGGGCATATGGAAAGAACAGACGCCGGCTGACACCTTCGCAACGCGCAAAGGCGTATGTATTGATACAGCAAGGCTGTATGCCGTGATGGCACGTACGGCAGGGCTCGATGTGAGAGTCGTGACGGGGCTTGGAGCCGATGGAAGCGGCGGCTTCGGACCGCATGCTTGGAATGAAGTGAACATTGGCGATGGCGACGACAATTGGATTCCGCTTGATGCTACATGGGCCTCTTCCGGTGATTGGTTCAATTCCCCAGGCTTTGAGCAGACGCATATTAGAGAAGCTGCTGCGATATAATGAATGGCATATTTATGATTAAGAGGTGAAAGCATGCAAGACGATCCGCAAAAGCGGGAGATCGTAAACAGACGTAATTTTTCATTCAGGCTTAATATGTTTTTTTTCGTTACATTCGTATTATTTAGCGTCTTAATCGTGAAGCTTGCGATCTTGCAGTTCGTAGAAGGTCCGACGCTTAGCGCAGAAGGGGCCGCGAAAGGAACGCGCAACGTTGCGATGCCGCCTATTCGGGGTAATATATACGACTCGACAGGCTATCCAATTGCTTATTCGACTTCGACGCAATCGCTGTATTACAGCGTACAGCCGGAGCTGAAGCAGGCCGATGCGGTTGAGAAGGCAAAGCAGATGGCGGTCGAACTGGACAAAGTGTTCACTAAGTATGGCGATCCGGCTTCGGCCATGACGGTAGATGATATTATCCGGCAGATGGATTTGGAGTTTAAACGAAATTTCATTTCTACGCCTAGGCGGATCAAGTCGAACCTGACGAATGAGGAAATCGCCTATTTCATGGAGAACAAGAGCAACTTCAAAGGTATCGACATTATGGAGGAAAGTATCCGCAACTACGACAAAAGCTCAATTGCCGTACAATTGGTCGGCTACTTGAAGAAATATAGCGGGGTGCGGCTCGACAGCGAGTTCTATAGCGAGAAGATGAAGATTACCGATGCGACGCTTAAATACTTGGAAGAGGAAGATGTCGGCTTCGGCGGTATCGAGTTGATGTATCAGGACGTTTTGCGCGGAACGAACGGACTGAAGTCATACCCGGTTAATAACAAAGAGGTTATTATTGGACCGATGGAAATTACGAACCCGCAGAAGGGTTCGGACCTTTACCTGACGATCAATAAAACTGTTCAGTTAAAGACGGAGCAAGCCATTACCGACCATATCAAAAAAATATCGGAGTCGTCGAACTCCTATGAGCGCGCCGAATATGCCAAGACGGGTTATGCGGTAGCGATGGAGGTCGATACGGGCAAGGTTGTCGCCATGGCGAGCATGCCGGACTACGATCCGAATATATGGTCAGGCGGAAGAATTAGCAACGAGGATTATGAGAATATCGGCAACAGGCTGCAGAATGGTACGATCTCGACCGTATACGGCGACTATAAGACGGAGAAGGAACGCAACTCCCACCCGTCGTCTATTTTGCCGCCTGGCTCGACGATGAAGCCGTTGTCCGTGTTGATCGGACTTAATGAGGGTTTGTTCACTCCGACGACTAGGTATACGGATACGGGTGTGTTCTCGTTTGGCCGGAAGGGGTACGAGCGTTTTATCAAAAACTCCTTGAACCACGTATACGGCAGTCTCGACGGCGCTGGCGCCATAGCTAAATCCTCTAACCCATTCATGGCAGCGATGATCGGGAACAAGCTGTACATGCGCGGAGATGTGAACGGCAAGAGCAGCGTCGAGATTTGGGACGAATACATGAAGCAATTCGGTCTGGGCGTTCTTACGGGCAGCGGACTGCCGAATGAATCGAAGGGCATTATCGAGTATTACAAGGAGGCGCAGAGCGGAAGCTCGCAGTCCGCGCTTATATTCGCTTCCTTCGGACAACAGGGGCGTTATACGACGCTTCAGCTCGCCCAATATGTATCTATGCTTGCTAATCGAGGCAAGCGTATGAAGCCTCAGTTCGTGAATGAAATCAAGGATTCGGACGGCAATGTCATTCAAGGCTTCACGCCGGAGATCTTGAACACGATCGATATTCCTGAGCAATATTGGAAAGAGATTGAAACAGGCATGTCCGAAGTTAAGTCGGAAGGCTTCGAGGGCGTCGATTACACGTACAGACGGAAGACCGGTACATCCGAGCAGGACGTGGCCGGACGACGCGCGGAGAACGCGGTGTTCATCGCTTACGCGCCTGCCGACAAGCCGAAGCTTGCGGTAGCGGTTGTTGTGCCTGACGGCGGTTTCGGCGGCTATGGCGCATCGCCGATCGCTCGTCAAATCTTCGACGCGTATGACGAAGAGGTTGGACTATACGGCGTACCGAAGAAGAAGACTGCTTCTAACTATGTTGATCAACCGGTAAATGGTTCCGATGCAGGCAATGTTGCTGCTGACGGAGCAACGGGCAATACGGAATAAACGATTATGAATAAACGAAGCTGTCCTTTTCCATCCATCGATTGGATGCGAGAAGGGCAGCTTTTTTTTATTGCAACCTTTTTCATTTAAATTTCGTTATTTCCTAATGGATGGTACGTATGGAAGTAATGAGGTGAAAAAGTGCAGGACGATCCGCATCAACGGGAGATGGCGAACAGGCGACAATTTTCATTCCGGCTTAATTTGTTTTTTTTCCTTACCTTTGTTTTATTTAGCATTTTAATCGTCAAGCTTGCTGTCTTGCAGTTCGTGGAAGGTCCGACGCTCACTGCGGAAGGACTGAAGAAAGGGATGCGCGACGATGCGATGCCGCCTATTCGGGGCAATATTTACGATTCTACCGGTCATCCGATCGCTTATTCGACTTCAACGCAATCACTTTATTACAGCCTGCAGCCGGAGCCCAAGGAGGCTGATACGATTGCTAAGGCAGAGCAGATGGCGATGGAATTAGACAAAGTGTTCAGCAAATACGGGGATCCCGCTTCGGCGATGACGGTGGGCGATATTATCCGACAGATGGATTTGGGATCCAAACGAAATATTATTTCGACGCCAAGGCGGATTAAGGCCAACCTAACGAACGAGGAAATCGCATATTTGATGGAAAATAAAAATTCCTACATAGGCATCGAAATTATGGAGGAGAGCATACGCAACTACGACAAGAGCACGATCGCCGTGCAATTGGTCGGCTATTTGAAGAAGTATAGCGGCGTGCGACTGGATAGCGAATTTTATAGCGAGAAAATGAAAATTACTGACCGGACACTCAAGTATTTGGAAGAGGAAGACGTGGGCTTCGGCGGCATTGAGTTGATGTATCAGGACGTATTGCGCGGGACGAACGGTCTGAAGTCGTATCCGGTCAATAATAAAGGGATTATTATTGGTCCAATGGAAATTACGAACCCTCAGAAAGGTTCGGACTTGATTCTGACGATCAACAAAAATGTGCAGTTGAAGACGGAGCAAGCAATTACCGATCATATCCATAAAATATCAACGTCGTCAAACTCCTACGAGCGAGCTGAATATGCCAAAACTGGCTATGCCGTGGCGATGGAGGTCGATACCGGCAAAGTTATTGCGATGGCAAGCATGCCGGATTACGATCCGAATATTTGGTCGGGCGGAAGAATCAGCAATGAGGATTACGAAAATATCGGCAACAGACTGTCGAACGGCACGATCTCGACCGTATACGGCGACTACAAGACGGTGGAGGAAAGAAACGATCATCCATCGTCTATTCTGAATCTGGGCTCGACGATGAAGCCGTTGTCCGTATTGGTTGGACTTAACGAGGGCTTATTCACAACGACGACCAGGTATCCGGATAAGGGGGTGTTCTCTTTCGGGCGGGAGGGATATGAGACGTTTATCAAAAACTCCTTGAATCACGTATACGGCAGCCTCGACGGTGCAAGCGCTATTGCGAAATCGTCTAACCCGTTCATGGCGGCGATGGTGGGCAACAAGCTGTATATGCGCGGCAATGTAGATGGTAAGAGCAGCGTCGAAATTTGGGACGATTATATGAAGCAGTTCGGTCTCGGTGTATTGACCGGCAGCGGCTTGCCGAATGAATCGAAAGGCGTTATTGATTACTTCAAAGAATCGAAGAACGGAAGCTCGCAGTCCGCGCTTATCTATGCGTCCTTCGGTCAGCAAGGCAAATATACGACGCTACAGCTCGTCCAATATGCGGCGATGCTTGCCAATCGCGGCAAGCGGATGAAGCCGCAGTTCGTGAACGAAATCAAAGATTCGAACGGCCATGTGATTCAAGGCTTTACGCCTGAAATATTGAACTCGATCGACATTGACGAGAAGTATTGGAAAGAAATCGAAGCAGGCATGTCCGAGGTTAAGTCGGAAGGCTTCGAGGGCGTCGATTACTCCTATAGACGGAAGACCGGTACCTCCGAACAGGATGTCGCCACCCGACGCGCGGAGAACGCGGTGTTCATCGCCTATGCGCCCGCCGACAAACCGAAGCTTGCAGTTGCGGTAGTGATACCTGACGGCGGCTTCGGCGGCTATGGCGCCTCTCCGATCGCACGTCAAATCTTTGACGCTTACGATGAAGAGGTTGGGTTGTACGGCGTGCCTAAGAAGAAGACTGCCGCTAACACTGGCGGGACTCCGGTAGAAGGTGCCGATGCTGGCAATACTGCTGACGGTACGGCCGGCATTGCGGCGGAATAAGATAAATAATAAGCGTATAAGCTGTCTCTTTCCATCCATCGATTGGATGTGAAAGGGGCAGTTTTTTCGTTTTGTATGGATTCCAGAGGCTGTCGATTAACGGTAACTAACCAATAGTTGTACGATATATCGTATAAACCAACCTTACGGATAGGTCAAATCAAGGTCTTTGATCGAAAAATCGTATAAAATCATCGGCTGCGTGGATGGAGTAACCACTTTTGTATGATAAATCGTATAAGTTTTTACAATTACATCTTGTTTAACTGGTCTTGTGTGAAAAATCATATAAATTGTGATCATATCTAAAGGATGACGGTTTGAATGGGATTATGTGCAGGCTAAAGCGGTGTAAGAGGACGACTGTTGCTTTTTAAGTAACGATCGCTAATTGGCGTAGCTAATGAGCGGACTGACTCATTAGTAAAGCTAGGATGAGCTTGATAAAAATAAATGTTGCACTAGAGAAACATTTTTGTGTATTATAAAAAAAGAGGCACTAAGCTAAATAATATTCTCTAGGTCAAATAATGTTCGCAAGGGAAACTTGTCCGTTGACGATAAGGTGAAGACGCAACCATTTAAATTAAAAAATCACAAAATTCAAAATTCGATTTTCCAAACACGAAAGGGAGGGAACATCATGCGCAAGCATACCAAATCCAATTCAGCAATTAGAAGGTTCATTATGACGATTATATTTCTGTCCATAACGGCACTTGCCGTATCGGCATGCGGGGGCTCTACTACTAATCAAGGCGGGGAGAGCGCAGGCAAGCTGAAGGTGACGGCGACGATTGGGATGATTACGGATGTCGTCAAGCAGATCGGCGGCGACCATGTCGATGCTATCGGCTTAATGGGCTCGGGTATCGATCCCCATCTATACAAAGCGTCGCAAGGCGATGTGAAGAAGCTTGATGACGCGGATATCATTTTCTACAACGGCCTGCATCTGGAAGGCAAGATGGCGGAGATGTTCGAACAGCTCGAGAAGCGTAAGCCGACTGTTGCCGTATCCTCTTACTTGAAAGAGGAACAGCTGCACGCGAATCCGGCACAGGGCAGCGGTTCGCATGACCCGCATATATGGTTCAATGTGAAGCTATGGATGTCTGCTGCCGAGGTCATTCGCGATACGCTGGTCGAGAAAGATCCTGCCAACGCTGATGATTACAAACAGCGCGCTGCCGATTATTTGAAGGAGCTGGAGAAGCTTGATGCGTACGCGAAGGAACAAATTGCACTCATACCGGAGGACAAACGAATTCTAGTGACGGCGCATGACGCTTTCGGCTACTTTGGCGAAGCATACGGGTTAACTGTCACGGGTTTGCAAGGCATGAATACGATGTCTGAATACGGCTCCAAGGATGTCAGCAAACTTCGGGATTACTTGGTGGAAAACAAGATTAAGGCCGTGTTCATCGAATCAAGCGTGCCGAAGAAGTCGATTGAATCGGTCATTGAAGGCGCTCGTCAGCTTGGCCATGACGTGAAGATCGGCGGCCAATTGTATTCCGATGCGATGGGCGATGAGGGAACAGAGGACGGCACTTATATCGGCATGGTGAAGCATAACGTGGATACGATTGTAAGTGCATTGAAATAAGAATAAGAAACTAATGGAACGAAAGTGAGTGATAAATATGAGCCTTACGAAAGCCATGACTAAGCAAACCGCGCACGTATCAGCACCATCCCCGTTGTCCGTGAACGGACTGACGGTTGCTTACCAGAAGAAACCAGTATTGCGGAACGTAACCTTCGAAATTAACGAGGGCGAGCTGATTGGCGTAATCGGACCGAACGGCGCCGGCAAGTCGACGCTTATGAAAGCTGCGCTAGGGCTCATACCGAGCATTGGCGGCGAGGTGCTCGTATACGGCAAGCCGTATAAAGAGCAGCGCAAGCTCATCGGTTACGTGCCGCAAAGGGAATCGGTCGACTGGGATTTTCCTACGAATGCGCTTGATGTCGTTATGATGGGGCGATACGGGCATCTCGGCTGGCTTCGCCGACCAGGCGCGAAGGAGAAAGCAATCGCGCTTGAATGTCTGAGCAAGGTCGGCATGGCCGACTTCGCCGATCGTCAGATCAGCCAACTGTCCGGCGGCCAGCAGCAGCGTGTCTTCCTTGCAAGAGCGTTGGCGCAGGATGCGAAGCTGTATTTCATGGATGAACCGTTCGCAGGTGTCGACGCCGCAACGGAGAAAGCGATTATTACGCTGCTTCAAGAGCTGAAGCGCCAAGGCAAGACCGTTGTCGTCGTCCATCATGATCTTGCAACCGTTCAAGATTATTTCGATTCGGTGCTGCTGCTTAATGTGGAGCTGCAAGCTTACGGACCTACCGATCAAGTGTTCACGCAGGATCAGCTGCAGCGTACTTACGGTGGCAGACTGGCCTTTCTTGACCGCAGCTTTCCATTGCCGACTGCATCTAACGGAAAGGGCGTGTAGCAGATGGCTAACATTTGGTCGATGATTACAGACCCGAACATGCAATGGATCTTTCTCGGCTGTACGCTCCTTGGTCTAAGCAGCGGTGTTATCGGCAGCTTCTCCTATTTGCGGAAGCAGAGCCTAATGGGCGATACGCTTGCGCATGCGGCTTTGCCCGGTATTTGTATCGCGTTCATGCTGACGGGTATTAAGTCGATTGGTTTATTTCTCATTGGGGCAGGTCTAGCAGGCGTAGTGGCCACATTCGGTATCGGCTATATTACGCGTCATACGAAGCTGAAACAGGACGCTGCGATGGGCATTGTTTTGTCCTCATTCTTCGGCCTCGGAATCGTGCTTCTAACTGTTATTCAGCATGGCAATTATGGCAACCAAGCCGGTCTTGATAAATTTCTGTTCGGCCAGGCGGCATCGATGATCGGCTCCGATGTCATTACGATGTCCATCGTCTGCGTCGTACTGCTGTCTGTCTGCGCATTGCTGTTCAAGCAATTTAAGCTTATTTCATTCGATCCAGGCTTTGCACGAGGTCTCGGTTACCCGGTAGCCGCGCTGGAACAGCTTCTTATGCTGCTGATGGTAGTTGCCGTTGTAGCGGGCATTCAAGCGGTCGGAGTCGTGCTCGTAGCGGCTCTGCTCATTACGCCGGCCGTATCGGCCAGATATTGGACGAATAAGCTTAGCTTAATGGTCATCCTATCCGGTATATTCGGCGCGGCAAGCGGAGCGATCGGCACACTTTTCAGCGCATCGGTATCGAACTTGCCGACTGGACCGGTAACGGTACTCGCGGCTACGGTCGTATTCGTGCTATCGATCCTGTTCGGACCGCAGCGGGGCCTGGTGGCGAAGCGGTTGATGCGCCAACGGGCGAAAGAACGGTTCGCGCAGGAACGCGAGATTACGATTCATGACAGCACGAAGAAGGAGGCAGCGGTATGAGCGACTTTTGGATACTATTGACGGGTTCGCTCGTCGCAAGCTGCTGCGCAATATTAGGTGTCTTCCTAGTTCTTCGAAAAATGGCTATGATCGGAGATGCAATAAGCCACTCCGTTATGCCGGGTATCGTTATCGCCTTCCTGCTGAGCGGCTCGAGAGATTCGTTGCTCATGATGTTCGCGGCGCTCGTATTTGGTCTGCTAACGACCTTCCTCATCCAAATGTTCCAGCAAAGCGGTATCCAGTCGGATGCTTCAATCGGAGTTGTGTTCACCGCTTTGTTCGCAGTCGGGGTTGTACTCGTCAGCTTGTTCGCGCGCCAAGTGCATTTGGATCAGGATGCAATCTTGTACGGGGAGATTGCTTATGTGCATTGGAACATCTGGGAGCTTGGCGGTGTCAATATGGGACCTCGGGCAGTCTGGTTGTTAGGCTTCACATTGATCGTAATCGTGACCGTAATCAGCCTGTTCTATAAGCAGTTCAAGCTATGCGCGTTCGATCCGGCACTTGCCGCCGCTATCGGCATACCGGTTGCGATCTTCCATTATTTGCTCATGGGCCTCGTATCGATGGCAACGGTAAGCTCGTTCGAGAGCGTCGGCGCGATTCTCGTCGTCGGACTGCTCATCATCCCGGCTTCAACGGCATACTTGCTAACGGAGCGTCTAGGCATGATGATCGGTTTAAGCATCGGAGTAGGCATTGCAAGCACAGTAGTTGGATACTTCTCGGCTAAAATAATGGATGCATCGATCGCCGGCTGTATCGTATGCGCGGCCGGCGTATTGTTCGCAATAGCGCTGCTCTTCTCACCTTCGCAAGGCATCGTCGTGAAGAAGCTGAGACTTCGCAAGCTGGCGGCTTAAACGGAGGTAACCGTTTCTAATTAGAGTTAGAGCACCTGGAACATCGGCAAATGCCGAGGACCAGGTGCTTTTTATTTACAAATTTCGATCTATTATGAAACTTTCTCCCATCTATTAACGTTTAGAATATTTGGAATATATTTCATTGGAAAGAGATGGGGGATAGAGTAGACATGGTGAAATCGATATGGAAGTATACGGCGACGGCGGGGCTGATCGGTGCGTTGCTGACAGGGGCAGGCTGCAGCTTCGGCGCTGGAAATAACGAATCGGACAAGCCGCAGTCGTTGAAGGTTATGTACTATAACGAACAAGCCTTCTATCAGGATTTCGGAATGCTTTTCGCTGCTTTGTACCCGAATATCGATCTGCAGATCGTATCGACCCAGAATATGAACAATGGCAATGGCGATCCGAACTTTGACTACAATGAGGCTATGCAAAAGTTCATCGACGAGGAAAAGCCGGATGTTGTATTGGTGCAGGAAGATCAACTGAAGAAGCTGGTCGAGCAAGGAAAGCTATACGAGCTGGAAACGGTAATGAAGCAGGAAAAGTACGATACGGAGACGATCATCCCCGGGCTGATCGATTACTTGAAGGAAATGGGCGGAGGCCAGCTATACGCATTGACTCCTTCGTTCTACAGCCAGGTGCTTTACTATAATAAGGATTTATTCGATAAGTATCAGATAGCTCCGCCAACGGATCAGATGGGCTGGGAAGAAGTGCTCCATTTGGCGAAGCAGTTCCCTACCGAGGGCGAGCCGAAGGAGCGCATTTACGGGATGAAAGCGGGCTATTCCGGCACTTTGTCCGAGCTCGGCAATATGATCGGCAATACCGAAGGATTAAGAATCGTGAATGCGTCAAAGCAGCAGATGACGATGGATTCAGAGGGCTGGAAGCAAGCGCTAAGCCTCGCCCAATCGGCTCTCGCATCGAATGCGCTTTATTACGAAAGCATGGAGCAGCAGATGGAGAACGGAACGACGTATGAAGATTATTTGCTGCGAGACCCTTTCATTGCCGGCCGTACTGCGATGATGATCGGCGATGCGTATTATTTAGAGCAGATTAAGCAAGCGAGCGAGTACAATACGGTTAAGGATAAGATGGTGCAGAACTGGGATGTCGTGACGACGCCCGTTAGCATTCAAGCCCCGGATCAGAGCAGCAATATGGGCACATACAATCTATTCGCGATCATGTCCGAGTCGCCTAACAAGGATGCCGCATGGCAATTTATATCGTATATAACGAGCGAAGAGTATGCCAGAGTTAAGTCGAAGTCAGGCTATAACAATGGACTGCCGATTCGGTCGACCTACATCAAGGACGAAGCGGGACATAGCCTGGATGCATTTTACAAGCTGAAGCCGGTTAGAAGCAATTCAATGTCCGATTACAGCAAGCTTCCGCAGCAGTTCTGGATGCAAATAAACGGCGTCATGGAGCAGCAGCTCGGGCAGGTGAAGGACGGAGGCGTATCGATCGAGGACGCGCTTGCCAAAGTACAGCTTGAGGGGCAGCAGTTGCTTGATCGATTAGTCGAGGAGGAGAAGGCAGCGAAGGCCGCTAAGCCTGCTGATTCGGCGGCAGCGGGCAGCGCAGCAGATGCGACCCCTGACGCCGAAGCCTCGCAAGCGACGGACGTCAGCGTGGAAGAGTAGCAACATAAGGAGAGCTTGTACAAGCGGTTAAGACTGCTTGTACAAGCTCTTTTGTGTATATACAAAAGCGAGGCCAGTGAATACTTTCATTTGGAATATGCGCCAAATGTGCTAAAATAATTGAGTCAACTAGAGTACAAAAAATATAGATGCGGTTTTTTTCTAGGCTGCCGGGAGGATTTACGTATGTCGAATTACAAATTGGTCGCACTGGATATGGACGGAACGCTGTTGAACGAACAAAGCGAGATCAGTGCGGAGAACGCGGAGTGGATACAGAAGGCGCTTGATGCGGGCGTAATTGTCAGCTTCTCGACAGGTCGAGGCTTCCAAAGCGCATTGCCTTATGCGGAGCAGCTGGGGCTCGATACACCGATGATTACCGTTAACGGGAGCGAGATATGGCATAAGCCGCATGTGCTGTATAAGCGGACTCATCTGAGCTCCGTGTACGTGAAACGCATGCACGAGCTAGCACTAAAGCATGGCGAGCCATGGTTCTGGGCTTATACGACGGACACGGTCTACAACAAGGAAAAGTGGATTAATCCGGCAACCGATTACGATTCCTATCATTGGCTCAAATTCGGTTATTACACGGAGGATGATCAAGCAAGAAACGAAATTTTGGCTGAGGTTCAGAGCTGGGGAGCGCTTGAGATTACGAACTCCTCACCTTGGAATCTGGAGATGAATCCGCAAGGCGTGTCCAAGGCAAGCGCGCTCCGCGAGTTATGTGAGCTGCTTCACATTGATATGTCTTCGGTTGTCGCGGTAGGCGACAGTCTGAACGATATTGCGGCTATCCGCGAAGCGGGATTAGGCGTAGCGATGGGCAATGCCCAGCAAGCGGTCAAGGATGCCGCCGATGCCGTTACGTTTACGAACGATGAGCATGGGGTCGCGGAAGTGATTAGACGTTACGTTCTGAAGGGATGATCGAGTATGGAAATATTAGGTTGGATTCTTGTCGTTTTATTATTCGTTATCGGGATGGCAGGAACGGTATATCCAATCTTGCCGGGCGTGCTCGCGATTTACGCCGCATTTTTCGTGTATGGCTTCTTCTTCTCGTTCGGTGACTTTGATGTCTTCTTCTGGATTATCCAAACGATCATATTGGTCGTCCTCTTCATAGCCGATTATGCGGTCAGTGCTTGGGGCGTCAAGCGGTTCGGCGGAAATCGGGCATCGGTAATCGGCAGTACAATCGGTATCATTATCGGACCTTTCGTTATTCCGGCCTTCGGTCTTATTATCGGTCCGTTTGCAGGCGCCGTTATCGGTGAGCTTATTATTGGCACGGAGTTCAAAAAAGCGCTCAAAGCCGGCTGGGGCTCCATGGTCGGATTGTTTACCAGCGTAGTTGTGAAAGTCATTCTTCAAGCGATCATGATCATATTGTTCGTATTGTGGCTCGTCCTTTAATTTTTCATTAAGCAATAAAGCTAACGTGTAAGACAGGAGTGAAAGACATAGCCTCTCAAGTATTGAAAAAAGACTCGTTAATTAAAGGTACGCTCATACTGGCGGCGGCTGCGCTCACAGCCCGGTTTCTCGGACTGTTTCAACGTGTGCCGCTCGATTACATGCTGGGCAAAGACGGGCAATTGGCTTTCGCCGTTGCCAATCAAGTGTATTTGCTGCTGCTAGTTGTCGCAACGGGCGGCATCCCGAGCGCGATAAGCAAGATGGTCTCGCAGCGTTATGCGCTGGGTCGTCCGGAGGAAGCAAGACGAATATATAAGGCTGCGCTTCTGTTCGGGGCCGTGACGGGCTTATTGCTGGCGACGGCCATGTTCATCCTTGCACCCGTGTATACCGACATCGTTAAGAAGCCGATAGCAGACTTGGCGGTAAGAGCGATCGCACCTGCTTTGCTGCTGTTCCCGATCATAGCGATGATGCGCGGATATTTCCAAGGCAGACAGTTCATGGCCGCAGGCGGCATTTCGCAGATTATTGAACAAATTCTTCGCGTCATAGGCGGGATCGGAATCGCCCTGATCGTCTTAGCTTGGGGCTGGGGAGATGCTTGGGGAGCGGCGGCCGTAACCTTCGGCAGCGTGTTCGGCAGCATCGGCGCATTCGTAGTCATGGTCTATTTTGGCCGGAAGCTTAGACGTCAGGACTTGGCCGAACAAGCTCGGAAGGGCGGCGCGAATCTTCGGTCGCAGCAAGGAAGCGGTTCGGAGCTGCGTTTCCGCTCGATTTACAAGGAAATATTCAGTATGTCTATACCGGCAGTCGTAACGGCGATGACCGTACAATTTCTATACACGTTCGATTCCACGCTGTTCATCCGTCTGACGGAGAGGTTCTATGATCTGGAGACGGCTACGCATGTATTCGCCGATTATACGATTAAGGCGATGTCGCTTGCCGGCATCCCTCCAATTCTGGCGATTGCGCTTGGAGCATCGATTATTCCGGTTATATCCTCCGCCTTCTCGGTTGGCAATATGAATGAAGTACAGCGCCAATCTTCGCTTGTTATGCGGATTGTCTGCTTCACCGGGGTACCGATTGCTATGCTTCTTACGGTGGCGTCATTCTCCGTGACGGGATTTCTGTTTCAGAGCCCAAGCGGAAGCAGTACGGTAGCTTTGCTTACGGTAGGAACGATATTCCAAATTACGATGATGACGACAAACTCGATCCTGTACGGACTTGGCAGACCGAAGACACCGATGTATCATACGTTCTTCGGATTGGCGCTTAAAGTGGTATTCAGCATTGCGCTTGCCCCATTCCTCGGCGTATACGGACTCATTATCGCTTCTTCAATCTGCTTCATCGTCATCACGCTAATGAACGTTCGTACCATTAACCGAATTGTTAAGCTTAACGTGCTCGGACGCCGCTGGGTTAAATACATCATCGCGGTTGCCGTATCTGCGCTTGCTGGATGGGGAGCAGAGAACGGCATCCTCGCTTGGACGGACGGCTGGGCGGACAAGCTGAGCTATATGGTAGCCGGCATTGTGACGGCCGCTGTCGTCGGCGCGCTGTATCTCGCCCTGCTGGCTGCGCTTCGCGTCATTACGCCTGAGGATATCCGTTCCTTCCCTGGACCGCTTCGCAAGCTGCTTACGAAGGTACTGAAGCCGTTCTATCGCAAGGCGCTATAAAAATGGGACTTCTTAAACAAACAAAATCCCTCACGGTCCTACTGACTGCGAGGGATTTTTCTCATAGAGAATGCAAATGTTCTAGTTTCCATACATTTACATATAATAGACACTCTAGTATAATGATTAAGTTTAATAGACGAGTGATGAAGGAGAGTATTTACATTGATTAAGAAAATGGGACGGCCTAGCAAGCTGATGCTCCTATTGCTCACGCTTGTATTAGTGTTCGTATCAGGTTGTCAGGCGATTGGCGGCGTCGACCTGAACACGGTATTGAAGAATACGCTTAAAGTAACATCGAGCGAGAGCAAGCAGACGCTAACTTTCAAGATGCAACTTGATGATGAAGCGCTCAATGATTTATTGGACGAAGAGATTGCTATTTATAAACTTTTATCTAAAGTGGAGCTTCAACTCGATCATGTCAAAATGGAAGACAGCATGCGTGCATCTTTTGACGGGAAGCTAACGCTGGGAGATTCAACTTCGATTGGTTTCGCGATGAAAATGAACGAGTCCAATGCGATTGTGGAGATTGAAGGCGCCAAGCAGCCTTTCGTGCTCGATATGACGGGTGAAAGTCTTGCGGCAGAGTTTGCTGGCGTAGACACTGCAGCGAATGCGAGTGCAGACGGAGAAGAATCGTTGGCGGCGCTAGGCCATGCGATTATCGATACGGTTGGGGGATACGCGATCGACAACCTGCCTAATCCGGAGAAAATTGATGTGAAGCCTGTTACGGAGACCATTAACGGTGAATCCGTCGCACTCATGCAAGTACATGCCGAGATGGATGGCAAAGCCATTTGGGCATGGGTGAAAAAATATGTAGATGCGCTTGTTGCCGATCAAGCAGGTCTGGAAAAAATGATCAAAGGAATCGTAGAGGTACTCTCGAGCAATCCGGATGTGTGGGAAGCGCTCGGCACCGTTAATCCGTTCGAGGAGAGCGGACAGCTTGATGCACCAACAACGGATGAGCTTATTCAACAAGCAATAGATGAAGCAGTTATTATGCTTAAAGATTTGCAGGATGAGTTGAAAGCGATGGAAAGTGAAGACCCAGAATTGATCGATACCTTGCTGGGCGACAACTTGAATGTGAAAGCCGACGTCTATGTTGACAGCAAGCTGGATATTCGCAAACAGGGTCTCGAGCTATCGTACACGCTGCCAGTTGAAGAAGATGAGGAGTTGTCTTTCATTCCTGTCAAAGGTTTCACTTTAACTTCGGTTAGCGAGCTTTGGAATGTTAATGGCGATGTGTTGGCGGAACCGGCAGTCGTTCCGGCAACGTATATTAACGAGAATCAGCTGTTGGAACTGAGTGACTATCAGCTCTTGAAGTTGTTCAAGGAGGATTCGGCAGTATATGATATACTGAGAAACAAATTACACTTGAACCGTCAATCCGTAAGCTTCTACGTCGACAGCTATTATAATCCTCCCATCGTTGTAAAAGGCGGAATTACGCTTGTACCGCTGCGTCCTACGGCAGAAGCATTAGGCAGCGAAATTCAATACGATCCGAAGACAAAAGCGATAACGCTGTACGACGAGGCAACAGAAACGACGATAGAGCTAAAGACCGGAAGCGATAAGGTGCTTGTTAACGGTGTCGGCGCAACTTGGTCATTCCCGGTAACAAGTGTTGACGGTACAACCTATGTTCCGGCTCGAAGCTTAAGCAATGCGCTGAATGCGAAGCTTGCGTGGCAAGATTTTTACGGGGAGAAATCGTTGACAATTGCCCGCGAAGTATAACCTGCCGGACAGGAACAAATGTTAATTGGATTAGGACACAAGAAGCGGAGGTGGCAGTATGGAGAAGTTAACGACGGAAGAGGCGTTTCGCGCCGCCGTAGCGAGCGATGGACTTACGATTGCCGTATTCAAGACGACTTGGTGCGGGGATTGCCATTTTATTAATCCCTTTATGCCTGATATGGAGAGTAAGTATGAGGGGCAAGTTACGTTCATTGAGCTGGATCGCGACGATTTGCCCGATTTATGCTCCGAGCTTAATATTTTGGGAATTCCGAGCTTCATCGCCTTCAGGCAAGGCCAGGAGCTGGTGAGGTTCGTAAGCAAGCTGCGCAAGACGCGCGAGGAGATCGAGGAGTTCGTCGATCGTGCGATCGCGGTTAGCGGCGCGCTGGAAAGCAAATAATAGAAAGTCCGCGTTAAGGGAGCTGTTCACCCCGCGACGCGGGCTTTCCTTTTTTATAAGGCGAATATGCGTAAGTGTCACATTTTCAACATGGCTTTTGACATTTGTTATCGATATAATTGAAAGGTGATTAATTCCTGAAAAAAGGTGATTTTATTATGGTAACCGGCCGTTTTCGCACATTAGCTATCGCTACGTGCATCGGAATGCTTCTCGTACTGCTCGCCGGCGCGCTCGTCACGAATACAGACTCAGGCCGCGGCTGCGGCGATGACTGGCCATTATGCAATGGCAAATTCGTACCTTCATACACGCTGGAATCATTAATCGAATATTCGCATCGTCTTGTTACAGGCTTCGAAGGCATCTTGGTGCTTGCAACGTATGTGGCAGTATTGCGCATGCATCGCAGGGACAAGCAAAGCGGGGCTTACAAAGAGCCGCTATTCTATGCAGGCGGGGCGCTTCTCTTCACGATCGTTCAAGCGTTAATGGGGGCGGCAGCCGTGAAGTGGCCGCAATCGCCGCCGGTCATGGCGATTCACTTCGGCATATCGCTCATCGCATTCGCTGCAACGCTGCTGCTCGTCGTATGGACGTATCGGGCGAAGCGGGGGCAGACCGGCATTGTGAAAGTACCGGCATCCATCTTTCCAATTGCGCTTGCTACGGCGGTATACTGCTATGTTGTCGTCTATCTAGGCGCTTTCATCCGTCATACCGAGGCGGCAGGCGGCTGTCTAGGCTGGCCGTTGTGCAACGGCGAGATTGTACCGGAGATCGAAGGCGCTACAGGCGCCGTATTCATCCACCGGGTGGCAGCGCTTGTCCTCGGGTTTGTGATTGCAGGATTGTACGTATTCATCCGTAAAGTAAGCAAGCCGGAAGCAGGTCTTACGAAAGCTGCCGGTTGGTCGCTCATTCTTGTCATTACGCAAATATTCAGCGGAGCGCTGCTTACGGCTACGGTGAGCAATGAAGATTGGTTTATTTTCACAAGCTTATTGCATAACTTGATTATTACCGGCTTGTTCGGACTTCTGCTCGATCTCGTCTTCCGGTCATGGCGATTCAGGGACGAGCGTCCGAGCTAATCATTACAAATGCTAAATAGCTAATAAGGAGGCTGCCGATATGCTTCGATTTCTGTTTGACGAGCCTCCAAGGGAAGCCACGGGCTGTCTGGAGGAAACGCTTCGGCTCATGGAGGAATTCGGATCACTTGTGTCGAAGCGTATTGCTGCCGGCCAAGATGCCGACCATAGGCTGCGCAAATATGAGATATGGACGCTTGGACTCCGTTCTGCGCTCGACGAGCTGGAGCAGAGTTCTTATGCAGCGAGCCATTATAAGCAAAAAATTCGTATCGTTTCTGTGCAGCAGATGTCGCCGGAGGAACGCATGAACTATTCCCGGTATGTCTATTACGACAAAAACGGGTTCATACGGGTGTTTTCCCTGTTGGATAAGCTCGGTACTCTGTTGAATGAATTGCTCGATATGCGCACGGAGAAGGTGAAGGCTCATTTCTCGTATTTCACAGTGCTTCGCAATATGCGCGAGCGCAAAGCCCATCCTGAACTGACGTGGAAACTTAACGACGTGAAGGAGAAATACAAGGAAGCGACGAATCGGCTGCGCAAGCGCAGAAATACGGAGATTCATTACATGAATTCGGAGATGCACGACGATCTGATCCAAAGTCACCGGATGTACGGTGAAGAAGCGAAGCTGGAGAATATCGAGCAGCAAGCGATCGACTTGTCCGACGGCGTTACGCTGGCAATGGAATCGATGCGCCTGTCGTTCCAATACGGCTGTAAGCTGATGAGAAATTAGCAAGCATAAGCGGGAGAGGGGATTACTCGTGGAGCTGAAGGGCAGAACAGCATTAGTGACAGGAAGCGCGAAGGGCTTAGGCAAGAGAACGGCGATCCAGCTTGCCGAGCAGGGCTGCAATGTCGTGCTTAATTATTATGAGAGCGAGCTAGAGGCGGAGCAAGTGAAGCGCCAGATCGAGCAGCTTGGCGTAAGGGCGATTACGGTGCAAGCCGACATATCGTCAGCTGAGGGCGTTGAGAAGCTGGCTAGCGAGGCGGAGCGATGGGCCGGCGGCGTTGACATTCTAGTCAACAACGCCGGTCCGTTCGTGCGTGAACGGCGCTTATTCAGCGATTACGACGAAGCTACGATTATACGGCTGCTCCATGGCAACCTGCTTGGCGTAATGCTGCTTGACCATCGTTTGCTGCCAGGCATGCGGAGCCGCAGATGGGGACGAATCATTCACTTCGGCTTCGGTCATGCGGGAGAAGCAAGAGCATGGCCGCACCGAGCGGTGTACGCAGCAGCGAAGACAGGGCTAGTTTCATTCACGAAGTCGCTTGCCGTCGAGGAAGCGCCATTCGGCATAACGGTCAATCTAATCGGCCCTGGCGACATTCGCGGCGCGAACAAGGAGCGGTCGATTGAAGAGGTTGAACATGAACATGATTCGGAATCGCCGATGGGCAGGCCTGGCGCAGGCGAGGATGTCGCGCGCGTCGTCTTGTTCCTATGCGAGCCGAAATCGAATTTCCTGACCGGTAATGTTATTGACGTAACGGGAGGCTTCGATCCCATCCGCGCCAATATAAAGGGAATGTTCTGAGGGCGTAATGAGCCATGTACCCAGTAGTGAGCAATGCTCGGCATGATGCGGTACGCTCCAAAAAGCTGGTTAATACGCTATAGTGTCATTCTGGGCAACTAATTTGTCTTGTACGAAGCGGAAGACCTATTTAGTTCGATTTGGAGCATCTAAACGGGCGAGTTTGGTGTGTTGGCGGCGAATCGGTCGAATTAGTTCAATGAAACGCAACTATTGTGCTCGCAACAGTATGGCGGCCGAGAATAGTTCGATGAAATGCAACTAATGAGCCATGTACCCGGTGGTGCGCTCTATTCGTTATAATATAACGAACGGAGCACGACACAGCGCGGCGCAGGGCCGTAATTAATAAAAAAAAGAGTCTTATCACCAAGCGGCGAGCGTACACTCGGCCATGCTTGCGGGATAAGACTCTTCGACATTCAAGGGTGTATCACGTGATCAAGTATTCCTAGAATACTTGAACAACCTCAACGACACCTTCAACTTCTTCAAGCAGTGCGCGTTCGATACCCGCCTTCAACGTGATCGTGGAGCTCGGGCAGCTGCCGCAAGCGCCCATAAGGCGAAGCTTAATGATACCGTCTTCGACATCGACCAATTCTACGTCGCCGCCGTCCCGTTGCAAAAACGGACGAAGCTTATCTAATACGTCAAGAACCTCATCGTACATTGTGTCTTGTACTTGTTCACTCATTGCAATCATCTCCTTTCTCCCCTATTATAGTACAAAGTGAACCAATTGAAAATGGTTAGCAACTGAGTAAAGTTAGGTGATTATTATGTTTAAACCAATGATTGAATTTTGTGCCAGCAACATGCATCATGGAACTGATCGTATTATGGCAAAATTTCAGGAAGACGATACATTCGAGGTCATCGAGTACGGTTGCTTAGGCAATTGCGGTGAATGCTACAATAACCCATTCGCACTGGTTGACGGAACGATCGTGTCTGCTGAAACGGTAGACGAGCTCTATGACAATATCCTGAAGTCGCTGGAGCAACAGCAAGCCGATCGCGAGGCGCTCGACAAGCTGTTAGACGACCTGTAAGCGGCGCTGTAATTAACCTAGATGACGCTTAGAGCGCCAGAGCACACCGCTCTTAACGAGCCGCGGTACCCGGCCCATAATCGCTGTACCTCCCATGAGGCCGAAGCCGCTTTTCTTGCCGAGCGAGCCAAGCACGCCTTTCAGCTTGAGCTTGCCGAGATGCGGCAGCGACTTGTCATGCCAGATCGCTTGAAGCACTTCGGCGATCTGCTTGCCTTGCGCGCCGGCTGCTTGGCCGCTAGGCGAGAGTGGCAACGATGCGCAGTCGCCGACGACGAATACGTCATTATAGTCCGGAAGCTGATGGTGCTCGTTAATAAGAAGACGACCCGTCTTGTCCTTAGGAAGATTCATTCGCTGTACGAGCGGAACGGGCTGAATGCCTGCCGTCCATACGGTTACATCGGTATAAATAAGGCTCGATGTATTGGAATCATACAACGCCCCAGATTCAAGCTTCGTAATTGCGATATTTCCTCTCATCTCCACCTGATGCTCCGTAAACCATTCGGCTACGAAAGATTGAAGTTTGCTAGGAAAAGCAGACAATACTTTCGGTCCGCGGTCCAAAATACGGATGTTGAGATCAGGACGGCTCTCGCGCAGCTCCGCGGCTACTTCAACGCCGCTAAGTCCGCCGCCTACAATAGTCACTTGTCCATAAGGTTTAACGTCATTCAGCTGAGCATATGTTCTTCTAGCTGCCGAGAATGTCTGAATACTCGTTGAATATTGTTCTGCGCCTTCGATTCCATGATACTTGTCGGTGCAGCCAAGTCCGATCACAAGCCATTCGTAAGCGATGGGATCATGTCCGTCTATATACACAAGACGCTGCTCCATATCGACATCACTCACTTCTCCGTAAGCATACGATATACGCGGGTCTACAGGGAACTTAACCCGCAGCTCCAGATCGGATACCGTTCCTGCCGCCAATGCATAATATTCGGTTTTGAGTCCTTGGAATGGCATGCGGTCGACCAATACGATCGATACGTCATGAGGTACTTGTTTCTCTAATAATTCATTAGCTATGGCGAGTCCGCCATAGCCTCCACCCAAAATAACTATTTTTCTCATATGATTCCATCTCCACACTTCTAGATGATGATTATACAGTATGCCCTTTTATGTCTATTTCCTTACTCGTACACCTTGATTTCGTTATAGAACGTGTCCCGCTCAACAGGAATCCGGCCGGCACCTTTAATGAGCCAGATAAGATCCTCGCGCGTAATGCCCTCAGGCGTAAGAGCGCCTGCCGCATGACTGATCTTTTCCTTCACGATCGTGCCATGCGCATCGGATGCGCCCATCGTCAGCGCAACCTGCGTAAGCTGCACGCCGATATTGATGAAATACGCTTTGATATGCTGAATATTGTCCAGCATGAGTCGGCTGATCGCGATCGTCTTCAAATCCTCGAAAGCCGAGTTGCGGCGGCGAATGCCGGCACGCGGGTTAATCGGCTGCATGGACAGCGGTATGAATACGAGGAAGCCGTTCGTCTCATCTTGAAGCTCGCGTACGTGCATCATATGGCGAATTCTTTCTTCCTTCGTCTCGATCGAACCGTAAAGCATCGTTGTATGCGTACGTAAGCCAAGCTGATGAGCAGTCCGGTGCACATCCAGGTACTGAGAAACGTCGGCTTTGTCTACGCGCATTTTTTTGCGATATTGATCGGACAAAATTTCTGCGCCGCCGCCCGTAAGCGATTCAAGACCTACCTTCATGAGCTCTTGCAGCACTTCTTTGTAGGTAAGACCGCTTATACGCGAGAAAAAGTCGATCTCCGCAGCGGTGTAGGCTTTGAGCGTTACTTCAGGGAAACGCTGCTTCAGCGCGGCAAGCGAGTCTACATAATATTGGAACGGCACATGCGGATTATGTCCCCCAACAATATGGAATTCGCGGACACCGGGATGGAAATGCTGCTCCACGTATTCGATCATTTGCTGACCGGACAACGTATAAGACCCATCTTGGCCCTCGTCCTTGCGGAAGTTGCAGAAGGCGCAGTGCGCTTCGCACACATTCGTGAAATAAAGGCTCATGTTTTCGATAAAATACACTTTCTTGCCGTTTTTGCGCATTGCAACTTCGTTCGCTAATTGGCCAATGGTGAGCAAATCATCCGATTGATATAAGAAAACGCCATCCTCCAGCGATAGTCTTTGGCCATGACGCACTTTTTCGATGATGCTTTGCATTTGCGTATTTTCTGACGGAATTACGATATTCATTGCATAGCCTCCATATCTTTGAGGTGGTTTGTGAAAAAAGGTACATGATTTTCCGGTGAAGAAGCTGTAACTATTATAAACCTCATACGTAGTACGGGCAATCCCAAAATGATGTTAGCTGTGCGGGTTGCTCTTGAGCAACGGAATGAATAGGAGTATACTATGGATAAGTAAGTGAAGTGCCAAGCAAGCACAGACAAGCAAATGGAGGGATGTAGCATGATCACGATTAGTGACACGGCATCTGACAAAATAAAAGAAATGCTCGATGCGGAAGGAACACCGGATATGTTCCTACGTATCGGAGTCAAAGAAGGCGGCTGCAGCGGTTTCTCGTACGGCATGGGCTTCGATGATGAACACCATGACGGCGACAACGAACTAGAGCTTAAAGGGCTCAAAGTTGTTGTTGACGGCGACAGCGTCAAGTATTTGCACGGACTCGTTATTGACTTCAAGGAGTCTGCAATGGGCGGAGGCTTCACGATTGAGAATCCGAACGCGAGCGCAACTTGCGGTTGCGGAAGCTCATTCCGGACGGCAGCCGACGCAGGCAAGCCAGCAGCTGCAGGAGAATGTTAATAGACGCTCTGTAATAATCTTCCGGAGCTGTGTATCGTTACCGATGCACGCGCCGGAGGATTTTTGTTTTGAACAAACATAAATTGGACAAGTTAATGTAATAATCGTAGACATTCAGACATCGTGGGGGATACCGCAAATGAAATTTATTAAGGATTATGGGCATTTTATCGAAGTAGGCTGTACGTCATGCGGTAAGAAACATACGGTTCAGAAGAGCCAATACACTTCCGTAGCCGAAGGCTATCAATTCCAATCCCCAGTCACTTGCGCTTGCGGCATAACGGCCCGTACTGCGGGCAAAGATAACAGCAAGTGGAGCTTCGACCCTGATTACACGGTGAAAAGGGTCGGCAGCCGATCGACGTCGGTTAAGATGCTGCTTGTTATCGGTGCGATTATCGTTATGTTCGTCAGCGAGACGGTATACATGTTAGAGACCGATAAAGCGGAGCATAGCGGCAACACGCAACAGGAAGCCGATGAAGAAACATCAAGCGCTGGAGCCATTGTTTACGCCGTATAGAATAGCCTAACTACAGACTCAACATGGAGAAGCTTTGCAAACTGCGCGCTAAGTGCGGTAAGTGCAGGGCTTTTTTGGCGTAATAGCATAGATCAAGGGAATGTGGACAATCTAACGATATTCCAATAGATGGATGCTGATGGATGAACGGATGCGGTGGCAACCCATCCTACAGAATTCGTTAGATTAGGAGGAATCCCTAATGCTGTTGTTCGTATGTATCGCGGTTGTTGTCCTGCTGCTGTTCGAAGCGCCAAGACTTTATGTAAGAAGGAAGAAGAAGGCGGTCGTTGTGTTCGTGCTTATGCTGTCGCTTGTGACGGTGCTCGCCTATAACTTTGAATATCGATTGCCGTTTCCGGCGCCGGTCAGAGGAATTGAGGCGGTCTTCAAGCCGCAGACGAGCTGGATGGAATAGTTTGCTTGGCTTTATGTATCCTGCTATCGTAAGTGTAATAGTTATTATGATGCAGGAGGATTATTTATGTACCGAATATTCATCGTTGAGGACGATGCGAAGATAGCCGCGATTTTGAAAAACAACATGGAGAAATACGGCTTTGAAGCCGCCAGCGCTTCGCAATTCCGCGATTTGCTGCCGGAGCTTGTCGCTTTCGATCCCCATCTGGTATTGCTGGACATTAACTTGCCTTACTTCGATGGCTTCTATTGGTGTCGCCAAATAAGGGCAAGATCCAGCATGCCAATCGTATTCATCTCCGCCCGCGCGGGCGAGATGGATCAGGTGATGGCGATTGAGAACGGCGGGGACGATTACATAACGAAGCCGATTCATCTCGACTTGCTCATGGCGAAGGTGAGAGGCGTGCTGCGGCGCGCATACGGTGAATATGCGGCAGCGGGAATGAGCAGTTCAGCAGGTACGGCTGCATCAGGCGGCGGTGCGGAGCTTGAAGTGCACGGTCTGCGATTACACCTGAGCAGGAATGAGCTGGAATGGAACGGGAATCGAGTGGAGTTAACCAAGAACGAGCAGCTGCTTGCCGAGTGCTTAATGAGGCATTTCGGTCTAATCGCTTCCCGCGAGCAACTGCTCGAGACATTATGGGACGATGTTCAATTCGTCGATGATAATACGTTAACGGTCAACGTCACCCGTCTTCGCAAGAAGCTGGAGGAGCTGTCACTGCCTAGAGCGATCGAAACGATCCGCGGTCAAGGCTATAAGCTTGTGTTGCCAGAAGAAACAGAAGGAGTAACGTCATGAACCGGGTGACGCTGGTTGTTTTTTTGAAGGACAGGCTCTTCTATATTCTCGTGAATTTATTCATTATTTTTTTATCCGTTTTTATGCTGCTGCTGGAACGGGAACGTTATTCGAAGCTGAAGATGATCGAATTGAACACCGTTATTTATTTTGTCGTACTGGCTTTATTTTTCTTAACGTTATGGCTCGTATTCGATTATTTGCGAATGCGCCCCTATTACAAGCAATTATTAATCGCGATTGAACGCTCGGATGGTCTATTTACTACCGCTATTGTCCAGGAGGCCGTTACGAAGGAGCAGAGGCTGGCCGCCAAATTATTGGAGGAGCAGCACCGAGCTTACTTGGACGAGCTGGGCAAGTATCGCCGCCAGCAAGAGCTGCATAATCATTTTGCGCTGCAATGGGTGCATCATATGAAGACGCCGGTATCGGTCATTGACCTGCTGTCACAAGAAGCGCTAAGACAATCTCAGCACACACCGGAGGATCAGCGGCAATTCGCTGCAAGTGTGCAGGAGGAAACGGAACGTATTACGAGCGGGCTGGAGATGATGCTTTATTCCGCGCGCATCGATAAATTCGAATTCGATCTGCGGATCGAGCGGACGGCGCTTCATGAGCTTGCTCGTTCCGTGCTGAATGCCCATAAACGGCTATGCATTCGTTATTCCATCTTCCCGCGTCTGGATGGCGAGGCCTGGGTAGAGACAGATCCCAAATGGATGACCTTTGTATTGAATCAGTTCATAAGCAATGCTATCAAGTACAGCAAAAATAAGCCGGGATCGAAATCGCTGCTTCTTCGGATTGAACCGAAGGGAGTCAATGCGACGATGCTATCGATCCAAGACGAAGGTATCGGCATTCCGGCGCATGACATTTCCCGTATTTACGAGCCTTTCTTTACAGGGGAGAACGGCAGGACGACGGGTGAATCGACGGGCATGGGTTTATACTTGACGAAGCAGGTGTGCTCCCGATTAGGGCATACGCTGTCGGTATCGTCTGAGGCAGGCAAAGGGACAACGTTCATGGTCAGCTTCGTTTCGCAAGGTATACATAAGATCGCCCAGGATCATAAGTGATCGTTAATGGCCGATAAACATGACATTTTTGTAAGGTAAGATCGATTAGATGAAAGGTAAATCGATGGGTCAGGGCACTCCCAGCAGCTATACTTGGGTTATACAAATGAAAATAATGTTTCTGGGAGGAACAAAGCATGAGCGTACTAAAAGCACAAGGGCTAGGCAAAATATACAGCAGCAAAGGAAATGTGGCATACAAAGCGCTGGAGGATATTGAGCTGCAGGTTGAAGCCGGAGAATTCGTCGGCGTCATGGGCCCTTCGGGCAGCGGCAAGACAACGCTGCTGAATCTGCTGGCTACGATCGATCGTCCAACTTCCGGGCAGATCGAGATTAATGGAGTCAATCCGAGCAGGCTTAACGAGAAGAAGCTGGCGCTGTTCCGCCGCCGCGAGCTTGGCTTCGTCTTCCAAGACTTCAACCTGCTCGATACATTATCGATTAAGGAAAATATTATTTTACCGCTCGTACTTGAAGGAATGACTCCTAAGATTATCGAACAAAAGCTGGCTCCGATTGCGGAGTTTCTACAGATTGCATCGATATTGGAGAAGCGGACCTACGAGGTGTCTGGCGGCCAGAAGCAGCGTGCCGCGATTGCGCGTGCCATCATCCATCAACCTTCACTCGTATTAGCCGACGAGCTGACGGGCAACCTCGACTCCAAAGCGGCGAAGGATGTCATGGATTCGCTGAAGGATATGAACGAGCGTTACAAAGCTACTATTCTGATGGTGACGCATGATCCGTTCTCGGCAAGCTACTGCCAGCGCATCGTGTTCATCAAGGACGGCAAGTTCTTCTCCGAGATTAGACGGGGAGCGAATCGCCAAGCGTTCTTCCAACAAATATTAGATGCGCTTAGCGTGCTGGGAGGTAACTTCGATGACGTTCCGTTCGCTCGCGCTTAGCAATATTAGAGGCAACTGGCGATCCTACAGCGCGTTTTTCCTTAGCAGCGTATTTTCCGTTCTGATCTTCTACATCTATGCAGCGTTTCTAGCTCATCCGGACGTCGTTAACGGAAATATTATGGCGGCTGCGAAGGTGCGCCGAGGCATGGTGTTCTGTGAATACTTGATCGTTATCTTTTCGTTCCTGTTCGTTCTTTACTCCAATTCTGCTTTCCTGAAGACGAGGAAACAGGAATTCGGATTATTCTCCTTGTTCGGCATGACGAAGGCGCAGCTTAGACGCCTCGTTATCTACGAAAATGCAGCGATCGCGGTACTGGCAATTGCCGTAGGCATCGGACTAGGCATGCTGTTCAGCAAGCTGTTCTTTATGGCGCTCGGCGTCCTTCTCGACATGGACGAGACGATCCCATTCGCGGTGCCGCTGAAGGCCGTATGGATGACGGGAGGAGGCTTCTTCCTCTTATTTATGGTCATTTCATTGTGGACGGCGCTTCGGATCGGACGAAATGAAATTATCGATTTGCTTAACGCGGCGCGTAAGCCGAAGGGACAGCTTGCCTATTCCAAATGGCTGGTCGCACTGGCAATCGCTTGTCTAGTTACGGCTTATGGCGTCGCACTCTCGATGAACCCGGAGACCTCCGCGGGACTGACGAGTCCGCTTATCGTTCTTGTCTCGGTTGTCATCGGCACGTATTTTCTGTTCACGCAGCTTAGCGTCCTGTTTCTACGATTCATTCAGAAGCGCCACGGTGTTTATTACAAACGAACGAATATGATCGTCTTTGCGCAGTTAGGCTATAAAATAAAAGATAATGCCCGCATCTTGTTCACGGTGTCGTTGTTAAGCGCGGTTATTATGACGGCGTTGGGCGCCGTTTATATTTTGCAAATCGGTACGACGAAACAAATGGTGGAGCGGTCGCCGTACTCGATCGTTTATATCGAAGAAGGCTTGAACAGTCATGAAGTTATCGAACCGAAGAAGATGGAGGATATCCTCCATGAGGATGGGTTCAAGGTAACCCGCGAAGCGAAGTTCACAGGGGTGAAGCTGACCGATCCGGTCGTGAAGTCCGGTGAGGTTGAACGAACTTATGATTCGAGCTGGGGCGGCGCTCAAATCATTAGCCTTAGCGATTACAATAAGTTGGCCGAAAGCGTCGGGGAGCCGATTCAAACGTTAAAAGAAGGGACGGTGAAATTATCCGTTCCAATCTACAACGTCAATCCATTCGGCAGCGGAACGGTGACCGGCAAGGTGAACGATGTTCAGCATAACTTCGAAATGGCTGAAGCGATCAATAATACGGTCATGAACACGACCAACCTAAATTATGTCACAGTAGTCATGGATGATTTGTCGTTCGCCCAATTGCTGTCCGGCGTACCGGATGACAAGCTTCTTGTCACTTATGCGTTCGAACTTAGCAATTGGAAGAAGGCGGGCGAAACAGCCGCGAAGCTGCAGCAGCTTGTGCCGGAGGAACTGCTTCCGCAGACGGACTTCGATCGTTCGATCCGTTATGCGTCATCTACGGAAGAGATCTCCCTTACCTTATTCATCGGCATGTTCATTGCGCTGCTCTTCTTTATCGCATCGGGCAGCATGATCTACTTCAAGCTGTTCACGGAGATGCAGGAGGATCAGGCGCAGTTCAAGTCGTTGTCCCGAATCGGAATGACAAGAGCAGAAATACGCAAAATCGTAGTGACGCAGATCGGCATCGTTTTCTTTGTCCCATGCGTCGTCGGCATCGTCCATACTTTATTCGCGATGAAGTCGCTCGACAACTTAATGGAATCGTCCAATTGGATCTATTCTTTCGTTGTTATCGGCATCTACATTGCGATGCAAACGATTTACTTCCTATTTGCTTGCGGCAACTACATGAAGAGCATGCTGCGAGGAGCAACGGCTTAATATACCATTTGCAAAACCGTACGGAGCAGCAATCCTGCTCCGTGCGTTTTTTTTTGCTTTGGTATAAATATCCTGCCTGAAGCTCAAATTAAGGTAGTTAATAGCTATACGGGCGGGAGTTGACGACTTATGGTTTTATCGAAATCCGAGAACGATAAGGACAACATGAAGCCTACGCTTCAGCATACGTTGGAAGAGTTTAATGATTGTGTGGACTTCGTGCATTATACATTTCCCGAAATTGGGATGGAGATGTTATTCTTCGAGCATTTGGTCGGGAGCGATCACTTCACGAGAGATGTTACCGTGCCCTTCTCGAATGCGAGCAGCGATGAGGCTAGACGGCTTCTCAACCACTCCCAATATGTTGAGATCAATGAAAACAAACCTTTCATTAAGGCTATATTAGATGGAGCGGTAGCCATCTTCTTTGAGAACAGCAGTTATGTGGTCGACGTCTCTAAGCCTGACTCCCGTTCGATTGAACAATCGGAGACGGAAGCGATCATTACCGGTCCGCATGATTCGTTCAACGAAGTCGCGGAGACCAACTTAGCTTTGGTTAGGAGAAGGGTCAAAAGCTCGCATCTGAAAACGATGAGGCTAGAGGTTGGCGAGGTTACAAAAACGAGCGTATATGTTCTCTATATTAAGGATTTGGCTAATATGGAGTATGTTAACGAGCTGCATTCGCGGATTTCGAAGATCGAGATCGATGCGGTATTGGACGGCAATATGCTCGTTCAATATATCGAAGATTTTCCCAACTCGATATTCCCGCTTATTCCAACGACCGAGAGGGTCGATGCGGCAGTATCGAAGCTTATATCCGGCCGGATCATTGTAATCGTCGATGGCAGCCCTTCCGTTATTTCGGCGCCTGCTTCTTTCTTCGAGTTTTTCTCTTCGCCAGACGATTACTATCAGCGATGGATGTTAGGGACGGCGACCAGGCTGTTAAGGTTTGTGGCTTTTATTATAACGGTGACGTTCACGGCGATGTATGTATCCGTAACGACGTTTCATTATGAGATGATTCCGGAGGATTTGCTGCTAACGTTAACGGAATCGCGTTCAAGGGTGCCTTTTCCTCCAATATACGAAGCGCTGTTGCTTGAATCGACTATCGAGCTGCTAAGGGAAGCGGGAGCAAGACTGCCCACCAAGATCGGTCAAACGATCGGCATCGTCGGCGGTATCGTTATTGGCCAAGCGGCCGTTCAAGCGGGACTTACAAGCAATATATTGATCATCGCCGTAGCTTCTTCGGCCATTGCCTCCTTCGTTATTCCGAGTTATGTGATGAGCGCATCGATTCGTCTTATCCGATTCGGACTGATTATTTTGGCGGGGCTGCTCGGAAATCTTGGACTCATGATGGGACTTATCATGATCGTTATCCACTTGTCGGGGTTAACGAGCTTGAAGGCCTCCTATTTGTCCCCTGTTGCGCCTATGAAAATCAAGGATTGGCAGGATGTATTCATGAGAGCGCCTTTCGCATGGCTGAAGGAGAGGCCTACCATATCTAGATCGCCGAATATGCGCAGAAACAAAATGAAGCAGTAGGGGGAGAACGGGAGTTGGCCAAGGAGAAGCTTTATCCTTTTCACGTCATGATCCTTACCTATATGACTCAGACGGGTGTTGTCGTCCTAAGCTTGCCTCGTATGCTTGCGGAAAATTTCGGGTACAACGGGTGGGCTGCCTTGCTTGGTTTCACCGGTGTCGCCGCTCTGAACATCTTCATCATCTCGCTCGTATATCGCTTCGGCAAAGGGAAGTCCATTTTTCAAATATTAGAAATGTCTTTGCCCAAATTTCTGTTGTATCCGCTGTATGCGTTTTTGGCTTGCTTATGGGCAACCACGGGCTGCATAGTCGCCAAAAACTACGTATCTATCTTCGAAATGGTGTCGTTAAGCACAACACATGTCATGCTGGTCAAGCTGCTGGTCGATATTCTCGTTTATTTTCTCGTCATCAAAGGCATCTATAACATCTCCAAGGCGCTTACGACCTTCTATTGGGTGACATCATGGATGTATTTGATTTTATTATTTTATGTAAGAGACTTCGAATGGGCAAGATTGACCCCATTTTTCTTTACCGGAGAGACGCATTTTGTACAAGGGGGGATGAGCGTATTCACTTCTTTCATTGGATACGAGCTTTGCATCCTATTGTTTCCTTACGTTGAAAAAAGCAAAAAATTTATGAGGGCGGTGCAATACGGCAATTTAATGACCGCATTTACTTATACGCTCATTTGCTTCATATGCTTCGGATTTTACAGCTTTGATCAGTTGAAGCTGATGGTCTATCCGATGCTTGACCTACTGTCGTATGTTAATCTGCCGTTCATTGAACGCGTTGACAACCTGCTGTTCGCGTTCTTCTTGTTCACGACGGTCGCGACGATAGCTATGTACGTGTGGGCATCGCAGGAAATGGTGAAACGGATGGTGCCGAAAGTAAAGGATAATCTGATCACTTTCATAATCATTATTGCGGTGTTCTTCGTTGCTTGGATACCGGATACAATTCCCGAGATAGGAGAGTGGCTTCAATATTTGGGATATACGGAGACGGGTGTTGCGTTCGGCCTTCCTCTCATGCTGATCGCCATTCTGCTCGTGAACAAGAGAGCAAGGCAATGACCCTCCTGCGCAAGCTTGCGTGGCTTCTGCCGTTTACGGCGCTTCTGCTGCTCACGGGCTGCGGAGACGAGAGAATACTGGAGAAGATGGGTTTCATCCATTCCACGGGATATGATCTCGTTCCGGCGGAGAACGAAGGGGAGAAGGATAAGCTGCGAGTGACGATTGCCGTTCCGAAAGCCGATCCGGAAGGAAAAATCAAACGGGAGACGATGTCGGCCGTCGTGGCGTCGAGCAAGGAAGCGAGAATCGAATTTTCGAGACAAACCGAGCTTTCGCTCGTCAGCGGACAAACCCGCAATACGCTGTTCGGAGTCACGCTTGCCCAGAAAGGGCTTCGGGAGCATATCGATACGCTCTTGCGCGATCCGGCCATATCTCAGCGCGTGAAGATCACGATCGTTAACGGAAGCGTCTATGAGCTGCTCATTAAACGATATCCGGAGCATCCGAGGCCGGGTCAGTATATGGACCGCATGCTGGATAAGGAAGCTTCCGTCATGATGATTCCGACGGTCACCTTGTACGATTTTACAAGAGACTTCTATGACGACGGCGTTGATTCGGTTGCGCCCATATTGAAGCAGAAGGGCAAGAACATTGCCTTGGACGGCATTGCCCTGTTCCAGGGAGATCGCTATGTAAGCCGAATCGACGCTGACGACGCACTAATATTCGCGATTTTGCGCCAGAACTTCAGACGCGGCGAGATGAGCATCGATCTGAAAAAAGCCGGATTGGGAAATGAACGGTTGTTGTTCAGCTCGATGGTCAGCAGCCGGAAAATCAAGGTCACTCATGGGGGAGACGGCGTACCCCGCGTTCAAATCCGAATGGTCGTCAAGGGCTCCGTACTGGAATACGTCGGCGCTCTTAAGATTGGCGAAGATCAAGACCGCCATAAGCTGGAGAAGCTGGTAGCGGAGTATGTAACGCTGCAGGCGAAGAAGTTGATTGCCAACATGCAGCAGCATAAAGCCGACAGCTTAGGCATCGGGAAGCATGTCAGGAACAGCATGAGCTATGCGGAATGGAAAAGCTTGAATTGGGACGAGGTGTACCCGAGGATAGAGGTTAGCTGCAGCACGGAGGTTGTAATCAAAAATTACGGAAAATTCATGTAAGGACAAGGCGTGAGCCGGAGCTGCTCCTATGGGAAACAAGAGAGCTTCCGGCTCGTTTTCATTTGCTAACAACAATGCTTATAAAGCTGGCGCCGTAGAGCAGCCGTAGCTGATGCCTTCATGCAGATTGACGAGCGTTAGCCGGTGGCCATGCTTGGCGCCCGTATCGATGCCGATTCGGTTGTCGCCATACCAGAGTTTCCCTGGCGGGGTCCCCAGGCGATGGGTTGGCGTATGTCCGAACACGATCGTATAACGTCCCTCTTCGCCGAACCGTTCGGACTTGGATCGGATGAAGTCGTCGCGAATTTCCGTCAGATCGCGGACGCTCTGCCGTTCGAGCGGAATGCCGGGACGGATTCCTGCGTGCACAAGTAAAAAGTGATCTTGAATGGTATATAGGGGCAGCGAGCTTAGCCAAGACCATTGCTTAGGGAATCGCAACTCCCCGTTACGTGGTTTGGCAAGCCTCAGTTCTTGATTGCCGAGCAACGCGATTGCTCCATGAGAGACTAGATGACGGACTTGATCAAGCGTTCCGTAGGAGGATTCATCGTCTGCGTTAATATAATCTCCCAGCAAAATGAGCCGATCACTGCTAGAGTCATAGTCTGCTTGTTGCAATAACTGATTAAGAGCGTCTTGATGTCCGTGAATATCGGATATGGCAAGCAGTCTGCTTTTGGGCAAAATCGATCGTCTACCTTTCTTCCTCAAAGTTGTATATGAAAGCGGAGCTTGGTCTTAGGTTGACCGCAATGCGGTCACCGGGAGACAACGGCTCCTCATGCAAGACGTACAGCTTCTGCTTCTGCCCCTCCCGGGTCTGAACGACCGACCGCCAGCGTATGCCCTCGAAAGTGCAATGAAGCACGACCGCTTGCAAGGCGTTGCTGATTTCGACATTTACGTCTTGAAGGATCGTCGCTTCTTCCGGCCGGAACATCAGAATGGCTTCGCTTCCTTCGATAAAATGTTCGTCAGCGTTAGGTGTTATGCCATGCAGCAAACGATCGCCCATCCGTATCGCAGCCCCCTGAGGCGTATGGACGAACGTCCCGCGCAGGCCGTTAATGGCGCCGAGCAGCGAAGCAGCCCACCGGCTGGCAGGCTTGCTGTAGCATTGCTGCGGCGTCCCGAATTGGTCGATTCCGCCCGCTCGCAAGATGAGCAGCCGGTCAGCCATAGCGAACGCTTCATCCGGGTCATGCGTGACATGGAAGACGCTGATGCCGAGCTTGCGGAACAAGTAGGCCATCTCGGTACGCATCTCGACGCGCAGCCTCATATCGAGATTGGAGAGCGGTTCATCGAGCAGCATTAGGTTCGGTCTGGTAGCTAAAGCCCTCGCGATCGCAACACGCTGCTGCTGACCGCCGGACAACTGCGGGGGCAGCCGATGCTCCAGCCCCTCCAGATGGAGCATCTCCAGTAATTCCGTCAACCGCTGATCGATGTCGCGGCGATCCATACGCTGTCTCCGAAGGCCATAAACGATGTTTTCGGTGACGTTCATATGCGGCCAAAGCGCATAATCCTGGAATACCATATTTACCCCGCGATTCTCAGGCGGGAGCATGCTTTTGTTAGACGCAATAACGCGGCCGTCCAACTTAATGTGGCCTTCATCGGGACTGGCCAGCCCGGCGACAAGCTGAAGCAGAGTCGACTTGCCGCATCCTGAAGGGCCGAGCACGCTAATGATTTCACCTTGGCGCATATCGAATGAAATGCCTCTAAGCGCTTGGAAGGAGCCGTAGTTTTTCGTTAGTCGGCTTACTTCCAGCAGCATTGCCGCTTGCGGCTTAGGATTGGTTTCGGTGGGAGCAGGAAGCTGTTCCATGGCAATAGCTGATAGATTCATGTTCATAGTCGCACCTCTTTGCGGCGAAGCAGCAGCTCAATCGCCAGAATAATCGTAATGACAATAATAGAGCCGACAATGGTAGCGGCTGAAGCATACCCGAAGTCCAAGTCTTCGAACGCCTTATTAATAGAGACGGGAAGCGTCATAAAATTCGGCGGGAACAAGATCGAGTTAACGGCAAGATCGAATACGCTTGAGCCGAAAGCCGCCAGTCCCGCAGAGAGCAAAGCGCCGCGAATAAGCGGGATAAGAATGAAACGAATCCGGCTGAAGAAAGATCCGCCTTGAAGCTGAGCCGCTGTTAATAAGCTATGCGGTACTTTGGCCATTGCTCCGACCATAAGCCGCGTTATGACGGGGATGGCGCCTGCAATCGCGGCAAGGACAAGAATCCATGGCGTGCCGTACAGCAGCAGGCCGATGGAAGAGAGCCAGCGTTGATTCCATACGAAAATATATCCGATGCCAAGCACGACGCCCGGAACGGCCAGCGTAACGATAGAGAATACTTCGATCGTCCGCTTGTAACGGAACTGCGAGTAGCTGAGCACATAAGCGACTCCTAGACCGACGAGCAGTCCTAGCAAAGCGGCTGCTGCCGCTATCATTAAAGAGTGGCCAAGCCCGCTGAGCAGCTCTTGCGAGCCTTCGAACAGCTTCCGGTAGTGATCGAGCGTCAAATTGCTCATTGATAGTCCGCCAGACTGCTGCTTCAGCAGCGACATCATGGCGTTTGCGCCGAACGGTATGCCAATAACGACGCATAAGAACAAGATGTTCGCGATCGCTAGCGGAGCCGCGTATTTGCCGGCGGGCTTCGGCACGGAAGGCACGGCGCGGGCAGACAGGAAGTCGAAGCGGGCGCGCCGCATCGCATAGAACTGGACGAACATGGCGATGCCGATCAGCACGACAAGGTAGAACGACAATACGCCGGCCATGTCGAACCGGATTGGCGACGTGTAGATCGCGGAATAGATCGAGTAAGGCAAGGTCGGAAACTTGTAGACGGCGGCGATAGAGGCCGGAAGCCCGAAGTCGCCAATCGTATCCATGAATACAAGCGCCGCTCCCGCAAGAAAGGATGGCATGAGCAGCGGTGCTTGAACGGTTCGCCAGACGGTGAAGGGCGTTGCTCCGCTTAACCTTGCTGCGTGTGACAGCTGATCGACCTTCCACTCCATGGCGGCATGTACGCTGAGATAAGCGAACGGGAACTTGCTAAGCGTCATAATGGCAATAAGTCCCATGGGCTGGAAGACGGCGTCCGTTACCCAATCCCATCCGAGCACACCTGCGGCGATCCCGTTGCCTGAAGCAAACAGTACCCAGCCTTGCGCCAATATAAAGGAAGGCGTGATGAGCAGCAGCCATACGGCACCGTCCAGCAGCTTGGCAGTCGGGAACGACCAAGCCGAGCGAATCATGGCGAGTACGCCGCCAAGCGTTGCGGCAAGAGCCGTTGTGCCGACACCGAGCAGAACGGAGTTCTCAAGCGACTTCTGCCAAAGCGGGCGGTGGAAAATTTCCAATAGAAGCTTAACGTCGCCTAGCTGCCAGCTGCCGAAGAAAACCCCGGGCAGCAGCACCTGAATCATGACTGCTGCCAAGGGATAGAGAACAAGAATGAACAAAATAATGCTGACGGACCATCCGAGACGATCCCTAATGATGTGTCCCATCGCTATTGCACGGACTGGTCGGCGAACCATTGCTTGATCGCCGCTTCATTCTCGGATGCCCATGCTGCTTCTGTAGCTACCAGCTTCGCTCCGGCAGCGCGATCCGCTTTCGGCTGTACGCCGTTAACGGACGGCTCGAAGTAGCTTTCCTCGCCTTGATCGATGAGCGCCTGCTGCGTCTTGGCATCAAGCAGAAACTCGACGAATGCTTTGGCTGCATTCGGATTTTTCGTATCCTTTTGGATTGCGGCTACGCGAACGGATGCAGGGGCTCCCTCTTCAGGCCAAATGATTTCGATCGGCTCGCCGTCGTTTTTCATTTTGTAGGCATTGCTTTCCTGCAAGGCAGCTACTGTAATCTCGCCTGATGTCAGCGCGCTAACGACGTTCGGGTTTTTCGGGTACACATGCAGATCGTTTTTCATGAGAGAATTAAAGTATTCCTTGCCGCCATCCAACGTTTTTTCATTGAAAAACCACGATACGAACGGATAAGCAGGCGCAGCGACGGCAGGGTCGGCCATGCCGAGCATGCCTTTGTACTTGGCATCTGCGAATGCTTCCCACGTACTCGGAGCATCTTCGGCTTTGACTTTGTCCTTGTTATAAACGATAACGCCTGCTGCATGCGCGCCGGTAGGGAAGTACCACTGCTTCTCCGGGACGAAAGCTTTCGCGAAGTCCGTCAGATTAGCCGCATTATTCGGTGTCCAGCCCTCAAGCAGCTGTCCGTTAGCCCCTAAGCTGTGGATGGACGGCATGGAGTCGAGCCAGAGTACGTCCCAATGGGGATTGCCTTTCTCTGCTTCGACACGGGACATAATCTCTGCGCCGTTGCCGACAACTACCTCGACTTTATAACCTGTCGCTTCTTCGAACAGAGGAACGATCATTTCATCAAAATCATTTAAGTAGACGGTCAGCGTTCCTGCGTCTTGGACGGTTTCGGGACTTGCTTCAGGCGCTTCAGTGGTCGGCGCGTTCGTTGCAGCCTCTCCCCCAGCAGCGTTGCTGTTGTTGCCGGCATTGTTCGTGCCGTTGTTGCCGCATGCGGCGATTACGATCATGACAGCTGCTAATAACAAGAACCCCAATTTACGACTCCACGTTTTATTCATTTTCTGTGTTTCCCTCCGATAATCTATTTTCGTACAAGTTAAATGTAGCAATCGTTTGTTAGACGGGCGTAAAGTAGAGTTTCAGATTTTATTAAATATGCTCTATGAATATTGATGTTCATATAGATTTTATCTATATTAAAATAAACGAAGAGAAGAAGGCTGATGGGGGCGGAATAATGAATGTGCAGCAGTTGAAAGTGTTTTTGGAAGTATGCGGGGGGAAGACTTTAGCCGAAACCGCGGGCAAGCTCGGACTCAAACAGCCGACGGTCAGCTTTCATCTGCGCAAGCTTGAGGAGGAGCTGGGTGTCGAGCTGTTCCGCAAGCGCTCGCGCAGCCTTCATCCGAACGATGCCGCCGCCGAGCTTCTCCCATACGCCAAACGGATCGTCTATCTCATGGACGAAGCTAAGCAGACGATGGCTGAGCGGCGGGAGCAAGGAGAAGGAAAGCTTAGGATCGGGGCCAGCTATACGCCGGCGACCTATGTGCTGCCGTCCTATTTAACCGAGTTCCGAAGCTTGTATCCGAAGGCGAGCTTAATGCTGAACGTGAAGCAGGCTGAATCGGTGCTTGCGATGCTGCATAATTATGAGATTGATGCGGCGATCGTCTCCCTTGGACATACGTATGAAGCAGGATTAATCGTACTCCCGTTATTGACCGATGAGCTTCAACTGCTCATGTCTCCGCAGCATAGGCTTGTGGATTACAAGGATATTTCAATCGACGATCTTCGAGAGGAAACCTTTCTCTTGCACGAGACAGGAACAACCTCGCGTACGCTGTCAGATGAGTGGGCTGATCAAGCCAAACTCCAGTGGTCAGCCGTTATGGAGCTGGGCGCGATCGAAACGATCAAGGAGGCGCTGAAGTGCAATATGGGAATCGGTATCCTGCCGCGCCGCAGCGTAGCGCGGGAGATTAAGGCCGGTGAGCTCGTCATGCGCGAGCTGCCAAGCTACGTGAATCGCAGGCAAATATGTCTAGCCTATCGAGACGAGGAGCAGTTATCGCCCCAAGTGCGTGCTTTCATCGAATATATGAGACAACGGATGAACGACAATGATAAGCTGTAGAAAATAAGAGTTAACGGAGGCGAATAGAATTGGGAAATATGGACGGAAAGCTGGTCATTGTAACCGGAGCAAATTCAGGCATGGGTTTCGCAACGACCGTTGAGCTTGCCAAGATGGGGGCTAAAGTCATTATGGCCTGCCGCAGCGAGGAGCGGGGCAAGCAGGCGCTGGAGCAGGCGCGCGCTGCTTGCGGAGGCGCCGAGATCGAGCTGATGTTATGCGATCTCGGCCACTTGGCCAGCATCCGCAGCTTCGCGCAAGCGTTCAAGGAACGTTATGGACGATTGGATGTGCTTGTGAATAACGCCGGCGTCGTTTCCTTGAAGCGCGCGACGACGAAGGACGGTTTCGAGTCGATGCTGGGCGTCAATCATTTAGGACATTTTCTGCTCACTCATGAGTTGCTAGATTTGCTGAAGGCCGCGCCGCAAGGCCGAATCGTCAACGTTTCTTCGGGGGCGCATAAGGCCGGCCGGATTCACTTTAACGATCCTTTCTTAACGAAAGGCTACAATGTGGCAAAAGGGTACGCGCAGTCGAAGCTGGCGAACATTTTGTTCACGAGGGAGCTGGCAAAGCGTCTTGCCGGCACGAATGTGACGGTTAATAGCGTCCACCCCGGAGCGGTAGGCACGAATATCGGCGTTGACCGGACGACGGGCTTCGGCAAGACGGTTCTCAGAATGGTGCGTCCGTTCTTCCGTACTCCGCTCAAGGGAGCGGATACCGCGATATACTTGGCCTCAAGCGAGGCAGGCGGAGCGTCGACGGGACTTTACTACATCGATCGCAAGCCTGTGCAAGTATCGAAGCGGGGCGCTGACCCGGAGCTTGCCGCTAAGTTCTGGACATGGAGCGAACAGCAGGTAGCGCAGTGACCCACCCCGGTGTTGAAGGCGTGCTGAATACGCGTAAGCTATATTTTAACTTGTAAAAGACGTCAAGGAGACTTCAATGCGAAAACAGTTGGCGCTTGCGCTGTTGATCGGATTCGTCGTTATTGCGTTTCCGATTTATTGGATTACGAATCAATTGATTAAATCGTCGATGTATCCATCGTCCGAAGCCGGCGTTCTTGATTTGCGAGAATGGGATTTTCAGGAGAACGGAATAGCTCCTCTCAAGGGCGAGTGGGAATTGTATAAGGAGCAGCTGTTGACGCCGAGCGATTTTCACAAAAATGGGGAAACGGCTTCGAATCCGGTCGCAGATGACATCGTAGAGGTGCCGGGTATTTGGAATCATTACATGGCTCAGGCGGGGGAGACGGGAGCGGACGGGTATGCGACGTATCGGCTGCGTGTGATGGTGGAGGATCAGGGAGAGACGGTCTATGGCATTAAGACGAACAATATCCGCTCCTCCAACCGGATTTTCGTGAACGGAACGGAAGTCGGCGCCAGCGGCGTGCCTGGAAAGTCAAGCAAGCAAGGTACGCAGGACAACATTCCCTATGTAGGCGTGTTCACGGTAAGCGGCGGCGAAGTCGAGGTTATCGTTCAAGTGGCGAACTACAGCTATGCGTCGGGCGGCATGGTGTACGCCATCACCTTCGGCGACTATAAATCGATATTAAGAAGCAGGGATGCGAACGCCTTCGGCGATATTTTGACGGCAGTCTGCTTCATGGTGTCCATCGTGTATTTCTTCGTGCTGTACCGGCTGCGGAGACAGGAAAAGCAAGTGCTATACTTGGGCGGCTTCGCGGTAGCGGCTCTTGTCTATGTGCTTACTCATGGAGAGAAGCTGATCGGCTTTATACTTCCTTCCGCACCTTACGAGTTGGTGCTGAGACTGCAGTTGATAGCGACTACACTCGTCTATTATTTCATCGTACATTACATAGCAACGGATTCTCCAGCGATGGCAAACAGACGCGTGATGCATATCGTGAAGTGGACAAGCGGCATTCAAGTGCTCATCGCACTTACGATCTCTCCGTTTTTGTTCTCCCAGTGGGGGACCGCGATATACATGCTTAATATCGGCCTATTTCTCTATGTCGTCTTTTTGATGGCTGGAAGCTTGCGCTTTCGTTCCATGAACGTGCTGTTCATGCTTATGAATGGTATCAGTATTATGGTCGTAGTCGCGGTTAACCTGATGAACGTATACGGTCTCATGGAGAACCAATTGCTTAGTTCTTACGGCATCTTGTTGTTCGTCATGACGCAGGCGTTTCACTTCGCATACCGGTATGCGGGTTCATTCCGCAAGGTGGAGCAGTTGTCCCAGAAGCTGCTAACGCTTGACGAACTGAAAAACGACTTTATGGCCAATACGTCGCATGAGCTGCGGACGCCCTTGCATGGCATCGTCAATATGGCATCGTCGCTGATGGAAGGCATCGCTGGGGACATGAATCCGAAGCAGCGGCATCATTTATCGATTATTATGGCTTCGGGCAAAAGGCTATCCTTGCTCGTTAACGATATTCTGGATTGGGCGAAGTTGAAGAACGGCGACGTCGTTCTCAAGCAAAGACATGTCGAGCTCCGATCAATCGTTTCCACGATTCTAGAAGTATTTCGTCATTCGGTCGGCAACCGGAAGCTCGAATGGGTGCAGCAATGGCCGGATGAATTGCCGCTATTGCGGGCAGACGAGGATCGACTGCAGCAGATCTTGTATAACTTGATCGGCAACGCCGTGAAGTTCACGCGCGAAGGAATGATTACGATATCCGCCGATGTCGAAGGGCCCATGATCGTCATTACCGTAGCGGATACCGGTATCGGCATCGCGCCGGACCGGCTGGAGACTATATTTCTTTCCTTTAATGAAACGCTGCACATCGTAGACGACGTCTACAATCCTGCGGGAATGGGACTTGGACTTAGCATTACGAAGAAACTGGTCGAGCTTGGAGGCGGAACGATATGGGCGGAGTCGGAGCTTGGCAGAGGAGCCGTATTTAAGTTTACCGTGCCAGCTGCTTCATCCTCTGCAGTCGATGAGGCGGGCTACAGCGGCTACAGTGGCTACAGCCAAAGCCATCAACCGGCGATCATCGTTCCGACTCTGGAATCCGATTCATCAGTCGCAGTTACCATGAAGCAAGCTGCCGCATCGAAAGAGGAGGCCGCCAGAGGACTGGTCCTTATTGTTGACGACGATCCGATCAATTTGCAAGTGCTGCGCGATATTCTGATCATGGACGATTACGACGTCATTGCCGCCGAGACGGGTGCCGAAGCTCTGGTAATGTTGGACAAAACCGATCGCGCGGAGGTTGAATTGGTCATTACGGATTGGATGATGCCGGAAATGTCCGGCCTTGAGCTTAGCAGAACGATCAGGCTCAGATATTCGCTATCCGAGCTGCCTGTCCTGATGCTGACTGCACGTGGGCGGGCGGAAGAGATTGAGCTCGCCTTTCGTTCCGGAATCAATGACTTCTTAAGCAAGCCGGTCGAAGCAAGCGAGCTTCGTGCGAGAGTGCGAACGTTAATTGAGCTGCGGCGTTCCGCTCAAAACGCCGTGCGTACGGAGATGGCCTTCCTGCAGGCGCAGATCAAGCCTCATTTCTTATACAACTCGCTCAACACCATTATTTATATGTCGAAAGTAAATCCAAGCAAGGCAACACAGCTGCTTACCGAATTAAGCACTTATTTGCGAGGCAGCTTCGATTTTCAAAGTCATGATAAGCTTATTCCGCTGCAGAAGGAGCTTGAGTTGATCAAAGCATATTTGACGCTGGAAGGAGCTCGTTTCGAAGAACGTCTGCAAGTGCAATACGAGATCGAGGCGAGCCCGAATCTCCTGTTGCCCCCGCTTGCGATTCAGCCGATAGTCGAGAATGCGGTTAGGCATGGCATTATGCAAAAGGCGGCAGGCGGTACGATTAAGATTAAAGTATGGGAGTCGGAAGAGGCGCTTCATGTGCTTATATCGGATGACGGCGTAGGGATGTCGGGCGAGCAGCTTACGAATCTATTCGTAGAGAAGCCGGGTTCCGGCTCGGGCGTCGGTCTAGTGAATATTAATAGAAGACTGCGCTCGCTTTACGGAGAAGAACTCCATGTAGCCAGCGAGCCGCTTGTCGGTTCGGAAGTCGGCTTCAAGCTGCCTAGATCATCCATGAGAGATTACGAAGCGTCAAAGGGGGATCAAGATGTTAACCTGCATATTGGTAGACGATGAGAAGCCCGCGCTGTACCATCTGGAAATGCTGCTTGCAGCCGACGGCCGCTTCCGGGTTGAGGGGAAATATACGTCCGCGAAGGCGGCGCTGGATCATTTGGCTGAATCGCCAGTCGATGTAGCCTTTCTAGATATCGGGATGCCCGAGATGAATGGACTAGAGGCAGGCGCTTACATTGGCCAAATGCCGGGGGACATACGGATTGTGTACATAACCGCATACTCCCAATATGCGATCGAGGCTTTCGAGGTGCAGGCTTTGGACTATGTGTTAAAGCCGATCGAGGAGGAGCGGTTCGCCAAAACGCTGAATCAGATCGAGAAAAGGGTTCCGAGCCGCGAGACGATTTCATCGGATCGGCTTATTGTGCGCTGCTTCGGCGGTTTGTCACTTGAATACGAATCCGGCAAGACGCAGGTTCTGAAGTGGAAGACGGCTAAAGCGCAGGAGCTGTTCGCTTATATGCTTATGCAGCCGGATCGCTGGGTTGCGAAGGAATTGATATTGGACATGATATGGCAAGGCTATCCGTATGACAAAGCGTTGACCTATCTTCATACGTCCGTATCCCAAATCCGCAAGCTGTTCAAAGAGTGGGGGACAACTCTTGCGATCGAGTACGCTCTAGACAAATATCGGTTGGTGCTGGGTGAGGTCAAGGTCGACACGGCTGAATTCGACCTTCATTCGGACAGCTCCGAATCGATGATGTCCGAGATCGAAGTTGTTCATGTCGACAGAGCTCTTGCGCTTTATCGAGGCGACTATCTTGACGGACTGGACTATGACTGGGCGGAAATCTACCGAAGCAGATTGCTAGACAAATATATTCATCTCGTTACCAAGCTTGCAAGCTACGAAATAAGCCAAGGCCTCGTGAGGAAAGCAGTCAACAGGCTATTGTCCGCGCATGAGAAATCGCCATATTCCGAGGATCTATGCATGCTTGTTCTGGAAGGCTATGAGCGACTGAACGATTGGCAAGCTCGTCAGCGATACTACGAGTCATTCGTGGCGCTCATTCAAGACGAGCTTGATATTGGGCCTACTGAAAGTATGGTCCGCTGCTATGAGCAAGGGAAAATGATCAGGTCTTCTAACCTAAATGATTAGGTTGGAGGGCCTTTTTTTTTGTTTTAGAATCCATTTAGCGACCTTTGTTATACTGCTTTTACGATACTGGAAGAGAAGCTTGCGGCGGAAAGCCGCCATGCAACAGTAACGATTCCGGCAATAACGGAGCGGATGTTATGGTAGGTCAATTCAGTGGTCAAATGGTCAACCAAAGGAAACAAAAAGAGACAATTCTTGTTATGCATTCCGATATAGCATCGTATATGCTGCCGGTGAGTCAGATTAAGACAGCCCCTCTATTGAATCAGTTCGGGAAGAAGACCAAACTTCAAGAAATCGTGTTTGAGGTTGAAATCGCCGCCTCGACCGCGGAATCGGAACAGCTTGCCGAACAAGCGGCAATCGCTGGCGAATTTACAATCCTCGTGCATCCTAACCATTTTACTGTAAAAGCAACCTATCGCAACAAAACGATCGAGGTGACCTCGTTCGAGTCTTATGTGGAAAGAACGATTGCAGTGCCGGAAGGCGTTGATTGTTCGCAAATAACGACTGCTGTCGTCATCGAGGCGGACGGGGATACCCGTCATGTGCCGACGAAGGTCGTTGTCGAGGGCGGCAGGTATTACGCCAAAGTGAACAGCTTGACGAACAGCCGGTTCGTGCTCGTAGGGCATTCGGCCCAATTCGCCGACATGGCGGGTCATTGGGCGAGAGAAGCCGTGAATGATCTGGGCTCGCGGATGATCATCCAAGACAATAGCTCGGGATGCTTTAACCCAAATCAATCGATCACGCGCGCTGAATATACCGATGCTATCGTGAAAGGCCTTGGGCTGAAGCCACAAAGCGGCATAACTCCGTTCCCGGACGTTAACAGCGCGGATTGGTTCAACTGCTCGGCTAACACGGCGTACACCTATGGCTTGATCAGCGGGCTCGCGGACGGCAAGTTTCATCCGGCGGACTTCATTACTCGCGAGCAAGCTTTTGAAATCATAGCGAAAGCAATGAAGCTGACAGGGCTTAAGGCGAAGCTGGCTTCCACTTCCGATTCCGCTGAACAAACATTAAGTGCGTTCATTGACGCAGGCCTGATCTCGGGTTGGGCGAAGAGCAGCGTCATCGACTGTCTGCAAGCAGGCATTATTGTCGGCATGACGGGTACCGAGCTGGCTCCAAAAACCTATATATCCAAAGCAGAGGCAGCCATAATCGTCCGACGATTGCTTATGAAGTCCGGGCTTATCTAGGCGGGCAACGGGTCCTGGATGCTGGCGAGCTATCCCTTCTCAACGGTCCTTGTTGAACGGGGTAGCTCTTTTTTAAAAATATAAGAAAGTATAAAATTGTACGCTTATTCTTGGCTTATATTTCATCCGCGAAACGTTAGCTTACGCCGCCAGAGGACGGCGATAGCCGTTTACGCTTGTCATGAGAAGTTCGTTGAAATATTTGCAACTAGAGGTGAACGGAAAAAATGTTATCTTTCGAACCGTTAAGGAAAGTCATTGCTTACCGAAATATTAAAATTACAGATATCGTGAACGAAGAAGGGATGTCATCGACGACTACCGCAAAAATAAATAAAGATAAGCCGATAGCATTTGAAACGATCAATCGGTTTTGCGCCATGCTCGGCGTTCCAGTTAGCGATGTACTGCTGTTTGTTGATGCAAAAGGCAATCCCGTAACAAACGGTGATAACAACATCGAGCAATTGAAGCAAGAAATTATGGAATTAAGACAGCGAGTGGCGGGACTTGAAAAGGCAAACAAAGATCTTGAGCAATACAAAGCAGCAAGAACTGAAAGCAACGGCAAGAACGGTATTCCGGGAACAACGAATAGACCGAACCGATTTATTGTTTTGGAGCTCAGAACGATTCGGAGAAAGTCTAAGCTGACTCAAGCCGAACTATCGGAGGCTATAGGCATAACGGGCTCCTATCTGGGGATGTTCGAACGGCAGGAGAAATATATGAACGATGAGCATCTCGCGGCTTTGAAAAGGAAATTGCCGATTCCGGAAGAGAATATTATAGAGATTGTATAAAAGGATTGGATTGCTTGACTGCGGCCGGCATTCTGTTGAAACAACTTGTTGCGCGATGCGTAATAAAACAACAGGTCATACAAATGCTGGGAGTTTCAATAAGCCGGGAGGATTTGCGCATGGACAAGCAATCTGCAATCGAGCTCATCATGAAGGAAATGAATTTGCTGACCGACAAGCACCGGAATCAAATCGATCATCTGCTGGAAATTGAATTCAATTGGCAGGGAGAGATTACGGAAAAGGTGCTTCTAGAGTGGGAACAACCTAAGCTGCATACGCTGTTCCAGGTGATGAAGGGCATTCAGATGACAAGGGAATATGTACCTGATATCATTCAAGCTTACGCTAGCATAGACAGAGACAATCTTTCGAACAAAGTGAAATTCGGACGGATAAGCGATGAAGATAAGCCGGTTCTAGAGCCTCCCCCAGAGGTTCATGGCCAATATGGCAAGTATACTGTACCGCAAACCGTGATCCGTCTCTACGAGCTCGAGCTGGAGCTTGGGCGTGATATGGATTTGAAGCTGGGCTTGCTCATGCAGAAGCAGGACTTTCGTTACGCTTGCACGCCGCCCGATTTTATCCCGTTCGCAAGTCCAGGAGTGGATGGCATTCATTATTGCTTCGTTACTGACTTCGGTACGGCGGGCGACTTGGAGAACGCCTATATTGCCGTTGTCTCTCCTATGGATTTCGACAATGAAATAGCGATAGTTGCCAGAAACATAGAGGAATTTCTCCGAATTGTATGTACAGACCGCAGTGTGCTGTACAACAATTATCGATCGGGTCAAGCGTATTTGGCCGACGTTCACAAGCGGGAGCCAGAGGAGATAAATGAAGGGCAGCGATATGCGGTGAACCGACTCATGGGAGTATTCGGCATCGAGGCCATAGATGATCTTGCCTCGCATATCGACGAGGTGAAGGCTGAGCGTGCAGCTCGCGTTCGGCGGCACACGTTGGATTCGGTAGGCGTTATGCCGTTATCCGGTTCGAGCAGCCAGGGCCTATCGGCAGTGGCTAACGATACGCCGGAAAGCGCCGAGCTTCTGCAAACCGCTTTCGAACAAGCCGACGCGGAGACGAAGCTTGCGACCATTCGCAATCTGCAGTACAAAAAAATCATTCCCGATGACCGCAAAATGTTCTTATTATGCATGAGAACGCTCGCTAATCTGGGCTTGAGCCATGAACGGAATCAATTGCGCAAGATCGGCGTACGAGAGTAACGGCGTAGAGCAGTGCTCCTGACAATTCGAAACACATATGTAGAGGTTATCCCTAAACAGAGCGTCCAATTGGACGATGGGGGTAACCTCTCTGTTTGTATATGCTCGTAGCCTGGATTATAGCCGGGTCCAATATCATTCGCAGTACGTTAACCAGCCGTCCCTCTGGCTAGCTGGCGAATGCGTTCGCCCGCAAGACCGGTGAAGATGCCGCCATGATAACAAATGACAGTGTCTATATCGTATTGTGCAAGCTCAGATATGGAGCGACAGGCTTGCTCATAATCCGTGCATAGACTCGGATCAGGAAGCTGCAGTTGTCCATCAACGACCCTGAGCGCATCGGCAGCGATAAGCGTCTTGCTCGGTCTATGATAGAGGCTAATGTGGCCTGGTGTATGCCCAGATGTGCTGATGACGACGATACCGCCGCAGTAAGGGAGTTGCTCCCCGTATTCCAGTACGGAATCGACTGAAGCCGAAGGAGGATGCTCAAGCGTTTTTCGAAATGCGGATCTCCATTCTTCGGGCACTTCCGGAGGAAGCGAACGGATAGCATGCTCGATCGCGGCCTCCGTAATTTTGATCAACCTCCGTTCACCTTGAATGTACGGTATTTCTGGAGCGGAAGCATATACAACGGGCTTATGCGAGAGAGCAGCCCTAATCGCCGGCAAACCTCCGATATGATCAAGATCCTGATGCGTTACAATAATGCGGTTCACCCGATCGATTGGAATACCAACTCGCTCTAATTCGTCTCTCAGCAGCGGAAGTTGTCCGGGAAACCCGGCATCGACCAATATGACGTTCTCCTCGTCCCACAACACGGTAGGAAAGATCGTTTCCGTCTTGCCCATCATCTCGGCTGAAATAGATAAGGCCTGTATCCCGCTTTGTTGTTGCATGCAAAAAAACCTCCCTAATCAGATGTTGAAGAATCACGGGCTGATCCGTGTCTTCATGCAAGCATAGAACATCATATCAGGAAGATAATTTCATGTAAACTGCGAAATATTTTATTATACCACAAAAATAATTATTTGTCAATATACATTATGATTTAAAAAGGAGTCATTTGTTAAAAGCGGAGGAATGTCGAATAGAAACGTGCATCAGCTCAAAAGCGACTTCGGTTGTCACTATCACCTATTGAAAGGATCGATATATGCAGAAGTTGCTTTTTGTATGCAGTCGCAATAAATGGCGCAGTCTGACGGCGGAGACGATCTTCCGAGGCGTTGACGGAATCGAGGTCAAGTCGGCAGGAACAGAAGAGCAAGCCCGAGTGAAGGTGAATGAAGGCCATATTGGCTGGGCAGATGTTATTTTCGCGATGGAGAAGAAGCATGTTAGGCGGTTGCAGGATAAGTTCCCGTATGCTCTAATAGGCAAAAAGATCATATGCCTCCATATCCCTGACGAATATGGATATATGAATGAAGATTTGATTGGCCTCTTGCAATCGAGCGTAGGCACGTATGTTACGTTGCCGTCCGAACGAGGAGAAGCACAGTGAATATTTAATTTTATTCGTTTATTACCAGCTCATTAAATCATTATTCATTATACTAAAAGGTGAATTCAATGAAATGAGGTGTGTCTATGAACCAATTCCTAATTCGAAGCTTAAAGGACAATGACCCTTTAACGATATCCGACGCTTTTGCAAGTCAAGGCTGGCATAAGCCCGTAGAACTGTATGAAAAATATGTGAATGAGCAGGCTGGCGGACTTCGCGAGACGCTGGTGGCGGAAGCAAATGGTCAGTTTGCCGGTTACGTGAATATCGTATGGATGTCGGACTATGAATATTTTAAGGAGCGCTCCATACCCGAAATTCAAGATTTCAACGTATTAATCAAATATCGCAGACTTGGTTACGGAACGCTGCTGCTCGACAGAGCCGAGGAAATCATCGCTCATCGTTCAGAGCTTGCCGGCATCGGGGTAGGGTTGTTCAGCGACTACGGCGCGGCTCAATCGATGTATGTAAAGCGCGGATATGTTCCGGATGGCCAAGGAATCTATCGGAACGGCGAGTATTTGCGATATGGACAGCAGACAGTAGTAGACGATGACCTCAATCTTTATTTTGTAAAAAAGCTATAAGTGCGAACCTTTTCCCTCAGACCATCGTCTTAATGGTAATCATGTACGGGAATTTGCGTCAGATCAACCTGCAAGTTCTTGGCGATGACATCGAGTATCTGTATGGAAAGCGGGGGGTTCGAATGAGAAAAGGGTGGACCTGGGGGCTTGTCGTTCTAATTGCGTTAGCAGCAATAGGGATGTATGTGTTTCGGATAACGGAAGACGAAGTTGTCGCTAACCGAATGCTTGACTTTGAACAGGTAGAGCCGGGTACAGAGATGATATGGAATTCCAAGGATGATATCCGCGTGTTCGAATATGCTGTCCGTTTCGCGAAGAAAAATCGAGGTGTCGTCGATATCAGCGCGCCGCCTTACTCTTTTAAGCTGCATGGAGAAACCTATCTGCTGTATGCATTGCCAAAATATGACGTGGTACAGTTTATAAACAGTAAAGCGTCCGGCACCTTGTATACGGTAGGAAAGTCGTCAGCGAAGAAGCTAAAGGCGTTGTTGACGGAGGCTGACAAGACCGGTTTTGGCGTGCCGACTCCCGGCTCGAAGGCCTACATTGGTTATGAGTAACCCATTAAAAGAACGTATTGATGCATAGAAGCCGAACGCCTTGTCATCCAATGATGACCGGCGTTCGGCTTCTATGTTTAATTAGGCAGGCACAAACTCAACATCAATCTGAAGCACTTCGGAGCGGCTGCCGATACGGACCGGCGGACCCCAGAAGCCGAATCCGGAGGAGACGATGGCGTGCAGGCTGCCTTTCTTCAGGTAGCCCCAATCAAGCTCGAACAGTCGCTTCGTAACGAGGTGGTTCGGCGCCATTTGGCCACGATGCGTATGGCCCGAAAGCGATAGATCGATGCCATTCATAGCGGCGTTCGTTAGATCCGACGGCTGATGATCCAGCATAATTAGGGGCAGCGTGTTATCCAAAGGCGAGACGAGCTCGCTGATTGGAAGACGCCCAGCGCTACCGGCTCTGAATCCGGCAGAAGCTTTGTCTTTGCGGCCAATAATATAAAAGCTGTCGGCGATAAGCGCTGTCTCGTCCATCAATACTCGAATACCGATCGCATCCATCGCTGCTACAAATTCGGGAACCTTGCCTCCGATGTATTCGTGGTTGCCGGTTACGGCGAATACACCTAAAGGTGCATCAAGCTTGCCTAACGTATCCGCCATCTTATGGCGAATGAACGGCTCGATATCGTCGTCGAGTATGTCGCCGGGCAATAATATAATGTCCGGGTCAATCTGCTTGACCTTGCGGATCAGGCGCTGCAGATGGCCGTTGCCGATTGTTGTGCCTAGATGTATATCGGAAGCCATCGCGATGCGAAGCTTTTGCCTGTTGCCAGCTTGCTTCGGAATTTGCACCTTGTAGTGGCGAATGACAGGTGACCAGGCATTGCGAGTACCTACGATCAATAGAATCAGCAGCACGAACAATGCGATACTGCCAGTACCTATGACATAAGCGTCGCGCTCTGCTCCGCCTAGCTTGAGCAGGAGGGCAACGATATCGGCAACAGGGAATAACAGTACGCCGTACTCTAGAATCGCGAACCAATATGAGCCAACGAGCTTAAGCGGTCCCGCGATCGGCTTTAGCAATGTGGTTTGTCCTACTCTTCCAATAATAAAAGCGAGAGCAAGCAGAGCGACGATTACGCTGTATATGCCCGCATGATTCCAATCGTATAAGGCAGACAGATAGACCCAGCCGTTCCATCCAAGATATAAGGACAAGCCGCCATAGAATAACAATATTCCGATTAACGAAACGATAAAACGACGATTCATTTTTGCAACGCTCCCTGCGAGCCCGTAGGCGATTGATAATAGTAGGAATGAAACTGAAACTACTATATCATATTGGCTATACCACCTCCAAATAGGATAGAGCAGCAGGCGGCATTGCTTATATGCGGGTGATTGGATACGATATTCTATAGCAGAAAAGATAAAGCGTCCGGCAATTGCCGAGAGATTCATTACGACGAATAAAGGAGAGATCGGCATGACTTTATTGACAATTGCTGAGGAGCAATGGAGGGCAGCGGTTCACTTCATGAATGAAGAGGCTCGCCCGCTGGAGAAAGCATTGTATGCGTATGAATTCGAAGACGGACCGAAGAGCGCGGTTACGGAGCAATTGGCCAAGTTTCAAAATAAAGACGGAGGGTTCGGCCATGGTCTTGAACCGGATGCGCGTTGCGCGGTTTCATCTGCCTTGGCGACTACGGTTGCGCTGCAGTATTTGGTATACATCAAGGTCGATTACAAGGAGCCGCTCGTACGGGAAGCAATACGTTTCCTGATCGAAACGTATAATACGGCACAGCCGGGCGGATGGGACATTGTGCCCCGCGGGGTTGAATCCGCGCCACGCGCGCCATGGTGGAATTATAACGAGCAGCATGACGGATGGGGCAATCCGGCAATCGAGATCGTTGGTTACTTCCATCGATACTCCGAATTAGTGCCTGCCGCGCTTCTCGACGAGCTGACGCAGCGTGCCGTTACTTATATAAACGAGAAGTCCACGCGAAAAGATTTTCACGAGCTATTGTGCTGTTTGCGATTCGCTGAGCTGGTGCCGCCCTCGGTGTTGAATGAGGTCAAGCCGGTGTTTGACGAGATGGTTGGAAGCTGCGTTTCCGTTAATCCGGAGCAGTGGGAAGGCTATTGCCTTACGCCTGTTCAGGCGGCAGGTTCTCCATCGAGCCTTTATTACGGGCAGTTGAAGGAAAGCGTGGAGCAGTATTTGCCTTTTATGTTGACGAAGCAGCAAGACGACGGTGCATGGTGGCCAACTTGGTCATGGGGACAATATGAAGACACATGGCCCGAGGCGAAGCAGGATTGGAAAGGCTTTATCACGTTCGATGCGTTGCGCATGCTGAAGGCGTATGGTATCGTGACGAGATAATTGCATCATAATCGTTATTAATAGATGTCAGGAATGGAGCGTTAGACAGAATGAAATCGTTAGTATTGGCAGAGAAACCAAGCGTTGCGAAAGAAATTGCGCGCGTGCTTGGCTGCGGACAGAAGCATAAGAGCTATATGGAAGGCCCTAAATACGTCGTAACTTGGGCGCTTGGTCATCTTGTAACACTCGCCGAGCCGGAGGATTACGATCCGAAGTACCGCAATTGGAATCTCGAGGACCTTCCATTACTGCCCCAAAAGATGAACTTGAAAGTGATGAAGGAGACGTCACATCAATATAAGGCTGTTGCCCAGCTATGCAAGCGGCAAGATATTAACGAGCTTATTATCGCCACCGACGCAGGTCGCGAGGGGGAGCTTGTCGCGCGCTGGATTATGGAGCTTGTCCATTGGCGCAAGCCGTTCAAGCGGCTTTGGATTTCTTCCCAGACCGACAAGGCGATCAATGACGGCTTCAATAGCTTGAAGCCAGGCAAGGACTATGATGCTCTGTATGCATCGGCTGTATGCCGTGCCGAGGCGGATTGGCTGATCGGGCTTAACGTAACGCGGGCGCTGACGACTAAATACAACGCACAGCTGTCCGCAGGGCGGGTTCAGACGCCGACTTTGTCCATTATGATGGATCGCGAGCGCGATATTCAGCAGTTTAAGTCGCAGCCTTATTGGACCGTGGGTGCAGATCTTGATGGCTTCTCGGCTATGTGGCGCGAGCAGGATGGCCATGATGGACGGCTGTGGAGCAAGGAAGCTGCCGATGCAGTAGTGGCAGCCATCGGGAAGTCGGGCAGCGGCAAGGTGGAGAACCTACGCACGGTTGAGAAGTCGGAGCTGCATCCGCAAGCATATGATCTGACAGAGCTGCAGCGTGACGCGAACAAGCGGCTGGGCTTCTCGGCTAAGCAGACGTCCAATGTGCTTCAGAAGCTGTATGAGCAGCATAAGCTGGTCACTTATCCGCGAACCGATTCGAAATATTTGTCCAGCGATATGGTGCCTACGTTCAAAGGGCGATTGGAGAGTATTGCGGTAGGTCCTTATACGGCGCTTGCCCGCAGGCTGCTTAGAGGACAGCTTCCAGTAACAAAGCGGATTGTCGACGACAGCAAAGTGACGGACCATCATGCGATTATACCGACGGAGCAATTCGTGAATTTATCCGAGTTAAGCAATGATGAGCGTCGTCTCTATGACTTGATCGCGAGACGTTTCATTTCGTTATTCTATGGTCCTTACAAGTACGATGAAACGAGCGTTACGCTGGCTGTCGGTCAGCATCGCTTATATGCCAAAGGCAAGACGCTGAAGGATGCGGGCTGGAAGGAAGTGTACGGCACTGCTGCCGATGCGAATAGCGATGATGATGACGAAGACGACTCCGATGGGTCTTTCAGCGCCAAAGCCGATAAGCAGCAATCGCAATTGCTTCCGGCGTTAACGACCGGGCAATCGGTAGCCGTGAAGCACGGGAAAATCAAGGAGCTGCGGACGTTGCCTCCTGCGAGATATACAGAGGCGACGCTGCTGACGCAGATGGAGAAATACGGACTCGGCACGCCTGCTACGCGCGCGGATATTATTGAGAAGCTGCTGTCGAGCGATACCATTGACCGTTCACAGAATCGTCTCGTACCGACAGGCAAGGGCAAGCAGCTTATTGAGCTGGTTGTTGACGCCCTTCGCAGTCCGGAGATGACGGCGAAGTGGGAGCTGGAGCTGGAGCGGATTGCCCAAGGCAAAGGCAATGCGGCTGCCTTCATGAAGACGATCCGCGAGCAAGCGTCGAAATGGGTATCCGAGGTCATTGCTGAGTCGAAGGAGTACAAGCCTCATAACGTGACGCATTCGAAGTGTCCGGATTGCGGCAAGCCATTGCTTGAGATTAAAGGCAAGCGTGGCCGTTCGCTCGTATGCTCGGATCGGGAATGCAGCTATCGCCGCTCAGCCGACCCCGTTCTGCTGAATAAGCGTTGTCCGCAATGCCATAAAAAGATGGAGATGCACACGGGCAAGGCCGGCAAATATGCGCAGTGCAGACCATGCAACGTGATCGAGATGCTGGAGGATAAGGATGGCGGCGGCCGCATGAACAAGAGGCAGCAACAGAAGCTCGTCGAGCAATTTAGCGACAAAGCGCCGCTTACGAACAGCTTGGCCGACAAGCTGCGAGCCGCGATGGAGCAGAAGGGCGAGTAGCCCTGTGTCTTGAGCAAGAAAAAATAGCAAGCTAAGAAATCCCTGATATCCCGCCACGTCGGGAAGCGGGGATTTTTTATTGATCTATTTCAACGATTTAAGGTTTTCTCACTTTACAAACCGACCGTCGGTCTGTAATATGGGAATAAGAAACAATTATGTGAAGGGGGCGAACAATGGTTGGTATTACGGGAAACGCAACATATAGGCAGTTGCTGGAGACAGCAGAGCGACTGATCGCGGAGCATGGCTGCCGAAACACGACACTGCAACAAATCATGCAGACGACGGGATTATCCAAAGGAGCGATCTATCATTATGTGAAGAGCAAGGAGGAGCTGTTCGGACTGTTGCTTACATCGCAGGTCGAAGCGATCAATGAGTCTTTTCAACGTGCGGTAGAAGAGCAAGGCAATCTGACGGCACCGCTAGCGGCGATTGCCGAAGGGCTGACGAAGCTTCAAGAGAAAGATAGCGTCGTGAATCAGATCATTATTTATTTGCTGGCCCAGAAGGATAAATCAGGCGTTGTCGCTTTACTCCAGCAGTATCACGAGCGCTCTGCGGCTGCGGCCTTCAGTTGGATCGGTATGGGGCAACGGGAAGGTGTTATTAATCCAAAGGTTGATGCCCGCAAAGCATCCGAACATTTCGTCATGTTGTCTTACGGCATGTGCATGCGCAATATGATGATGAGCGAGGCGGGAGAGTCGTCCGCGCGGTCGTTCGAGAAAGAAGATTTTTATAACCTTATGCTTCAAACGTTAATAATGAGCGGAGGATGACGATGGACAAACTATTCGTATTTCTGCATGTTCTTGGAGCGGTGCTTTTTCTAGGCAATATTATTACGACCGCCTTCTGGAAAGTCTCGCAGGATCGTTATCCTGCACCTGAATCGACTCATCGAATGGCGGTAAGCGTCATGAAGGCCGATTACGTATTCACTATTCCGGGTATCGCTTTGATCGTTGTATTCGGCATTCTTACCGCCCATGCATACGGCTATTCGCTTGCGGAGTGGAATTGGCTTACAATGTCGATTGGTCTTTTCGCGATCTCTGGCATCCTATGGGGAACCGTGCTGCTCCCTTGCCAATTGCAGATGGTAAAGCTGAGCGAGCAAGGACTGAAGACAGGTCAACTTCCTGCACAATACAGTCTCGTATCGAAGCGTTGGAATGTGTGGGGGTCGGTGAATACGATCATACCGATTATCGTCTTGTTTCTGATGGTGGTGAAACCTTAATGACAGGACCGTAATAGAAAGGTGCAAGAAAGGCTCTTAACCTACTGCAATCATCCAAGAGACATGTGTATCGGCGGCATATGCTATAGATGATAAGGTAGGAAAGGAGCTTGATAGAGTTGGGCGTTCGCAGAGGCAGGCATATTACGGACAAATGGGCCAAAACGATCGCGTTGCTGTCGCACCCGAGAGTGAGTCCGCATATCCCGCTTACGAAGCCGTTCGGAGCTGAACAATTAAGATCGATGCTGGATACGTACTGGATGGTTGTCATCAAACCGGTTAACGGCTCGGGCGGAGTAGGTGTTATGAAGGTTAGCAGAACGCCAACGGGTTATGCGCTCTCTTACTTAACAAGGACGAGATATTATACGGACTTTAGGAACTTGCTGGCGGCGATAAACAAACAGCGCAAGGGTAGGCCGTATCTCGTGCAACGAGGCATCTTTCTTGCCGAACTAAGCGGCAAGCCGGTTGATTATCGGGTCAAATATGTGAAGACAGGCAGCAAGTGGAGAATCAAAGCGTTCGTTGGAAAAATGGCAAGACCGGGACTGTTCGTGACGAATATTCGCCAAGGCGGTACACTTATATCGGCAGCCAAAGGAATTGCCGCTTCTTTCTCTGAAAACCTCGTAGAAGCGAAGAAAAGCAAGATGCGCGAACTTACGATTCTTGCAACCGAAATCATAGAGAATCGTTTTCCAGGAGTTAGCAGGCTGGGTTTCGACTATGGTATTGATAAACAAGGGAAGATTTGGATTTTCGAGGTGAATACGAGACCGCAATAGTCATTTGGATATAGCCGGGCATATGAGGAAAGACGGGCGCAGGCAGCTCGGAATTCCTTATTTGTGTTGTCGGGACGACTAGGTGAAAAGTCCGAATACATCTATTAACTAATGACGTTAATATATTCCATTAATAGAGTTATAGATTTCAATTAAAGTTTTTTATTAAGAAGAGTAAGGAAAGCGCCTGTGGATAACTCTATCCACACTATCCACGCCGTAATTCCTCATATTTCGACTCGTATACACACAGTATACACACAGTATCCACAAGCTTATGTGAATAAATGGGACTGTTGTCCTTTCAAATAGTGCCATGCTACTATATAGAAGAAATATCGAAGGAATAACCCCTTATAAATCTTTTATTTGAAGAAAGGGTGTGCAGGTATGGAGTTGCTTTCTGACGAAATGCTCGTCGACACTTATTTTGCAGCAATCCAGTACAATCTGGATCAAGAATTTATCCGTATGCTTGCGATGGAATTGAAGCGCCGTCAGGTTAATCCGGATTCCAGTAAAATTACGGCATAGTTTCAGTCTTGCAAGCGGCGCTAACAGATGCAGCTTAAATCCACTCGTTAACCAATACCTCGCTTGTCTGCTGGCAGGCTGGGCAATATATAATATGGTTGCAATGGGCGGGGGGAGCTTCCAGCCGTTGATAGGATTCATTCGCGAATGGTTCCTGAATGGGCTCGTACGGGGCATAAGGTCCGATCCAATCGGTGACTCGGCCTCCGTCGATTAACTGTCCCTTACAGGAAGAGCAGCTTTCTTGAATGGACGCAAGCCCGTTGCACACCGGACATAACATAAGGGTATCCTCCTTGGCTCGCCGCGCATGCTAATGCGTAAGCGAATGATTGACTTAGCCAAGGTTAGGATACCCTTTTGTACAATTTATAATAAAGGTTTAGAGCTTCATATTGCTGCTGTGACCCGGTGACAGCTTGGCGCTAGGGTCCACGTACACTTTGGCATTGTTGATCGCAGTAGGCGCTTCGCCGAATCCGACGGCAATCAGCTTCAGCTTACCGGGATAGGTGGTAATATCTCCAGCCGCGAAGATGCCCGGAATGTTCGTCTCCATGCGAGTATCGACGGTTATTGATCCACCCTGAATATGAATTCCCCAATCCGCGATAGGTCCAAGTGAAGATACGAAGCCGAAGTTGACGATGACAGCATCGACATCAAGCTCAGTGGTCTCTTGCGTCTTCACATTCGTAAGCGTTACTTTATCAATGCGGCTTTCGCCGTGAAGTTTCGTAATTTCAGTAGGGGTAACGATCTTAACCGTTGAATTCATTAAGTTCTCGACGCTATGCTCGTGCGCGCGGAACTTATCTCTGCGATGTATTAGCGTTACGCTCTCAGCTATCGGTTCAAGCATAAGCGACCAGTCCACGGCCGAATCGCCGCCGCCGCTTATAAGCACCCGTTGACCTTTGAACCTTTGGAGATCGCCAACAAAATAATGCAGGTTCGTTTTCTCAAACTGGGCTGCTTCCGGCAACTCAAGACGGCGAGGCTCGAATGCGCCTACGCCAGCCGTTATAATGACTGCTTTCGCAAAGTGCGTGCCTTTGTCCGTCACGATCTCGAAGAGGCGCTCATCATGCTTGATTACGTTTTGCACCTTCTCCTCCAAGCAAATTTCCGGATTGAAAAGCTGTAGCTGTTCTTTTAGACGATCAACCAGCTCCTGGGCTGTAACTTTAGGGAATCCGGCAACGTCATATATATACTTCTCCGGGTAAAGCGCGGCAAGCTGGCCGCCAAGCTGCGGCATGCTTTCGATAAGTTTAACGGATGCTTGGCGCATCCCTCCATAGAAAGCTGCGAATAGTCCAGCTGGACCTCCGCCGATGATGACGATATCGATGGGATTTACAGATGATTGAGAAATAGACAATTTGAGCACCTCCATATTGCTGACTGTTCTTAATCCGTACGATTTTCATTATAAACTTTCAAGGGGAAAGAAGGAAATATTTAATTTGTATAGAACTCTAAACAATTTCGTATATTTTGCCCTTGAACTTTTCATGAAAACTATGTAATATTTCTGATGTATGTTAAGTACGGAGTGTTGTGTAGAGACAGATTAGAGAAGCAGAACAGCGGCGTTTTTTAACTATTGCAGAAGCTATTTTGTCAATCGTTCAGGCATTGCCGTAAGCCGTTGGAATGTTGATAAATGTTCGTTATTAAGCGCAAACTGTTAGTATCATTTTAAATATTCGGATGGGTTTGTGTAATTTTTCACAGAGAAAAAAGACTAGGATTGGATGGGATCATACGATGAGCAACATACCTAAAATCGTCATACTGGGAGCGGGCTACGGTGGCGTCTTGACTGCACTTCGTTTGCAGAAAGAGCTGAACTACAACGAAGCGGATGTGACCTTGGTTAACAAACATGACTATCACTACATTACTACGCATCTCCATATGCCTGCAGCAGGTACGGACAATCCGGAAAATGCGCGTGTCAGCATCTCGAAGCTGATCGACGAATTCAAGATCGACTTTGTCAAATCGACGGTTGTACAGATCCGTCCGCAAGACAAGAAAGTCATCCTTGAAGACGGAACTTTGTCTTACGATTACTTGGTCATCGGTCTCGGCGGAGAACCGGAAACATTCGGTATCCCTGGTCTTGGCGAGCACGCGATGAACATTCGCAGCATTAACTCGGTTCGTCTGATCCGTGAACATATTGAATATCAATTCGCGCGTTACAAGCGCGAGCCTCACCGCACCGATTATTTGACGTTCGTTGTCGGAGGAGCAGGCTTCACAGGTATTGAATTCGTTGGCGAGCTGTCCGACCGTATTCCTGAGCTGTGCAAGCAATTCGACGTTGATCCGTCGTTAGTTAAGGTTTATAACATCGAGGCTGCGCCAACTGCACTGCCAGGCTTCGACCCTGAGCTGGTGGAATACGGCATGGACGTCCTTACGAAGAAAGGCGTTACGTTCCGTATCGGCACGGCTATCAAGGAATGCTCCCCGGAAGGCGTTATCGTTGGCGAAGGCGAAGAGATCAAGTCGGCAACCGTTATTTGGACCGGCGGCATTCGCGGCAACCGTCTTATTGAGGAAGCTGGCTTCGAAACGATGCGCGGCCGCGTGAAGGTGGATGAATTCCTTCGTTCGCCGGGCAATGAGAACATCTATATCGTCGGCGACAACTCGCTGATGTTCAATGAAGAAGGCCGTCCATACCCGCCGACTGCACAGATCGCTATGCAGCAAGGTGTCGTATGCGCGCATAACCTTGTCGCTTCGATTCGCAACCAGCCGCTTAAGACGTTCACGTTCAGCAATAAAGGAACGGTAGCGTCGCTTGGCAAGGGCGAAGCAATCGGCATTGCTTTCGGCAAGAAATACAAAGGCCGGATGGCTGCTTGGTTGAAGAAGATGATCGACTTGCGTTACCTGTTCATTATCGGCGGTATTCCGCTTGTACTTCGTAAAGGAAAGTTCCTATAATGCGCCACTGCAGCGTACAAGTACGCGGTTTGTTAACGAGAGACGAGCTCGATCGTTACAATGCGCTGATGGAGGTCGGCTCATTTTTAGAATCGCAAACGCGTTACGACCTCGCTTATACGGTGCAGAAGGAAGTTGACCTTCTTATTCAACCGGCTATCGAGCGTCTGAAGGATAAGGGCCGTGAACGGGACAGAGCAACCCAGGAGTACTTGGAAGCGAAGCGTCTCGGTCTTGAAGAGGACGAAGAGGATGACGAGGACTAATAAGATAAAGGCTTCCGCCCTAGTGCGGAAGCCTTTTTTGTTGAACAAAAAAGAGCTGCGACTATTGGATGACCAACAGTAACAGCTCTTTTGTATTTGAGTCGTTCATTTTGCAAAGACCTTATTCAACATCATAAACGAAGATGAATAAACAGTCTATACTTTTTTGGCCGAATTGTATAAAGTTGGATTGCCGGCCGGCAAATAGGTGTAGGAGGCGGATACGCAAATGGCGGAAGGGTGTCACTTATCGCTCGAAGATTTGGAACGAGATATGAGGTCCGTATTCGGGAACAGCTACTTGGTGCGCAGTGTTGCGAAAATGCACGGTGGCGCACAGAAGGTTGTTTACAAGATCGAATGCCAGAACGGTTTTGCGTGCATGCTGTACGTATGGGATATGGCGAGCAATTATTTTCAGGACGAAATAAGAGATAATACCGAGGATGAACGCTCGTACGGGAGTGACCTATTCGAATTGAACAACGACTATTTAGGTCGAATTGGTGTTCAAACGGCTAAACTCTACTACATGAGCAAGGATAAAGTTCGGTATCCCTTTGATTATGCATACGTCGAATTCGTGCACGGGCACAACGCTGAAGCGTATATGTCGTCGGTTGCGAATGAACAGAAAGTCGTTTTTTCAAGAATAAAGGAATTACTTGAACGTATGCATGCAGTTAACCGCAAGTCATATGGAAATTTAGTTAGTGAGCTGGATCGAGCGGATCCGTGTCATTATATACAACTTCGCAACGCCAAGGAACAGTTGTCTTACCTTGTGAAGCATTCGGAAGAGATAAAGATGAAGGAAACGATGATAATTAACCTTATTCATAAGCTGGAGACTAGAATAGACGGGAGGGAGACGTACGGCTTCATCCATGGCGAGTTAGGACCGGATCACGTACTTGTAAACGAAAGGCTTGAGCCGTATTTAATCGATATCGAAGGAGCGGCGTTTCATGACATTGAGCATGAGCATAGCTTTTTGGCTTTTCGCTTTGGCGATGTTTACAATCGTTATTTGAGCGGGCAAAATCTTGATCCTGATCGAATGAGATTTTATCGGCTGCACCATCATATTTCAAGCGCTTCGGGTGGGCTTAAGCTGTTGCAGCGCGGGTTTCCAAACAAGGCGTTCGCCGAGGCGATCTATACTTACAATATGAAGAGCGTTCTGGATAGTTTGGAGAATAACGCTAACTAGCAGGAAAGAAACCTACTAAAAAACCGTCTCACGTGGCCTAAAGCCTGGAGACGGTTTTTTATGAAAACGAGTCTAGATGCTGAGCAATGCTGCGAACTTGCTGCTGTCGAGCAGGTTGCCGACGTAGAAATCGCCGAAATCGCCGAAGCGCGCGCTAACTTCATCGAAGCGCATCTCGTAGACGAGCTTCTTGAATTGCAACGCGTCGTCTGCGAACAGCGTTACGCCCCATTCCCAGTCGTCGAAGCCGACCGAGCCAGTAATGATTTGCTTCACTTTGCCCGCGTATTGGCGGCCGATCATGCCGTGGCTGCGCATCATCGTGCGGCGCTCGTCCATGCTGAGCATATACCAGTTGTCGTTGCCTTCGCGGCGTTTGTTCATCGGGTAGAAGCAGATATGGTTCGCTTTCGGAAGCGTAGGCTTCAGTCTGGCGATGATGTCCGGGTTTTGCATCGGGTCGCTGCCGGGCTGCGCCATATAATTGCTCAGCTCAACGATGCTGACATAGGAATGAGCAGGTTTGGTGAAGCTAGCGAACGATGTTTTGTTGAACGCCGTTTCGATCGCATTCAGCTCTTCAAGCGTCTCGCGCAGGTGCATAAGAACGAAGTCAGCTTTTTGGCCTACGATGCTGTATACGGCCGTGCTGCCTTGCTTGCTTTCTTCTGTTGCAGCCCACTCGCTCAAGAAAGATTGAAGCTCATCGAGCGCCTTCGCTCTCGCAGCCTCTCCTGCGAGCCTCCAAGCGGTCCAATCGATCGAACGGAAATCATGCAGGGCATACCAGCCCTCTAGTGTTTGTGCGGCTTCACTCATTATAGATAAAAGCTCCTCTCCATTTAGGCTTGACTTCTAACATTGTATCGTAATCACTCTTAGCAGAGCAAATGGCGGTCTTGTGACATTTGTCCATCGCTAATTGACTTCCCTGTTGCCATTATTTAAACTAGGAAACGAGAGTATGAAAGGGGAAGTCTGAGATGCTTCAACTAGTTATTGCGACAGTGCTTTTTATGGTCATGTTGTTCGGAATCGGCTTTATATTGAACATGCTGCTTAAGACAACGTGGTTTCCATTATACTTGTTCATAATCGGAATTATTCCGTTAGGCATATGGGCTCCATGGGACGCTTCGGCTAAGACGACGATTCAGAATTTTGCGGATTACACCGTGTTCGATTATATTCCCGTTATCGGTGCGCTCGTAGGCGCGTACATAAGCGGCTGGGCCATACGCGCTTTGCGCAGAGGCGGCTACAAAATGTTCTAGTTGCTATATTCACAGAAATCCCTCGTTCGGGGGATTTTTCTATTTTTCGACTCGACCTTCTGAGCGGGATTTGTGCTAAAATGATAGAAAGTAAGTTTGGGATGGAGTCGGTGCAATGCGCATCAATAATATATTGCATTATACGGAACACCACCGTTATTACATATTTCGTGATTTTTCGCTAAGCAGCTTGGATTACAAAATGCTATCGCTGATCTATCAGCCGATGATCGGTGCTTTTGCCGTGGCATTGTACCAGCAGCTTTATCACGGAATTGCTGATGGACTATCTGGTTTCTCGGCGCTTGAGCCCCAGCGCAAGCTGTTTCTTGGATTAGGACTTGAGATGAATGAAAGAAGCAGGAAGCATTTGATCGAGCAAGCTTCGAAGCTGGAGGCTGTCGGATTGCTTCAGACCTCCCGGCTAGGAATGCCTGATAATGCCGATGTTATTTATGAATACGAGCTGTCTGAGCCGTTGTCGCCTGCTGAGTTTTTCCGCAACATGCATCTGACGATGCTGCTTCGTGACAAGATCGGTAAATATGCGGTTATTTCGCTGCGAGAGTCGTTCGGAGCTAACGAACCGGATGAGCTTGCAAGCGCGCAATTGACCAAAGAGAACATTTCCGTACCGTTCTATGAGCTATTCAAGCTTAATATGCAATCGGTGGATGACGAGCTGGAGCAAGCTTTAACTGAGGTTGCGCCCGCAAGGCAAGCCGCGCCGAGACCGCAGTTGGAGACGGCGGGTATCGCGTATGGCGAGATTATATTGCGTTTCCCGCGCAACTCCGCTAATCGCCGATTCGTTGAGCGTCTGCGTAACGATAACGAGCAGCTTGCTCAGGTGAATTACGTCGCTTACAAGTACAGCTTAAGCGTCGTTGATATATGCCGTTTGCTTGACGAGGACGGCATATTCGATTCGAACGGTGAGCTTCAGATTGACGAGCTTCAGCTGCGGGCCAACTCGCTTTACCGGCAAGATAAGAAGCGGGAAGGCGATCGTCAGCGTGTTATCGCGCGTTCGCAAGCAGCCGCAAGGTCGGATGAGGAGTCTGAAGAGCCGGACGAGGAAATCGCGGTTAATGAGGAATTTTATTTGCAGGTGCCGAGCCAGTTGCTCGGGCGCTGCGATATTCATCAATATAATATGCTTATGCGCAACGAGCCTCATACGCGGTTCTTGCAGCGCTTCTTTCCGGGAGCGGTTCCGGAATGGATCGATCGTGTGTTCGAGCGTATCGATCTCAACTACCGGCTAGCAGCCCCAGTTATTAATGTCCTCATTCATTATGTTATTGGCGCGAATGATGCGCAGCGCGTGACGAAGGCGTTTCTCGATGCAGTTGCATCCAATATGCTGATGCAGCAGATCGACAGCTTCGAGAAGGCGGTACAATACGTTCGTGAGCAAGCGCAGGTTGAGCAGGATAAGGAACGCCGCAAGGAAGCGGCGAACAGCTACAGCGGCGGAGCGAGAAGCGTCAGCGGCCGCGGAGGAAGCAGGAGCGGCGGCGGTACTTCCCGCAAGCCATCGATTCCGATCGTTCAAGACGGACAGCCGGGAGCTAAAGTGTCGGCTGATGAACTGGAGGAGCTGCGCAAGCTAGCCCGCAAGATCGACGGCAAATCATAGAGACGAGGTGACGGAGGATGGAATCGCTAGGCGATTTGTTGAAAGCTTGGCCGACAGGCAGATCGATAACGGAACAGGCGAAGGAGAAGATGGACGAGCTAATGGCTGATCCGCTCGTAGAGAAGCTTCTAGTGAGATACCCGGAGCTCGACGAACGGGCGATCCGTCTGAACCTGAACCGCGTGTACCAATATGTAACGGAATATCGCAACTGCACCAATTGTCCGGGACTGGATCGCTGTCCGAACGACTTCGAAGGCCATTATACGTTGCTTAGTTCGGAGACGGTGAACGATAGCGTGCAGTTGTATGACCGCAAGGTCGCCTGCAAGAAGTTCGTTGCCCGCGAGAGCGAGCAGAAGATTCGCAGCCGCATACGCAGCTTCTATGTGGACGACGCGGCGCTTCGCCGCGGCTACTCGTCCGACGAGATACTGACTAACGACTTGGAGCGTGCGAAGGCAGTCGGGCAGCTGCTGCGATACATTGATCGTACGAAGGAGCATGGCCTTCAGCAGGAGGGGCTGTTCCTCTCGGGCCGATTCGGAACGGGCAAAACATTCCTTATGTGTTACATGCTGCAGGAGCTGGCGAAGCAAGGCCATTCGGGCGTTATCGTCTATATGCCTGACTTCGTCGAGGATTTGAAGTCGCTTATGCATGAGCCTGGCAAGCTGAAGGAGACCGTTGAGATGATGAAGGAGACCGACCTTCTGATCTTCGACGATATAGGTGCGGAGAACTTGAATCCATGGGTGCGGGATCATGTGCTTGGTGCGATTCTCAACTACCGGATGGAGCGCAAGCCGACTTTCTACACGTCCAATTACGAGATTGATGCGCTCGAGAAGCATTTCAGCTTCACCAGCAAGGACGGCGAAGAGCTCCATAAGGGGCAGCGGATCATGGACCGGATTAAGCCTTATGTCGAAGTAGTCATGGTTACTGGCGAGAATAAGCGCGGTCGCAAATAGAACGGGCAAAGCCTTGGTTGGCAGATATGACGTATCTGTTGACCAAGGCTTTTTTATGTTGGGAGGCTGAGGCAAATCGCTCTTACGACCGAAATAGCACAAAAACCTTTCGCTATTTAAGCTCACACACACAATATTCGATCAGATAGCGCAACGATTTTGTGCTATCCCTTCAATGGAGACGTTGCCCCGTGGTGTGGTGTCCACCAACTATGGATGCCTTGCCTACTTGCCATCCAACCGCAAGTATCCCTTACAGTTAAGCCCTCTTATAAGCCGATCTTATGTACCGCATTATTTTTTTTGAAATAACCTATTGACAGTATTAGGGTTGCGCTGGTAGAATTCTCCCATAACCAACTAAACAGGTAGGAATTAATTGTTTTGCGACCGGACCACCGGAGTTGACACCTAATCGCTCATGACGCGTTGTCGTGGCCTGTGAAGAACAATAAAAAGGGGTGCAATCATTTATGAAAAAGATTACTCATGTACGTTCGGTCCTTATTATTCTCGCATTATCGTTGGTACTCGCGGCTTGCGGCCAATCGGGCGGCAACAACAACACGAATACAACTTCAAATAAACCAGCAAATGCAGCAACGGACACGCCGGCAGCAACGAATGCCGCTACTGAAGAACCGAAGGCAGAGCCTAAGCCGCCGGTTGAACTGCTTAACGTATCGTATGACCCTACTCGCGAGCTTTATGTAGAATACAATGAAGCTTTCGCGAAACATTGGAAAGAAGAGACTGGCCAAGAAGTAACAATCAAGCAATCGCATGGCGGTTCCGGTAAACAAGGCCGTGCCGTTATCGACGGACTTGAAGCAGACGTAGTAACACTTGCACTTGGTTACGATATCGACGCTATTGTTGAACCGGGTCTGATCAATAAAGATTGGCAAACGAAGTTCGAGCACAACAGCGCTCCATACACGTCGACGATCGTATTCCTCGTTCGCAAAGGCAACCCGAAAGGCATCAAAGACTGGAACGACCTCATTAAAGACAAAGTGGAAGTCATTACGCCGAACCCGAAAACATCCGGCGGCGCACGTTGGAACTACCTTGCGGCATGGGGTTACGCTCTGAAACAAAACGGCGGCGACGAAGCGAAAGCGCAAGAGTTCGTAGCTGAATTGTTCAAGCACGTACCGGTTCTGGATTCCGGCGCACGCGGTTCAACAACAACATTCGTAGAACGCGGTATTGGCGACGTATTGCTAGCTTGGGAGAACGAAGCGTTCCTGTCTATCAACGAGCTTGGCCCGGACAAATTCGAAATCGTATATCCGTCCCTAAGCATCTTGGCTGAACCTCCGGTAGCAGTAGTAGACAAAGTTGTAGACAAACGCGATACGCGCGAAGTGTCCGAAGCTTACTTGAAATACCTCTATTCAGATGAAGGCCAAGAAATCGCGGCGAAAAACTACTACCGTCCAATAAACCAAGAGATTCTTGCTAAATACAAAGATACGTTCAAAGACATTGAATTGCTTACGATCGATAAAGACTTCGGCGGCTGGAAAGTGGCGCAAGAGAGACATTTCGCAGACGACGGCGTGTTCGACAAAATCTACACACCAGGTTCTTAATGCTTGATCCCTATACGACTGGAGCTGACTTCACATGAAAGGTTCCAAGCCCCGTAATGTCTTGCCGGGTTTTGGCTTATCGATGGGCTTTACCATCTTCTATCTAAGCGTTATCGTCCTGATCCCGCTTAGCGCCGTATTGTTCAAGACGTTCGAGCTGAGCTTGCCCGAGTTCTGGAAGACGGTAACGAGTGCGAGGGTTCTCGCCTCTTACCGGGTAAGCTTCCTGACCGCTTTCTTCGCCGGACTTGTCAATCTGGTGTTCGGCTTGCTTATTGCATGGGTGCTGGTACGGTATCGTTTTCCCGGCAAAAAGCTCATCGACAGCTTAGTCGACTTGCCGTTCGCACTGCCGACCGCGGTAGCCGGGATCGCCTTAACCGCGATCTACGCTCCTAATGGCTGGATCGGCTCCTACTTGGCGCCGCTCGGCATCAAGGTCGCTTACTCTCCAATCGGCATTACGATTGCCTTAATCTTCATCGGCCTCCCGTTCGTCGTACGGACGGTGCAGCCGGTGCTGCAGGATCTAGAGAAAGAAACGGAAGAAGCCGCGGTTATGCTTGGCGCTTACCGACTCCGCACGTTTTGGAAAGTCATCTTGCCCGAGCTTATGCCAGCGATGTTAACAGGGTTCGCGATGGCATTCGCAAGGGGGATTGGCGAGTATGGTTCAGTCGTATTCATCTCCGGCAATATGCCGCTTAAGACGGAGATTACGCCTCTGCTCATTATGACGAAGCTCGAACAATACGATTACGCAGGCGCGACAGCGATTGCGCTGGTGATGTTGATCGTTTCGTTCCTTATGCTTCTCGTCATCAACTTGCTGCAATGGCGAATGAATCGGCGGACTGTTGCGAGATAAGCGAGTGATCGCTTCCTCGGCAACAGACGACTAACCACCAAAAACGGATGAGGAGGAGTCAAGCATGGCTGGTGCCATTACCGTTCATTTAGACAAAGAAGCGTCCAAACGTCCGAAACATGCGACGGAATCCGGGCCGGTTCGCTGGATATTGATTACGATCGCGCTGCTGTTTCTGGGTCTTATCGTCCTATTGCCGCTCGTATCGATATTCGTAGAAGCACTTAAGAAAGGCATAGGCGTCTATGTCGATTCCATTACAGACCCGGACGCGATGTCGGCGCTTAAGCTGACGCTTACAACGGCACTGATCGCCGTTCCGATTAATACCGTATTCGGCATCGCGGCGGCCTGGGCCATTACGAAGTTCCGTTTTCGAGGCAAGAATATACTTATTACATTGATCGATCTGCCGTTTGCCGTATCGCCTGTCATATCTGGTATGGTCTACGTGCTCTTGTTCGGAGCGCAGGGCTTCCTTGGTCCTTGGCTGGACGACAATGACATCCAAATCATATTCGCACTGCCGGGCATCGTGCTCGCCACGGTCTTTGTAACGGTGCCATTCGTAGCGCGGGAGCTTATTCCTCATATGCAAGCACAAGGCGTGCAAGAGGAGGAAGCGGCATCGAGTCTTGGCGCGAAAGGCTGGCAAATCTTCTGGCGAGTCACCTTGCCGAACATCAAGTGGGGCTTGCTCTACGGCATCATTCTTTGTAATGCTCGCGCGATGGGCGAGTTCGGTGCCGTATCCGTCGTCTCCGGCCACATTCGCGGAGAGACGAACACGCTCCCGTTGCATATCGAAATTTTGTATAACGAATACCAGTTTTCGGCGTCATTCGCCGTAGCTTCTCTGCTCGTCATGCTCGCAGTCATCACGTTGATCGTGAAGAGCATCGTAGAGTGGAAGTCGTCATCGTCTTCACATTAATCAACAAGGCGGCAGCATATATTTATAATTTCATTGGAGGGATTCATTATGGCGAAACCGTTGGAAGTAGATCAACAGTGGCTGGAGCGAATTGCGGAGCAGGTCGGCGGATTGCACTACGGGCATGTTACGATTACCGTTCATGACGGCCGAATCGTACAGATTGATCGATTGGAACGCACACGATACGATCAACCCTCTTCGAAGCAAAATCAATCCGAGCAGCAGTCGACCAAAGGCCGCGATAACAACGCAGCAGCTAGTGACGGCTTGCGAATTGTTCAATAGTCCAATTCAAGAAGAAGAGCTTCGATTCCTAAGGCTAGCTTAGCCTTGGTATCGAAGCTCTTTGTTTGTATGTTGGCAATTACATATTAAGGGAGGATAAGCCTAGCGGCCTATCCTCCCTTAAATGTTTTACGAGATGATGAACTTAACGATTACAGCTACAGCGAATACTACGGTCATGAAACCGAGCATGCCGCCAAAGCCGAATACGACGTCCATCAAGTCGTGGCGCGGCTCTTCATTGAAGTGCTCGCGCGGATCTCTTACGTTTTCCATCGTAGACGTCCTCCTTGAAAGACCGGATGCTGCAGCGACAGCCGCAAGCGGTCGTCTCCTACAGTATCGGCTATTTCAACTTATATTAGTATACCGAAACAGTCGAACAATTGTAAAGCAACCAGTCGTGACAAATATGAGACAAAATTACGCCCTTTTATGCTAAAATGTGAACAGGATTGTATGGCAATCGGAGGTGCGAGCATGGATCAGCAGTTAATAGCAGCAAAAGAACTTATACGAAACAAGCTAGCCTTGCTTCCCGACGGGCCGGGCTGTTACCTGATGAAGAACGGCGACGACGTCATTATATATGTAGGCAAAGCGAAAGTATTGAAGAATCGCGTGCGCTCCTATTTTAACGGCAGCCACAACGCGAAGACGCAGCGTCTCGTCTCGGAAATACGCGATTTCGAATTTATCGTGACCGGCAGCAATATGGAAGCGCTCATTCTGGAGTGCAATCTCATCAAGCAATATCATCCGCGCTATAACGTGTTGCTAAAGGATGACAAGACGTTTCCTTATATTAAAATAACGAGCGAGAAGCATCCGCGCCTAGAGGTGACGCGGCGTGTCGTGAAGGATAAAGCGAAGTACTTCGGCCCTTATCCGAACGCTTATGCGGCACAGCAGACGCTTAAGCTGCTTGAGCGGATCTATCCGCTGCGGAAATGCAAGACGCTGCCGGACAAAGTATGTCTATATTATCATCTAGGTCAATGTCTCGCTCCATGCGAGTACGAGGTGCAGCAGCAGTCCTACGACACGATGGTTCAGGAAATTACCCGTTTCCTCGGCGGCGGCCAGGATGTCGTGAAGGCGGAGCTGCAGCGGAAGATGGAATCGGCAGCCGAGGAGCTCGAATTCGAGCGGGCAAAGGAATTCCGCGATCAGATCGTGGCGATCGAGGCTGTTATGGAGAAGCAGAAAATTACGCTCTCCGATGCGCTTGACCGCGACGTATTCGGTTATGCGGTAGAGAAGGGCTGGATGTGCGTACAAATTCTTTATATGCGCCATGGCAAAATGATCGAACGTCACGCGTCGACATTCCCTTATTACGGCGAAGAGTATGATGACTTCATGACGTACGTCACGCAATATTATAGCGACAATCCAGCGCTGCCTAAGCAAATTTTCTTGCCGCTGCCTCCTGAGCTGGAGCAAGCTGAGGAGCAACCGTCTGCGGCCTCGTTGAACGGTGACGCCGAATCCGAAGAAGCGGCTGCAGGCTCGCGTGCGGATGATGTGATGGCTTCGCTGCACAGCTGGCTTAAGGTGAAGGTACTCATGCCGCAGCGCGGACGCAAGAGCGAAGTCGTCTCTATGGCGATGGAGAATGCGAAGGTCATGCTTGAGGATAAGTTCAGACTGATTGCCCGAGATGAGGAACGCAGCGTGAAGGCGTCCGAGTCGCTTGCCGATTGGTTAGGATTAGCCGAGGTGCACCGCATTGAGGCATTCGACAACTCGAACATTCAAGGGACGAATCCAGTATCGGCGATGGTCGTCTTCACGGACGGCAAGCCGGACAAGAAAGAATACCGCAAATATAAGGTGAAGACCGTAACAGGACCCGACGATTACGAAACGATGCGCGAAGTCATTCGCAGACGCTATGAGCGCGTCCTTAAGGAGCAGCTGACGCCGCCTGATCTAATCGTCGTCGACGGCGGCAGAGGGCAAATATCGGCCGCTCTGGACGTGCTGGAGAACGAGCTAGGCTTATCCATTCCGGTCTGCGGACTCGTGAAGGATGCGAAGCATAAGACGGCGCAGCTCATGACGGGCGACCCGCCTGAGGTTGTGCCTCTGCCGCGCGACAGTCAGGAGTTCTATCTGCTTCAGCGCATACAAGACGAGGTGCATCGCTACGCGATCTCGTTCCACCGCGAGCAGCGCGCCAAGTCGATGGTCGAATCGAAGCTCGATTTGATTTCCGGCATTGGCGAGAAGCGGCGCAAGCTGCTGCTCAAGCATTTTGGCTCGATCCGCAAAATAAAAGAGGCCTCCGTCGAAGACTTCAGGCCTCTCTCTATCGGGGAAAAGCTGGCTGGACAAATTATTGCTGCTCTAAATGAGGAGGAATCGTCGTAATCGGCGGTTTCTTCTCTTTTTTATCGTCCAAATACTTAATCACATATGCGATTAGAATCGGCAGAATAACGAAGAAAATGCCTGATGCGATATCGAACGCCGAACCGACGGTAACGATAGTAAGCGCTACGCCGACGCTGTTGAATATCGCATGCGTGAACATCGCCGTAATCAAGCCGTATCTGACGAAGATGAAGCTGAAGATGAGCCCGATAATCATAAGCTCGATGAGCCTTGTCGACGACGGATATAGCGGGTACATGACGTGGCCGAGCGCCCATGATGCGGTTGGGATAATGGCTGCTACGAACGTATTTTTGAACCATTTGCGGAACAGGCCGATGCCGAAGAACCGGAATACGGCTTCTTCGGATATAGCTGCCGCCCAAGCAAGCACGGGCATGAGCCATAGATAACTCATGTTGTATGGCGATTGCGTAACGTCACTGGTCGACCATGTGCCGATCGTGAGTTTCAAGCCGATGAAGATGGCCGCCTGCAGCGCGAACAGAATAGCGGCGAAGCAGTAGCCAAGCCCCATGCTGCGCCACACGTACGTTCCGTACCCAGGCTGGCCGAAACGCGGCCATAAGGCGCGTCCTTGCGCCTTCCACAAGCCGTCGCCCGCCACGAGCGAGATATAGATCGAGCCGGCCATCGGAATAGACAATAGGACGGTGAATATGGCGGTTATCAGAATCGTCTGACCGCCGAGCTCATTTTCGCCTAGCGATGCTCTAACTCCGTCGAGTACGTTTATATTGATGATGACATACGTAACGAAGTAAATGATAGTGAGTACGATTCCGCGCTTGAATGACGTATGTCCTCGGTAAAGGACGGCGTAGATGACCGCAAGCACGAACAGGATAAAGCTCATGAGGAAGTAGCCGAAGCCGGTCATGAATTGCGCCCACTTGTCTTGGCCTTTCACATAGTCCCTATACTCTGCCGGCGGAATGAAGGCTGGCTTGTATTTCGTCATAACGGGCTTGCCGTCGATCAAGCTTACGGCAATCGTCACTTGCAGCTTCGATTGGCCGATCGAATGGTCGCTTGGGCTAACTCCCCACTCGCCGTTCGGATAGGCCGCTCCGCTTGCAAGTTCCTCTGCACGGAACCCTTGCTCCTCGAGCAACGCGATGCTCAGCTTATCGATTTCCGGATCGTCGTCCCGAACAGGCTCGCCGCCATGCAGATTCCAGGCCACGATACGTTCACTCTGCATATGGACGTAGACGAATCCTTTGCCGCCTGTCCCTTCGAAGTCGACCTCGACTTGATACGTATCGGTTGGAAATTGTTTATCGTATTGATCAGCATACGCCTCTGTCAGCTCATCGCGCGTAAGGTAGCCGTTCATAAGCTTGTCGGATTGATGGACGGCTTTGGCGGAGTCCACCTCTCGTCCTACGAGCTTCTCGGCGAACGACGCGGCTGCCTGCTCTGCTTGTGCTTTGCTGATGGCTCTGCCGCCTAGCTCATCTGAAGAGCTCGCCTTTATTAGCGGGACGATATCGACGAACATGTAAATTAGAAGACAAATAACGGCTGCCCATATGTAACGCTTCCATTCCTTGTGTTTAATTGAATCGATCATCAGTTCACCTCATGCGTATAGGAGTAGGATGAAGCATACTATACTACCATATCACAACGTTCCCTGAATTATCCATTGAAAGTAGGTCTTTATTTTCATAAACCCGCGAAATAACGATGTTCATGAAGTGTAGGGCAAGGTGAAGCGCATAACTGCGTCTTTTTGGTCGAATATAGCCTCTAATGTGAGAAAAGGGAGCTTTATGCAAGGACGTATTTGGGCTTATAATCGTTATCGTCATACCAAATGAATAGCACAGCCGAATTTCCTTAGGAAAACGGGGGAACCATATTGTTGCCGGGCATCCGGCGGCATGGGGTGAATTTCTACATTGCCGGAGCGCAGCTTCAGGCGATTGAATAGGGCTGCCTGTCCAGGCCCGAATCCGTCAGCTAACCTCGTAGGCGTATTGGAACAGGACTCATCTTCTTGAGCACTTGAGCTTCCAGTGCTTTTTTTTGTGCGCTTATAACGATAACGCAGCAGATTTTCGAAGATTGAGGTGCACAATATAAGATGAAATTCGCATGGATTTGGGACGTGAAGAACTGGTCTCCGCCGAGGATACTTGTTAGCGGCTTCGCGCTCATTATATTCATTGGGGCATTTTTGCTCTCTTTGCCCTTCGCCTCGGCAACAGGCGAACGGCTGAACTTCATAGACGCTTTGTTCACGGCGACTTCAGCGACATGCGTGACCGGCCTCGTCGTCGTCGATACCGGCACCTATTTCTCGACAGCCGGCCAGATCGTTCTGATGGTGCTGTTCCAGCTTGGCGGCCTCGGCTTCATGACGATGGCAACGCTAATCGCGCTCGTTTTGCGGCGGAAAATATCGCTGCGCGAGAGGCTGATTCTTCAAGAGGCGATGAATCAGACAAGCATGGAGGGCATTATTAGGCTAATTCGCCGCGTCATCTACTACTCGCTATCTATTGAACTCGTCGGGATGCTGCTTTTCACGTTCCGGTTCTCGTTCGATATGCCGCTTGGCAAGGCAGCTTTCTTCGGCGCTTTCCACGCCGTATCGCTGTTCAACAACGCCGGCTTCGATATTTTCGGAGATTACCGCAGCTTAACGCTGTATGTGTCCGATCCAATCGTTAATATTGCCGCAATGATGCTAATCGTATTCGGAGGACTCGGCTTCGTCGTTATGTCAGATCTAATGGAATATCGGAAGAAGCGCAAGCTGTCGCTGCATAGTAAAATCGTTCTCGCCATGACGGGGACATTGATCGCGTTAGGCGCGATTGTGTTGTTTGTTTTCGAATTCACGAACCCCCTCACGCTCGGCTCGCTCGATTGGGGAGGCAAGATATGGGCCTCATTATTCCAATCCATTACACCGCGTACGGCTGGCGCCAATACGCTCGATTATACAGCTCTAAGGCAGGCTACCGTCTTCTTTACGATCATCCTTATGTTCATCGGCGCATCGCCGGGCTCGACGGGGGGCGGCATTAAAACCACGACGTTCACGGTGCTTATCGGCGCCGTAATCTCGATGATTCGCGGACGTGAGGATATCGTCTTCTTCCGCTATCGGCTTGCCAAGGACCGCATATTCAAGGCGCTGACGATTACGATTTTGTCGTTAACGCTCGTCGTGGTCGTGACGATGATTCTTGCAACGATCGAGAATCAGCCGTTCATGAAAATATTGTTCGAGGCAACATCCGCGTTCGGCACCGTAGGACTATCCATTGGATTGACCCCGGAGCTTAGCGATATTAGCAAAATGATTATTGCATTCACGATGTTTGCCGGTCGGCTAGGTCCATTAACGCTCGCTTATGCGCTTGGGCCTGGAACAGATAAAGAATTGTACCGGTATCCGGAAGGTAAAATAACAATTGGATAGGGGATTTACAGGTGGCTATCAAACGCAGTCAGTTTGTCATTGTGGGCTTGGGGCGGTTCGGCTCAAGCCTTGGAAGGGAACTCATCGAGCTTGGTCATGAAGTGCTCGGCATCGATAAGGATGAAGAAACGGTGCAGGATATGAGCAGCGTGCTAACGTACGCCGTATCGGCGGATTGCACGGATGAGGAGACGCTTCGCTCGCTAGGCGTACGCAACTTCGACTGCGGCGTCGTTGCGATCGGCGATGACATTCAGGCGAGCATTCTAACTGCCATATTATTGAAGGATCTTGGCGTGAAGAAGGTTGTCGCGAAGGCGATGTCCGAGCTGCACGGCCGTGTGCTTGAGAAGATCGGCGTTGACAGGGTCGTCTATCCGGAGAGGGATATGGGCATTAGGGTTGCGCATCAGCTCGTATCGCCAAACCTGCTTGATTATATCGAGCTATCCAAGGATTATACGATCGCAGAGCTTGCCGTCCCGAAATGCTTGAACGGAAAGTCGTTGAGCGACCTTAATCCCCGGGCAAGATTCGGGTGCAGCATCGTTGCGATCAACAAGCCTAACGGTATAATTATTGCTCCTTCGGCAACAGATGTTCTTACGGAACGAGACATTATGGTTATTATAGGGACGAACGATCAAATCGAGGAATTCGAGGCGACGGTTATCCGTTAAATAGAGCGCCGTTCTTATGGATTCGAAAGCGATATATTGGAAATGATGAAAACAGCGGCTAATGCTTTTCGCCGCTGTTTTTTGTCCATTATGTTAAGCTTGCTTGCTCGGGAAGCGGGCCGCAATTTCATTAATCCACAGTCGAACCGAAGGACTTAGCCCCGCGGGATCGGCATGAATAAGCGATGTCGTGCGTTTCGTATCCTCAAGCTCGCGGATCGGTACGACAACAAGCTCATTGTCGTCGATCAATTGTTGGCGCATATACGATTGCGGAAGCAATGTGGCTGCGCGGCATGTATGCAGCAGGCGAAGGATAGCTTCGAAGGAATCGATCTCCATTCGAACGTCAGGCTGCAATTGATACTTATCGAACAGCTCGTCGGTCAATACGCGGTACCAGGTTCCGCGGGAGAATAAAATCATCGGCATGCCGTCCAGATCCATAATGCCCAGCGAACCTTTGTCGGTTACGACCTGATTGCGCGGCAGAATGAGCAGCAGATGATCATCGAAGAGAGGCAGGCAGCGCAGCGTCGAATCCTCAATACTGGAAGCGACGATGCCGATATCGGCCTTATGCTCGCGGACTAGCGAGACGATTTCATGCGTTTTGCCGGTTACGGCTTTGATATCCACCTCGGGATGTGCGCTCGTCAACATTTGGATCAGATCCGGCAGTGTCGTCTGCAGCGTCGTGAGGCTTGCGCCGATCGTTAGCGAAGAACGGCCGGTCGCGGTGAATTCGGATACCGTTTGCAAATAGTTGCGATGAAGCTGTCTAAGCTCAATCGCATACTCGTACGTAAGCTGGCCTATTCGTGTCAACTCTAGCCGTTTGCCAATACGGCGGAACAGCGGCGACCCGATGTCTTGCTCCAGCTTGGCGATCTTGCGGGATAGGGCAGGCTGCGACAGATTGAGCAGGGCAGATGCTTTGTTCATACTCGACTGCTCAACGATTACAGAGAATACATGGAGCTCATCATACACGACAAAATCCCCTTATGTCATTTTGTTATAAGAAATTATAAAAAATAAGCAATTCCATTATAAGCTGAAAAGGAGTAGGATGGAAAGTGTGGCTAGATTGTGTCGAGTTTTGTTGACGGAGGTACATGCTGGGGTTACAATGGTGAATGGTTTGTATGAGCGGAAACGGCTTCAACCGTCACTAGCGGTGAAAGTACGTTTTGCACTAAATTCTAAGTACATATAAGTGGTGTAACTTAGAGGCTTAGAATTTACAGATGGAAAAGTATGCAACTACAGTCTTGAAAGGAGAAGGAAGAACATGAAAGGAAACTCGTATTTCTCGCGCAAGCTTCATTCGCTTCTAGGCATCATTCCGCTAGGCGGCTTTATCGTCGTCCACGGTTTGGCGAACTATCAAGCGTTCGAGCGCGGGCCAGAGGGCTTCGGCAAGGCCGTGCACTTTATCAATAGCATGCCTGTGGTAACGCTGCTTGAGATTTTCGGCATTTACCTCCCGCTATTGTTCCACGGTATCTACGGCCTATATGTGGCTTACCAATCGAATTCGAATACGGGGCGCTTCCAATACGGAAGGAACTGGGCGTTCACAGCGCAGCGCGTAACGGGGGTAATTACATTTATTTTCGTCTTCTGGCATGTGTACCAGACGCGAATTCAAGTGTACCTCGGCAACATTACGCATGAAGAGCTCGGCTCGACCATGAACTTGATTGCGAACAATCCTGCTTACTTCGTCTTCTACGTGATCGGCGTACTGGCAGCGGTATTCCACTTCAGCAACGGCCTGTGGGCGTTTCTGATTAGCTGGGGCATTACTATCGGCCCGAAAGCGCAACGCATCTCGTCCTACATTTGTATGGGTGTTTTCGTAATTGTCGCTGCTCTGTTCATTCTTTCGCTTGTTGCGTTCAGAGGCGATGAATTCCAAGAAGCTGCAAGTGCCGCATTGGCGCTTACAAATATCGGTTAGTCTGATTAATAGGTAAGTCTTAAGGACAAGGAGTGAAACGTTGTGGCAAAAAATAAAATAATCATCGTCGGCGGCGGTCTTGCAGGCTTGATGGCTACCATCAAAGCAGCAGAAGCAGGCGTACACGTTGATCTGTTCTCTCTTGTACCGGTCAAACGTTCGCATTCCGTATGTGCGCAAGGCGGCATTAACGGAGCGGTGAATACGAAAGGGGAAGGCGATTCCCCGTGGGAGCACTTTGACGATACAGTATACGGCGGCGACTTTCTAGCGAACCAACCGCCAGTTAAAGCGATGTGCGACGCAGCGCCTGGTATCATCCACTTGATGGACCGGATGGGCGTTATGTTCAGCCGTACGTCCGAGGGCTTGCTCGACTTCCGTCGTTTCGGCGGTACGAAGCATTCCCGTACAGCATTCGCAGGTGCAACGACTGGCCAACAATTGCTGTATGCACTCGATGAGCAAGTACGCCGCTGGGAAGCAGCCGGCCTCGTTACAAAATACGAGCATTATGAATTCCTTGGCGCTGTTATTGACGACGACGGCGTATGTCGCGGCGTGTCTGCTCAAGACCTTCGCTCCATGGAAATTCGCTCGGTGCGTGCGGATGCGGTTATTCTGGCATCTGGCGGTCCTGGCATTATTTTCGGCAAAACGACGAACTCGGTTATTAATACAGGTACGGCAGCAAGCGCCGTGTATCAACAAGGCGTTAACTACGCGAACGGCGAGTTCATCCAGATCCACCCAACGGCAATTCCGGGCGACGACAAGCTTCGCTTGATGTCGGAATCGGCGCGCGGCGAGGGCGGACGCATTTGGACTTACAAAGACGGCAAGCCTTGGTACTTCCTTGAGGAGAAATACCCGGCATACGGAAACCTCGTTCCCCGCGATATCGCGACACGCGAGATTTTTAGCGTCTGCGTAGACCAAAAGCTCGGCATCAACCAAGAAAACATGGTTTACCTTGACTTGTCCCACAAAGACCCGAAGGAGCTTGACGTTAAGCTTGGCGGCATCATCGAGATCTACGAGAAGTTCATGGGTGACGATCCTCGGAAAATCCCAATGAAGATCTTCCCTGCGGTTCACTACTCGATGGGCGGTATGTGGGTAGACTACAACCAAATGACTAACATCCCAGGTCTGTTCGCTGCTGGCGAATGCGACTATCAATACCACGGTGCGAACCGTCTCGGCGCTAACTCGCTGCTCTCCGCTATTTACGGCGGTATGCTGGCTGGTCCGAAAGCGGTGGAGTACATCAAAGGCCTTAAGAAATCGGCTGAAGATATCTCTTCGTCGGTATTCGATCGCGAGGCGAAACGCCAAACCGATAAGTACGACAGCATTCTAAAAATGAACGGCAACGAAAATGCGTACGTTATTCACAAAGAGCTTGGCGAGTGGATGACAAACAACATGACGGTCGTTCGTTTCAACGACAAGCTGGAAGCTACGATCGGCAAGATCAAAGAACTGAAACAACGCTATTCGAACATTAACATCAACGATACAGCTTCTTGGAACAACGCGGGCGTTGCTTTCACTCGTCAACTGTGGAATATGCTTGAGCTGTCCGAAGCGATGACGCTTGGCGCATTAATGCGTAACGAAAGCCGCGGTGCTCACTATAAGCCTGATTTCCCTGAACGCGATGACGATACGTTCATGAAGTCGACGATTGCGAAGTGGACGAAGGAAGGCCCGCAAATCTCTTATGAGGACATTGACGTAAGCTTGATCAAACCTCGTAAACGCGACTACTCCAGCGATAAGAAGAAAGGAGAATAACTAACGATGGCTCAAACAACTGTTGCAACAAAAACGGTTAAGTTTATCATCACTAGGCAGGATACTCCCGATTCGACGCCTTACACGGAAGAGTTCGAAATTCCATACCGCGCTAACATGAACGTCATTAGCGGTCTGATGGAAATTCAACGTAATCCGACCAAAGCGGACGGCGCCAAAACAGCTCCGGTATGCTGGGAATCGAACTGTCTGGAAGAAGTATGCGGCGCATGTTCGATGGTTATCAACGGCAAGCCGCGTCAAGCGTGCAGCGCCCTGATCGATAAGCTCGAGCAGCCGGTTCGCCTTGAGCCGATGCGCACGTTCCCAGTCGTTCGCGACCTTGTTATCAACCGCGAGCGTATGTTCAATGCGCTCAAGCGCGTGAAAGCTTGGATTCCAATCGACGGTACGTACGATCTTGGTCCTGGACCGCGTATGGCTGAGACGAAGCGTCAATGGGCGTACGAGCTGTCCAAATGTATGACTTGCGGCGTCTGCCTCGAGTCTTGCCCGAACGTTAACGATCGCAACAGCTTCATCGGTCCTGCCGCAATCTCGCAGGTTCGCTTGTTCAACGCTCACCCGACAGGGGAGATGAACAAGGAAGAGCGTCTCGACGCGCTTATGACGGATGGCGGTATCGAAGGCTGCGGCAACTCACAGAACTGCGTACGCTCGTGTCCGAAGGGCATTCCGCTCACGACGTCGATCGCTGCGATCAACAAGGATACAACGAAGCACCTGTTCAAAAAATGGCTGGGGATGTAATCACCCGGTCTGCCATTATCTTCATTCACAAGCCCTCGGCGATGCCGGGGGCTTGTTTACTACATCAGAATGTTTAAGCACTGTACAGCGATAAAGCGTAAAGGAGATCATTCAGATTGGCGATAAAAACTTCTTTGCTTCCGAAGCGAGTTTGCTGTGCAAACTTGTAGGTCGCTCATCATCGAAGTACTCCGATAGGAGTTTTTCTCATTTGTAGTGCACTCGCAATCTGTTCCTTCACTTGCAGATATATGATATTGATAATCATTATTAATGATAAAGGATAAAGGCCCGTTTTGTCAATTGCCTCCTAGCAACGGAGATAAGCAGGCTAACCTCCTAAATCTATAAGACTCAAACACGGCCCCACATCAGAACTAACTTAACTGTACTCCGCCCGCACACCGCACACCGCACACCGCACACCGCACACCGCACACCGCACACCAAAACTACTTGCAAGCCCCCCTGTCTCTCAGAGCTTTTCAAAACTACTCACGGTTAATAGCTCCGTTTTCTCCCGTTATTTCAGCACTTATTAGCATTTTATCGCGATTAACGGGAATTTCTCCTGTTAATATTAACCTTTTTAGAGTGCTTGTCAGTTCGCGGCCAAATTAACAGGAGAAATTCCAGTTATTTGTATTGTGCACTCGAAAGTTAAATAAATAACAGGAGAAACTCCAGTTAAATTATAATAAGTCGCTAACGGCGTCTTTAGTCAGTGAATAACGAACGATTCTTTCTTGCTTGGCACCATAGGTAGGTTGCATCCAACCTTTTTCAGTTAATCTTTGTAACATTAGAATAGCGGTTTTATGATCAATCTCGAAATGTTTTTCAACGTCTTTGGGTCTGATAGAGCGTGCGTTCTGTAAGGCGAGAAGTACGAGCTCTTTCTCCGAAAGCATGACACGGCTTGCGCTGCTGCTTCGCGTTTGGAATCTGCTCAAGCACATTCTAAGCATGGATATACATAGTTCAGGCCGCTGCTCAACGTCGTCATAGGCGAAGGAGAGCACATGATAACCCATAGCAAACAGGAACATCTCACGATTGAGCTCGCTGCAGTATTTGTGCCTATCCATGTCTCTAACATGAGTAGCATAGCCCTTGATTTCGAATAGAAGTTTTACGTGACCGGGAAGCCAGGCAAAGTCGGCAAAGTAGGAACGGCCGCGCCAATCCGGCACTTCATATTCGGGATGCAGATGATCGAAGCTGCCTTGAAGCGGCCACCAGACGTTGCGAAGGAACAATAGCTCAGCGTGATTATGTCCTCTTTCCAAGCGGCCTTTTCGTTCGCCTCTGCGTTGATTAAGATGATGCATAATAAAATTGTGATGTGCAGCTTCAAAATTCATATCTATCATCCTCTCCATAAAAAAACGCCCCGCTATAGCCGTAATTCGGCTGATAAACGGGACGTTCTTCGTCTCTTGCTTATGATTATAGAGGATATGACAAATGAAGCATAGTCCAGCAACAAAAAAAACCGCCTTCGCGGTTTTTTTGTTACATCCATTCTTCTCCCCATTTTTGAATCGATTCAATAACAGGTTGAAGTTTACGACCTTTATCCGTTAAATCATACTCGATACGAACGGGCATTTCCGGATATACGTTCCGGTTAATGATGTTCTGTGTCTCGAGCTCCTTCATTCGGTCCGTTAGCATCTTGTCGCTCATCTCGGGAATTTGCTCTTTTATTTCTTTGAACCGTTTAGGCCCGCCAAGCAAAACCCGAATAATTCTGCCAGTCCATTTTTTACCTAATATGTCGGCCGCGGCTTCATACTTTGGGCACATTGTCGAATAATCCAACCGTATCACCCCGCTTTTTGTATTTCTATTGTAGCATATGTACGAACAAAAAGTAAGTGCAATTCAAGGTTACAGACAAAAAAACTTTATATAGGTTATATGATTGACAAAAGTAAGTAACAATAATAATATAAGTGTCATAGCATAACACATGCGATACAAACAAAACAGGATGAAGGGTGAGATTGAAATGTTGGATACGGGGTTATTAATTATTAGGGTTATTATTGGTTTGTTGATGGTAGGTCATGGCGCACAGAAGCTGTTTGGGATGTTCGGAGGTTATGGAATTAAAGGGACGGCAGGTTGGCTCGAATCGATTGGCATGAAACCAGGCGTGTTGATGGCAGTAGGCGCAGGGGCGGCGGAATTAATTGGCGGGTTGTTGTTTGCAACAGGACTTGTTACGTGGCTGGGAGCGGCGCTCCTTATCGGAACGATGCTGGTTGCTATCATCAAAGTACATGCTGCTAACGGTCTGTGGTCGACCAGCAACGGATACGAGTACAACTTGGTATTGATCGCAGTGCTGCTAGGCGTTGCGCTCACAGGGGCTGGGGACTACTCGATCGACGCTTTGATACAATAATAAGATAGCAAGGAAGGAAGGGATTGATATGTTGCACATTCATCGTGCGGAAGATAGACATCAGTCGGATCACGGGTGGCTGCGTACCAGCTTTAGCTTCTCATTCGCAGATTATTATGATCCGAACAATATGCAGTTCGGCCCGATGCGTGTTTTAAATGACGACTGGATCGCTCCTTCCAAAGGGTTCGGGATGCATCCCCATCAAGAGATGGAGATCGTAACGATTGTGTTGAAAGGACATTTGGAGCATAAAGACAGCATCGGCAACACGGCAAAGACGACATGGGGCGGCATACAGCGCATGTCAGCGGGTACAGGCTTGTTTCATTCGGAATATAATCGTTCGGAGAATGAATCACTTGAATTGTTGCAAATGTGGTTTTTGCCGAAAATATCCGGTCTGAAGCCTTCTTATGAAACAACGTCGTTCGATACGGAGGGGCTGAAGGAGGGACTGACTCTTGTCGTGAGCGGGGATGAGACGAAGCAGCAGCTGGGCAGTATTGCCCGGATTCATCAGGACATGTCCATCTACCTCGCTGAGCCGCAGGAAGGCAGCAGTCATACCTATTCGCTTGAGCAAGGGAGAAAAGGATTACTGTTCGTATTAGAAGGTTCCATTCTACTGAATGGGGATACCGTGCTCGGAAGAAGAGATTCAGCGAGGATCACGGATGAGCAGGAGCTTGTCCTGACTGCATCCGAGAACAGCAGAATCATGTTGATTGATCTGCCTTAACCTTATGTCATAAACGAATAACGATTAAACCGAGCAACGTAAGTACGAAGGCTGTCCATTGCATAATGGATAGCCTTTCTTTGTATACGAGAATAGCTCCTGCTGCTACAACAAGGCTATTGGTGGCAAAGATGGGAGCTGCCAGATTAGCTTGCCCCGTCGATAATGCGACTGCATAAAGCTGAAGGCCGCCATAGGAGAAGAGGCCTGCGATTAAACCGAACCATAAACCCGTGCGAACGGATTCGCGTGAAATGTTTTTGCCAACCGGTCGAATGAACCGTAGCATCGACAAGATATAAGCAATGAACAGAATGGGAGCGCTTGGCAATCCGAGCTCCTCGGTCACCTTCAGACCGCCGTTGCGTATAGCAAACATGACGATCGCGATGCCGACGAGCCAAAACCAACGCTTTTCCGATATCGTTAACGGTTCTTTGCTCTTATGGGCGATGAAGAAGACTGCGAGCAGCAGCAGCGTTATACCGATGGCTTCGGTTGATGACAGAGGTTCGCTGTACCACCAGGTTCCAAGCGCAACGACCAAAATAATGTTCATATTCGTTAATGGCGATGTAAGGCTGGCCGGTCCGAACTCGAGCGCTTTCATAAATAGAGAGTTGCCAAGTGCTGATCCGATGCCGATTACGATTCCGGCGATCCATACTTTAGGGTTGCCAAGCATCGATATATTGCCTTCGATCGCTGAATGGATGCCGAAGCCGAGGGAGCCTGCTGCATACAAGCCGAGCAACAGCATACCAGTTGAACCGCCGCGCATTTGGGATACCTTCATCCACCAGCCGGCTAGTCCAAACAATATGGCGCTGCTGATGGCCGTGATGAGCCACATGATGTTCCAACTCCCCTAAATTTGTTACACAATTGAAATGGTTCTGTTATGAACGTATTACATTAAGGGGCTATTATAATAAACAAGACCCCCTTTTTTAATATATCTCTTGGGACCTGCGACGTGCAGGTCCACTTTTTTTGTCCAGATTGTTTATAGAGGCACGATAACCTGCTCGCGCTTCCGATAGAACACCCAATGCTTGAAGCCGATTTCCTTCAGCCTGGCACGCACGAGCTCAAGTTCGTCTCCTACCCGGCTGGGGATGTGGGCATCCGATCCGAATGTGACATTAACGCCGAAGTGGAGCGCCCTCTCTAATATCGCATCCGAAGGATACCATCCGCCAACATCTTTGGTGCTACCGGACGTATTGATTTCAATGGATACGCCGCATTCTCCGATCGTACGGAGGGTATTATCGATCGCAGCTGCCGCCGGAATATCCGAGAAGGCCGGATAATAACCCTTCATCGCATCGATATGGCCCAATATATCGAACATGCCGCTAAGCGCAGAGTGCTTAATAAGATCGTAATAGGCTTCCTTCGACTCCACATGCTGCCGTTCGTCCAGTCCCTTCCACCGATTGCGGTTGAAAATGCTGACACCTCCGACCTGATGCACTGACCCGATTAAATAATCGAACGGTACTTTAGCAAATGCTTGCCGATAGACGTCCGCATGTTCGGGATAGAAATCGGATTCCATCCCGAGCAACACTTCGATTTTACCCTCATATTTGCGCTTCAAGCGAAGCACTTCTTCTATGTAGTTGGCAAAATCGCTCCGAGCCATTGCGATTCCCGGCGATGGTTGATCCTGCTCGTGATAAAAGTAAGGGGAGTGATCGGAAATTCCGATCGCCTGAAGCCCAGCTTCCATGCCGGCAATAATGTAGTCTTCGATCGTGCCATTCGCATGGCCGCATCTAACATGATGCGTGTGAAGGTCAAATTTCATCTAGTATCGCTCCTAACTGGCGAGATAAATAAAACTATACATACGAGTGCAATTCGTTCGAATGTTATTCGGAGCTGATGAAATGGTGCTCCGGCATTCCTTTTAAGTCGCTAATGAACTGGCGCATCGCCGTATTCAAGTAACGTCCTGATTTGTAGACGACGCCTACGGGATGGCTTGTTTCGAGCTCAGTAACCTTTATCATCTTTAGTGTGCCCAGTCGAAGCTCATTGGCGATGGAAAGCTTTGACACGACGGCCGCCCCTAGATTGATCTCGACCATTCTTTTGATTTCCTCGCTGCTCGATACTTCCATGACGATATTCGGCTGAATGTTGTATTTGCGGAAAATTTGATCCACGAATCGGCGTCCAAGCGTATCCGGCGCGAGCATAATCATCGGTATGTCCTTTAATTTATCGACAGTTGTATGCGTGAGACTGCTCATGGGATGCGAGGGCGGCACAACAAGCTCGAACGTATCGTAATAAAGAACGGAGGAATGGATGTTCGGATTTTTCTCGAATAAGTACGAAATGCCGATATCGACCGAGCCGTTCTCGACACTGGCCATGACTTGCGTTGAGGACATCGTATGAATAGTCGTCTTAATTAATGGAAACTGGTTTTGAAAATAAGATAATACCCGCGGCAATATTTGAATCGCGATAGATGATGTTGTTCCGAGCACGATATGACCTTGCGGGGTTGCATGCAGATCGGAAAGCTTCTGTTTCAATTCCTCTACAATCGACAAAATTTGCTCGGCATGCTCCAAAAAAACTTGACCGTGGTCAGTCAAGGTAACGGGCTGGTTACGATCGATTAGAACGGTTTTGAATTCATCCTCAAGGGTCTTGATCTGTGCGGATACGGCAGGCTGCGTGAGGTTGAGTAGCTCGCCCGCTTTGCGGAAGCTCATCGTCTTGGAGATGGTGAGGAGCGTTTCAAGCTGGCTAATGTTCACGATAATCCTCCTTAGTCGTTACAGGCTGTTCAATAACGACCTTTCTATTATAAATGAAATATCCTTCAACGGCAAAAAAAGACCGCGTCTTCTACAGGCTGGGGAGCCTGAGTAGCGCGGTCTGAGCAGTAAGCCGTACGGCTTAGTTCAGAGCCATTCTTTTTTGCGGAAAATGTAGAACATGCAAATGCCGAGCAAAAGCATAACACCTAGCAGCACATAGGAACCGAAGCGCAAATGCAGACCAGGAATGAAGTCGAAGTTCATCCCGTAAATGCCCGTGATGAAGGTCAATGGCATGAATATGGTTGTAATCGCCGTAAATACGCGCATAATTTCATTGGCCCTGTTGGCTACGCTGGACTGGTAAGCTTCTCGTAAGTTGCCCATCAAATCGCGGTACGTGTCGAAAGACTCCGCGATCTTCAACGCATTCTCATAAATATCGCTAAAGTACTTTTGGAGCTGGTCGTCGATCAGCTTCAGGTCTTTCTTGTTAAGCGTCGCAATGACATCGCGCTGAGGACCGAGTACTTTGCGAAGCCAGAGAATCTCGCCGCGCAGACCGATAATTTCATTCAAATGCGATTTCTTCGTATGCATCAGAATGTTCTCTTCAAGCAACTCGATCCGATCGTCGATCCGATCACCGACGAGGAAATAGTTGTCGACGACAATATCGACGAGATGATATAGGAAATAGTCCGGGCTGCTGACTTCCTGCTCCCATAGGACGGGCTTCAGCGAACGCAGTTCGTTAATTTTTTGCTTCGTTACGGTAATAATAAAGTGGCGGCCGAGAAAAATGTTCAGCGCGCGCAGAAAAATTTCTTCATCGTCGAAACGGATGCTGTTAATAACGATAAAATAATGGCTTTCATAAATTTCGATCTTCGGACGCTGCTCTTCTTCGCTGAGGCAATCCTCTACAGCCAGATCATGCATGTTGAATAAAGGCTGCAGGACAGCCAAATCCTCAACATCGGCGTCAATCCAATAAAAACCCTCTTTGGGCGGTAAAAGTGTTTGATTAATGTCTTCAATAGGTGCAAATACACCATTGTTCACGAGACGTATTTTCATATGCAGTCACTCCTTCAATAAAGGTAGAGGAACTGCCGGCTCAATAGGCGGATGCGCAGGGTTAAACCCGATGTCCGCGAGCCGTGCGATGATTAGACATCATCGCGAATGAGCAAGCGTCATCGCTATCAACAGGCCTGCGGGTCGCAGAGAACCGGCAGCAACCGTATTCGGTCGATTTCGGGCTTCGGGTCGCCGTCCATGTTCGTATTCACTCCTTCTTTTAGTGGAATTACAGGACATAATTCTTGTCTAGTATACTCCTGCTTTCGCTTTACATACAAGCATAATTACAACGTTCTGCGCCTATAATGTGTTTATACGAAAACGTAAATCTTGACGCCGTCCGCGTAATGCATTAAAGTGAAAATAATTAGTAAATCGCGACAATCGAATAGACAACTTTCTTATCAAGAGCAGGCGGAGGGACTAGCCCGATGAAGCCCGGCAACCGGCGTAAGCACGGTGCTAATTCTTGCGGAAACAGTAATGTTTCTGAGAGATGAGAGAGGCGGACGGCTTCTTTACCGAGCCATAAGGCCTTTTCTCACAGCAGAAAGGGTCTTTTTGCATTTTCCGGTTGAAGAAAGCAACCTACAGAGGAGTTGAGCGACATGCCAATCAAAGTTCCAGATCATTTGCCGGCAAAAGAAATACTAAGCAACGAGAATATTTTCGTGATGGACGAGAGCATCGCTTATCATCAAGACATCCGTCCGCTTCGCATTGCCATATTGAACCTCATGCCTACGAAGGAAACGACGGAGACGCAATTGCTTCGCCTCATCGGCAACACGCCGCTTCAGGTGGAAGTGGTGCTGCTGCATCCGAAGACACATACGTCTAAGAATACATCCTCCGAGCATCTGGAATCGTTTTATAAGACGTTCCACGAAATCGCGCATGAATATTACGATGGACTCATCATAACGGGAGCTCCGGTTGAGCATATGCCGTTCGAGGACGTCAATTATTGGGAAGAGCTTAAGGAAATCATGGACTGGAGCACGAAGCGCGTCACTTCGACCTTCCATATCTGTTGGGCTGCTCAAGCAGGACTCTACCATCATTACGGCGTGCCGAAATACAATCTCGATAATAAAATGTTCGGGGTCTTCCCGCATTCGATTGAGACCGATAAGCGCAACGTTAATCTGCTCCGCGGCTTCGACGAGCTGTTCTACGTACCGCAATCGCGCCATACGGAAGTTCGCCGCGAAGACATAGATGCGATCGAGCGGCTTGATATTTTATCGGAATCGGCTGATTCCGGTGTCTATATCGTCGCCTCCCGCGATGGCAAACAGATTTTCGTAACTGGCCATTCGGAATACGATCCGGCTTCACTGAAGTACGAATACGACAGGGATAAGTCCAGAGGACTAGAAATTGACGTACCGGTCAATTATTTCCCGGGAGATAATCCAAGCAATGTACCATTGTCGACATGGAGAGCGCATGCGAACCTGCTATTCTCCAATTGGCTCAATTATTACGTTTATCAACAAACACCGTACGATTTAGGTGCCGGTATTTAATAATAATAGGGGAGTGCGTATCAAGCATGAAAATCGAAAGTCATTTGGCACAAATCGGCTCAATCAAGGAGCCTGTAACGGGAGCAGTAAGCTTCCCTGTCTATCAATCAACAGCGTTCCGCCATCCGAAGCTCGGACAAAGCACGGGATTTGACTACACCCGTACGAAGAACCCGACAAGAGCGGTATTGGAAGAAGCAGCAGCGCAGCTCGAATCCGGAGATGCTGGATTTGCCTGTAGCTCGGGCATGGCTGCTCTTCAGACGATATTCGCTTTGTTCAGCCAAGGCGATCACCTGATCGTCTCCCTAGATCTATATGGCGGTACATACCGGCTGCTTGAACGGATTATGAGCCGGTTCGGCGTTACTGCTTCTTATGTTGACACAAATGATATCGACGGCATGTCGGCGTTGTGGCAGCCGAATACGAAGGCGGTTATTATCGAGACGCCGACGAATCCGTTGATGATGATTACGGATCTTGAACGCGTATGCGCATGGGCGAAGTCCAAAGGCTTGATTACGATTGTCGACAATACGTTATTAACGCCGTACTTCCAGCGTCCGATTGAATTAGGCGCAGATGTCGTCATTCATAGCGCGACCAAATATTTGGGCGGTCACAATGACGTGCTTGCCGGTCTGATCGTGACGAAAGGCAAGGAGCTTTCCGAACAAATCGCGTTCCTGCACAATTCGATCGGCGCGGTTCTTGGGCCGCAGGATTCATGGCTGCTTATGCGCGGTATGAAGACGCTAGCGCTTCGTATGGATCGCCATCAGCATAACGCAACTGTAATAGCGAATTACCTGCTAGAGCATGAAGCGGTATCTGATGTGTACTATCCGGCGCTTAAGCATCATCCCGGCCACGATGTTCAAAGCCGCCAATCGTCTGGCAACACGGGTATCTTCTCCTTCCGCGTGAAGGATGCACGTTATATTGAGCCGATTTTGCGTCATATTAAGCTGATTGCATTCGCTGAGAGCCTCGGCGGTGTCGAATCGCTAATGACGTACCCGGCTGTTCAGACGCATGCCGATATTCCGCTTGAGATTCGCCAAGCGATTGGCGTTGACGATCGCCTTCTTCGTTTCTCGGTAGGCATTGAGCATTCGGACGACTTAATTGCTGATCTTGAGCAAGCCTTTGCTGCAGCAAAAATCGAGATCGAGGAGGGGCAGTAACAGCATGAGCGAACAGAATAACAAAAATCGCAAGTTTGCGACGAAGCTGCTTCACTTCGGCGCTGAGATCGATGAACAGACGGGCGCATCCAGCGTTCCGATCTTCCAAGCGTCAACTTTCCATCATCATGATATATTCAATCCGCCGCAATATGATTACAGCAGATCGGGTAATCCGACCCGTCAAGCGCTTGAGGATTATATAGCATTGCTTGAGGGCGGCACGCATGGTTTCGCATTCGCATCGGGCATGGCAGCGATTTCGACGACATTTCTACTATTGTCTGCAGGCGAGCATGTCATCGTAACCGAAGATGTATACGGCGGCACTTACCGACTGTTGACGACGATACTGAGCCGTCTCGGAATCGAGTCGACCTTCGTCGACATGACGGACTTCGAAGCGGTGAAGTCGGCATTGAAGCCGAATACGAAAGCGGTATTCATGGAGACGCCGTCCAATCCAACGCTTAAGATTACGAATATCGCCGAGACGACGGCTTGGGCGAAGGAGCATGGCTTGCTGACAATGCTCGACAATACGTTCATGACGCCGTATCACCAGCGTCCAATCGAACATGGCGTCGACATCGTGCTGCATAGCGCGACGAAGTTCTTGAGCGGGCATAGCGACGTGTTGGCTGGCCTTGCGGTTACAGCCGACGAAGGCCTCGGCCGCCGCTTGAAGACGTTGCAGAACGGTATGGGAACCGTACTTAGCGCGCAGGAGTCTTGGCTGCTTATGCGCGGTATGAAGACATTGCAAGCACGTATGGAGCATAGCGAACGAAGCACACGTAAGCTGGCTGAATGGCTTTCGAATCATCCGCTTGTCGAAGCCGTGTATTATCCAGGCCTAGCTGACCATCCGGGTCGTGAGATTCACGAAAGCCAATCGCTTGGCTACGGAGCGGTCGTGTCATTCGACGTAGGCAGCGGCGACAAAGCGAAGAAACTGCTTAACGCCGTGCGGATTCCGCTCGTTGCGGTAAGTCTCGGCGCCGTGGAAAGCATCCTCTCCTATCCGGCGATGATGTCCCATGCGGCGATGCCTCGTGAAGTGCGACTGGAGCGCGGCATTACGGACGGCCTCGTGCGCTATTCGGTAGGCCTCGAAGATATCGATGATCTGATTGCAGATCTAGACGCAGCGCTCCGAGCTTAATTTGCCGGGCTCGTTGGCATCACTAGCACCTAAAACGGCAGCTTACCTCAAAAGGTAAGCTGCTGTTTGTTGTCGCATCATATTTGTGATTGGATTTCATCCAATCACAACGGGGTGAGTAGCTCGTAGTTTGCCGTTTGAGTGGAATAATTACAGTCTAATAAGCTTGAAGAGATGAAAACGAGCAATATAGGCGGATTAGGGTGGATGTTTTCCACTTAAAAGCTTTAAATCTGTCTACAAGACCATTTTCACTGGATAAAATCCATTCAAATGTAGGTCGCTTCTTACAACCTTGTAGTGTTCAGCACCATACTTCTCAATATTGACAATTTGATGCGTTCGTGATGGGTTACTTTAGCGACGCGTTTATGATAGGATTATTCATTGAAAGACTAATTAGATCGGAATGAAGGAGGTCTACGGAATGAGTACGTTGGACCGTATATTGGATAAATCGCTTCGCGGCGAACGCATTACGCTGGAAGAGGGAATGGAGCTGCTTGCATCGGATCAGATCGAGAAGATGGGGCATGTAGCCAATCAAATTATGTTGAGGAAGCATCCTGAGCCGATAACGACATTCGTCGTAGGCCGCAACGTCAATTACACGAATGTGTGCGACGTATATTGCCGCTTCTGCGCGTTCTATCGCGCACCGGGTTCCAAGGAAGGTTATGTGCTGGACGATGAGCTGATTCTGAGCAAAATTCAAGAAACAGTCGACGTTGGCGGCACTGAAATATTGATGCAGGGCGGAACAAACCCGAACTTGCCGTTCACTTACTATACGGACCTGCTGCGCAAGATTAAGCAGCACTTCCCGAACATAACGATGCATTCGTTCTCGCCGGCGGAGATTCAGAAGATGAAGGTAGTATCGGACGGTTTGACGCTAGATGAAGTTATTAAGCAAATCCATGAAGCGGGGTTGGACTCGCTGCCGGGCGGCGGCGCGGAAATTCTCGATGACAGAACACGTCGCAAGATCAGCCGTCTGAAAGGGTCATGGACGGATTGGATGGACGTTATGGAGTCTGCTCACCGTCATGGCATGAACACAACGGCTACTATGGTATACGGATTAGGTGAGACGGTTGAAGAGAGAGCTCTCCACATGCTTCGCATTCGCGACGCACAGGATGAATGCATCGCGAACAAATATGATTCGAAGGGCTTCCTGGCCTTCATCTCGTGGCCGTTCCAGCCGGACAATACGAATCTGAAGCTGGAGAAAGCAAAACCGGAGGAGTATCTCCGTATTGTTGCGGCTAGCCGGATTATGCTCGACAATATCGACAACTTCCAATCGTCTTGGGTTACGATGGGGCCGGATATGGGCAAGCTTTCGTTGTCTTACGGTTGCAATGACTTCGGCAGCACGATGATTGAGGAGAACGTTGTCTCGGCCGCAGGCACGACGCACAAGGTCAATATTGAACTTATTCTTAAGTTGATCCGCGAAGCCGGCAAGATTCCTGCTCAACGGGATACGAAATACAATATTATTAAGATGTATGAAGAATCCGAGCATGCTGCAACGGACTTTGTCATGCAGAACTAGCACGCGATAAATGAGCATTAACGATAGCGCTTGTCTGATTTTTCCTATTCATAGGATTAACTCAGACAGGCGCTTTATGTTTATTGTCTTGATACCATGAATGCCCAAGCTTATTCCAATCTCTTCATCGTATATCCCCCAAGGGGAGACCATATACTGATAAGGAACGAAAGGGGTGAGCTCATGGAGCTGTTTACTGTATCGTTGTCTGCAAGCGCACCGCCTAGGGCGGGCGAATTAGCCAAATCAATGACAGAACAAGCGGTCGTTGCTTTACATATCGACTCAAACGCGCAAACAGCCGCAGCAGTTGAGTTTCTGATGACTAGCGGGCATGATATTCGTTGCGACGCCGTACTGCCGGCTTTTCAATTGCAGTCGCATGGGCCGAGCGTTTATAGGGCGACCTCGAGCGTTTTGGCCGAATATGTGGTGAATGAGCTGGAGTCTGGCATACTAGCCTCCATCATTCGCAAGAAATATCGGAACAATCCGAACGCCGAACCAGCAGTTATTGAGAAATATTGCCATGAAATGCTGCACGGCAAAGAGTGGGACGGCCTTGGGACGAAGTTTCTGGATGCGGATCGGCAACGGCGCAAAAACAAAGTAGCCGAAGAAATTGAATCGTATTTGCAGACACATACGCATCTAAATTTGGCTGGTTTTGCAACGTTTCGCTTAGAGCTGTATCGCAAGGAGCTTGCCGAGGTGGTCGAGTATGCGCTCGACGAATACGTGCTTGATAAGCAGTATCAAGAGTTCATCTCGCTGCTCAAGTATTTCGTGTTTCTTCAAGAAACGAAAGTGCCGCATGTGCATTTGCTTCACAAAGGCGGACATGAGTTCTCGATCTACAATGAGTTTTTTCAACCGCTTGAACCGAAGCCGCCATCCGATCGAATCGTAGCTGAGATGCTGGAGACGGAGATGAATATTGAAGACATGGTTATAAGCTCGCTAATCTCCGTATCGCCGAAGCATATTACGATCCATACGAGACAGCCGGATATGCAGGTGATACGCACGATTGAGACGATCTTCGACTCGAGAGTAACGGTATGCGTGAAATGCGCTTCCTGCAGCAGCAGCTTCGATGAGCTCGTTCAGCCTTAATTTTCTTGACCGATAGCGCCAACAACGCTATAATGGTTCACATATACGATGTGAACAGCAACGACAAAGACATGTATTGGCTAACGGTGCTCGGCTCAGAGAGAGGAAACGACGGCTGCAATTTCCTTCCGAACATAAGACAATATACCCCTTTGAAGCTGTACAGTTGAACCTGAAGCGTTATCGGATTTGTCCGAATAGCACAAAGCAGTAAGCTGTACCGGTTATCCCCGTTATCGGATATTTACAAGGACTGCGGTGAAGCAATAGCAAGCAGTCGAAGTAGGGTGGAACCACGGGTATGCAAGCACTCGTCCCTTCGCGGGATGCGTGCTTTTTTTGCGTTCAAATAACGCTATGAATGACGCTCTCGCTGCAGCAATAGTCGATGAACACACAGGAGGATGAAGGATAATGGCAATTCAAGTGACTTTCCCGGATGGCGCGGTACGCGAGTACGAAGCCGGAACCACAGTTGAAGAAGTAGCGGGCTCGATTAGCTCCGGACTTAAGAAAAATGCGATTGCAGGTAAAATTAACGGCAAGGTAGTAGACGTCTACACGCCGATCGAATCGGACAGCGCGATAGAGATCGTAACCGTAGAATCGGCTGACGGTCTTGAAGTATATCGCCACAGCACGGCGCATCTAATGGCGCAAGCGATCAAGCGAATCTATGGCGACACAGCCGTAAAGCTTGGTATCGGTCCCGTCATCGAAGACGGCTTCTATTATGATATTGACATGGAGCAGTCGCTTACACCCGAAGATCTTGTGAAGATCGAGAAAGAAATGGAGAAGATCGTCCAGCAAAATCTCGATATTCGCCGCCGCGTTGTAAGCAGAGCGGAAGCGCTGGATATCTTCACGAAGCTTGGCGACAACCTGAAGCTCGAGCTCATTCGCGATCTGCCAGAAGAGTCGGTTATAACCATGTACGATCAAGGCGAGTTCTTCGACTTGTGCCGCGGACCTCATCTGCCGTCTACTGGCCGTATCAAAGCGTTCAAGCTGCTTAGCGTCGCAGGAGCTTACTGGCGCGGGGATTCGAAGAACAAGATGCTGCAGCGTATTTACGGAACGGCATTCCCTAAGAAAGCGCAGCTTGACGAGCACCTTCACTTCCTAGAGGAAGCGAAGAAGCGCGACCACCGCAAGCTCGGCCGCGAGCTGAAGATGTTCACATTCTCCCGTGAAGTCGGTCAAGGTCTGCCGCTATGGCTGCCGAACGGCTCGAAGGTTCGCAGAACGATGGAGCGTTATATCGTTGACCTGGAAGAGCGTCTAGGCTATGAGCATGTGTACACGCCAGTACTGGCTAACGTGGAACTGTACAAAACGTCCGGCCACTGGGAGCACTACAGCGAGGATATGTTCCCTACAATGGTTATGGACAACGAAGAACTTGTCCTTCGTCCGATGAACTGCCCGCATCATATGATGGTATTCAAAAGCGATATGCGCAGCTACCGTGATCTGCCTGTCCGTATTGCGGAGCTCGGCACGATGCACCGTTACGAAATGTCCGGTGCGCTTACAGGTCTTCACCGTGTTCGCGCCATGACGCTGAATGACGCACACATCTTCTGTCGTCCGGATCAAATCAAGGAAGAATTCGCTCGTGTCGTTAACTTAATTCGCAAAGTGTATGAGGATTTCGGTATTAAGGAATACCGTTTCCGCTTGTCGTACCGCGATCCGAAGGATACGGAGAAGTATTTCCAAAACGACGAGATGTGGGAAATGTCGCAACGTATGCTGCGCGAGGTTGTAGAGGAGCTCGATCTTCCATTCTTCGAGGCCGAAGGCGAGGCTGCGTTCTACGGTCCGAAGCTCGACGTACAGATCAAGACGGCCCTTGGCAAGGAAGAGACGCTCTCCACTGCACAGCTCGATTTCCTGCTTCCTGAGCGCTTTGAGCTTGAATATATTGGCGACGACGGCAAGAAGCACCGCCCTGTCGTTATTCACCGCGGCATTATTAGTACGATGGAGCGTATGACGGCGTTCTTGCTTGAGAACTTCGCCGGCGCATTGCCGCTGTGGCTTTCGCCGGTACAAGCGAAGGTCATTCCTGTATCGACAGCGTATGAGGAATATGCGCGCAGCGTTGCCGAACAATTGCAAGCAAGCGGCATTCGCGTAGAGAGTGATCTCCGCAACGAGAAGCTTGGTTACAAGATCCGCGAAGCACAGCTTGAGAAAGCGCCGTACATGCTCGTTGTCGGCGAGAACGAGATGCAAGCGGGTGCGGTTTCGGTCCGCAAACGCGGAGAAGGCGACATCGGCGCTATGCCAGTCGCAGAATTGATCGGTCTGCTTCAGAAGCAGATCGCCGAGAAGCACCAATAAGCCAAATCAAAAGCGATAACGCATAAAGCTTGTGCCGTCTGGGCATTATTCTCTGTGAGGAGGAAGTAGCCCAGATGGTAACAAGCTTTTACTATTGGATCAAAGCAATCCCGTTACTGCTCTACATGGCGATCATTGCTGTAGCTATGAATATGACGGCTGCAGCTAGCGTCTCAGCGGAAGGGGATGCCGCATCGCGGCATATGAGCGCAGAACAAATGGCGAGAGTCCAAGCATATACGAAGCAGAAGGAGCAGCCGGATACGGTCAAGGTCGTAGCGACAGGCTACACGGCCGGAGTAGAATCGACAGGCAAGCGTCCGGGTCATCCGCAATACGGTATTACGTATTCCGGCGTCAAGGTGAGGCGAGATCAAGTGTCTACGATTGCCGCTGACCCCAAGTTTCTGCCGATTGGCACGCTTCTTTATATTCCGGGGTACGGCTATGGCGTTGTAGCCGATACGGGCAAGGCGATCAAGGGTAACAAAATCGATCTATACTTCGAGACGATCAAAGAAGTATACGAGCAATGGGGCAAGCGAACGGTCGACGTTCAGGTGCTTAGACGGGGGTCGGGAAAGCTGTCTCAATCATGGTTAAACCAAATCAATCAAGCGGTTGAAGCCGGCAAGCCGATCCCTCAAACATACCTCGAATCGTGACGAAATGGTCGAATAATAAGGTACAAACTTGCCATACTATTGATGGACGGGGAGGTGAATACAATGGCAAAGAACAAAAACAACAAAGCACAGAACAACCAGTACAATGCCGAATTCGCTGAAGAGTTCAATCAGAACAATTCCAATGCGGCTGGCAAACAATCGAACGCTGTGCAGCAAAAAGCGCAGAAGTAACGTTAGCGACATAAGCGCGTAACTGAAACAACCAATACAAAGCGATAATGCCGCCATAGGTTTTCCTATGGCGGCTTCTTCGTATGATATGAAGGTGCATCTGAAAGCGCTTTACACCTGTCGAATGCTAGTATATAATGTAGGAAATTTTTGTATTATGATGCTGAGAGGGGCGGAAATTTGTCATGAGCGCTGTCACACGTTGGTTTTCACGTAATAACTCGTCTGCAGAAGGTGCTTCTGCCGGGGAACAGCATGAACGGATGACGAAGCTGTTGAACGAATCGGTCGTCATTTCCGACCAATTGAATGCAGCGGTAGACGAGGTAGATCAAACGATCGGCCATCTCACTGATATTGCGGATCAGTCCGCCGTGCAAGAGCAGTCGCTTCGCGCCAAGAGTTCTCTCGCGATGAGCAGAATCGAGGAGACATTCGCCGCCTTGCAAGAAGTATCGTCTGCGGCAGAGGAAATAAATGAAGCGTCAGAACATCTGAACAAGAAGAGTAAAGAAACGAAGGAAGTCGTCATCGAGGTATGCCGCTCCCTCACAAGCACCGATCAGGTTATGAGCGATCTGAACGCACATAATCAGAATATGGAGCAGCACATCCGTCAGTTGATCGACCAGACCTCATACATAAATGAAATTAACCAATTTATTCAAGAAATTGTGTCCCAGACCTCGCTTCTGGCGCTGAACGCTTCGATTGAAGCAGCCCATGCCGGCGAATACGGACGCGGGTTCGCCGTTGTTGCCCAGCAGATCAAGAAACTTGCCGAGCAAAGCGGAGAAGCTGTTAAGCGCTCATCCGAGCTTGTCGAACAGATCGAGAGCGGTGTTAAGCTCGTTGTCGACGCGGTTGAACTGGAGAAAGCGTCCGTTGAGCGAGGCGTTGCCGAAATGTCGGTCAACAAGGAACGGATGGACGTTATTTTCTCGCGCATCATTGAAGTAGATGAGCTTGTGCAGCAGACGAGTGCGGCCAGCAGTCAGCAGACGGCACATATGACAGGTACGACATTGATGCTGAAGGATGTTGTTGGTTCTGTTGATGAGACGCTCCAAAGCGTGGACGGCACGCTTCGGATGACGAAGAAGCAGCGTGAACAGATTGGCAAGCTGAACCGTATCGGCCGTAACCTGCAGCGCTCTTCCGCCGATCTGACGAAAGCGATCGATCAAGTGGGCATTAAACGATTGGACAAGACAGTGAAAGTCAACGTCCAGTCGCTGCTGGAATGGCTAAGAGCCGTGGCGGCCGATCAAGAGCTTGCATCGCTTGACGAAGCGAAGCACGAAGCAAGACTGACCGAGCTGCTTCGCTCGAAGCCGGAGATTGAAGCGATATGGTCCAATCGGGATGACGGATCGTTCCTATTCTCCCTTCCGGAGGCAGGCTTGCTGAATGCAAAGGGACGTGATTGGTGGAAGCGGGCCATTACAGGTCAGACGTTTCAATCGGAGATATACGTATCGGCGATTACAAAGCAGCTATGCTTGACCATATCCGTTCCGATCGTGAAGGATGGAGCTAAGATCATAGGCGTCATAGGAGCCGATATTTCATTATAGGAATATTCAACTTGCACAAAAAATAGCTGACATGGACAACATTCAGACAAAAAAACAGTTTTCAAACCGCCTTTACTTGTTGTATGATTATCAATGTAAGTAATAATCACATGACAAGACAGGTGAACTATCATGGTAGATCCGATTATTCATACGGCCTATAGCCGCACGTCACATCATTATAAAGCGGGCGAAGTATTTCCGTTTATTGACGCTTTCGTAGCGAAGAAGGAACAGGAAATTACGGAAATCGAACAAATGGTCGAGCGTTACGAGAAGCGCCGCTTAATGGAGGATCGCGCCTACCAATCCATGTCTACGCTCAAGAGGCTGCTATCCGGCAAGAAACCGGATCATCACTTGGCAGTCGAATATATTCATTTCGTGAAGAAGCCAATGGAGAAGGTACGTGCCCTAAGGCTGGAGATTGAGAATGCAAGATCGATTCAAAGCCGTGCTTCTGCGAATGACATCGTATCGGTATCGGATGAGCTTGCAGTTGAGATGATCGATTAATTAACATCATATATAGAAGAAGAACCGTCAGATCGTATATGCGATCCGACGGTTCTTTTTTTTAATTGCTTTTCAGTTTATCGACATCAAGGAAGTCATGCTCCTGACTGTAGGCTGGTACGCCGTGAATGCCGACATCGAGACCGACCAATTCTTCGTCCTTCGATACGCGAACGGGAATGATTTTGCGAATAAGCCATAACACGCCCCATGTGATAACGAAGCCCCACACCGACACAATAACGAGTCCAAGCGCTTGTACGCCTAGCAGGCTCCAGCCTCCGCCGTAGAACAGGCCGTAATAGCCTTTGCCGATTCCCGCAGTCAGCTCCGGCATTGCGAACAAGCCGACGGCGATTGTGCCAAGACTGCCGCTAATGCCATGAACCGCGAACGCGCCGACGGGATCGTCGATTTGTTTCTTCTCCAGCCATTCCGTTACGAGCACCATTGCGATGCCGCAGACAGCGCCGATGCCGATTGCCGCGCCATCGGATACGAATGCGCAGCCGGCTGTAATGCCGACAAGCCCTGCAAGCGAGCCGTTAATGACCATCGGCGGGTCAGCCTTCTTGTAGCGGAACATCGTGAACAGGATACAAGTTGCCCCGCCGGCGGCAGCCGACAGCATCGTCGTGACGGCGATATGGCCGATTGCAGTGTTGGTTGCGCTAAGCGTACTGCCTGCATTGAAGCCGAACCAGCCAAACCAAAGAATGAACGCTCCAACCGAGGCGAGCGGCAGATTGGAAGGAGGCACGATATTGACTTTGCCGTCAGCCATGAATTTGCCGATACGCGGGCCGATGAAGATCGCAGCGGCAAGCGCCGAGAAACCTCCGAGCGCGTGAATGACGGCTGAGCCTGCGAAGTCGATCATGCCTAGTTTGCCGATAAATCCGTTGCCTGACCAGACCCAATGTCCCGCAAGCGGGTAGATAAGGCCGGTCATCGCGATAGTCAGCAAAATATAAGCTCTAAAGTTGATTCTCTCTGCGACTGCGCCGGATACGATAGAAATAACTGCGATTACAAAGGCGCACTGGAACAGCCAATACGTTTCATTGGAAATGTTCAATTGGATATGCGATAGATCGCCATTCATTAGAAAGCCTGTCGTACCGATAAGGCCGCCGGCGTCCTTGCCGTACATAAATGCAAAGCCGATAAAGTAAAAGACGAGTGCGCCGAATGCAATATCCACGAATACTTTCATAATAATACTGACAGCGTTCTTCTGCCTTACGAAGCCTGCTTCCAGTAAAGCGAAGCCGCCCTCCATAAGTAAAATCATCGCCGCCGTCAAAACGACCCATATCGTATCCAGTCCCTTTGACAGTTCTATAATGTCCATTGTTGTCATCCCCGATCGTCATGTCATGTATGGTTCGCGAATATGCAGCTATTGCCGTCCAGGATGCATTAACCGATAACGCTTATCTCTTTCTCCTAATCCGTTCATCATTATAAATAGTAGGAGTTAGCTATGTCAACGTCCTTGCGTTATGTTTTGTAACGCATGTCAGCTATTTTTGGCGTGATAGGTAGAAAAAAGCCGGTTTTGATCGACAAGTCGTAAGTAATCTCAGTCTCTAGACCGATTCACATTTCAATCGGCCGTCCCTTTTTATAATGCCATGTCGTCCGTTATACTAGAGCTATCACATTCAAAGGCGCAGTCTTGAAGGAGTTGGATAGGGATGAACGGAAATTTTTTCGGGCGATTGTTAACCGGGGTCGTCATCATAGCGATAGGCATCATGTTTTTGTTGCGACAGATGGGACATGTAAGCTTTGATTTCGGCGAAGTGTTCTCAACGTATTGGCCGGTTATCATTATTTATACTGGCTTACACGGATTAATCAGAGGGTCTGGCTGGTGGAACGGCATTGTGCTCATCGTCGGATTCGTCTTCTTGGGACGCAACCTCGAATGGTTCGACTGGTCGCTTGGAGATATTATTCCTTATTTATGGCCGATTATTATTATCGTAGTAGGCTTTAAGATGCTTTGGAGGCCGAGACGCAATTATGATCCGCCTTCTGACGATTGGGAGCAGTATCCTTTCTCAAGTGATGAAGACGTGCCTCCGGCGCCGCCACTTCATCCGGACCCATTAAAAGGACCGAACCTAAAGAAGGAAGCTAATCCGGAGCTGGTGAAGCCTGACGATCGTTCAGGAAGCTGGACGTTCTCGCCGGGCGCAGATTACGGGGTAGAGGATCCGCCAGTCAAAAAGCATAGTAAGCACTGGACCCATCATCAGCAGCATCGTGCCTACAAAGAATGGAAGCATCACATGAAGCATGGCCACCATATGGAGCATGTGGAATGGTGGAATCATGGCGATAAGGGCGTGCAGAGCAGATCCGGTTTTATCGGCGATATTCATATCGGGCAAGACTACTGGGAGCTTAAGCCGCTTAACGTGTCGCACTTCATCGGAGATACCATTCTCGATCTGACGAAGGCGCAAGTGGCGGTCGGAGAAACGAGAATCCATATTTCATCGTTTATCGGCGATGTGAAGGTGTTCGTGCCGAACGACTACGAGATTGGCGTACAGGTGCTGACAAGCTCGTTCATCGGCGATGTAAAGATATTGGATCGGAAAGAGGGCGGCATGTTCAAGCATATCAACATTCAATCCCCTTCTTACAGCGATTCGGATAAAAAAATCAAGCTGATCGTCAGCACCTTTATCGGCGATGTGCGTGTTACGAAGGTGGGGTAACGGGGATGATGGTACGTTTCCTTCGAAGCGGCAAGTGGGAGCTGATCGCGATGTTCGTGGCAGCTTCGGTCGTTTCGTTCGTACTCGCCGCTGTTACATGGAGCGGATTGAAGAATGAGACACCAATGACGGAAGTTCGCCTCGGGGCGGCCTCCGTCTTCCTGCTTGTCAGCGTCGTCTTCGGCTACTGGGCGGCACAGCGCATTCAGAGACGGATCGATACGCTTCATCTGTCGTTCAAGCAGGCGGCTAACGGCAATTACAGTGTTCGAATTACGGAGTTCGGCCACGTCTCGTTCAATGAGCTGTATCGCGAATTCAATGCGCTTGCGGAACAGATGGAAGAGAAGATGAAATGGATTCAGATGGTAGGCGAGGAGCAGATCATGGAGGGGGCGCTTTCGAATGAGGCCGCTGTTCTCGAAGAGCGGAAGCGGCTTGCGAGAGACTTGCATGATACGGTTAGCCAACAACTGTTCGCTATTCATATGTGCGCCTCGTCGCTGCCTAAGCTGCAGCAGGTTGACCGTGAGCGTGCGGATTCGGTTATGGAGCAGCTTGTCCAAATGTCGAACACGGCACAGAAGCAGATGCGCAACTTCATTGCCCAGCTAAGGCCGATGGAGCTGGAAGGCCAAACGCTGCATGAGGCGCTTAACAAATGGTTTCCCGATTATTGCCGGCAAAACAATTTGCAAGGTGTGCTGGAATGGCGGTTGATGGGCGAGCTGTCCGAAGCGAAGGAGCATCAGCTATTCCTTATTATTCAGGAAGCGATTGCGAATGTAGTGAAGCATGCGAGAGCAAGTCAATGTACGCTAACGCTTGCGGATACGGAACGGCAAGTCGTCATGAGCTTGCAGGATGACGGGGAAGGCTTCAAGGTTAGCGACGTAAAGCGCGGTTCCTACGGCCTAACGACGATGCAGGAGCGGGCGCAGAAGCTTGGCGGCAAGACGGAAATACTGAGTAAACCTGGCAGCGGCACGAGAGTGAAAGTGACAATACCAACGATATGGCGGGGAGAGAACAGGAAATGAGCGTAACGGATACGATTAAGATGATGATCGTTGACGATCACGATATGGTTAGGACAGGGCTGCGGACTTATCTGATGCTTGAGCCGAAGTTTGAAGTCATTGCCGAAGCGGGAAGCGGGCAAGAAGCGCTGAATGTGCTTGGCAACAGATCGCAGGAGACGTTGCCTGACATGATCCTGATGGATTTAATGATGCCGGGAATGGACGGGATCGAGACGACGAGAGCTGTATTGGCTAAATATCCGAATATAAAGATTGTGATGCTCACAAGTTTCCTGGAGGATGACAAAGTCTACGGGGCGATCGAGGCGGGAGCGACCAGCTATGTGCTGAAGACGGTATCGTCCGAAGAGCTGATCTATGCGCTCGGCGCCGCATTCAAAGGAATGCCGGTTATGACCGCGGACGTCTCGCAGGCGCTGACGAGAGGCTTGCGTCAACGGACGGCGCAATCCGGCGACGAAGGCCTTACGGAGCGTGAGAAGGAAGTGCTGCTGCTCATTGCCGACGGTCAATCCAATAAGGAGATTGCCGAGGAGCTTCATATTAGTATCAAAACGGTCAAGACGCATGTCAGCAATCTATTGATGAAATGCGAGCTAGAGGATCGTACGCAGCTTGCGGTGCTTGCGCATCGCAAAGGCTGGGCGAAGCGCACATAATATGGCACGAGGCGGTTATACTACCTTTTAACGTACGTTCAGTAAGCAGCGAATGCGAATACGGGCGTAAGCGCAAGCGAAAAGGAGTAGACTGTCATGAAATTTATTTCATCATCGCTAGAGTCCATCGAACAGAACTTCAATGAAGCCAGAGCGGTGCTTGAGCAGCATCAATTTACTTTGGGAGGCAACTGGGAGTATAGCAACGGCTCCTTCGACCGAGCGCTGGATGAATCCCATAAAGTATGGCTTCGTATTCCGTTTGATGTCGTAACCGGCTATATCGATAGCGAGACAACGGAGAACGATGCAACGATTAGACTTGGCAAGCCGTATGTGCTTAAGCATATTTATCAAGAGGGCAATGATCCCGAAGCTTCAATAAGAACCTTTGGCGCAATGTTCGATCAGTTCCAATCACCCTCTAATCCCGATGCACCGGTCGAGGATCGTTGGATTACGCGCGCGAAGCAGGCGATAACCGAGGTTGAGGGGTTATTTTAATTGTTGAATTGAGATGAATGAAATAACTGGAACTTCTCCTGTTAAGAGAAATTCCAGTTATTCGTCAGTCTCGAAATAACTCCGATGGGAGTTTTTTTTATTTCTGTTTAAATTCCTTTTAAGTTTGTTTTAAGGTAGAATGTGCATGATAGAACTAATCAAACGAGCTCGCCTCTCACGGAATACGAGAGTAGAGGCATGAACGATATCCTTCAAGGAGGCTTAACACGATGGACGATCAAAACAACAAAAAAGGCTATGATGAGTTTTTTCGCGATCATAATGAGGAGCAGCAAGACGCAAGCGGAACAAATGAGCAGGAGCAGTATGAAGCGGAGCCGATAGCTTCGGACCTTCCTGAACAGACAGCTAAGCCTTCCTACTATTATTCATATGGACCATTCAAAGCCGGCGCTCAATCCGATTCCTCGCAGCCGAATCGTTATCAATCGGCTGGATCGCAGCCGCAGCCGGAGCAACTACAGGCAAATTCATTGCAGACTACTAATGCTGATGCTAATGATACGACTTACGAAACTTCCGATGCAGACGATAACGTTAATGCACCTCAGCCCGTACAGCAACAAATTCGTCCATTCACGCCGGTTAGCCCTGGGGGCAAAGGTCCTTGGACGGTCAGAGAGCCGAAGCGCACCTCTTTCAAAGCGATGTTCGCCTCGTTCCTTGCTGGTGTCGTTCTCGTAGGCGGTCTGATGTGGACGGCAGACACGCGCAACTGGTTCACGGCGGATCAAGTGCAAGCAACCGTGAAAGAATCGACGGGCAGCGGCACACAAGCCGGAGCGGGCAGCACGGCAGGCGGTTCAGCCTCAACGGCAGCTGCTCGGACGGATGATATTGCCGGTCTGTTCGAAACGGCAAGTCCAGCAGTCGTGAAGATCGAGACGTTCACGAACGTATCGACCGGCAACGGCGGCAGCATGCTGGATGATTCCTTCTTCCGCCAGTTCTTCGGCAATGACTTCCCTGACTCGCAGCAGCAGCCAGAGCAAGGCAATGATGATCAAATGCAGCAGACGGGCATCGGAACAGGCTTCTTCTTCGACAAGTCCGGTTATATTCTTACGAACCAGCATGTTGTCGGTGAATCTGACAAAATCGAGGTCATCGTGCAAGGCTATGATAAGCCGTTCACGGCTGAGCTGCTAGGATCAAGTTATGAATTAGACCTTGCTGTGCTTAAAGTGACAGGAGAAAAGGAATTCCCGACCTTGCCGCTGGGCAGCTCAGATAACATTAATATCGGCGACACCGTCGTTGCGATCGGCAATCCGTACGGCTTCGATCATACCGTAACCGTCGGCGTGCTAAGCGCGAAGGAACGTCCGATCGATATTCAAGATACGCAAGGCGAGCGCAACTATGAGCATTTGCTGCAGACTGACGCTTCGATTAACCCAGGTAACTCTGGAGGCCCGCTGCTCAATCTGAACGGCGAAGTCGTAGGTATCAATACAGCTGTTAGTTCGCAAGCACAAGGCATCGGCTTTGCCATTCCGACAAGTACGATCCAAGAGGTGCTTGATAGTCTTAAGAGCAATGTAGAAATTCCGAAGGAAGCTATTCCGTTCATCGGAGCGGAGCTATCCGATGTGACAGAAGAGATCGCGAAGCAACTTGGACTGAGCAAGGCTGAAGGATCAATCGTACGCAACGTGTACTACAAATCGCCTGCACATTTGGGCGGCATCCAACAGTATGACGTTATCGTGGGAATCGATGGCAAGAAATACAGCAATACGCAATCGTTAATCGAGGCGATTAAGAAGCACAAAGTTGACGACAAAGTGGAACTGAATATTATCCGCCAAGGCAAAGAGCAAAATGTCGAGGTCGTCATCGGCGACAAAAATAAATTCGTTACAGAGTAAGCGAGCATCGCAAATAAGAGCGCAGAGCCATACACACTCTGCGCTTTTTGCTGCAAGGAGAAAAAGGAGAATACGTATGAGACAACATATTGTAGTCGTAGATGATGATGACAAAATCATTTCGTTATTGCGCAGAAGCTTGGCATTCGAGGGATATGAGGTCACTACCGCGTCCAATGGGGCGGAAGGGTTAAAGGCTTTGCTTGGAGCAGACCCTGATCTGCTTATATTGGATGTCATGATGCCGCAAATCGACGGTTGGGAAGTGTGCAGGAGGGTTCGCGAGGGCGGCAGCACCGTGCCGATTCTCATGCTCACGGCGAAGGACGATATTAATGATCGCGTAAGAGGGCTCGATCTTGGCGCAGACGATTATTTAGTTAAGCCGTTCGCGCTGGAGGAGCTGCTCGCCCGCGTCCGCGCGCTGCTGCGCCGCAAGTCGGACAAGCTAGAGGAACAAACCAGCCAATTGATCTATGAGGATCTTGCGCTTGATATGGACGCTAGAGAAGCCATTCGCGCTAGCCGCCGCATCGAGCTGACGAGCAAGGAGTATGATCTATTGCTATTCTTCATGCAGAATCCGCGCCGAGTGCTGACCCGTGACTCCATCATGGAAAAAATATGGGGCTATGACTTCAGCGGCGAATCGAATGTGCTTGAAGTATATATTGCAATGCTCCGCCAAAAGGTTGAAGAGGGCGGAGGAAGCAGGCTTATACAAACGGTACGCGGTACTGGCTATGTGTTGCGAGGAGAGGCAGGTTAAGCGCTATGTCAATCCGTCTTCGCCTTACGCTTTGGTATTCCGGCTTGCTTGCCGGGACGCTTATCGCCGTAGGGCTAGTCGTTTATTTATTCGTCAACTGGAATACGTACGCAGAGGCCAAGGAACAGCTTAAGGCGCAAAACAGTACGATATTCGTACAGCCAACGGTAAACTTTCTGGATGAAAATGAATGGAACTTCCAAATCGCCCGTATTGGCAGAGGACCAGAACAAAAAAAAATTTATATGCAGATAGTGAGTTATAAAGACGGTGTTGTAAGACAAGAGGATCAGCTAAGACAATATGGTACGATTATTCCTTATCCAGAGGCAGACAAGGATCCAAAGGAAGGTTTTCGCAAAGTTAAAGTCACAATAAATAACGACAAATTCGATATGCTTACCTACCAACGCCCGATTGAGCTTGAGGATGGCACATTAATCGGCATTTTGCAGCTCGCTGTATTTTCCAATAATGAAGAGGATTTTTTGAGGGGACTTCGGACGATCCTTATTTTCTCCTCTCTGTTCGTCATCCTTATAGCCTTCACAGGCGGCTTGTTCATCGCGCGCCAGGCGCTCCGCCCAATTGAACGCGTTATTCGGGCGACGGAGCAAATCGAGAAAGGCTCGGAGTTGAATATGCGGATACCGGCAGCCGAATCCAATGATGAGATTGGAAGGCTCGTTCATACGCTCAATATGATGTTATCCAGAATGGAGCTTGCCTACAATGAGCTCGATGAGTCATATAAGGCGCAGCGCAGGTTCGTATCGGATGCGTCGCATGAGCTTCGTACGCCGCTCACGACCATTCGCGGCAATATCGATCTGCTGGAGCGGATGTGGACTCGCATTAAGGAAACGAACCCTGAGAAGGGAAGCGGAGATTGGCTGCCGTTCGATATGGAGCATTGGGATATGTCGCGGGAAGCGATGAGCGATATATCGGCGGAAGCGAAGCGAATGAGCACGTTGGTCAACGATTTGCTTGCGCTTGCGAGAGCGGATGCCGGTTATGTCATGGAAAAGGAACATCTGGCGCTGCTCCCTATCGCGGAAGAGGTCGCTCGGAGAGCTCAGCTGCTTCCGCGGAAAGCGGAGTGGATAATTGGCGATCTATCCGCTCTGAACGGCGTATATGTCAAGGGTAATCATGATTATTTGCAGCAGCTGTTGTTCATATTTATCGAGAATGCCTTTAAGTATACGGAGCGCGGTCATATCGAGCTTGGCGCATTGCGAGGCAATGGACAAATCGGCATTACGGTTGAGGATTCAGGCATTGGCATGAATCCCGACGAGATCCCGCATATTTTCGATCGGTTCTATCGCGCTGACGAATCACGCGGCGTTACGGTGGGAACGGGGCTTGGATTATCAATCGCCAAGTGGATTATCGACGAGCATCAGGGGTCGGTGGAAGTGACGACGCGCGAGGGCGAAGGGACGAAGTTTACAATATGGCTGCCAGTAGTCTTTTCCGGGAACGCTCCTTCGACTATAATAGAAGGAACGGATCATTTAATCGAGTAGTTATAATAGGGCGTATCCGGTAAGAAAGCAGGTGCAATAGATGGAAATTGTCAAAATATCGCCGCGCGGTTACTGCTACGGTGTTGTCGATGCGATGGTGCTTGCCTTGCAAACGGCGAAGAACCTTGAATTGCCGCGGCCAATCTATATTCTTGGCATGATTGTTCATAACGCTCATGTAACGGAAGCGTTCGAGCAGGAGGGCGTTATTACGCTTGACGGGGCGAATCGTTTGGAAATATTGGATCAGATCGAAGAGGGAACTGTTATTTTCACGGCTCATGGCGTATCTCCTGAGGTGCGCAAGCGAGCCCGTGATAAGGGGTTGTCCGTCGTTGACGCGACCTGTCCTGACGTAACGAAGACGCACGACCTGATCCGCGAGAAGACGGCTGAAGGTTATCATATTATTTATATCGGGAAGAAAGGTCATCCCGAGCCGGAAGGCGCCATCGGCGTTGCGCCGGATATGGTGCATCTGATCGAGAAGGAAGAAGAGATCGATTCTCTTCAAGTGCCTGAAGGGCGTCTCATCATTACGAATCAAACAACGATGTCCCAGTGGGATATTCGGCATATTATTCAGAAGCTATCGGAGAAGTTTCCCACTGCTGAGGTTCATAACGAGATTTGCCTTGCTACCCAAGTGCGGCAAGAAGCCGTTGCAGGTCAAGCGGGCACGGCTCAGCTCTGCATCGTCGTTGGCGACCCCCGTAGCAACAACTCGAACCGCTTAGCGCAGGTATCTGAGGAAATTGCGGGAGTGAAGGCGTACCGGGTAGCTGATGTATCAGAGATTGAGCGAGAGTGGCTGATCGGTATTGAACGAGTAGCCGTCACTTCCGGCGCATCTACGCCGACGCCGTTAACGAAAGAGGTTATTGCTTACTTGGAGCAGTACGACGATAACAATCCCGACACATGGGAGATTAAGCGTACGGTTAATATGAATAAGCTGCTTCCGAACATTAAGATTAAGAGCGCTAGCGCTGCCGAGTAACAGGGCACGTTAACTAAGAGGAAATTAGGTCGATGCTGCGGGCTTCAGATTTGAAGCAAAGCGGTACCGGCCTATTTCTGCTGTAGCCTGCAATTGTTGATTAGGCAACGGCAGTAAACTCAGCCACAGAAAAAACGGGTTGACGGATACGGTTATTTCTTGTATATTTACTTTAGCGATTAAAAGCGTAGAAGCTTCACAGCGTATAAGCTTAAAAGCGTATAAGCGTTGCAGTGTGAATGATGAAGATGTGACCAAGGAAAAATCATATAAAATAATAGGAGTGATTCAAGATGATCGTCATTACTAATCCGCAAATTTCCGAAGAACGCATTAACGAAATCGTAGCCCACATTGAGAAAGCAGGCGTACAAGCGCATGTATCGATTGGGACGGACCGCACAGTAATTGGCATTATCGGCAAGGCAGAGCCAACGCTTGCTGAGCACCTGCGCCAAATGAAAGGTGTAGAGAATGTGATCAAAATTTCAAAGTCATATAAGCTGGCTAGCCGTGACTTCCATCCGGACGATACAGTCATCGACATCAAAGGCGTAAAGATCGGCGGCAGCAACCTCGTTATTATGGGCGGACCGTGCGCTGTGGAATCTCCAGAACAGATCGACGAGATTGCTCGCCTTGTTAAAGCGGCAGGCGGTCAGGTGCTTCGCGGAGGCGCATTCAAGCCTCGTACCGGTCCTTACAGCTTCCAGGGCGTAGGAGTGGAAGGTTTAGTTATGATGGCCGAGGCAGGCAAGAAACACGGCTTGCTGACGATTACAGAGGTAATGACGCCGGAGTACGTCGATGTATGCGCGGAGTACGCTGACATTCTCCAAGTAGGCACAAGGAATATGCAGAACTTCGACCTGCTTCGGAAGCTTGGTACGATCCAGACTCCGGTGCTGCTGAAGAGAGGCTTCAGTTCTACTTATGACGAGTTCCTGAATGCAGCGGAATACATTCTAGCCGGCGGCAATCCGAATGTTATGCTGTGCGAACGAGGAATCCGAACGTTCGAAACTTACACGCGGAACACGCTTGACCTATCTGCCATTCCGGTGCTGCAATCTCTCAGCCACTTGCCTGTTATATCAGATCCAAGTCACGGTACGGGCCGTCGCGAATTGGTAGAGCCGATGTCGAAGGCTTCGGTAGCTGCTGGGGCCAACGGACTTATCGTAGAGATGCATACAGATCCTGATAATTCTATGACTGGCGACGGCGTACAATCCTTATTCCCGGATCAATTCGCCAACTTGCTGAAGCAATTGGAACAGCTCGCTCCTCTAGTAGGCAAACAGTTCGATACGCCGAAAGCGCCTGCTGAAGCATTCAAGGAATGGAAAATTTAACATAGTCTAAATCACCGCGCCGCCCTTACTGCAGTAAGGGTGGCGCGGTTTTTGCTGTGGTGGGTTAAGGAGGAATTGTGAACATCTGTTCAAACTTGTAAGTATACCTAACATCGCGATAAAAAATACCTTACATAGCTATTGACGGAGGTGAAACCGTAGTTTTATAATAACGTCATGGTTTGGAGCAATTATTGAACAATACTTGTTCAACACAACGCTAATGTTCGGAAATGGAGGAAATTATTCATGTCAGTTCAAAATGTTTTGGACAATATTAAAGAAAACAGCATTCAGTTTGTCGATTTCCGCTTCGCAGATCTTCTGGGTCGCGCTCACCACATCACTCTTCCTGCAACTGAGGTAGACGCTGATACTTTCGTTAACGGTGTAGCATTTGACGGTTCTTCGATCCACGGTTTCCGCGGTATTGAAAATTCCGATATGGTAATGATGCCAGATACGGAATCCGTATTTATCGATCCTTTCACAGATCACCCTACATTAAACGTTATGTGTAACATCTATACGCCAGAGGGCGAGCGCTATGACCGCGATCCGCGCAGCATCGCTCAAAAGGCTGAAGAATATCTTCAAACGACTGGCATTGGTACGACTGCATTCTTCGCACCAGAACCTGAATTTTTCATTTTTGACGAAGTTCGCTATGAAAGCACAATGAATTCGTCTTCGTATATGGTTGAATCCGAGGAAGCTGGCTGGAATACGAACCGCAAAGAAGACGGCGGCAACCTTGGCTCGAAAATTCCAGTAAAAGGCGGCTATGTTCCAGTAGCTCCAGTTGACTCCCAACAAGACATCCGTAGCGAAATGGTTCGCTTGTTGCAAGAATCCGGCCTTCGCGTAGAGCGTCATCACCATGAAGTTGCTACAGCTGGTCAAGCGGAAATCAACTTCCGTTTCGACACCCTTACAAAAACAGCTGACAACCTGATGAAATTCAAATACATCATTCACAACACAGCTCGCCAATACGGCAAAACGGTTACTTTCATGCCGAAGCCATTGTTCGGCGACAACGGTAGCGGTATGCACGTTCATACGTCGATCTTCAACGGTGATTCCCCGTTGTTCTACGACAAAGGCGCTTACGCTAACCTGAGTGAACTTGCTATGCACTACATCGGCGGCGTACTTTACCACGCTCCGGCTCTTATCGCAATTACGAACCCAAGCACGAACTCGTTCAAACGTCTTGTGCCTGGTTACGAAGCACCGGTTAACCTTGTATTCTCGAAAGGCAACCGTTCCGCAGCGATCCGTATTCCTATCGCAGCTGTAACGCCTAAAGGTTGTCGCATCGAGTTCCGTACACCGGACAACACAGCTAACCCTTACCTTGCATTCGCTGCTATGCTGCTTGCTGGTCTGGACGGCATTAAGCGTAAGCTTGATCCTGTTGCTCTTGGCTACGGTCCATTCGACAAAAACATCTATGAATTGCCAGAAGAAGAGAAGAAAGAAATCCGCAGTGTTCCTGGAACACTTGACGAAGCGCTTAACGCACTTGAAGCGGATTCCGCATTCTTGACTGAAGGCGGCGTATTCACGCAAGAATTCATCGATAACTACGTTGCAATCAAGCGCGCTGAAGCGAAAGCTGTTGCAATCCGTATTCACCCGCACGAATTCAGCCTTTACTACGATTGCTAATTCCTTAGCATCACCATACGAACGAGTCCCGCAAGGGACTCGTTTTTATATTGTCCAACTGTGGCGATATAAACAAGGGCTCGTCGTAATTCGTATTTAGCATAAAACGCAAAATCCGAATGTTTTCGACAATTTAATGTCAATACGTTCGACTTTTGTAGTGCAAATACGCGGAAAGCACTTGATGCGAACGTTCAAAATTGCTATCATGTCCTTATCATGATAAAGAATCAAAGGTGGGCTATCGGAAATGACAAGAGCATTTAATTTTAACGCAGGACCAGCCGCTATACCTCTTGAAGTGCTTCAACAAGCACAAGAGCAGTTCGTCGATTATCAAGGAGCGGGTATGTCCATTATGGAGATGTCGCACCGAAGCGCGCTTTATGAGCAAGTGAACAACGAGGCGCAATCGCTTCTTCGCGAGCTGTACGGCGTTCCTGACAACTACCGTATTTTATTCGTACAAGGCGGAGCAAGCACGCAGTTCGCTATGATCCCGCTTAATCTCGTTCGTCCTGGACGTCCTGGCGCATATGTGAAGACTGGCGCATGGGCTGACAAAGCGATCAAGGAGGCGAAGCTTGTCGGTGAGACGGTTATCGCCGCATCGACAGAAGCTGATAAATATATGCGTATGCCGACGGCAGATGAAATTATTATTCCGGACAATGCGGCGTATCTTCATGTAACGTCGAATGAAACAATCGGCGGAACGCAGTTCTTCGATTTCCCGTCGACAGGCAATGTGCCTCTTATCGCCGATATGTCCAGTGATATTCTAAGTCGTCCGGTAGACGTCAACAAGTTCGGTCTTATTTATGCCGGTGCTCAAAAAAACCTTGGTCCTTCAGGCGTAACAGTCGTTATCGCGCGCGATGATTTGATTGCGGAAAGTCCTGCAACAATCCCGACGATGTTCCGATACAGCACGCATGCATCGAACAACTCGCTATACAATACACCGCCATCCTTCGCCGTATACATGGTAAGCCTCGTGCTTAACTGGATCAAAGGCAAAGGCGGCATCGCACAGATGGATCAGTTCAACCGCGACAAAACAAAGCTGATCTACGACAAGATCGATCAAAGCGGCGGCTTCTACATCGGCTGTGCACAGCCGCAAAGCCGTTCGCTTATGAATATTACGTTCCGTATTCACAGCGAAGAGCTGGAGAAGCAATTCATCAAGGAATCGGAGAAGGAAGGCTTCGTTGGTCTCAAGGGACATCGCGATGTTGGCGGTCTACGCGCATCGACGTACAACGCCGTTCCGCTTGAGAGCTGCCAAGCGCTTGCTCAGTTCATGGCTGATTTCCAAAAGCGCAACGGTTAAGCATTAGTTAGCCAAGCAGTAAATAACGAAAGCGCCATCCCTTCCCAACAGGAGGAGATGGCGCTTCTTCTTTGCTAAGGCGAAGGCTTAAGCGAATGACGATTCGGGCACAGCGGGCTCTAGCAGCTTGTAGCCGACGTTGCGAACGGTCATAATATATTCCGGCGTCCGGGCATTCTTCTCGATCTTATCGCGCAGATGGCTAATGTGAACATCAACGATACGCGTATCGCCGAGGAAGTGATAATCCCAGACTCCATGCAGCAGCTGCTGGCGGCTAAGCACTTTGCCTTTGTGCTTGCAAAGGAAGAGCAAAAGCTCGAATTCCTTCGGCGTCAGTTCAATTAGTTTGCCTTCAAAGTAAACCTCGCGCTGCTCGGCGCGAACGTTCAACCTGCCTATATCATAGCTCGTATTATCAGAGGTGCCAGGATTCGATTGGATCCGGCGAAATACGGCTTGGATTCGGGAGACGAGCTCTTGCGGACTGAACGGCTTCGTCATATAATCATCAGCACCGTTATCGAGACCCGCTATTTTATCCGTAACATCTTGCAGCGCGGTCAACATAATGACAGGCACAGCGTTGTTCTGCTTGCGAAGCTCTCTGCACACTTGAATGCCGTCCATCTTAGGCAGCATCAAATCAAGGACAATCAGGTCGGGACGGAATGGCCGGAGCATGTCGAATACGGCTTCGCCATCGCTTACGCAACGGACATCGTAGCCCGAGAGCTTTAGATTAAATTCGATTAACATGGCGATAGAAGGTTCGTCATCGACGACCAATATTTTTTTTCGCATCGTTACATTTCTCCTTTGCCTCCTAATAATAAGTTTATTATAAAGGCGGAAATTTCGCGGAAGATTACCTGTACGTAAAATGGATGTAAAAATGGAAAGAAATTTGGTGTATAATTAGCGTTTAGAGAGGTGGGATTTACAGAAATGCCGTTTCATATCGTATTGGTAGAGCCGGAGATTCCGGCAAACACAGGCAATATTTCGCGCACATGCGCGGCCACAGGTACGCATTTGCATCTTGTCAGGCCGCTTGGCTTCGATACGGATGACCGTACGTTGAAGCGGGCAGGGCTTGACTATTGGCATTCCGTCCATATCGAATATCACGATTCGTTCGATGAAGTGCTGGCCCTTTATCCAGAGGGACGGTTCTTCTATGCCAGCACGCGAGCATCGAAGCCTTATTCGGATTTCGAATATCGGGATGGAGATTTCTTCGTGTTCGGCAAAGAAACGAAAGGACTGCCGCAGCAACTTATCGATGCGAATCTCGACACCTGCATACGAATGCCGATGACGGATAAGGTTCGTTCGCTGAATTTGTCCAATTCTGCCGCTATTGTCGTATACGAAGCGCTTAGGCAGACAGGCTTCGAGGGACTGAATTAAGCTGCTAAATGAAAGAAAAAACGCACATTGAAGTGGCTTCCTACTATATTTGTTGCAGAATATTAAGAAATAATGAATATAGGAAGGAAATGCTGAATCACCATCGAAACACTATAATGCATAGGTTTCTCAGGTTAGGACTTGCGAATAAAGACACAGAAGAGGTGAAATGATGAAACCAGCAGGAGTGGTAAGGAAAGTTGATCAGCTTGGCCGTATTGTGCTTCCAAAATCGTTACGTAAACGTTATCTGATGAACGAGGGCGATCCTGTAGAGATTTTCGTACAAGGAGACCATATCATATTGGAACGTTATAGGCCAAAATGCGTATTTTGCGGCTCCATGAATGAGGTTAGAGATTTCAAGGATCGTTATTTATGCGGAGTATGCATAGAGGAAATGGCACAGCTTCGTCGTTAATTGCCAGCTGTCCAATGAAGACAATAACAAAAAAAGCTTCTCGTGTGAGCAATGCTCATCGAGAAGCTTTTTTGCTTTGGCCGTCATAGGACGGCATTAGCTTACAGGCCTTTGGTTTTGTCGTCATTATAGGAGCTTGTCAGCATCGCCGTAATGAACAACGCAAACACGGTCATAACAATAAGAAAGTTCATGTGCATTGCACCTCCAATTGGCTTCTTATATTATAACCAACGAACAGCAAAAAGAAAACTTTAAAAGTTGTGAACACATTGTTAACATAAGAATAGATCGTGTGAAAAAAGTTATATCGATAGGGAGAGGGGCAATTGAAATGGAATATCGTTTCTCGTCACAGGTATCACAGCTTAAATCTTCAGCGGTGCGAGATATTTTGAAGCTTACGCAGGGGACGGACATGATTTCATTTGCCGGGGGGCTTCCTGCTGAAGAACTGTTTCCGGTAGAAGCTGTCAGTGAAGCGGCTCAGCGAGTATTCCGTTCAGGCGCAGGCGCGCTCCAGTACGGCTTGACGGAAGGATATCTGCCGCTTCGCGAGCAGTTATGCCGCAGAATGGCCGATAAAAAGATGTTCGTGAATCCTGATCAAATGTTAGTCACGACGGGCTCGCAGCAAGCGATTGACCTGCTAGTCGAAGTGTTGACCGAACCTGGCGATACCGTATTGGTAGAGAAACCTACCTATCTTGCATGTCTGCAAGTATTCTCGTTGCATGGGCTAAAGGTTGTGTCCGTGGATAGCGATGAGCAGGGCATGATTCCGGAATCGGCAGAGCGGCTTATCAAATTGCATCGTCCGAAGCTGCTGTATGCCGTGCCGACTTTCGGCAATCCGACAGGCAATGTATGGAGTGTGGAGCGCAGGAAGAAGCTGCTCGCTCTCTGTCAATCGAATAACATTCCAATCATTGAAGACGATCCTTATGGCGATATCGCATTCGACAGCAAAGAGCCGATTCCGACACTGTTCGCCTTAGATGGCAAAGTCGAGAAGGGAAATGTCATTTATACGAGCACCTTCTCGAAGACGGTCGCTCCGGCATTACGTACGGGATGGGCGATAGGGGACAGCAAGGTTATTCGGATGATGGCGGTTGCGAAGCAAGCGGCGGACATTCAATCAAGCTCCTTGGATCAGCAAATCTTGAGCCAACTTCTCGGCTTCTTCGACCTTGATGCGCATATTAAGCTTATTTCCGATTCCTACGGAGAGCGGATGCTGGAGATGAATCGGCTGCTGGAGCGTGCGGCGATTCCTGATGTGACATGGGTCAAGCCAAAAGGCGGCATGTTCTTGTGGATGAAGCTGCCCGAAGCACTCGATGCGGAAGCGTTGCTCAAAGCAGCTGTCCGCAAAGGGGTAGCGTTCGTGCCGGGCAGCTCGTTCTATGCGGACAATCCGTTGCGCAATACAGCCCGGCTTAATTTCACCCATAACAAAGGGGCGCGTACCGAGCAAGGCGTGGCGCGTTTAGTTGAAGCGATCGGAGAGTTCACGGCACGCAGCTAGCTAGAACTTGCGGCCATCTGACGAAGCAGCTCCAGCGGCTGCCTTGGACCATTCAGCGATCACTTCGCGGTATTGCTCCAATGCGGCCACGCCCACTGGGCGAAGCTTATATTTGCCGCGTCCGACTCGCTCGAACCAGCCATAATAATTATGCCGCAGCGTGTCGCCGCTGCGGCTATTGCCCGTGATCGCCGCAACCTCGCGCGGCGCCAGCTCTCCCTCCTCGCGCAGCGCCCATGCGCAGCGAAGCGCCTTCTCGCGGTAGGCGGTGACGAGCTTGCGGCCGGTGCTGCCGCCAACGTTGTAGTCGCCGCTGCGCTCGCGGAATTCTTGCAGCAGCTTCGCCTGCTTCCGGCGGCGCATGCCTCGCTGCGGGGGCTCGCCCGGCTCGCATAACAGCTCAATGACGGCCGGCTTCGTCTTATAGAAGGTGACCGTCATAAGCCCGAGGCCAAGCATTCGGCATAGCTCCGTCAAGTCGCCATAACGCTGGTTATGCGCGCCGCTCTTTTTACGGTTGCGTTCAATTGCCAGGACAACCTGTCCGTTTAATCGCAGACGTTCAACGCCTTGCAGCAGCAATGCAAGATTGAACGTTTTTTTCATTTCTACAATAATAGGCTCCTCATGCTCGGGGTGGATCGCTACGAGATCGCAATGAAGCACCTCGCTCTTCACCTCATACCCGAGCCGTTCGTAGTATTGTTTAATAGGCTTGTACAGTTCTTCCTCCCGCTTAACGGCCACGATGCTTTTTCCCCTTCCATATTTCCGCACTAATCTTCCGCTCTAGCCCCATTATAACAAAGGATTACGCGAGCTTGTCGTTTTTTGCTGGATGGAGGACGAAAATAGTGGTCAATTTCCTACACAGATAAGCATAGAAATGTAATACTTCAATTTACAAGTTATCCACGAGGAAAGAGCGTCTAGCAACTAATCCCTGGCGGAGAAGGAATAGTGGAATGCGGAAGCGATGGGAGGAGGCACGGAATGGACATTTTCAAACGAATTGCGGAATATCAGGCTGAGAGTGAGAAGCTGGCATGGATGGGACAATTCAAGGACTACATTGAGCTGCTTAAGAACGATAAGTCCCCGGCCATGACCGCACATTCACGCGTTTATGAAATGATCGAATCTTACGGGGTCGAAGAGGTGAATGGGCGCAAGAAGTATAAGTTTTTTGAACAGGAAATATTTGGATTAGACCGCTCCGTGGAGAAGTTGGTTGAAGAATATTTTCACTCGTCCGCCCGCAGGCTGGACGTTCGTAAACGGATATTACTGCTCATGGGACCGGTCAGCGGCGGCAAGTCGACGATCGTGACCATGCTGAAGAAGGGGCTCGAGAAGTTCTCCCGCACCGACAAGGGAGCAGTCTACGCGATCAAGGGCTGCCCGATGCACGAGGATCCGCTGCATCTCATTCCGCATGAGCTAAGGCCAGAGATCGAGAAAGAGCTTGGCGTTCGCATTGAAGGGAATCTGTGCCCTTCTTGCCAGATGAGACTGCAGACTGAGTATGGGGGCAATATCGAAAGCGTGCTTGTCGAGCGTGTATTCATCTCCGAGGATAATCGCGTTGGTATCGGCACTTTCAGTCCCTCCGATCCCAAGTCGCAGGATATTGCCGACCTGACCGGCAGTATCGACTTCTCGACGATAACCGAATTCGGCTCCGAATCGGATCCGCGCGCCTATCGGTTCGACGGTGAGCTCAATAAGGCGAACCGCGGTCTGATGGAGTTCCAGGAAATGCTTAAATGCGACGAGAAATTTCTGTGGAACCTGCTCTCACTGACGCAGGAGGGTAATTTCAAGGCTGGCAGGTTTGCTCTGATCAGTGCCGATGAGCTCATTATTGCCCATACGAATGAATCCGAGTATAAGTCGTTTATCAGCAATAAGAAGAACGAGGCGCTGCAGTCACGGATGATCGTCATGCCAATCCCTTATAACCTCAAGGTGTCTGATGAAGAGAAAATATATACGAAGCTGATCGCGCAAAGCGATATGAGGCATATTCATATTGCTCCACATGCGCTCCGTGCGGCGGCGATTTTCTCCATACTTACAAGATTGAAGGAAACGAAGAAGCAGGGTATGGATCTCGTCAAGAAAATGCGCATGTACGACGGCGAGGAGGTCGAAGGCTTCAAGGAAGCGGATTTGAAGGAAATGCAAAGCGAGTATGTCGAAGAGGGAATGACGGGCATTGATCCTCGTTATGTCATCAACCGTATCTCCAGCGCGCTCATTAAGCAGGATATGCAGTGCATTAATGCGCTTGATGTGCTGCGGGCGCTCAAGGACGGACTCGACCAGCATCCTTCGATTACGAAGGATGAGCGCGAGCGCTACCTCAATTTCATATCCGTGGCGCGCAAGGAATATGATCTGCTGGCTAAGAAGGAGATCCAGAAGGCGTTTGTCTACTCGTTCGAGGAGTCGGCGCGCACTTTATTCGAGAACTACTTGGATAATATCGAATCGTATTGCAACTGGGCGAAAATCAAGGATCCGCTTACCGGCGAGGAGATGGATCCGGATGAAAGGCTCATGCGTTCGATCGAGGAGCAGATCGGCGTATCGGAAAATGCGAAAAAAGCGTTCCGCGAAGAAATTCTGATTCGTATCTCGTCTTATTCGCGCAAAGGGAAAAAATTCGACTTCACTAGCCATGAACGGCTGCGCGAAGCGGTCGAGAAGAAGCTGTTCACCGATCTGAAGGACATCGTTAAGATTACGACGTCAACGAAGACGCCGGACGAACTGCAATTGAAGCGTATTAATGAAGTGACTAAGCGGCTTATGGATGAACACGGCTATTGCCCGGTATGCTCGAATGAGCTGCTGCGGTACGTAGGAAGCCTGCTTAACCGCTAGTGCCGGCAATTAAGAGGAATGGAGCTTGGGTACTTTGCGTGGAGAAGCTGACGGATGCACGGCCCGTCAGCTTCTTTGTCGGGGTAGGAGTATCCTTCAATAAAAAAGCTAAAATTTTATAATATAGCGTATCTTTTCCGATATAATAGGAGATAGTGAAAGACTATACGCCGAAGGGGTCTTGCCAAGTGATTAAAGTATCAGCAGAGCGTAAGCAGCAACTGGACTATACCGGTATATCGGAACAAGATTTACAGCTATTAGCGGGATATCGGCCCGTCTTTGCCCAAGTTGTGGACGAGGTGGTCGATCGTTTCTACGACAGCGTCGGCAGCCAGCCGGATCTCGTCGAGCTTATTTCCAGAGTAAGCAATATTGAACGGTTGAAGGAAACGCAGCGGGTTTATTGGATGTCTCTCGCCGATGGCGTCATAGACCAGCCGTTTATTGATAATAGAATACGGATCGGAGCGGTTCATTCCCGGATCGGACTTACGACAGATTGGTATTTGGGAACGTATATGACGTATCTGGACATTGCGACGCTTGTATTTAAGCGCGTTCTTCCCGAGCAATGGCAGCATGTCGTCTATTCGCTTACGAAGATGTTCAATCTGGATTCGCAATTCGTACTTGAAGCGTATCATGGCTTCGAGCAGCAGAAAGTACAGGAGCTTGCTGATTCGCGCGCTACGATGCTGAGCACCGTTACGGGAGCTGTGCAGGAGCTGGCTTCGCTTATGGTCGAATTGGACGAGGGTGCGCAATCAATTGCGGCAACGGCCGTTTCGACTTCGCAATCTCAGGATAAGACGCATACACTGTTAGGAGAGCTGCGCGAAGAGCTCGATGGCATTGGCGAGATGGGCACGCTCATCCGCGGCTTGTCGGATCAGACGCATCTGCTCGGGCTGAATGCCGCTATCGAAGCTGCTAGAGCCGGCGAACAAGGAAGAGGGTTCGAGGTTGTCGCGAACGAGGTCAGGAAGCTGGCTGCTTCGTCCCGCAATGCGTTAGAAGGCATTCAAGCGAAGCTGGAAGAAATCGATAAGAAACTCTCCGCCGTTCGTTCCGAGTCGGAGCTAACGTCGGTGGAGGCGCGCAATCAAGCAGCCCGTTCGCAGGAGCTTGCATCCTTCGTTCATATGGTTGATAAAGTTACGAAAGACTTGCAGCAATTGAATTCATAATCAGGAATAAATAACTCGAACTATTACTTATATCCGCAGCCTAGAAAAAGCAGGAATTCTCTCACATGGAGGGTTCCTGCTTTTATGTTAAGTAAGTTGACACAATTTTCGGAATTTAGTATGATTATCCTAACATTTATACATGGCAGTGAGATAAATGTTAAGTTTTTTGACATATATCTAGCTCGTATGGACGAAATGTTCATGCTGCAAGCACCAATTAGGTGCTGCGCTCATCATGGAGGAGGCGGTTGTCATGTCGACGGCCAAACAGTCGCATTCGCATTATTACGATTCGCAAGCATTTTATGATGAAATGTTCGACAAGGACTTTTCGGTACGGCCTCACTATGACAATGTTCATCGCTTATTCGGCAGAATGAAGCAGGCGGAGCTTACGGTCCGTCAGAATGCAATCAACCAGCGGATGCTGGAGGAAGGCATTACCTTCACGCTCTATAGCGGTGGGCAGAACGAGCCGCTTGAACGTACGATTCCGTTCGATTATATCCCTCGCGTTATACCGAAGCATGAATGGGAGGCAGTCGACCGCGGGGTTAAGCAGCGTATACGTGCGCTCAACGCATTTTGCCACGATGTATATCATGGGCAACGGATCGTTGCAGACGGCATCATCCCTCGGCGCATGATCGTATCCAACACGTATTTCCGTCCGGAAATGGCTGGTCTACATGTTCCCGGAGGTGTATATATTACAGCATCGGGCATTGATTTGATTCGAGATGAGAAGGGCCGCTACTTTGTCCTTGAGGACAATTTGCGCTCGCCCTCGGGCTTCTCTTACTTATTCAAGGGCAGGACGTTAATGAGTGAATTATTCCATGATCTGTATTTGTCCTGTTCGGTGCAAAGCATCGACCGAAGCTTGAATTGTTTCTTAAGCTCGCTTCGCGCGCTTTCCCCTAATGGCAAACGCGATCCTCTAATCGTATTGCTCACGCCTGGCGCTTATAACTCCGCTTATTATGAACACACTTTCCTTGCGCAGCAAATGGGTATTCACCTCGTCGAAGGAAGAGACCTCGTATACAAAGATCACAAAATTTATTTGCGCGATCTGCGAGGACTTCGCCAGGTTGACGTGATCTACCGCCGCATCGATGACGACTTCCTAGATCCGCTTGCCTTCCAGCCTGACTCCTTGCTAGGCGTGCCTGGACTTATGAATGCATATCGGGCAGGAAATGTTGCCATTGCCAATGCTCCGGGAACAGGCGTAGCGGACGATAAGGCGGTATACGCCTATGTGCCTGATATGATTCGTTATTACTTGGGCGAGGAGCCGCTCCTCCATAACGTGCCGACTTATATTTTGTCCCGCAAAGAAGAGAGAGAGTATGTGCTGGATCATTTGGATCAGCTCGTTGTGAAGGAAACTTCGCTTTCGGGCGGATATGGCATGCTGATCGGGCCGACCGCGACGCAGAAGGAAATTCAGCAGTTCGCGGAGGCGATCAAGCGAGAGCCGGATCGTTATATCGCTCAGACGACGATGAAGCTGTCGCGTGCTCCCGTCATGCTTGATGGACAGATGACCCCGCGTCATATTGACCTGCGCGCCTTCGCGCTGATGGGCGATGAGACGCATGTCATTCCAGGAGGGCTTACCCGCGTAGCAATGAAGGAAGGCTCTCTCGTCGTCAACTCCTCGCAGGGTGGCGGCGTGAAAGATACATGGGTGCTTAATCGATAATAGAACGGAGGGAAAGCCATGCTGAATCGGAATGCGGAGGCTTTGTTTTGGATCGGGAGATATATGGAGCGGGCGGAGAACCATGCAAGATTAATCGATGTGCATTATCATCTGCAGGTTGAGGATGAGTATGCTGTTGACGCAGAGGAGTCGGGCGGCGGAGCTGCCGAGCCTGTGTCGAAGTGGGCAAGAATCGTTGATGCGTTAGGAAGCCGGGAAGCTTACGAGCAGCAGTATGGCTCCTATAGTGAACGAGATGTTCTCTACTATACGACTCTCGATCGCGATAATGCGAACTCGCTCGTGTCCTGTGTCAGTCATGCACGCGGCAATCTGCGGACGCTTCGCGAGAAAGTACCTAGCGAGATGTGGGATGCAACGAACGGATTCTATCTATGGCTAAGAGAGAAGCAGCCAGATGATTTGCTGCGCGAATCCCCGCATCTGTTCTTCGGCAAGATAAAGGAGTGGACGGCTCTATTCCAAGGCGTAGGACAGTCGGTCATGCCGCGCGAGAACGAATGGCATTTCATCGAATGCGGCCGTTATCTTGAGCGTGCGGAGAATACGCTTCGCATTATTAAGGCAGTCGGAAATGCGGCAAGCGGTGATGGGTGGAATGTGTCAACTGCTTACCCTTATTTGCAGGCAGTGCTCCGTTCGGTGAGCGGCTACCAGGCTTTCCGCCGCTATTATGCGGATGGAATCACAGTAGAATCGATTGTTGAATTCGTCATATTGAACCAAGTATTCCCGCGCTCTGTTCATTTTGCTTTCCATACGCTCGACGATCATATGCGCCGAATCGAGCTGCAGGATAAGCAGCTGCGCAGCGCTCATGAGCGGGTCATCCGTCAGGTTGGCAAGGTGAAAGCTGATCTCGCTTGCCTTGAGCATGACGATATGGCGATTGACCGCGGAGGAATGATCGTGACGCATTTGCTTGACTCCTGCCAGCAGCTGGGCGGCTTGTTTGCCAAAACCTTTTTTCGAATGGGGGAAGCAAGCGCATGAAGCTGAATATCTCACATGTTACGCAATACGAATATGCCGATCCGGTTACGGACAGTGTCAATGAAATTAGGCTGACGCCGAGTACGAATGAACGACAATCCTGCTATCAGCAGCAAATTTCGATCGAGCCGAACGCCTCGTTGTTCACATTCGAGGATTATTTCGGCAATCGCGTTCACGCCTTTTCGGTTAACGGACCGCATAGACGACTGACGATAAGGACCTTGATGACGGTCGTGACGAAGCAAGCGCCGACTGCAGAGGAACGGGCTCTATACCTCAGCAAGCGACCGCCTGGGCAAGCTTGGGAATGGCTGCGAACCGAGGAAGCGGCTAATCGCTTCACCGAGTTTCTGCTGCATACGGAATACACGTCGAACACGGAAGAAGTGGAGCGGTTCGCATCTGCGCTTATCCCATCCGAAGACGGCCAAATCATTAGTGTACTGGACTGGCTTACCGCGTTATCCTCGCAGATTCGGACGGAGTTCATCTATGATCCCGAAGCGACGAACGTTAAGACGAAAACAAGCGATATGTTCGAGCACAAGCGCGGCGTATGCCAAGACTTCGCGCATCTGATGATAGCTTGCAGCAGAGCGCTAGGCGTACCGGCGCGTTATGTCAGCGGCTATCACTTCGTAGGTGATCTGCAGGGCGGAAGCGCGGACTTCGAGCAAGCGTCGCATGCATGGGTCGAGGCGTTCGTGCCGGGCCTTGGCTGGTGCAGCTTCGATCCGACGAATACGGACCCTGTCGGCGAGCGGTATGTGAAGCTTGGCCATGGCCGCGATTACAAGGATATTGTGCCTGTGAAAGGTGTCTACCGGGGGACCGGGGAGCAGTTGCTGCAGGTGACGGTTGACGTGCGCAAGATGGAAGATTGACGAACTTATCTAAATAGCGGATTGGAAGAACAGTTGCGAGGCCGAATGGAGGCTGAGTAGCTGTTTTTTTGTTTTTCCTATGAATAAATAGCCGCCTGCGGCAAATGTTATAAACAGGAAAATAGGAGGTGAACAATAGGATGAAACGTTGGAAAGTGATCTTGATATCTGTGTTCGTGCTGTCGCTTGGTCTTTCGCTTGTTAGCTGCGCCACTGCTAACAAGGTTAAGCAGCAGGCGCAGGAAGGCGCGCATCGCTTGGAAGTGCAGATGACGAACGATGATCATCGCAACTTGCCCGGCAAGAAGATGAATATGAACGATGCGTCTGCAAAAGCTTCCCAGCTGGCGGAACGCGCACAGCTTGTGAATGGCGTGAAGTCGGCGAATGTTCAGCTGTACGGCGATGATGCATTGGTAGGCATCGAGGTCGAGAACGCGGGCAAGCGCGGCATTATTGAGAAGCAGGTGTATTCGGCGCTAAGAATTCAATATCCGGCTTATCGTCTGCACGTCACATCCGATCAAAGCTTGAGAGACCGAATAAAGGTGCAAAAAGCTGGAGCGGCGTCTAACGATAGCGGGATGAGGTCGATGTCGAGCGATATGTCGGCTTTGATTAAAGAGATTGACAAGAGTTTTCACAGTCGAAAATAAAATGAAAAATAACCATGAGCACGGCTCTCGAAGCTGCATTCATGGTTTTTTTCATTTGTCTAGCCTTGCTTGGAAACCCAGCTTTGTACGACGTTTGGCACACCGTCTAGCGCCGTTGGGTAACGATAGGTGAAGCCAAGCTCCTTCAGCTTACGATTCGTAAAGTAGGTGTGAGCTGTTGCGTATTCGGTCAGAACCGGCCCTAATATGAGCTTACATAACCATCGTGGAATGGAGCGAACCTTGCCTGAGAGCTGCAGTTCCTTCTCGATCAGCTTCATGAACGCATTCGAAGTTAGGGGCTCGTTGTCGCAGAGGATGTATCGATCGCCTATCTTGCCGTGCTCGCACAAGAACAAGCAAGCGCGGGCGGTATCTTCGACATGGATAGGCGAGAAATACGGTTCGTAGCCCTTCAAGGAATATACGGGTTTCTTGTTGTAGATCGGTTCGATGAACAGCTGGGGCATCCAGGAATCGGGTCCGTAGATTTGGGCAGGAAAAGCTGTCGTTATAGGCATCCCTTTCTGAATATAGCGATCCAATACGTTAACGGAGTTCGCGATATAAGGGCCCCAGCCTTTCGGCTCGCTAGTAAAGTCGGCATCTCTTGGACGCTCGGCGCCGGTATCTCCGTAATAGCTTGTTCCTGCTATGTATACGATATTTTTGATTGTATGTACATCGATGTGGTCAAGGAGGCGAAGCGTCATGTCGTAGTGGCCTTTGGCGAATTGTTCTGCGATTTTGGTGGTTACCTTCTTCCCTCAGGTTGGGGGCGAGGCTAGATGAATGACATACTCGCATTCGGCGAGCTTCTGCTGCCATGGACCGTCTTCCATCAAATCGCCTACGACAGCTTCGAGGCCTCGAGCTCTTAGCGCATCTGCCTTCTGCGAGGAGCGGGTCAATACGACAGCTTGAAGCTTTGTGTCGATAATTTCTTGGACCAGTGCGGTACCGACATAGCCGGTACCGCCGGTGATGAATATTTTGGACATCACAATACCTCTTTCGGATGAGTGGGATAAGGGAAATCATTTTCATGAATACGCTGTTATTATATCATTTCATTTATATTTATGGGTATTTCTGGTTGAAATAAATCGTTGCTTGCCTCATCTAGTCGTGACTTTTATTGGATGCTATAATCGGTTTACGTAAGAAGGAGGAATAGTGTGAAAGTATCATTAAGAAGCCAATCAACGAAGATTTTATTAGTAATCATTCTATTGCTTACTTGCACGATAGGGGTAACCTATTACCAAATGATGGAGATGAAACGAACGATTCATGTGGTAAAGTCGAACTGGATGCCGAGTATTGAACAACTATCGCATTTGAATAGTTCGTTCATGCGTGTCAGGGTGGTTCTTGTGAAAATTCTCCTTGCGGACGATGAGGCGGAAATTCAAAAATATATTGATGTCTATAACGATACGAAAACGAGTTTTGAGAACAGCTTCGACGATTATGAGGCCTTCCTCATATCTGACGAGGAACGAAATATGTATTTGGAAATGAAAAAGATTTCGATTGAATATTTCCTGAACGGTCAGTTTCTGATAGATACCGTACTGATAGGAGATCATTCAACAGGTATTGATATGTTGGAAACAATGACGCCTATCGGCCAACGCGGCGAAGAGGTGTGGGAAAAGTGGATCAAATTCAATCTTGAAGGAACGCAGAGAGATGTAGACCGTTCGGCTATTCAGCAAAAATGGGCTCAAAGGATGGGTTTGATATTCGGTGCGTTGGCTATCCTAATCGGCATTGCTTTGGCGAAGCAGACGAGCTCGGTACGCCGTAAGGGTGAGCAGAAGCTTAGTCTGGAGAAGGCGAAGGCGCGAACTTATCTGGATCTGGTCGATATTATGATCGTTGTACTCGATCGTGAAGGGCGAATCGAGTTGTTAAACCGGAAAGGCAGTCAACTGACCGGTTATGAGGATCTTGAGGTTATCGGTCGGAAGTGGATTGATACCTGTGTTCCCGAAAGATTTTTCGAAGAGCGCACGGAAATTTTCCGAGAAATCGTGGAGGATAGACCGCGTAAGGAATACTACGAGGCGCTTATAGTGACAAAGAGTGGCTCTGAGCGGCTTATCGGTTGGACGTTTAATGTTGTTCGTAACGAGGCTGGCCTCGTGAGCAGCATTATATTGGCGGGCAACGATATTACCGAGCGGAAAAATGCGGAGCAGGCACTGCTCGACTATAAGCAAAGCTTGGAGCATCTCGTTGAGGATCGCACGCGTGAGCTAGAGAACAATAATACGATGCTGGAGGAAGCGACGCGAGTAGCTGAATCGGCAAATCGGGCGAAGAGCGAGTTTCTGGCGAATATGAGTCATGAGATTCGAACGCCAATGAACGCGATTATCGGATTCAACTATTTGTTGCAGAAGACAAGCCTCACAGAGCAGCAGAAAGATTATGTAGATAAGACGGTGCTTTCCGCGAAAAATTTGCTGACCATCATTAGCGATATATTGGATTTCTCGAAAATCGAAGCGAAAAAAATCGTATTAGAGCGAATCGACTTCGACCTGTACGAAATCATGAGCAATATTTCCAATACGATCGGCTTATCGGTATATGAAAAGGGGTTAAAGCTTCATTTCACGATTCATCATGAAGTGCCGCAAATGCTCACCGGAGATCCGTTCCGACTCAATCAGGTGCTGCTCAATCTAGTGAACAACGCGCTTAAGTTCACCGAGCAAGGGGAAATCATGTTCGGGATAGAGGTCGTATCGGCCGACGAGAACGGAGTTGTGCTTCGATTCACGGTTAGAGATACGGGGATCGGTATGACGGAAGAACAGCAGCAGTTGCTATTCCGCGAATTCACACAGGCTGATATGTCTACGACTCGCAAATACGGCGGCACGGGACTTGGTCTAGTTATTAGCAAAAGTTTAGTAGAATTGATGAATGGTGAAATTGGAGTTGAAAGTGAGTTCGGCAAAGGAAGCTGCTTCTCGTTCACTGCACAATTCGGCAAAGGCTCCTTCGATTCGCTGAGCGAGCACGAGCCTGTGGCACCGCACCTGAAGTTTCTGCGCGTGCTGCTCGTATGCGATGATCTCGAGATGAGGCTTATTTTGACGAGCCAGCTTGAGCAATTCCAATTCATCGTAAGCGCAGCAGAATCTGCCGCAGACGCCGAAGCGATCATTCGCAGCAGCGGCCGATATGACTTGGTTATCGTCGACTGGAAGCTGAAGGATGAAGCTGCGGCGCATTTTGCGGAGAAAATTAAGCTTGAATATGGCACGCCAATCCAGGTTATTGTCCTTATAAGCGCCTACCATGAATCTCAGCTGCAGGTAGATTCGAATTCGCCATCGGTGAAGAAAGTGCTGTATTACCCGATCAGCCAGTCCCAGCTTTATAACGAAATCGTCGAGCTGTTCCAGAAGCAGATGATTGGGAAACATGCCGTCGATTCCAGATTCAACGAGACAGAAAAGTTTACGAATCTGCGAAATGCGCGAGTGCTGCTTGTCGAGGACAATGAGATTAATCAACAGGTGGCGCAGGCGATGCTGCAGGAGCTTGGCGTTGTAGTCGATGTCGCTGAGAATGGCTACGAAGCGTTGCAACGAACGAGCGTAAAGCGATATGATGCTATATTAATGGACTTGCAGATGCCGATAATGGATGGCTTCGAAACGGCTAGCAAGTTCAGAGCGCGCGACCAACATACGCCGATTATTGCGATTACGGCTGATGCGATGCAGGGTGTCAAGGAGCAGGTGCTGACAGCGGGAATGAATGCCTATATTTCCAAGCCGTTCGAGCCCGTACAGTTATTCAGCGTTCTTCAGAGAACGCTTCAGAGTCATAACGGGGAAGTACGCGAAGGGCATTTACAGGCTGCTGCCGCTTCCAGCGTGAACGAGTCGGGAGCTGAGAACGGCTTGAACGTGGAAGCTGCCGTGAAGCGTCTTGCGAACAATAAGCAGCTTTATAAGCAAATATTGAACATGTTCGTCACAGATCATGCTAATGCGATGGTCGAGATCCGGGAGGCTTTGCGGGTTGGCGACGTCCAAAAAGCAATCTTCTGCATCCACACCTTGAAGGGGGTAGCCTCTAACATCGGTGCGGTTGCTTTGAGTGAAACGAGCGCAGAGCTGCAATATGTTTTGCAGAATAAGTCGGTTACGCAGTTGGATGAGCTTCTCCTGCTTATGGAAGAGCAGATCGAAACGGTGAAGCAGGAGATCGAACGTTTCATTCGAAACAATCCGATATAAATAGCGATAAACAGAAACAACCGACGAGTGATAGAACTCGTCGGTTGTTTCTGTTTCACATAACGTTCTCTAGGTCGGCAATGGCGATAGTCTTATCTGGTTTCTTAAACCGTTTGGCTGCGTAATAGACGAGTCCGAGAGCGAGCCAGCTAGACCCAAGCAGCAGTGAAGCGGAGTCTAGCAGTGTGATGAGATAGAAGACAAAAGCCGCGCCGATTAACGGGAACAGCAGCCGAAGAACGATGTCTCTTGCCCCCCTTTGTTTGCCTCTGACGATGTAATGGAAGATGACGGACAAGTTAACGAACAGGAACGCGGTTAAAGCGCCGAAGCTGACGAATTTGATCGCAATTTCCAGGCTAATGACTAACGAGCCGAGCGTAATGATGCTGACAAGAATGATGTTGAATACAGGTGTGCGGTATTTCGGATGAACGGCGCCGAAGCTGCCTTTCGGAAGCAAAGACGTTCTGCCCATAACGAAAAGTAAGCGGGATACGGTCGTCATCGAGGACATCCCTTGAGAGAGAATGGAGAAGATGATGACGAAAGTGAAGATAGCTGCGAGCGCGCTGCCGCCTATTGCCCCCATAAGCTCGAAGCCAGCCGCGTCTACATTGCTGAACGAGAAGTTCGGGTACATTTGTTGAATCAGGTAGGCGGTTGCGAAATACATGATGCCAGCGGCTATGACGATGATCATAATAGCACGCGGTATCGTTTTCTTAGGGTCCTTCGTCTCCTCGGCCATCGTCGTAATGGAATCGAATCCGAGGAAGGAGAAGCATACAAGAGAGGCGCCGGCAAGCAAGGTGGAGAGGGAAACGCCATTGTTTGCCGGAAGCGGATTGAAGCCTGCGGTAATGCCGTTTTTCATTGCTTGATAGACGAGCAACGCGCAGAAGCCGGCGATGAACACCGCTTGAAGAGCTACGAACACTTTATTGACATTGGCCGACGTCTTAATGCCGATGATGTTGATAACCATCACGACGAAGGTCAGTAGAATGATCCAAATGAAGGTTGGAACGGAAGGGAATTGTGCGTTTAGATTAATGCCGAACATGAGTGCCGCGATAATACAGGAGAATAAATAATCGAGCAAGATGGCCCACCCGACGACAAATCCCAAGAAAGGACTCATCGACTTCGCTACGTACGTGTACGCCGAACCGGATACGGGGAATGCCTTCGCCATTTGGCCGTAACTGGCAGCGGTGAACAGGATAGCGATGAACGCAAGCACGTATGCGCCTAGCAGCATGCCTCCCGAGCCTTCATGCAGGACACCGAAGCTGGTGAAGAAAATCATCGGCGACATCCAGGCTAGTCCCATCGTGACCACGTGGGATAAAGATAAGTTCCGTTTTAACTCTGCGGGTTGTTGCATCGGTTTCATCCTCCTTTAACTACAAGCCAATCCATACTTTTTTGTTTGCGTCATGTTTCCTCACATTGTTGCAGGTAATTTTCAAAAAAACAAGAGGCTAAATTCCGAACATTTGGATGCAGATATTCCGAAAAGTACGTTAAAATCCTTATGTACCAACGGTTTGAGCCTCATTTTGAGAGGAGTAAAAATATTTTTTTCAAAAAAGCGATTGCCACGCCGAAAATCTCATGTTAGAATACGTAACATAAGATTTGAAATTGCATATGGAAAGTTTTCTAGGGTTCCGAATCGCTTCTGCGATTGCCTGGTCCGAGAGAAGACGCATCGATCTTCAGTATCGATGTACACGGCGGGAAAAAAGCCCGGGAGAATAAATCAAAAGAGTTTCTTTTGATATTCTCCTGGGCTTTTTTCCTTTTTTTCATCCAACGATAGGGGGAAATAACATGACAGCAATCTTTACGGCAAATATTGAGGCAGGCGGCAAATGGTCCGCTTATGTAAGCAAGGGCAAGTCCATTTCAATAACGGCAGCGGGTGATAGGGCGAATCTAGCTTGTCTACTGTTCCATGCGCAGCATCCGTCCGAACGATATAACATGCCAGATACACTAAAGGCACAACACACGGCGCTATTGACTGCAGGCCATGTGCTCATGAGCGACCAAGGAAAGGTGCTTGCTTCGATAACGGAAGACACGGTCGGCTGGCATGATACTTTGTCCGGCTATACGACACGAGAGAGCATAGATGCAAAGTACGGTGTGACGAGTTACCAAAGCGAGAGAAACGATTGGCTGCGGAACGCCGAGCAAAACTTGAAGGTGGAGCTGTTCCGGCATAACTTGACGGCTAGAGATTTCACAACGCCGATTAATTTCTTCTCGAAGATCGTTTGCGAGCTAGACGGCACGATGAGATACGAAGAGCAAGCGACAGCCGGGCGATCAGTGACGCTAAGAACAGAGATGGATCTGCTCGTCGTGTTGTCCAATACGCCGAATCCGATGGACCCTGGCAGCCAGTATCCGGATACAGCGGTGGAGCTAGTCATCACGGGTGCAGCGCCGATTGGCGAAAATGATCTTTGCTTGAATCACTGCGGAGAGAACAGACGCGCTTTCGAAAATACTTGGAACGCTTACGCGTTGATGAGAGGGGCTAACTAATATGAGCACAAGCATAAGCACGAGCAATCACTTAATTGGCAGTGGGCTGAACCTGGTTCATGCGATATATGAGACGACAATTCCTGCAGGCGAAGGCTGGATGTACGATCTGCTTGAAGGTCAAGTGCTCCGTATCGTCGATGTGGAAGGCAACCAAGCAGTCGATACGCTGTTTTATTCGACGGAAGATCCGGCTGACCGCTATAGCGCGATTCGTACCGTGACGAAGCAGCAAAATCTGTACCTGACCACTGGCTCGGTCCTCGTTGCTGAATCGGGTCGCGAGCTGCTTAAGATAACGGCTGATACATGCGGGCGGCATGACACAATCGGGGGAGCTTGCTCGGCGCAAAGCAACACGGTTCGTTACTCGCACGAGACACTTCCGATGCACAACTGCCGCGATACGTTCATGCTCATGCTGTCAGGACGAAGTGAGTATACAAAGCAGGATCTTGCGCCGAACGTGAACTTTTTCATGAACGTGCCTGTAACGCCGGAAGGCAAGCTGACTTTCGCTGATGGGGTGTCCGGTCCAGGAAGATATGTTGAGCTTACAGCGCTCGCACCGGTAACCGTATTGATCAGCAACTGCCCGCAGCTCAATAACCCATGTAACGCCTACAATCCAACACCGGCACAAGTCATCATATGGGATGCAGAAGGAGGCGAAGGCCATGTTTAAGAAAGTACTCATTGCCAATCGCGGCGCTATCGCCGTTCGGATTATCCGCACGCTGCGGAGTCTTGGTATCGAATCCGTAGCCGTGTACACAACAGCTGACCGTGACAGCTTGCATGTCGAGCAAGCGGATGAGGCGGTATTGATCGGTGAAGGACCTGCGAAGGAAAGTTACGTAAATGCCGAGCTTATCTTGAAGACGGCAATGGAGACCGGAGCGGATGCGATTCATCCCGGTTATGGTTTCTTGAGCGAAAACGCGTCGTTCGCCAGAGCTTGTGCCGAACGAGGCATTACATTCATCGGCCCTGCGCCTATGCATATTGAGCTGTTCGGACTTAAGCATACCGCCCGTTCCATTGCTCAAAAAGCCGGCGTACCGATGCTGCCAGGCACGGAGCTCATAACTACCCTTGAGGAGGCAGTAGAGAGTGCGGCGGTTATCGGCTACCCGGTCATGCTGAAAAGTACGGCGGGCGGCGGCGGTATCGGCATGCGGATATGCGGCGATGAGACGTCGCTGCGCGAGGCATTCGACTCGGTTACGCGCCTAGCGCTTGCTAACTTTAATGACGGCGGCGTGTTTCTAGAGAAATATATTGCCCGCGCTCGTCACGTCGAGGTGCAAATCTTCGGGAATGGGTTTGGCGAGGCGGTTGCGCTTGGCGAACGGGATTGCTCGGTACAACGCCGCAACCAGAAGATAATAGAAGAGACGCCTGCGCCGCTGCTTCCGGCTGCGATTCGCAGCGATATGCAAGCAAGCGCGCAGCAGCTTGCGCTGGCTGCCGGGTATCGCAGTGCCGGCACCGTCGAATATTTGTATGATCCGGAGGAGGAGCGGTATTACTTCCTCGAAGTGAATACCCGCTTGCAGGTTGAGCATGGCGTAACCGAGGAAGTGTTCGGCGTCGATCTTGTGGAGTGGATGGTGAAGGAAGCGGCAGGCAATCTTACGAATCTATCGGGGCTTATCGATCAGCCCAAAGGGCATAGCTTGCAGGTTCGGCTCTACGCAGAGGATTGTATGCGTGACTTCCGTCCGAGCGACGGGATGATTGATCAAGTGATTTGGCCGCAAGGTGCGCGTATAGAGACGTGGGTTCAGAAAGGTGTTAACGTAACGACGCTGTACGATCCGATGCTTGCGAAGATTATCGTTCACGCCGAAACGCGTGAGGGCGCAATCAACAGCATGCTGGCGGCGCTAAAGGAATTGCGCGTATACGGACTAACGACGAACCAGTCATATATCGAAGCTTTCCTGGATACAGCTCCATTCCGGGATGGGCATGTGTATACGAATATGCTGCGAGCATTCAGCCCAAGCGAGCATGCGATCGAGGTGCTCGACGGCGGCGTGCAGACGACGGTGCAGGATTATCCAGGCCGCGTCGGCTACTGGGACATCGGCGTTCCGCCGTCCGGTCCGATGGATCGACTCTCATTCCGCATCGGCAATCGTCTGCTAGGCAACGAAGAGCAGGCGGCAGGTCTTGAAATGACTCTTCGCGGCGGCTCCTATCAATTCCGCAACGCGATGACATTCTGTCTGACAGGCGCGGATATGGGAGCGACGCTGAACGATGCTGCTGTTCCGTTGTATACGCCGGTGAAGGCGGAAGCGGGATCGATCCTTACGTTAGGCGAAGCGGCGGCGGGCATGCGATCGTACTTGCTCGTTGCAGGCGGCTTCGATATGGCGATGACGCTTGGCAGCGCGGCAACGTTCACGCTTGGCGGCTTTGGCGGCCATTCCGGCAATGCGGTTCGTCCGGGTGCCGTACTTAGAGTGCGCCAAGGGGCAGCAGCTAAGCCGCTTCCGGCACTCGCTGCAAGCTCGCGCCCAGCGTTTGGCAAGGAATGGATGATCGGCGTGATACCGGGTCCGCATTGCACCGAAGAATATTTGCTTCCTGCTTACTTGGAGCAATTAACGGAGACGGCATGGGAGGTCCATTTCAACAGCTCAAGAACGGGCGTCCGCTTAATCGGACCTGCGCCGCTATGGGCTCGCGAAGACGGCGGCGACGCTGGGCTTCATCCGTCGAACATTCATGATAATGCCTACGCGGTAGGAGCACTCGACTTAACTGGCGATATGCCGATACTGCTAGGACCAGACGGTCCTAGTCTTGGCGGCTTCGTCTGTCCGGTAACGACTGCATCCGCAGAGCTATGGAAGATCGGCCAGCTGCACCCAGGCGATACGGTTCGATTCGTGCTTATTACGGTCGAGGAAGCCGAGCAGCTTCGCTTCGAGCAAGAACAATATTTGAATGAGCTTGCCAGCAGCCCCGCATTGCCGGCTTTACCGGCGCAATCGAGCGGCGACTATATGCCGCTTATCGCCTATGAAGAGGAAGGACGCCGTTTCCCGGTAGCTGTTCGCTGCTCCGGCGACGAGAATTTGCTTATCGAATATGGCGACCGTGAATTGGATCTGTTGTATCGTTTCCAAGTGTATGTTCTGATGCAAGCGATAAAGGACAGCGGAGCTATTCCGTTCGTTGAGCTGACGCCAGGTATCCGTTCGTTGCAAATTCACCTCGATCCATCCCGCATGACGGTGAAGGAAGCGGCAGCTATCGTACTGCAGCTTGATCTTAGCCTGCCGGCACTGGATTCGATCGAAGTGCCTTCACGCATCGTGAAGCTGCCGTTATCTTGGGATGATCCGGCGACGCAGCTTGCGATTGAGCGTTATCAGCAAAATGTCCGCCCCGACGCGCCTTGGTGCCCGAGCAACCTCGAATTCATCCGCCGGATGAACGGTCTTGGCTCGCTTGAGGAAGTGGCTGAGGTTGTATTCAACGCCTCGTATCTTGTAATGGGCCTCGGCGATGTTTACTTGGGTGCGCCGGTTGCCGTTCCGCTCGATCCGCGTCATCGACTCGTAACGACGAAGTATAATCCTGCCCGTACATGGACGCCTGAAAATGCGGTCGGCATCGGAGGCGCATACTTGTGCGTCTACGGCATGGAAGGTCCTGGCGGCTATCAGTTCGTCGGACGTACGGTGCAAATGTGGAATAAGCATCGCTCGACCGCCAACTTCGAGCAAGGCAAGCCGTGGCTGCTTCGTTTCTTCGATCAAATTCAGTTCTATCCGGTATCGAAGGAGGAGCTGCTGCAGATGAGGGAAGATTTCCCGCGCGGGGAGTTCGTCGTCCAGGTGGAGGAGTCGACGTTCAAGCTTGGCGATTATCTCGCTTGGCTGGATACGATTCAAGAAGGCTCGACGGAGTTCCGTCATAAGCAGCAATCCGCTTTCCAGCAGGAGCGTGCTTATTGGAAGGAACTCGGAATCGCCGAGCATGTATCCGAACCGGATACCGCCGCTTCGAGCGAGCGAGAAGCTTTGCCTGAGGGCAGCAAGGGCATTAATTGCTTAATGTCCGGCAGCGTATGGAAAGTGATTGTAGAGCCGGGTCAGACGGTACGCAAAGGCGACGTTATTTTAATAGAAGAAAGTATGAAAATGGAGTTCCCGCAATGTGCTCCTTCGGACGGCGTTATCGCATCGATCTTCGTGAAATCGGGTGACCAAGTACGCGCAGGCGATTGCATTGCCGCAATCTATCCGCAAGAGGAGGCTGTTCTCGTATGACGATAGAAGCGGTCCCATTTGAGCTAACGATAGACGCGCTGCAGCAAGGATACAGACGGAACTACTTTACGCCGGAGGAAGTAATCGAAGCGATTATCCGGCGCTGCGAACGAGACAAAGCGATGAATATTTGGATTACGCCGCCATCGATGGAGCTTATTGCGCCATATATCGAGAAGCTTAAGCAGCTTGATCCGGCAACAAGTCCGCTATGGGGAGTGCCGTTCGCGGTGAAGGACAACATCGACGCAGCGGGATGGCCGACAACGGCAGGTTGCAAGGCGTATGCCTATACGCCGTCGGAGCATGCAGCTGTGGTGGAGCGGCTGATCGCCGCGGGAGCGATCCCGGTAGGGAAAGCGAACCTCGACCAGTTCGCGACAGGGCTCGTCGGGACGCGCAGTCCATACGGTGACACGCATAATGCGCTGCGGCCGGAGCTGATCAGCGGCGGCTCGAGCTCCGGCTCGGCCGTATCGGTAGCGCGCGGGCAGGCCGCCTTCGCGCTCGGCACGGACACGGCCGGCTCGGGACGTGTGCCGGCCGCACTTAACAGGCTTGTCGGCTACAAGCCTGCAGTAGGGGCATGGCCGACACACGGTGTCGTGCCGGCATGCCGAAGCATCGATTGCGTGACCGTGTTCACACGCAATCTCGCTGACGCGGAGGCGGTAGACGCCGCCGTCCGCGGCAAGCTTGCGAGCGATCCGTATTCCGCGGATCGCCCGCTTACGCGCTCGTCGCAGCCGAAGACATGGCTGCTGCCGCAAGAGCCGCTTGCTTTCTACGGGCCATACGCTGCTGAGTACGAGCAAGCGTGGCAGCGTGCCAAGCAAGCGATCATGCAATCGGGCGTCGCCGTGCAGCAAGTCGACGTATCGCTGTTGCAAGAGGCAGCCGCGCTGCTCTATGAAGGGCCTCTCGTTGCAGAGCGATGGTCCGACCTGAGCGAATTCGTAGAAGGTCATCCGGGCGAGACGTTGCCGGTGACCGAGAAGATCCTTCGTTCCGGCGCGAAGCAAGGCTTCGATGCAGCTTCGTTATTCCGCGCTCAGCACCGATTGCAAGAAATCAAGGCGCTGACGCGTCAGCAGCTTCGGGAGGATGTGCTTGTTCTGCCGACTTGCGGCGGCACATGGACGCGTGAACAGGTGAACGCCGATCCAATAAGCACGAATAGCCAAATGGGCTTGTACACGAATCATTGCAATCTGCTTGATCTTAGCGCGATTGCTATACCAGCCGGCGATGCTGCGCAGCAGTTGCCTTTTGGCATCACCTTGTTCAGCTTGCCGGAGGAAGAAGCCAACCTGGCGGCGGCAGCAGCGCGATTCATGCATCATCAAGAGCGGATCACGGTAGCCGTATGCGGACTTCATATGCGCGGGTTCGCGCTTGAACCGCAAATGACCGGGCTCGGCGCCATATTCATGAAGGAGGCGGCAACCGCCGCGAAGTATGAGCTCTACAAGCTGCCGACTATACCGGTTAAACCGGGACTCGTACGCGTGGAGGAAGGCAGCAGCGGCGCGTCGATAGCGGTTGAGCTATGGTCGATGTCACTGGCTTCGTTCGGCCTATTCACTGCCGCGATCCCATCCCCGCTTGGCATCGGCAAAGTTGAACTGAGCGACGGCTCAGTCGTATCGGGTTTCCTATGCGAAGCATATGCAGCACAAGCGGCAGGAGCAGTGAACGTCACGGCAGCAGGCGGCTGGCGGGCGGCAATGTCGGATAAGGTGTATCAAATGTAATTGCATAAAAACGTAGCTTCATGCAAGGAGAGCCAACAGAGTGGACAACGACTCCGAAGGCTCTTCTTTCTGTTTCAATAAATAGGAAAATGATATAATAGGAAGCAGATTAAGGTTATCCACTTTTATTTGAAGAAGGGGGCGTAACGGAACTTGTGAAAACAAGAGTCGCTATTGTTACAGCAGTAATCTTTTTGGTCGTTGCCTTTTTATTCGGTATCCAATTCATTACGACACCAGAACAGGAATCGTTAGCGCATGAGCAAGTAGCTATCGAGCAGCTGGACCCGCAATTTCAAAGCGCGATCAAGCAGCTAGCAGAACCAAATGTCTATTTCATTGAAAAAGATTCTTCTATTATATTGTTCTCCAACTTAAGCAAGTCCGGCATGTATACGTATCCGCTAGCCGATATTAAGCTATCAGGCGAGAAGCTCATCGTTACGATTACTTCTCACGGCAATCCCGACGAGCATACGAGTAAAGAAGGCTTATTTGTGAAGCTTGCTCTTGAGCAATTGCCGGATGATATCGAAGTAACCTTTTTGGATCAACAAGTATCTGATTATGAGGTCATTAAGCTTTAAAGCTGAAGCCTTAAGCGAACTGGAGATGAAGCGCTTGCGCACTCAAGCGGTTGTGTTTGACTTATTCGAAACGTTGGTTACCGAGTTTGATAACGGCAAGCGGACATCAAAACGCAATTATAATTATACGGAGCTTCTAGGGATCTCTAACGAGCAGTTTAAGAAAGAGTGGGGCAGCAGGCAGCTTCGAAGAATGACGGGCGAGCTCCCTCATTACCATTCGGTAATAGAAGATATGATGAAGCAATACGAGCTGGAATACGACAAAAAAGTCGTTGATGATTTGTATGAGGAACGGGTCAAGGAGAAGAAGATCCCTTTTGAATATATTCGTCCTGATCTTGTGGAGGTATTGGAGCAGCTGCGGGCTAACGGCATCAAGCTTGGACTGATCAGCAACTGTACGGAAGAGGAGATCCACTACTGGCGTTCGAGCAGATTGGCCGCATACTTCGACGACGTTATTTTCTCCTACGAGGTTGGTCTGGCGAAGCCGGATGAGAGAATCTATCGGTTAAGCAGCGAACGGCTGGAGGTAAAGGCGGAATATACGATTTTCGTCGGCGATGGCGGGTCGAGCGAACTGGAGGGCGCGAGCAAGGCGGGCATGCAGCCGCTTCATGCTTATTGGTTCAACACCTATATTAAGAGCGAGTATGAGAAGCTGCATATGCCAAAAGATTTGTTAACGAGGCTGTGATTTTACGAGCGTACTGGTATTCCATTTTGGAGAGGAGGAAACAGGAATGGAAGAAAGCGCGGTGCTGCATGAGTTGATGACGCGCAAAAGATCGGGAACGCCTATTGTCGTCATGATGTGCGGGGTGGCGGGTTCGGGCAAAACGACCTTTGCTCAGAAGCTTGAGTCGGAAGGGTTCGTTCGTCTATCGATCGATGAAGATATTTGGGCTACGAAGGGACGATACGGAATCGATTATCCGATTGACAGCTATGAGCAGCTTAAGGCGGAATCGGAGCAAAAGCTACGCAATTATATGGTCTCTTTAATAGAAGGAAAGCAGTGCGTCGTCGTAGACTTCAGCTTCTGGCAGAGACAGCGGAGGAACGAGTATAAGCGATCGATTGAGGCTGCTGGCGGCGAGTGGGAGCTTGTCTATTTGAAGGTTTCACCTGATGAATTGCGTGATCGGCTGCGTATCAGAAGCGAGCGGTTCGATGCCAACGCGGCTTTCACCATTACCGAGCAAATCTTAACTTCGTTCTTGAACGGCTTCGAGACCCCTTCCGGCGAAGGGGAAATCGTAATCGAGCAGTTACCGCTGGATGGTCTGCGATACCCGATTGGGAGGTTTGAGTCAATAGATGTGTCTGCCGAAGCAAGGGCTGACTTCATAGCGCAAATCCCCGATATTGTCCCCGCCCTAAGACGATTAACGGATTCGCTTACTCCTGAGCAGCTCGATATGTCCTATCGAGCGGGAGGCTGGAGCATTAAGCAGGTCGTGCATCATATGGCGGATAACGATATGAATGCATATTTGAGGTTCAAGCGGGCGCTAACCGAGGATGAGCCGACAGGAAGCGCATATCGCGAAGATTTATTTGCCGAACTCAGCGACTATAAGGATGTGCCTATAGAGAGCTCGCTCTCCTTACTGGAGGCTCTTCATGCCCGGTTTCACATCCTGCTTCAAGGTTTGAATGAGGAACATTTCCAAAGGAAGCTTAGGACACAAGTGTTAGGGAGCATTACCCTCGACATTGCGCTGCAAAGATTCGTATGGCATAACCGCCATCATACGGCTCAGATCGAGCTTGCGACGAAGCAAGGAGCAAGGTTGTAACGACTAGCTGACCTAGGTCATGGCAAGTCAACGCGGCTTCACCTTATTGAAAAACCCGTATTTATCGAGCAGCTTGTAATAGAGGTACACGAGTATTAGCGCCACCGCATAGGAGACGAATGTCCAGCCTATATTCCAGCCGTTGCCGTACTCCGCTTTGCCAAACATTAAAGCGATGAATTCGAGCACCGTATTGAACAGACTGATGCAAGCAATCTTGAGCCAAGGCCGGCGTTTATTTCTGACTATCCAATAGATCATGAAGGATGCCATGACCGGATAAAGTCCAAGGTCCAATGGAAGCGCGGAAAGCGTCTCGTCATTATCGATTTTCGGCGTGAAATCCCAAAAGCCGAGATGATAACCGACGTCGTTGATTAAAGCGGATACGGTTGCGGCAACTGGAACTATCAAATAAATGACTATGGGCGCTTTTCTATGTAACATTATTCCGAATATCCAGGGAATTACGAATCCGACAACAATATTAATCCACATGGCTACCCCTTATTTGTTCGTTTTAAGGAAGTATTTCCTTGGATCTAACATTCGATTCAAATCGCCCCTGTGCTCTTACCGGTACAGAGGCGATTTTTGTTATTGGTGTACGACCGTTATCTCGTCAAATCGCTTAGTCCAGGACTATGCTCATTTGGCATATCGGGCATCTGTGGAACCGGAAACCCTGCTGGCGGATCAACGACTGATAATTGTCCGCTATTACGACTTGGACTCTCGCCTTGGAAGATTTCGCCAATTCGCGTCGGATCCAATCGGAAATTAAATTGCATGTTGTGATAGCCCATATCAACATATTTGCGACACTCCGGGTATTTGTTAATATCGTAATTCGGGACAGGGAACAGCGAGCCCCAGTTAACACCGAGCGTTTCAAGCGCTTTGGCAAAAACGTTCTGATGGGCATTGTCTCTGACAATAAGGAAGCCGAGCGTTTCACGGAACGTTTTGTTTGAGCTCATTTCATATATTCTCGTTTTTTGCAATACGCCTGTTGATTCGAGGACAACATTGTTCAACATATCGCTAATTAAATTGCCATGGCTGTACACCCAAGAACCGTTCCAAGGATTGCCGCCCGCATCGACTGGCAGTGAGCTTTTGGCGCCCATTATAAAATGATGCGGATTGGCATGCTTGACCGCTTCGTCGATCGGGGCATCATCGGTTCCTGCGTTTCCTGGTGTCGAAAGACCGGCGCCGTTTAGCAGTTGATTGATCGTATTTTGTACCAATTCCACATGTGCGATTTCCTCAAGAAATACCCCTCTAAGCAAATCCCTGAACTGCTTTTCCTTGCCTCGAAAATTCGAAGATTGGAAGAAATATTGCATCATTGTGCGCATCTCGCCAAATTGCCCGCCTAGCGTTTCTTGAAGCACTTTAGCCGCAGCCGGATCAGGCTGATCAGGTTCGATGATGTTGATTAGTTCTTCTTTGTAGTAGTACATATTCTTGTATTCTCCTTATTTTCGAGATACTCTAATTTCTGCATCGAGCACTGGTTTTATCCGCAAGATTTAGAATTATGTGTCCCCCCGGGGGATATAATAAAGCGGACTTCAACCAAATTAAGGAGAAATTGTGCACATGCGAACAACGATGGACGACCGCAATGAAATTATCAATGATGCCAAATTGTCGATATGCGCCCTCGGAGGCGTCCATGAAATCGGTAAAAACATGTACATCGTTCAGTATGGAGACGATATTGTTGTTATTGATGGGGGCTCTAAGTTTCCAGATGAAAGCCTTCCTGGCATCGACCTCATTATTCCGGATATTACGTATTTGCTGCAAAACAAGGACAAGGTCGTCGGGATGATCGTTACGCATGGTCACGAGGATCATATCGGAGGAATTCCTTACCTTTTGAAGCAATTGAATATGCGTATATACGGCACCGCGCTTACGCTTGGATTAATCAAAGGCAAGTTGAAGGAGAACGGATTGCTGGACCAAAGCGAGTTAATCCCTATTGACGGAGATTCCAAAATTGAACTGGGCTCGATGAGCGCTACCTTTTTCCGCACCAATCATAGCATTCCCGACTGCATAGGCATCGCTTTCGAGACGCCTGAAGGCGTCGTCGTCCATACGGGCGACTTTAAGTTCGACCTGACACCTGTAGGGGGACAATATCCCGATATTCATAAGATGGCTGCGTTAGGTGAGAAAGGCGTGCTTGCGCTGCTCTCGGAGAGTACAAATGCCGAACGGCCGGGCTTCACGCCCTCTGAACGTGTTGTCGGCAAGCATATCGAGGAAGCGATCCTGTCTGCGAAGAACCGCGTGTTCATATCCACCTTCGCCTCGAATGTTCATCGGCTTCAACAAATTATCGATGCCGCCGTAATAACCGAACGTAAGGTTGCTTTACTCGGTAGAAGCATGGTCAATGTGGTTGCTGTAGCTACCGAATTAGGACATTTGACCATTCCGGAAGGGATGCTCATCGATGCTACGGCCATCTCTGAAGTGGAGAGAAGCCGGATAGTCGTACTTTGTACAGGAAGCCAAGGCGAGTCTATGGCGGCGCTTGCCCGCCTGGCAAGCGCCAGCTACCGCGGAGCCGAAGTCTTGCCGGGGGATACCGTTATCCTTGCATCATCTCCGATACCAGGAAATGAGCGGGCTGTTGCCACCGTTGTCGACAACCTGTTTCAGTTGGGGGCGCATGTTATTTACGGATCAGGGTCTACAACTGGACTTCATGTATCCGGTCATGCCAGCCAAGAGGAACTCAAGCTGATGCTGACGCTTATGAAGCCGACCTATTTCATCCCGATTCACGGCGAATATCGGATGCTGTTGCAGCATAAGTATCTTGCCGAGTCGGTAGGCGTTCAATCAGATAACATCTTTATCGTAAACAATGGAGATGTAGTCGATATCGAGCAGGGGGTTGTTGTACAAACCCGTAAAATTCCGGTGGGCAATATGTTGGTTGACGGGTTTGGCATTGGAGATGTCGGGAATATCGTCCTTCGCGACCGCAAGCATCTTTCCGAGGACGGCATTATAGTCATCGTCGTGACGCTTAGTAAATCAGATGGGTCGATCTTGTCAGGTCCGGACGTCATTTCGCGCGGCTTCGTCTATATGCGGGAGTCGGAAGGCTTGATTGATGCAGCCAGCAAGCTCGCGTTAAAGGCAATCGAGAGCCTGCACGAGGATGGCAAGCCTGTGAAGTGGACCATGATGAAACAGAAAGTCAAGGAAGCCGTCGGCAAGTTTCTGTATGCTCAGACAAAAAGAAGGCCTATGATTTTGCCTATCGTAATCGAAGTATAGGTAATAAAATTTCAAGCAAGAAAAAAACGACTTTGTATGCTGCTTACGGAACAATAAATGTTACCGGGAAGCTCCTGCACAAAGTCGTTTTTCGTTAATTCGTTAATCGAGTATAGCAGATTGCGGTATTGCTTTAGTTGGAGTAGCTTGGGAAGCTATTGCTGTGCATATGCGATTGAGCATTGGTTTGGGAGTAGGCCGGAATGTTGCTTGCGCTGTACGATGCCGTTGTAGAAGCGGAATGTGAAATTTGTTGGCAAATGGCATTGATTTGTTGAAGCTGTTGAATCGCCGTTTGATGCCCTTGAAGAGCAGTTTGAATGATTGAGGCTGCTTGATGCTCTCGTTGTGCGATTTGCTCAAGCTGCATCGCATTGTTTTTCTCTTGATTCAACAATTGCTGGTACTGCATGGAAGCTTGTTGTGTTTGATGTACAAGTTGTTGGATTAGCTGTTCGGCATGGGCTAGTTGTTGTTGTTGTTGGGAAACAACTTGGTTAGGTTGAAATGGGTTCATGTTATTATTCCTCCAGTAGAATTAATTTTTGTGACTTGTCTAATTTGAGAAATGCCACGGTTAAATATGCAATGATAATTTTCTTCTTATTCCCATCTCATGATGCTCTAAGCAGTTCCCTTGCGAGCTTTGTCTTTTTGATCAGGCTTAATCGCCCATAATGCCAGTAATGCGCAAGCTAACCCCACACCGCCGTACATATAGAACATGGAGGATTGATGCTTTAACAACAACGAGGCGACAAGAGGACCGGAAGCTACACCGATAAATCTTGCGCTGCTATATAAGGAGCTTAATGTCCCTCTCTGTTCCTTTTCGATTCCTTCCGTTATCAATGCATCCAAGCTTGGCAGCGTGATCCCGATTCCGATTCCTCCGATAAATAGGAGGGATAGAAGAAATATCTTCCCTGCTAAAGGAGCGAAGCCGCAGACGATCATTGCTGCTGATAGTATCGTTGTTCCTGCTACGGTACACCATCTCATTGTTGATTTATTATCGCTTACCCACTTCCCTGTCAAATACGAAGCCAAGCAAATAGCTATTAATGGAATGGATAGCAGCATGCCTTTCCATATCCCATTCAGATGATAGCGTTCTTCAAGGTGGGTCGACAGGAAATAAAGGAAACCGAACATCACGAACATAGCCATGCCGCCGATCGTAAATACGGCATACAGCCAGCGCCCTTCTCGGGCGATAATCGGCTTAATGATTTGAAATAGTTTCTTAAGTGTTAATGAATTGGACTTACTGGACTTCGGAGCTTTAACAAAGATTAGGATTAATATGACGGATATCAACGAAATAATCGGGATAATCGCAAGTGGCAAATACCAAACAACCAAAGCTAGCGCTGACCCCAGAATAGGGCTGAGCACTTTACCGAAGGTATTAGAGGTTTCGATCATGCCTAATCCCTTGCTGACTTCCTCTTCGTTCTTGAACATGTCACCGACTAACGGAAGCACAATGGGGAAAGCGCCGGCAGCCCCGATTCCTTGTATAATTCGACCAATCAGAATCATTCCATATGCATGAACACCCATTAGCCAAGCGGCTAAGCCTGAAACTACCCCCCCGATACAAGCGAGTAATAATCCAATAAGAATAATCCTTTTTCGCCCGAAACGATCGGAGAGATAGCCGGCTATGGGAATACAAGGAATCGACACGACGGCATAGAGCGTAATGATTAGACTGGATTGAACGGATGAGATTTGAAGTTTCTTCTGCATCAAGGGAAGAACGGGAATCAACATGGAATTGGCAAGCGTCATTATTAATGGAATCGATGCTAGTGCAGCTAAGTCCCTTTTTTTGCCGTCCGGCATAAGAGTCACCAATCGCTTTCTGAGTAGGGATGGCCAGCAAATATCGACTTATCATTTCTAAAGGATTACGATCTTAATCATTGGCTTTAATCCGACTATTTATGTGCGAGAAGTATGAATAAAACGAATATTTTACATCTACGTAGTTTGTGAATATTCAGCGCGTTTCTGACGGAAAATAATCAAGCTTGTACTCTAACTTGAAGAGGGGTAAGAAGATGAAGAAGTGGTTAACAGTCTTTAGCCTAGCAGCATGCTTGATGATTTTCTCCGCGGTTCCAGCCTTTGCCAACAACGCGACACGGATGTATGATACGCCGGCTGACGACGTTCGTCATGGCGTCAACCAAGGAATTAACGCAACAAACCGCGCGCTTGGCACGGACATCAATCGTATTGATAACGGGAATACGGTGCGCACGAATAACTACAGAACGAATGCCGTTGATAACGACGATGGATTTGATTGGGGCTGGCTTGGTCTTCTCGGTTTGATAGGTCTTGCGGGTATGAGAAACCGCGGCCGCGAACGCGATCACGCTTAAAGTACAGTTATTCGTTCATGTTTAGTCGTCATAACCAAAGAACTCCACTCTGATGAGGGAGTTCTTTGGTTTTTTGTACGTTCACCAATCAATAAGATTTGGTTCGAAGCGATAACACGAAACATAACGCTAAAATGACGGAGGCTGCAAAATAGGGGAAATTGATGTTTAGATCGAATAAAACTCCTGCGACGATCGGACCGGAAATGTTGCCTAAGCTCGTAAAAGCGGAGTTAAGGCCTGCTACATAGCCTTGCTGACCGAGTGCCATCTTGGACATCTGCGTGCTGATTGCCGGGCGAAGGATATCCGTGGCCAAAAATACGATGAAGGTCACAACGACAACGAGCCAATATTTATGTACGAATAGGGTCAGCAATACGAATACAGCCGCGATGATCAAACAAATCGAGATCACTTTTTTCTCGCCAAAATGGTCCAATATCCATCCAAAAATCGTTAATTGCACGACTGCGCCGGAAATTGAGCCGAAGGTAATAATAAAGGCAATGTCCTTGGCAGTGAACTGGAACTTATGGTCCACGAACAAGCTGAATACCGTTTCATAATTAGCGAGTCCGAACGAGGTGACGAATACGAGGATCAAGCTCATAAAGTAGGGCTCTTTGTACGAGCGGAAAAGCTGACTCAGCAGCCGTTGTTTGGCGGGATTGGCCTGCTGAGCAGCTTCTGTACGGTTCTGCTTCGAATGAGCAGACTCCGGCAAGACAAGCGCTGTAATGAGGGCGGCGACAAGCCCGGCAACGGCAGCAGCATAGAACGGGACTCGCAGCCCGAATTCGGCCAGATAGCCGCCAATACCCGGTCCGATAATGAACCCGGTTGTAATGGCTGCATTAATATAGCCCATGCCGGCAGCTCTTTCCTCATTGGATGTAACATCCGCCGTATAAGCCATAACGGCAGGCATAATAAGCGCTGCGCCAACGCCTCCGAGCATTCTGGATACAAAAAGAAACAGCGGCCCGTTCGAGATGCCGAACAGCCACTCGGAAACAGCGAATACAATCATGCCGGCAATAATTAGTTTTTTGCGACCGAGTGAATCCGACAGTCTTCCTGCCAGCGGCGAGAACAACAGTTGCGTTAAAGAAAAAGCGGCAACAAGCAAACCAACGATGCTGCCGCTAATATGCAGTTCGTTCATGTACGTCGGCATGATTGGAATGATAAGTCCAATACCGGTGAATACCAAGAAGATGTTAAGCATGAGCAAAAGGATGGTGGCTCTATTTCTAAGCAGTAATGACATGATGTAAGAACCTCCGAGTATTGATACTATAATTTGCTTTAATTACCTTGGATCTATACCATTTGTTGCTTTCACTGGACTATTCCGCTGCGAATTAATCGACTACGATGCGGAACACGACGGGATGAGTGCTTCGGACTGTCGTTGTCTTGATCGTGAGTGCTTCATCTGTCCGTTCCCATACTGGCTTTTCCTCGAAGCCGAGTACCGTAATATCCTTAATCAGCGCCTGGAAATGATGCGAATGGTTCTTGAGCGAGCGAATGTTCACGACTCCGTTCTCCGGATAGACCAGAACGGTCGCATAGAGAATGCTCCCCTTGACGGTGAAGCGGATATCCTCGCTAGTGAATGCTTTCCCTTTACCGTCGGTGAATTGGCCTTCCTCTACTTCGGTCGGGCCTTCTCCAAAAACTCGCCAATAGGTGGAGTCGTAGATTGCCTCACCATTCACTTGAAGCCAGCCGCCGATATCAAGCAGCACTTGGCGGTCTTCTTCCGAGATTGATCCATCGGCTTTCGGTCCGACGTTGAGCAGAAGATTACCGTTTTTGCTTACAATATCGACCAAGTCGCGAATGATCTCGACAGCCGGCTTATATTCATTATTAACGGAATGTGACCAAGAGTTTCTTGCGATGGCTGTATCCGTCTGCCAAAAGTACGGCTTCAGCTCTGCGAACTGTCCGCGCTCAACGTCAGGAACTGCTGTGCCAAGCATGAAGGCATCATGCTTGTAATTAATAGCTGCCGGATAACCGAGTTCTGCCGCTTTGTTGTAGTAATACGCGGCGAACTTCTTTAAATACGGCTTGAAAGCTGCGGTTTGGATCCACCAGTCGAAATAAAAGACGCGGGGCTGGTAATTGTCGACAAGCTCGCAGCAGCGAATGAGCCATTCCTCCAAGTACTGCTCGCTAGGCGGCGAACCTAATAGATCATGATGGTCGGGCTCGGGCATGGCCGGCCAGTAGAAGTCACCGATGGCAAGCGGCTCCTTAATATCGGAATCGAATGTTTTGCCGTGCGACATGAAGAACCAATGCTCCGCACGATGGGAAGAGGCGCAGAATACGAGAGCGTTACGCTCGAAGGACGTTTTCATCTCTCCTAGCAGATCCCGCTTCGGACCCATGTCGTATGCGTTATATGGAGAAACGGCGCTTCGGTACATCTGGAAGCCGTCATGATGCTCGGCAACCGGCATGACGTACCTTGCTCCCGATTGCTTGAACAGCTGCGCCCACTCTTCGGCATTGAAATTAGCCGCCGTGAACATAGGAATGAAGTCTTTGTAGCCGAAATCCTTATGTTCGCCGTAAGTGGCGAGATGATGCTTATACTCGTCGGAGCCTTGAATATACATATTTCTTGAATACCATTCGCTGTAATGCGCTTGAATGGAATAAAGCCCCCAATGAATGAAGATGCCGAACTTTGCGCGGCTGTACCAGTCAGGTACCTCGAACGCCGATAGCGAATCCCAATTATCTTTGAATTTCCCCTTGGAGATCGTAAGGTCAATCGTTTGCAAATATTCGCTTTTGTCTATCGTGTTGTTTACACCCATTTGTCATGCTCCTCCTTAACAACAATTTCATTCCTTTTCATTGTAGTATTAAGGCGAGCTGCGCCCTAGGTAGAACATTAACATTCTCTTGTACAAAACTAACTTCCGATTGGATAATAGATCAGTACGATCCTATCATATATCATTTTAGTTAGCTCTTCGATTTTGTATATTTTAAAGGATAGCTTTAACTATTCCCGAACAATACGATACACGTCAGGAGAGCGAATTAATGGATGCTTATTTATTTGTACATTTTAAGGAGAAGAAGACGCCGGACGGCGAGCAGGTTTATTTTGCGCTGAGCAAGGACGGATTCAACTGGGAGCAGGTGAATGACGGGTTGCCGGTCCTATGGAGCAAGCTAGGGGACGAAGGAGTCAGGGACCATACGATTGTACGGACTAGGTCAGGCAAGTTTTATATTTTAGCAACGGATCTTGGCCTTGCTAATGGCTTCGATACCAAATACAGAGGCAGCTGGGGGAACATAGGGAGAGAGGGGAGCAAATGTCTTGCGATGTGGGAATCGGACGATCTCGTGAACTGGTCTGAGCAGCGGATGATTCCTTTAGGCGATGAAGACTTCGGTTGTTTGTGGGCGCCGGATGTTATCTATGATCATCGGAATGAGGATTATGTCATTCATTGGTCCTCTGCCCACGCCTCCAACAACTACGGGCACAAAGCGATCTATTATTCCCGAACGAAAGACTTTGAAAGTTTCACTTCTCCGCAGATGTTATGCCGGAAGGACGGCAGCGGCATTATTGATTCCGCCATCTACGAGGAGAACGGCTTATTCTATCGTTTTCTTAAGAGCGAAGCGGATCCTGCCAGCATTATTTTGCAAAAAGGAAAAACGCTCACTGGCGAATATACGCGAATTGAAGCGTTCGAGGCGGAGATGGCGAAGCTTGAGAGCACAGCGTATGAAGCGCCGACGGCGTTCAAGCTTGCCGATGGCAGATGGTGTTTATTGCTTGATTTCTACGGCGTACAGGGTGAAGGTCAAGGATATGTTCCATTCATTGCCGATGACATCGATAGCGGAGTATTCATTCGTTCCGATGCAAGCTTCAACTTCCCGTACCGCTTCAAACACGGTACTGTTCTATCCATCACGTCGGAAGAATACGATCGCATTCTCAGAATCAAAGCTTAACCGCATCCATGCAGATACCGGCGAAAGCGCCTAGAAGGACTACGAGCCAAGGCGGCAGTTTCCAATAAACCAATAACACGAATAAAACTGCCGCCAGAGCAAAGTCGACAGGCTTCATGATCGAGCTTGTCCATATCGGATGATAGAACGCTGCCAGTATCAAGCCGACAACACATGCATTTATTCCCGTTAGGGCGCTCTGCACCTTCGCTATTCTCCTAAGCGAGTCCCAGAAGGGAAGAGCGCCTGCTATAAGCAGGAAAGCAGGCAGAAAAATGGCAATCGTCGCGATTATTGCGCCGAGCCAGCCGTTCAGCATAGCGCCTAGATAGGATGCGAACGTGAACAAAGGTCCCGGAACAGCTTGCGCTGCGCCGTATCCGGCAAGGAACTGTTCTTTTCCAACCCCGAGAGCGCCTACAAGTTCTGTCTCCAGCAGCGGCAATACGACATGACCGCCGCCAAACACAAGAGAGCCCGCGCGATAGAAGCTGTCAAAGAGGGCTATCTCATTCATCGGTACTAGTATTCTTAGGATAGGCAACCCTACTAATAGCGCAGCAAATGCGATTAGTAGAAAAGCTCCGCATTTTCGGCTGACAGGCATGATCGTTATAGGCAGCTCAGGCAATCGGTCAGTCTTGAACAGGAATAAGCCGATTATACCCGCCATGATGATCAGGATTAATTGACTGTAAGCGGACTGCCACATCAGGCTGACTGCCGAAGCCAGCACAGCAATCGTAATTCTAGTCTTGCCTTGTGTAAGCTTCTGGCCCATTCCTAGAATCGCTTGAGCAACGATTGCGACCGCCACGATCTTCAATCCGTGAACCCAACCGGCAGATCCAATATCGACATGCTGTAGCAGCATGGCAAACAAAGTTAATGCTAGTGCAGAGGGCAGCGTGAATCCAACGAAAGCGACAATTCCGCCTAGGATTCCAGCTCTTAGGATCCCAATACCGATTCCGACTTGGCTGCTTGCCGGTCCCGGCAGGAATTGGCTTAAAGCAACCAAGTCCGCAAAGCTCCGCTCGTCCAGCCAGTTTCTGCGTTTTACGTACTCTTCATGAAAATAGCCCAAATGAGCAATCGGACCACCGAAAGACGTTAATCCAAGCTTAGTAGAGACCATCAGAACTTCTAGCAGCGCCCTTAACAACAGTTACGACTCCTTCCATTTATAGCATTCTAACTATATTAGCATTCAATCGCATGGCTTTGTTTTAAGATATGATGTTATTTGTTCTCTCACTTATCTGCCGATCCTCGATCCCGATATTGCTTGGGGGTCATATTAGCGTGTTTTCTAAATAGTTTACTGAAATGGGTTTGATCGTAATAATTGAGCTTCGAAGCAATCGTTGACAGAGGCTCGTCGGTCAGTTCCAGCAGCCTCTTCGCCTCCTCCACTCTTTCCTTCTGAATGTATTGGCTAATGGTCATATTTGTTTCTTTGCGGAACAAATGCGACAAATAATTTCTGTTCAAGTGAGTCAGCTCCGAAAGCTTTTGAAGCGGGATATCCTCGTACATGTGGTTGAAAATATATGCCTTGCAGGCCGCAATCGGCCGAGAAGAGCTGTTCATCTTACTGATGCTTACTCGCTCGGTAAAGTCGAGAAATGCATCCATTAGAGCTATATCAACCGCTCGCGCATCCCTTAGCTCCTCGATATGCTGGATATGCAGATCACTCAACGTATATGCGAGTTCAGCTTGCAATCCTCCATCCATCGCCGCGCGAGTAGCAAGGGTAATGCCGCTTATGGCCAAGTTTTTGATATTCCGCAACTGGCTTCGCTTGGAGAGCACGCCTGCTCCTTCAAAGGGAAGGGTAATCATCATGTTAAGAAGAGCAGCTTTGTCTCCGTTGCTGATCGTTCTTAGCATCCTTGTCTCATGATCCCGATCCGAATGGAATAGGGACAGCTCCCTGCGATTGGAGAGCGTTAGCTCGGCACTGTCTTCATATAGAAATCGCTGCTCATGGCGGAAGTTGTACTCCAGCACATCGGTGATGTCTAATGCCTCGCCGTTCACAAGTAAATAAGACAGCACACTAATGTGGAACAATCGCGAACGGTTCACGACAGGCAGACTACGCAAATATTGAAGCCACATCGCTTGCTGCTTATAGGGAACATCATTGTCGTTTAGGATATTGCTGACAACCATTTCGGACAATGCCTGAGTAGTAACGGGACCAATGATCATTGTACCGATGCATTCCTGGTTCCGATGAACGGGGAGCAATATATACTGGTCCCAATACGGTGTCGTATGCACAATGGGGAGAGTGAAATCCTGAGCGTTCGGTTGGAGTGAGTAAATAAGCGCAAGCTGCTCACGGTAAAGCGGACGGATCTGGTCATTGCAGTTGGAGGTCTCGACATATTCCAAATCGCCGCTTTTGCAATGAACCGGCAGTTGGATGCTTTCATGGATAAGCTTGCACAAGTAAGAAAGTTCAATATGGGAGTTTGTAGCATGCATTCGAAATCACCGCCTTACAATCATCTTATTTTTCTAATAAATATACCATAATGAGTAAGCGTCTTCATTTATAATCTTCTTGCAAGATAAGCGAAATCATAGGAAGAAGGAGGAAATACAAAATGAAACGCGATCTTCAAAAACTAATAGCTCAAATGACGTTGGAGGAAAAGGCGGGGATGTGCTCCGGACTCGATTTTTGGCATCTGAAAGGTGTTGAACGGCTCGGTATTCCTTCTATTATGGTAACAGACGGTCCGCATGGGTTGCGCAAGCAAAAAGGCGACTCCGATCACTTGGGTGTTTTTAATAGCGTTCCCGCCACTTGTTTCCCTTCTGCGGCAGGACTTGCCGGCTCGTGGGATCGGGAGCTGATCAAGCAAGTTGGCGTTGCTCTAGGCGAAGAATGCCAGGCAGAGGATGTTGCCGTGCTGCTCGGACCTGGTGCCAACATAAAACGTTCTCCGCTTAATGGACGCAACTTCGAATATTTTTCGGAGGACCCGTATCTTTCGTCTGAAATGGCGGCCGCTCATATCGGTGGCGTGCAAAGCCAAGGCGTCGGCACCTCTCTGAAGCATTTTGCCGTCAACAACCAGGAGCATCGCCGGATGTCGGTAGATGCGGTCGTAGATGAGCGTACGCTGCGAGAAATTTATTTGGCAAGCTTTGAGGGTGCTGTCAAGAAAGGTCAGCCATGGACCGTGATGAGCTCTTACAACAAAGTGAATGGCACGTACGCATCGGAGAATGAACGTTTGCTTACTCATATATTAAAGGAAGAATGGGGTCATGAAGGGTTCGTCGTATCCGATTGGGGCGCCGTCGACAAACGCGTGAATGCGCTGGCTGCAGGCCTTGAGCTTGAGATGCCGGCAAACAATGGCTATAGCGATAAGGAAGTCGTCGAAGCGGTCAACAGCGGAAAGCTTTCGGTGGAGACGCTTGATCATGCGGTCGAAAGGCTGCTTCGGATTATTTTCATGAGCGTTGACCATAAGAAAGAGAATGCCTCCTATGACCAAGACGAGCATCACCAGCTGGCTCGTCAAGTGGCGCGTGAAAGTATGGTGCTGCTTAAGAATGAGAGCTCGCTGCTTCCGCTAAGCAAAGGGATGAAGATCGCTGTCATTGGCCCGTTTGCCGAGAAAGCGAGATATCAAGGCGGAGGAAGCTCGCACATCGTACCTACAAGGATGGATGTGCCGCTTCAGGAGATCAAGCAGCTCGCCGGCGATTCCTCATCGATCCTGTACGCGAAAGGGTTCACTCTTGAGGGCGATCTAGAGGATGATGTGCTGACGGAGGAAGCGAAGAGGGCGGCAAGCGAAGCGGAAGTGGCCATTATTTTCGCCGGGCTTCCGGATCGGTACGAGTCTGAGGGTTATGACAGAAGCCATATGCGACTGCCCGACAATCAGAATCGTATCATCGAAGCGGTTGCGAGCGTGCAAAGCCGCATCGTCATTGTTCTGATGAACGGATCTCCCGTCGAAATGCCATGGGAAAACGATGTTACTAGTATTCTTGAAGCGTATTTAGGAGGGCAAGCGGTTGGCGGAGCAATAGCAGACATCCTGTACGGCATCGCCAATCCAAGCGGCAAGCTGGCAGAAACATTTCCGATGAAGGTAAGCGACAATCCTTCGTATTTATTTTTCCCGGGATCGGGTGATCGTGTGGAGTATCGGGAGGGTCTGTACGTCGGTTATCGGTACTATGATGCGAAGCAGACGAAGCCATTGTTCCCGTTCGGACATGGACTGAGCTACACGACATTCGATTATTCGAATCTGACGATTGACCGCAAGGAGATCAACGATACGGAAACGGTAAACGTTCAAGTTACGGTTACGAATACGGGACTTCGCGCAGGCAAAGAAATCGTACAGCTCTATGTCAGGGATGTAGCGAGCACGATAGATCGGCCTGATAAGGAACTGAAGGGCTTCGCCAAGCTAGAGCTTCAGCCAGGGGAACAGAAGACGGTTGTGTTCGAGCTCGATAAACGCTCCTTCGCGTATTACAACGTGGAGTTGAAGGATTGGCATGTGGAAAGCGGACAGTTCGCGGTATTGATTGGCCGTTCGTCGGAAGATATCGTGCTCGGCGGTACGCTGACTGTCACATCGACCGTAGAATTACAAGCGACATACCACCGGAACTCGCTGCTTGGCGACTTGCTGAACAACCCGAGAACAGCGCCGATGATCGGGCCGATGCTTCAGCAGATGCAGAGCATGATGCCGCTAGGCGAAGATGCCGAAGAGCATGGTGCCGAGATGATGAAGGCGATGATGAACTATTTGCCCCTTCGTAATTTGGTGTCGTTCAGTCAAGGCGCGTTTACGGACGCGATGCTCTCTGACCTGCTTGATCAATTGAATCAATCATAGTTCGCCTATGTTCATAAAACCGATTCCTGCGGGAGTCGGTTTTATTTTGAGTGAACTTGTAATTGCTTCCTGAACCTATTATTCTATCGTCAGAGATGCATAGACTAGAATTACTCAAATCAGGAGGAAGAAATATGAGGAAATGCGAAGTGGATTTGCCGGAGCCGAAGTTATTAAAGGAACGTATGCGCCGGCTAGCAGCGCTTGATCTGATATTATGCGAGGAAGATTGGCTGTGCGTTCATCAATACATGCCTGATTGGGCAGAGGACGTAGAGGTTGGGAAAATCGACAATGGGGCCGGCGACGATTTGTTTGTTGTATTTGCACAGGGAGGTGTCATTGTAAAGGGCTTTGATCATGAATCTCCCTATAGTCCACATGCGCAGGATGAATATGGAGTATGGCCAGGCATGTATGAGCAGGTTCCTGAAGCTTTGCTTCCATACGTGCAGGACGAAGCGCTAAGCACGGAGGACGTAACGTTTTGTTATTGGCGCATTCAAGGCGACGAGCACTGGTATAGCGGCGAATATGAGCGACCCGAGGGATTGGACGACGGCTCGGATTTTTTGCTTGGCTACTTGAACGATACAGCGGATAGCTATGCCGAGTGGGCGAAGAGTTATTTTGAGGTTGAGGTGGACTTGCCAGCGGTGAGGCAACTTATCGAGGATGGAAGGGCCTCGGCGGCAAACATAGCGAAACTTAACCCGGAGCGGAATATCGAGGATGTTCTCGGACAACTGATTAAGTTAGGCGTGACCATTGAATAGGAAGGTGCCTAATCGCCTTAATAGCGATTAGGCACCTTTTATGACTTATAGAAACTTTCGGCTCGTCTTCTTCCCATCGCAGCTGAACACGATCTTCTTATCCTCCACGAACGTTTCCAAATGCACGTTTTTGCCCCACAGCTGCACGACATAAGGCAGCGTACGCTCCACATACTTAAGGTCCAGCTCCGTGCCTTCATAGTTGTGGCTCAGATACAGCTCGCCGACGCGGTTGAAGTCGCCGTCCTTGACGTAGAGGCTTGGGAAACCGCCATTTACCTTCGAATATACGAGTTGCTCGCGGATATTTTCCCACGATTTATCGGTAATTTTCCACTCCGGTCCTTTTTTCTCGAAAATGTACAGATCGAGGTCGTCGACAAGCTCCTTGGTCAAGTAATTACGCAAGAATGAGATGTCGGAATCGAACTCTCGTACCTCGAAAATTTTGTCCCGTCCTTTGCCCGGCACGCGGCCGAAGCGCGCCATTTCTTCCTTCGTCGGCTTATCCCAGCGGCGCTCGATATCCTCGAATATTTTCAAGCCTAAGTAATAAGGATTGAGGCTATGACGTGAAGGAACGACGACTGACGAATTAAGCTTGGCAAATTCGATCGTCTCGTCGCTCGTCAAGTCGAGCTCGCGGATAATGCGCTGATGCCAATAGGAAGCCCAGCCTTCGTTCATAATTTTAGTCTCGATCTGCGGCCAGAAGTACAGCATCTCGTCACGCAGCATTGTCATGATGTCGCGCTGCCAGTCCTCCAGAATCGGCGAGTATTCTTCGATGAACCAGACGATATCCTTCTCCGGCTCCGGAGGGAAGCGCTTGACATCGGAGGCTTTCGCCGCCGCTTCGCGTTCGGCGGAGGCGCTCCTTTTTGTTCAAACGCCAAATTATTCGTTTTACAGGAATTCTAACGGGAGACAATAGTTCAATCATTGAAGCGGCAGACCAGAATTTGGTCTGCCGCTTTGTAATAGTTCAGTTCATAGGGCTTTTTTCATTGTCTACAATATAGGGGCTTGACCAAATTTCATCGGATAACCCAGGGACTTATTCCAATGTCTATAATAAGGGGGCACTTCACTTCGTACGGGGATCATTCTGAAAATATACGGCTTGTAGCATCAGGATGCTATTGGATTGAAGATAGCGCTGCTCATTCGATAACCGTGTCAACTAAGCTGATAAAATCTATCCTTTCACGCTTTTTGATATTTTTAACCTAATGATGTTATTGAGAGTAAGAGAGTCAGCGTCATATTATAAAGCAATCAGATGTAAACGCTATCAACGTCAAGTTTCAAACAGTTGGTGTCGTATTATCTGCATCTTAATTATGAAGGGGGTATTTTTAATGAAAAAGGTAATGCTAATTTTTTTGTGTTTGTCATTTGCATTTGGAGTAAACGTATTTCCTGGTGCAACCGCACATGCTGAAGCTATATCCGGGAATGTGTACTACGTCGACCCCATCTTAGGAAGTGACGACAATAGTGGTACAAGCGAAGATCAGGCTTGGAAATCGTTAGACAAACCGAATACGACCGTCTTTCGGCCTGGGGACCACCTATTATTCAAAGCAGGCGGCGTATGGAATGGCCAATTGCGGCCATTGGGTTCAGGTGTGGAAGGGCAACCGATTATTATAGATAGGTATGGCGAGGGTGATAAGCCAATCATTAATGGTAACGGGACGATTGCTTCTGCTGAATCGGGAGCAGTTATGTTAGTTGATCAAGAGTATTGGGAAATCAATAACTTAGAGGTAACAAACTATAGCGAAACGGTCAAATCAAGCCGGGCAGGCATTCTGATCATCAGCAACAATAGTATAAAAAGTCATATTTATATTAGAGATACGTACGTACATGATGTAAATAGTGACAAGGATGGGAGCAAGGTTACAGGAGGCATTATTATTATCGGTGCCGGCGGTTTTCATGATGTACTGGTGGAGAACAATCACGTCAAAAACGTTGCCATCGAAGGAATTCGAAATGCAAACGGCTTGAACAAAATTAACACAGACATAGTCTTTAGAAACAACTATATAGAAGAAGTATTGGGTGACGGAATTGTACTCACTTCGATGAAATCGGGTGGCGTTGTTGAACATAACGTTGTAAAAAATTTCGCCAATACGAATGTCGGAAACCGCAATTATGCCGGTATTTGGGTATTTGCCGCAGATAATACAATCTTTCAGTATAACGAGGTGTTCGGTGGTAAGTACGGATATAATGACGGTGAAGCCTACGATATAGACCTATATTGCAATAATACACTCTTCCAATATAACTATAGCCATAATAACCGTGGCGGCTTTTCCCTATTTATGAATGGTTCTACGAACAGCGTATTCCGCTACAATGTCAGCGTAAATGACGGCAGTGATGCTGAAATTTTCTATTATGGTCCTAGTACTGCCGCTGAGGCGCCTGAAATTTATAATAATACGATTATTACGGGTCAATCTAGTAATACGAAAATTTTTAATGCCTGGAATGCCAATGCAACGATGAAGTTCTATAACAACATCATCTATGGCGGGAAAAACGTCAAGTTCTCCAACTTTGCTGCAAAAGGAAGTTTTGCTAATAATAGCGTGTATCCGTCGCATATTCTGGATACGAATGGTCCAACTACTCACCCCGGTCTGGTTACTGCAAATCCGAAGATTTCGAACCCATGGGTCGAGGTATTGGGAATCGAGAACACCAATGTGTATAAGTTAAGTTCGGATTCTCCATTGATCAATGCTGGAAAGGTTATAAGCAACAACGGCGGCAAAGATTATTTCGGTAATGTACTTACTGATGGGCTTCCGGATATCGGTGCACATGAATATACAAACGATCCTGGTCCTAAACCTGAACCGATTCCTGTTACATCCGTCATATTGAATAAAACCGAGCTGACCTTAATCAAAGGTGATTCCCATACGCTAAATGCAAGCGTGCTGCCTACTACGGTTTACGATAAAGAGGTAACTTGGAAATCAAGTGATCCAAGTATCATACAAGTCTCTCAATCCGGACAAGTCAAAGCTTTGGCACCAGGTCATGCCGTTATTACGGCTACTAGTAACCAAGATGAAGCGATCTCTACACAATGTGAGATTACCGTTACAGATACACCAGAAGGATTATTATTCGCTACTGAAGATGCCTTTGTGAGAGACGGATCTTCGGCGAACAGCAATTTTGGCAAGGAAGCATTATTGTATATTAAGAATGACGCTGCAGGTTATGCAAGAAAAGCTTATATGAAATTCGATCTTGGCTCATTGTCCCCCAAGGAGATTAAATCGGCGAAGCTGCGACTTTATGTTGATGTAGCAGATGGTAATCCCAACCGGACCATAAGCCTATATAAAACAAGCAATAGCTGGTCTGAATCGGCGATTACTTGGAACAATGCTCCTCAGGCCGAAGGATTGCTCGGGACCTTCCCCGTTGCGAATGAGTCACTAAAAAATTGGATTACAGTAGATGTTACAGATTTCATTCATGCTTCAAAGAACGAAGGACTAGTTTCTTTATTGCTTAAGAATGAAGCAGCCTATAGCCCTACAAGCGGAATTGCCAATATCCAATTTGGTTCTAGAGAAAATGATAATCGGCCACAACTCTTTATTGAATATGAAGATGAAACGTTACCCGGAGCGAATTTATTAATAAACGGCGGCTTTGAATTCAGTTCACTAAGCCCTGCACCTTGGACGTATTACAATGGAGTTCAAATCATGAGCGACCAGAACGTTCGAACAGGCAATAATGCATTGAAATTCAGCAATGCGATCTCTGGTCTGGAACAGGTCGTTCAAGGATTGACTCCAAATACGAACTACGTATTAAAAGGCTGGATGAAAAGTACAGATGTAAGCAATACCCAGAGCTTAGGTGTAAAAAATTACGGAGGCGTCCAGGTTAGTAAAAGTGTAGGAAGCCTGGAATATTCCGAAGCCAAACTCATATTTAAGACTGGGGCAACAAACACGAAAGCGACGATCTATTCCTATAAAGGATCCAACACGGGGAAATTGGCCTATGTAGATGATATAACGCTAGAACAATATGAGAAGCCGGCTGCCGAGAATGTGACCTTCACAACAAAGCAAAATCAGGCTTATGTCGGGAACTTAAACGTTACTCATGCAGACGGTGAAACATTGACTTATACACTCCTAACTGCCGGAGAAAAAGGTTCAGTAGTGATCAATGCATCCACAGGCAGCTTTACGTACACGCCAGATCTTGGAGTCATTGGAACAGATGTATTCACGGTTAAAGTCAACGACGGCATCGCAGACTCTGAACCGATTACCGTGACGGTTGATATTGTGGACGGGCTTCCTCCTGTTACAACGGATAATGCTGCTTCGGGGTGGCAGCAGAATGTTCAAACGGTATATCTGGACGCGAAAGATAATATTGCTGGCGCAGTACAAACATTTTACAGCATCGACGGTGCTCCATTCATCGAAGGAAACACGATTGTAATCGAGCAGGAAGGCGAGCATGAAATTCATTACTACAGCATTGACGCGGCGGGAAATCAGGAAGAAGTGAAGTCCAGCATTATAAAGATCGACCGGACTGGTCCGGAAATCATACCAACAGCACCACTAAATGTCTATCAGTCGGACACAGTTGCAATCAGTTTTCAGACCACGGATCAATGGAGCGGCGTAGTAGAGGTCACTGTAATATTGGATGGAGAGGTCATAAGCAATCAGACTACTCTTGAACCACTTGCGCTAACGTTGGGAGAGCATATCATTCAAGTTATTGCAGGAGATGAGGCGGGGAGCGAGACGGTTCGTGAATTCACTCTTAACATTATGATTGATGCGGATCGTCTGGATGATGTGTTGATGATCGGCTATAACAAAGGGTGGATTACCAATGCAGGCATTCTGCAAAGTCTGTTAGCGAAGGTGGAACAAATTCAAGAAAACTCAGAAAATGCATCGAATGAATTCAAAGCATTAGAGAACCATCTTCGTGCGCAGTCAGGCAAACATATTGAGGAAAGCTTTACACAGCTGCTCCTTGACGATATCGCATTCATCAAATCAATGAACCGTTAGTTTTAATAAAAATGAGTGCGAGGAGTTGGGATGTAATGAAAAGAAGGTCATTTCTGTCTAGTATCACATTGTTGTTCTTCATAGTCGCCACGTTTATTCCCGCTTTGAATGAGAAAGCATACGCATTGGGATCCACTTACTACGTAGATTCGGTTGCTGGAAGCGATACTAACGATGGGTTAAGTTCTTCTCAGCCTTGGCAAAGCTTAGCCAAAGTTAACGCAACGACTTTCTCGCCAGGAGATCGGATATTAATGAAATCAGGTTCAACCTGGAGCGGGCAGTTGGCTCCCAAAGGATCAGGAACAAGCGGGAATCCTATTGTGATCGACATCTACGGAGGGGCAACCAAACCAATCATCAATGGTAATGTAACTGGCGATGCTAACGGTTTATTTGCCGGAACGGTATACCTGTTCAATCAGGAGTATTGGGAAATCAACAACTTGGAAATTACGAATAACAGCACAACGGCAGGGAACCGATTGGGGGTTCAGGTCGTTGCTCAGGACTACGGTACAGCCAATCACGTGTATCTCAAAAATTTGTATATTCATCATGTAAAAGGCGACAATGGCAATAAAATAACGGGCGGTATTGCTATTCAAGTCTTGGGGGGAACCGTTCAAACGAAGTGGAATGACGTATTAATTGACGGGAACACAATTGCCTCTGTGGATCGCAGCGGCATTGTGACCAATTCAAGTTGGTGCAATCGGCATAATATTACGACTTGTTTAGGTGATTGGTATGCTTCAACGAATATTGTTATCCAGAACAATAACGTATCTGACCTTGGCGGTGACGGGATCGTCCCAAGGGTAACAGATGGAGCCTTAGTTCAGTACAACGTTGTTCATGATGCCAGTGTTCGTTCCGGTGTCGCGAACGTAGCGATCTGGGCGTTTGATGCAGACAATACCATCTTCCAATTTAATGAGGCGTATTTGACCAGAACGACCAAGGATGGGCAAGGTTATGACATAGACTGGGCTCAGGACGGTACGATATTCCAGTACAATTATAGTCATGACAATGAGGGAGGTTTTATTACCTTTGCTACGGATGGTTCGAAAGGGCCGACCACTACAAACGGCGTTGTCAGATACAATATTAGTCAAAATGATAAAACAAGATTGATTCAGATTGCAGGACCAAGCACGAATATGAATATCTATAATAATACGTTTTACCTGCCTCCAGGTTCGACGACAAGTCCGATCGTTGCTCAAGCATGGAATGGCGGGAATCCGGTGAGTTCCTATTTTTATAACAATATCTTCTATTTGTTAGGAAGTGGCGCTTGGACGGGGCTTCATTTATTTACGACGTTGGAATTTGATTACAATACATTCTATGGCGTGCATGCATCCGGCGAGCCTAGCGATGCGCATAAGCTAACAACAGATCCATTGCTCGTGAACGCAGGCTCTGGAGGGACAGGTCGCCTTACCGTGGACGGCTATAAACTTCGAACCGGCTCTCCGGCATTGGGATCGGGTGTGCTAATGGCGAACAATGGTGGTTTGGATTATTGGGGAAATTCAGTGTCCAACACGGCGAATCCGAACCGTGGGGCTTATAATGGAGCCGGCATTGTTGTAAATAGTACGACTCTGACACCCGCTGCAGATGCCTTCATCTATGATGGAAGCTCCGTTACGAACTATGGATCGGCATCTTATCTGCTTGTCAAAGACGATGCAGCGGGCTACAAACGTAGATCTTACTTGAAGTTCAATCTTTCAGGTATCTCTACTGTAAGTTCAGCAAAATTAAGGTTATACGGAAATAATACAACTGATGCAAATACGGTTTACGTAAAGACTTACGGAACAACGACCAACAGTTGGACGGAAACAGGAATTAATTGGAACAACGCTCCTGCTATTACGACCTCTTATCTATCATCGATTCCAATCAATAGTACGCCAGCTTATTACGAATTTGATGTGACAAGCTTTGTCCAGGCACAGTTGGCGAACGGTACGGTTTCACTGGTCGTACTATGCAATGTTCTTGACGGCAAATATATTCAATTTAATAGTAAGGAAGCTACCGTCAATAGGCCGCAATTAGTCATTCAATAAATACAAAAATGGGTGTGAGGTGCTTGAAGTTAAAGATCATATTGCTTCTATTTCTATCATGGGTTTGTATGGCAGCTACAGGCTGTTCTCAACAAACCTCCGTTCATATGAATACGGTTATTGCTCAAGTAAATGGAGAACCGATCGAGTATGGAGAATATGTGCGGGAGACTGGCCAGTACGATCTAACGAAGCAGAGTGACCTAAAAGAGGACGTATTAGATACTTTGATTCGTAGGAAGTTAGAACAAATATGGGCCAAACAAAAAGGAATGGTTAAGGAAATCGCTTATCATGATTTTGTTCAAGAGTGGAAGGAAGAAAACAAGCGAAGAAAGAAAGCGGTAGCAGACAAAGAAGTCATCTATGGCCCTGTACAATATGATGAACGTGGATATTTTGATTACATTCATACGAACATGGTTCATCAATTAAAAGAAACGTTAGGAAAAGAAGAATTTCAAGCGTCGGAAGATCAGCTTCTTTCTTTGTATGAGGAAATAAAAGATCAGTATTACAAAAAATCGGATTATATCAAAGTCCAAAAGGTGATGCTCGATCATATTGACGATGATTCATTGGAGGAAATGAAGCAAGTAAAAGCGGATTTGGACGCAGACTACGGATGGGAGAAATCAGTTAGTCGGCTTAGCGGAAATGGAATCCTATCCGAGCAAATTTTCAATGTAAATTCTGCGAGAGTTGATGAAGAGGTGAACCCGAAGCTTTATGCGGCTGCGAATCGTCTTCATGCAGGGCAGATCAGCGAGGTGATTGAAGAAAATCAAAACTTATTTCTTATTGTGTGTCTGGAAAGAAGAGATGAAGGTTATCAATCGTTCTCTGAAGTGAAGCAGAATTTGATGAGTCTATGGATTGACCAAAAATACAACGAAAAGCTGGCCCAGCTAATTAAACAAGCAGACCTTGTCATTCAATAGGAAATGGATGTCAAAAGGTACAGTCCCTCAACAAATTTGAGAGGACTGTATTTTTTGCTTTAAAATATTCAGCCTTTAAAGTTTCTAATCGTGTTATATGCATGAATCATGATATTTTTGTTCAGATAAGTCTGAATGCAATAATCATGATATTTTTTGCGGTATTTTGATATTGCTGTATATAGCTGTGGAGCCTAGTATTACATCGAGACATGTAATCGCTATCATAATTCGAATGGATTGAGGTGAACAGCATTGAGCTTGAATATGACAACAGAAAGTGAAACAAAGCTCAAACAGCATTCAAAACTAAGATCGGGGTTGAAACAATATTGGACTAATAAGTATCTATTTATAATGTTCATCCCTGTAATTGCTTACTATGTAATCTTTCATTATGCACCCATGTATGGCGTGCTGATTGCATTTCAGGATTACAAATTGTTGCAGGGGGTATCAGGAAGTCCTTGGGTCGGGCTAGCGAATTTCAAAGAATTGTTCTCAAGTGACTATTTTTTCAGCGTGCTTGCCAATACGCTCATCCTTAATTTCTATAAACTACTGATTGGTTTTAGCGCTCCAATTATATTAGCACTTATGTTAAATGAAGTTATGCATGGCTGGTTTAAAAAAGTCGTTCAAACGATAAGCTACATGCCGCACTTCCTATCCTGGATCGTTATTTCAGGATTGATTATCGAGTTTCTATCGCCAAGCCGCGGACCGATCAATATTATTTTGGCCCATTTCGGGCTAGAGCCGATATTTTTCATAACGGAGCCGCAATGGTTCAGAAGTATTCTAGTCTCATCGGATATTTGGAGAAATGTCGGCTTCTCGACGATTATATTCCTGGCTGCGATAGCCGGAATAAATCCTGAAATGTATGAAGCAGCGGAAGTGGACGGCATCAATCGCGTTCAGCGAATTTGGTTCATTACCCTTCCATCCATGGCTCCCGTTATCGTAATTATGCTTATTCTAGCTACTGGTTCCATTATTAACGATGACTTTGAGCAAGTGTTTAACTTGCTGAATGCAAAGGTTCTTGATGTTGGCGAAGTACTGTCTACTTACACATACAAAGAAGGCTTGACCCAAATGAATTTCAGTTATGCGGCAGCGGTCGGCTTATTCAAAAACGTAGTAGCGCTCATCTTAGTACTGACAGCTAACCAAGCGGCCAAAAAATTTACTGACGAGAGCATTCTTTAATTAGAAGAAAGGAGAGATAGCATGAAAATCCGTTTATCGCGGTTTGACCGGCTCTTTGTTCTATTTATTTATGTGATATTAGCTTTAATTACCGTCGCGTTTTTGCTGCCCCTTATGCAAGTGGTCACGATTTCTGTAAGTCCACCTGAAGTGGTCAATAAGTACGGTTTTCATTTTATTCCAACGAAGTTTGACTTCAGCGGTTATGCTGGTGTCTTTCAAAACGACTCTATATGGGTGGCATATAAAAATACGATCTTTCGAACAATCTCCGGAACGGCGCTCACTATTATGCTGACTTTTATGGGTGCGTATCCGCTTGCCAAAAAGAGTCTTCCACATCGTAAGTTTTGGACATTCTTTATTATGCTGACGATGTTCTTCTCAGGAGGTCTTATTCCTTCCTATTTGTTAATCAAAAATTTAGGGATGATGGACACGATATGGTCGCTAATTCTTCCAGGAGTCATCAGTACGTATATGCTCCTTGTAGCACGAAGCTTTTTATCCGCCTTGCCCGAAAGTTTGGAGGAAGCTGCAAAAATTGACGGGGCCAACGAATTGTTTATTCTGTTCAAAGTTGTGTTGCCGCTGTCTATGCCAATAATTGCAACCGTGGGGTTGTATTCTGCGGTATTCCATTGGAACGCCTGGTTCGACAGCATGCTGTATATTCAGGATGCGAGTAAGCAAGTGCTGCAGCTTGTCCTGAGAAATATTCTAATTACGGGCAGCGACCCACTGATCGAGCAAATGACCGGGGGGAACAAGCAAGTGATTAATACCGAGACCCTCAAAATGGCAGTGCTCGTTGTATCTATACTTCCTATTCTCTGCGTGTATCCATTTCTTCAAAAATATTTTATTCAAGGATCATTGATTGGCTCGGTTAAGGGTTAATCCTCGGTGATAAGCCGGGTTAACATAGCAACAGAAAATTCATTTATTGGGGGAATGTTTATCAATGAAAAAACTGACGAAGGTGCTAGTAACATCCGTGTTGGCAGCAAGTATGATCGCTGGGTGTGCCAACAATGCTAAGGACGATCAACCGTCTGGGAGTCCGGCCGCTGAGGCAACCGAAGGACCTGTTACGATTGATTATTTGGCTCACAATTCTTATGCACAAATAGCGGACGGAGCGAATAATCCTATTCAGAAGCTAGTTGAACAGAAGTTTAACGCCAAATTTAATATCTGGTATCTGGATGCCCAAAATCGTGAGGAAAGCTTGAACGTGAAGCTGGCCTCCGGTGAAATGCCTGATGTTATGACAGTGGTAGGCACATTGCCTAAACTGGTTGATCAGAATGTAGCCGCTCCTATTGATGAGGCATTGGTTCGGAAATTTGCGCCGACTTATGCCAAGTTCATTGATGATAATTACAAAGAGGCGTGGGACTTCGGCAAATATAATGGCCAGTTGTATGCGCTTCCTACGACGAATATCAACTCCAGCTACTCAACGGCTATTATTTGGCGGGACGATTGGCTCAAGAAAGTTGGCATCACGAAGACACCGGAGACAATAGAAGAAGTCGAGCAAGCGCTAATTAAATTTACGAATGATGATCCCGACGGAAACGGCGAGAAGGATACGTACGGAATGTCCGATTTTGCCATTCCAGCTATAATGGGCGCTTTCGGTCGTCCTGCCTGGGATGATATCAAAGCTGGAATTAAAGAACCTATTAAAGCGATTATGCCAGTACTTAAAGACGGGAAAATTGTGGTGGCAGGTATTCAACCGGAAATGAAAGATGCGCTTGCTCTATTGCAAAAATGGTATAAAGAAGGGCTGATAGATCCGGAGTTTCTGACGAGTGAAAATACAACGGGTTATTGGGCAAATTCACAAGCCTTTTTCAATAACCGTATCGGGCTGACGGGTAAAGGAATGTTCACGCATTGGCGAAATGAGCTTGATCCGGCCAGCCCGCAAGATCAAGGCGGCGGTCAATATATCGAGTTCAAGAAATCCCAGCCGAATGGGACATATACATTCGGAAAGGCACCTGTGGGTCCAAATGGCGCATCGGGTACGCCTCAATGGCAGTCATTTGGCAATTCAATTCTCTTTACGACAAAGGGGGTAAAAGATCCCCGTAAAGTCGAGACCATTCTTAAAATGATTGAAGCAAACTATACCGATAATGAGTACTGGCTGACACTTACGCAAGGAATTAAGGACCAGGATTGGAAAATGGAGAATGGGACATTCGTGACACTCGATGGGGATACAAAGACGCCGGCTGAAGTGAAGGGTCGCTTTATTTTTACCGTCGGACAAGCGCCTGACGAATGGATGAAGAAGAAAGATCCATTCCTCTACCAGTTTGCGGATAAAACAAAATCGACTGGCTATGAAGCAATACCAATGCCTGCCGTTGAGTCATTCTCAGAGTATGCTAATACGCTAGGCAAGCTGGAAGTCGAAACGTATTTGAAAATAATTACTGGAGAAAGCTCTATAGATTCTTTTGACGATTTCGTCCAAAAGTTCAAAAGCAGCGGTGGCGATCAGATCGAGAAAGATTGGAATGAAGCTTATGCTACTATGATCGGCAAATAGTGAATAGTGAGATGCATCCATGGGGGGATCTGATTCCTCCCATGGATGCAGCATTGATGACCGGCAGGGCTATGGTGTATAATCCGTGACAACTGAGGAGTGATAATTACATGAAGCGCTATATTCGAAACAACGAGTCGCTCGCTCGTCTCATGGCTTTTAACATCCTGCTTGTCGTCATCATCACGATTCTGCCGACTTTTGTTTTATACCAATATTTTATTTCAAACTATGATAAGGAATTAACGAAACTGAACTTGCAATCGGTTTCCCAATTCCGCAATTTTATGGACCAGAAGGTATTAAAGGATGTCTTCGATGTTCCAAATTTGTATTTTACAGATCTGGATAGTAATGAACCGTTAGTATATCCGCTCAAACATGATATTACTAAGGATTCTATGAGAATCTTGAATACCTCGGAGCAAATCTATGAGATTGTGAATCGAATAAAATATGTAGACTCCATAGATATTTATTATCGTAAAAATCAAGTTTTGTTCCAAAATACGAACGTATGTTTACTCCCATCAACCGGATGTTTACTTGGTTTCCGGGAAGATTGGCTTCGTGAATTTAATAATACGAATAAAATGATAGCATGGCTGACGAATGAAACCTCTGAATCAGGGAGTGCCAAAGAAATACTTACCTATGTTCGCAGCATACCTTATTTCGCACCTCTAAACAGCCGTCTAGGTGTCATCGCAATCAACTTGGATATAGATGATATCAGGAAAATGATGAGCGAATATAATTTTATGGGGGGGAGTCCTTTATTTGCAGTTACCGAGGAAGGGCAGTATATGATGGGGACGCAGGACGACTTGACATGGAGTCACTTGGATTCTGGTATCCGTCAGAAACTTCTTGGCGCTGTGGAAAAGGAAGGAATGATAAGGGCAGACGTAGATGGACAACCCAGCATAATTACCTACTCGATATCCGAGATTAATCAATGGAAATACGTTTCAATTACTCCGGTCGATGCCTTTTTCGGAAAATCTATTGCCATTCGCAACTGGATGCTATTAATAGGCAGCATGCTCTTTCTACTCAACTTGGCCGTTGCTGCTTGGATGACGAGAAAAGCTTTTAAGCCAATCAGGACGGAAATCGATGAATTAAAGCTGAATTTAGAAAGAAATAAGCCGGTTATTCGACATACTCATATAACCAAACTTTTGACGGGAAATACGACCATCAACGACCCCTTGATACCTAATATTAATTTGACTGGTGTTCAAATCAATAAGCCATGGATATTCTGTTTTATCATTCATCTCCATACCAAGGGGAATTCATATGAGCAGGTTATGATGCATGTGTACAGCCTCGTTCAAGAGTTAGAAGCCGATAATTCCCTTTGCCGTATATATGCCATTCAGGACGAGGACGAGCATATATCGGGTATTGTGAATTTCGAAGAAGTTGTTGAAATGGATCGCTTAATTTTACATATGACAACGATTCTGGATTCTAAGTTAAGCATGGGATATACGATAAGCGTAAGCAATCCTCACCTTGTTCATGAAACAAGCGTTGCAGAAGGGTACAAGGAAGCTAAGGCAGCTTTACCTTATGAGTTCCTTACATCTGAAGCAGTTATCCGTTATGGAATGCTGTCTATTTCAGAGCGGAAAGAATCGGGGCCTATACTTTCTTACCTTCAGAAAATGGAGGATGGTCTTCGTGAAGGGGATCGAGAGGAAGTACAACAGACCATAACCATGGTAGTAGAGCATCTAATCGGCAATCATTACACCGTAAATTATTGTAAATCCATTCTGGGCGATATTATTGTGTTAATCCGCAAAAGAATCCATGCGACGGGCAAAACCTCTGAACAAGTATTAGGTTTTGAGTTACATGAAAGTTTTAATCAATTACGCAACATGGAATCTTTCCCTGAGTGGATCGGCCCTATCGTGCAATTGGTCATTGATAAAACCCAAAGTGGAAAATTAAAGACGGATCCAGTTCTGCAAGATAGAATTAATCAATTAATTCAAGACAATATGAGCAACCAGCTTTCGCTCGATTTAGTTGCCGAGCATCTTAACATTTCACCCAACTACGTCAGCAAATTATTTAAGACGGTGATCGGTTCGACATTCACCGAGTATGTAACGGACATGAAATTAAAGCGGGCTATGGTACTCCTTATGGAAGATCGGTTGTCGGTTCAAGATATCTCTTCTCAGCTTGGCTACAACTCGACCCATCATTTCATTCGATTGTTCAAGGACAAGTATGGTCAAACGCCAAAACAATATCAAAAAATGCAAGAAAGAAGAGGAGACACGGAATGATATGCAGATACGAATGCTGGAAATAGACGATGTGAAAGAGTTGGCGGTGGGTGACAGCATTCAGCTAAAAGCCTATGTAATTGATCAGTTGAAAAATGTTGCTCGAATTTCATCGGATATTTCGTTTAAGAGCAGCCATCCCCATATCGCATTCATCCATGGATCAAGCGGTGAAATGAAAGGTTTGCAGCCAGGGGAAGCCTTATTAGAAGCCGAATATGAAGGCCATAAGTCTGTGACTAGGATTATGGTTAAGCCAGCGGTCCAGAAGCCGGAATGGTTAAAGAGATTAAGCACTGCACATCCGCGATTAATGGCGACATCCGAGGATTTTATCGTATTAAAGCAAAAAATCAATAGTGATCCCCAAGCTAAGCAATGGTATGAATCCATGAAAGGACAGACCTTGCAATTGCTTGTCGAGAAAATAGACATAAGCGTGGTCGATTCCCTAATTCAACGGATGACCATGCTAGCCCTCATGTACAAAATAGATGGCGATTCGGTCTATGCGGAGCGCGGCTGCCAGGAGCTTTGCCAGTTGGTGCAGCTAAAGAGCTGGACTCCAGATTTCTTTCTGGATACCTCATCTTACTTAATGACCTGCTCTATTGGCTATGACTGGTTCTACGATTTCTTGACAGAAGATCAACGTCATTTAATCCGTGATGCGATCGTCACGAAAGGATTAATTCCTGCCCGTACGATTTATCGTTATACACCTCATGCTCCATATGATCAGAATGACTGGCCATTACGTACGAATAACTGGAACTTGGTAAGTAACGGAGGGGTCATTATGGGAGCCCTGACTGTCGGAGAATATGAGCCTGCTATTGCGAATGAAGTACTTGAAGGCGCATTTCGTTCTATGCCTAGAGCGTTTGACAGTTTTGCCAAGGATGGAGGATGGAACGAAGGCGTTGCTTATTGGATGTATACCTGGGTTATGCTCTCCCGTGCTTTGGCGTCTCTCGATACGGCACTAGGAAGCGATTATCATGAGTTTGCTAGCTATGAAGGAATTAAAGACAGCGGTTATTTCCCAATCTACATGCTGGGTCCAACAGGCCAATATTTTAACTTCGCCGATTGCTTTACGGAACTGGATATACGCGACAATGAAGGAATATACTGGTTAGCGAATAAATTTAACCTGCCAGAATTAACAAAATGGAGGAACTCCAGAATCTCAGAAGCCGTGCCCCAATTTAAGAATCCGATGGAGCTGTTGTGGTATCAGCCTCGGCATATGTCCCTGAAATCGGACGATCTACCATTAGATAAGTATTACCGGGGTGTCGAAGCAGCTACGATGCGAAGCGCATGGAACGATACGAATGCTTTGTTCGTTGGTGTCAAAGCCGGTGATAATCAAGCTCCTCATGCCGAGCTGGATATGGGGACATTTGTATTGGATGCGCTAGGTGAGCGATGGATACAGGACAATGGTGAGGGGAACCGCAGGTGGCCTGATTTCTGGAATAAAACTCCGAGTGGAACCCGATGGAGCTATTACAAAAAACGAGCGGAAGGACATAATACGCTAGTCATAAATCCGCAGCCTGCTTTGACAGAGATGGACTCTAACCCTGATCAGGATCCTATGGCATCAGGTAACATCATACAGTTTCAATCGACATCAAGAGAATGCAGAGCAATCCTTGATATCACGAGTGCATACAAGAAAGATACCTACCGGGTTGAGCGCGAAATCTCACTGCGTAATAATCGCCAGCATGTAAATGTGACCGATTTAATTGAATTGAAAGAAGAAGGGGAAATTTGGTGGTTTATGCACGTTAATAGTAAAGCTAAGGCAGAGATCTTGGCGGATGGGCATACCACAATTCTAACCATTGGGAGTAAAAGGCTGCTCATTCACCTCGAATGTTCAGAGGCTGAAGCGAAGTTCAAGTTAATGGATGCTAAGCCGCTTCCGACATCTCCTAATCCTGATATTCAGTGGAAGGAACCTCAATGGACAGAACGCTCTACATTTATAGAGAATAACTTCCCGGAAAAGAAGCTGGCTATTCAACTGCATGGGAAAAAGATTGTTCGCTTATCCGTCTTAATGGTACCGCTCACCAGTGAATAAGGCATGCCTACGTGAGGAGACCTGAAACAAGGTTAATTATCTGAATGTTCAAATGTTTTTTACAAAGGTTTTATACTGAAAGTCGAGAACGGTACCTGCAATACCAAACTACCAGGAAGCTCAAACTCTAGAGTCGCTATGCAATCTTCGGTTAAATTCGAAACGCGGGCTATTAATCAGAATGAAACGACAAGACTGAGGCAAATGGAGTGAATAGGATGACAGCAAAAAGCTTATATGAACGAATGCTTCCTGCTCCAAAAGGTGGTGGGTTTGAAATGGCAGGATATTGGGTTTGGTGTGCCTCGGTAGTCCCAGGCGAGGATGGGCGATTTCATATGTTCGCCTCCCGATGGCCCAAGTATCTGCCGATGCATCCCGGATGGTTAGTTCATTCAGAAGTGGTTCGGGCGGTTTCCGTCACTCCGGAAGGACCCTACGAATTTGAAGAGATTGTCCTGCCTGCAAGAGGGGCTGAGTATTGGGATGGCCGTAGTACGCACAACCCCCACATTGTAAAGCATAATGGGAAATATCTCTTGTACTATATGGGGACGACTCACCCTTTTCCAGATGTACAGCCCGGAGAGGCGTACGGTCTAGACGATCCCCGCTGCATCGTAGCCAGATCGAATAAACGGATTGGATTGGCCGTTGCTGATAAAGTCGATGGCCCTTGGGAGAGGTTGGACGCACCAATTGTAGATGTCCGCCCCGGAAAGTTTGACAGTTATCTGACTTCTAATCCGGCTCCTTGTATCCATGAGGATGGTTCCGTCCTCTTAATCTATAAGTCACGAGCATATATAGGTCATACCTTCAGTGATATGTCACTTGGAGCGGCATGGGCTGATCATTATCGAGGCCCTTACCGTGTAATGAGTGAAGAGCCTATTTTCCCGCCATCGGAAGTCCATCTAGAAGATCCATTTATTTGGAAGACCAATAACGGCTATGAGATGATTGCAAAAGATATGAACGGGAATATAGGCGGTGAAAAACACGGGGGCATTCATGCCTATTCTCAAGATGGCTTGAGTTGGAGTATTGCGGACAACCCCAAAGCCTATTCACGAATTATTAAATGGGATGACGGAACGACACAACATATGGGGAATTTCGAAAGGCCGTTCCTGTTGTTTCAGAATGGGATTGCAACTCATTTGTTTGCAGCTACAGCTGATGGTAATGGGGAATTCGGTGGCAAGAACACATGGAACATGGTAATTCCTCTTGGAATAGAGAAATAGGAGTGAGGCGTACGTATGTGGAAACAAGCGATTGATGACGCGGTGAATAAAACGAGGGCTAATATTGAGCGCTTCGGCGATCGGTTCCCCCATGTCAGCGACAAGGGTGTGTACGCCTTGAATGAGAACGACGAATGGACCGACGGTTTTTGGTCCGGGCTATTATGGCTTTGCTACGAATATACGGGGGATGCGGTATTTCGGGATGCCGCGTGCAAGACGGTAGATAGTTTCCGCAAGCGACTGAATGAGCAGGTCGCCCTGAACCACCATGATATCGGTTTTCTATACTCGTTATCTTCGAAAGCCCAATGGATAATCGAAGGAGAGGAAGAAGCAAGGCTGCTTACGATCAGGGCTGCGAACCTATTGATGACGCGTTGGCGTGAGCAAGGACAGTACATTCAGGCCTGGGGAGCGGAAGGCGACCCCATCGAAGGCGGACGCGTCATAATCGACTGTCTGCTGAATTTGCCCCTTCTCTATTGGGCATTCGAACAAACGGGAGACACGAAATATCGGAGAGTTGCCGAGCTCCATGCGGAGAAGAGCAGAAGATACCTCGTTCGGGGAGATGATAGCTCCTATCATACCTTCTTCTTCGATCCGAAAACAGGGACTCCAATCGGCGGTTCCACGCATCAAGGTTACCAGAATGGATCGACGTGGACGCGCGGACAAGCATGGGGCATATACGGCTTCTCACTGTCATACCGCTATACTAAGAATAAGTCATATCTGGAGACTGCAAAAAGGCTTGCTTATTATTTTCTGCGCCATCTACCGGAAGATGCCGTTGCCTACTGGGACTTCGACGTACCTGTTACGGAGCAAACTCCTAGGGACAGCTCGGCATCGGCTATCGTCGCTGCCGGCTTGCAAGAATTAATAGAGCATTTAAGCGTGGAGGATCCCGATCGGGCGTTTTTTCGCGAAGCGTTGTATAAATCCATGCAGTCGTTAATCAAAGACTACTCAACGATCGGGGAGAACGATGCAGAAGGTTTATTGAAGCATGGTTCCTATCATGTCAGAGGCGGAATCGCAGCGGATGATTATATGATTTGGGGAGATTATTACTACCTTGAGGCATTGATGAGAATGGAGAAAGGGATTCCAGGCTACTGGTATAAGCGATGAGGCAAGAAAGAGCCGTAGGCAGCCAACAGTATATTCCTAATATATAGGGTTAGTAGTAGGAGTTGAAATGCCGTGCGATACCCAAGCCATCTTCCGCAAATCGAAATTTAATATGATGCTATTCAACGTCGATGGTAAGCTCCCTCGGTAAAATGTAGTTTTCTCACAAATGCTCGCTTATTCGTAGGAATCTCTCCAATGGATAAATCGCTATCCGGATAGAAGAGGCTATGAACTGTCAAAACTTGGCAACCAAAGCGCATGCGGGAACAGAAGGGGCGAGTTTTCGCTCCTTTTTTTACTGTCCTGTTGCACTTGCTCTACGTACCTCCGGAGGCTTTCACTCCCGGGTCAATGCCCTTTCATTCCTAAGCCTATCCGGTTGGTGGAGGCTGGTTTTCCTAACGGTACGGGTCTGTGCTCTTTTACTTAACGAAATCCGGTACTCCGTGCAGTCTTGAGATCTTTCGAATAAGCCAATTTTCGTGCTAACTGAGAAGCGGCTAAGCAGCTTGTTTCATAGGATGAGCTCGATCCGGTTCGTAAGCTTCACCACTTTGTGCCATGGCAACCAATAGGCGAGCCAGCTTGCAGCAAAGCTTCATCACTGAGCGCATCGGCTTCATGTTTTTCGTCTTCTCATTCACTTCGTGCTGTCGTTTAAACGATACATCGTTCATGATGAGGGCTATGGTTGCCATGAACAGGGCATGCCGAAGCCTTGGTCGGCCACGTTTGCTGATGGACATCTGGCCCTTCCATTTGCCTGAGCTCGCTTCAGCTAGATTGAGGCCGGCATGCCGCAGCAATGCATTACCATGTGCATAGCCGCTGAGGTCGCCAGCTTCACCCAGAATGCCGGCGACTGACAGGATGCCCATACAGTTCAACAGCCGGTCAATTTTGACCGGCTGCTGACGTTTCTCAACCACTGGGCAGAATTCACCCAATGAAACAAACAACAAAAAAATACGTGGATCAGTACATAGCTTGATTTTTGTTCGGCCGCTAAGCCGGTTCGAAGAGCGAGGAGAAAGAATTGATTCATGTATGTATAGAAGTTCTTGTCATTTTTGTATAGAAGTTATCGTCGTCTGATAATCATCAGCTTTCGGCAGCGAGAGAAGGCGAACCAAGAAATCTATTAAACTTTCAACAAAATGTCCGTTTTGTAGAATGATAGACGGGAAAACTGCTTTGGTATAATAAGCATATTCCTTAATACTAATGTTGTTGAGCTGAATCTATTGAAAGTTACGGCTGCTAATCATCCAGGATTAAATAATTTATTGATGAATTTAAAGAAAGTTGCAAATCGTCCTGACGTTGAGCTTTGATTGTTCAGGATCAATCACTAAATGGTGCAGCAATTAATAGTAAAAAGATAACACTGTCTGATTCACTGGTTAACCTATATTCAACCCACCAACATGTTGTCCATTACATGCTGGCTCATGAATTTATTCATTTAATACATAAAGAATACGGTACTCTTAAGAATGCATTTATTAGAGTAGGTGGTTATGTTCTAGGAAACAGATATCTCCAGGCAATAGTCTTATTACAAGAAATTAGGGCTGCAATTGATGAGAATAAACTCGCTAATTTGACACCTAAGCAAATCCAGTCAGCACAGATAAAACTACATATAAAAATAAACGCAAGCAGATATTTTATAACAAACATGGCTATCCGAGTCGAGTTCAAATCATCAGGTTTTCAAATAAATATCAATCATTTAGCTCTGCTGCAGCTGACGAAATTTAGCAAGATTATTTTAATGTAATAGAGTAAGTAAGTTCAATATTCTAATTACTAGGTTGTTTATAAAACTATTTTTTAAATAGTGAAAGTTTATGTAGGAACCATGAAATCCAATGGTGATAACCCCGCAATAACTTGGGCAATTTTAGATGACTGGGCCATTATAACGCAGTAGATAGCCGAAGGCTCTTGGAAATTATTCAGATAATCGGTTCATTAAAGTCTGCTGAGTGATCCGCTGCTCGGATTCGACCAGACCATCCCGAATCTCGCAGTCGGGCAGAGCTTCGAGGTCTCTATCCCGTTCACGGTGCCGTAGGACGCATCGATCGGGTCGGACATCGTTAACGAGCTCACTGTCACTTCGGTGGAGGCAGGAACGCAGCAGGTGGTATCGACGGTGACGATAGCGGGCACCGGACTATCCGTGCTGAAGGAGGCTGATCGGGCGTTAGCTGCACCGGGAGAAACGATCAACTATACTCTGACAGTGGTAAATCTGCTTGCGATTCGTCAGACCAATGTCGTGCTGAGCGATCCGCTGCTCAGCATAAGCGAAACGGACGCAAGCCTTCCTGCGAACGGAACGATTACTCTGACGGCATCATTTACGGTACCGGCGGATGCGGCAAATGGCAGCGTCATAATAAACACGTTCACCGCCGTTTCCGATTAAACGCCGCTGCAGCAGACTAAGGACGAGGTTGTCGTAAGGTCTATTCCAGGGGCGGAGACGAGCTTGTTGCCCTTAAGCTGCCGGACCACAATGAGGCGGAGCCGGGAGAGACGGTAAGCTATACAATTGAAGTAACGAACACGGGAAGCAATCCGGCCACGAACGTCATTGTAAGGGATTCGCTAACCGGCACGCTGGGGACGATCCCGGTCATTGCGCCGGGGGAGTCGGCTGTAGTTACGTTCAATTTCACGATCCCGGTCGCAGCGGTGCAAGGGACTGTATTCGCGAACCGTGTAACGGTGACATGGCCGGAGCAGCCCCCAGACTCTTTGCCGGTACAAAGCGAGGCGCGCGTCATTGTTGCCATGTCAGTTGTACCACCTGAAATTTCTTTGGTGGTTGATCAGGGAATAGTACCGCCAGGAGGAACCGTCTTGAAAACGATCACGATCGCGAATGTCTCGAACCAAACATTGACAAACATTCGTGTCATAGATTCGCTGCTCGGCTTTGACACGCAGGTTCCGTCACTTGCTCCAGGGGAAAGGCGTGTACTCACGCTGCCGTTCGCGATCCCGGCGTGAACGCACGGTGGGGCGGTGTTCCAGAACACCGTCACCGTTTTCTCCAACCAGACGCTGCTACAGCAGGAGATGGTCTTGATCCGAGCAGAGTCTCTGCCAGATGCCGTTCTTGGGCACCTCAGGTAATATAAGCACCTTGATCATGGAAAACGGATCGATTACCGGCAACACGGCACAAAACGGCGGCGGTATCCATACAGGGAGCACGACATATAGCAATCTAACCACCGGAAGCGGTGCTGCGTTTAGTAACAATACGGCATCAACTGCATTTGTCCCATTGGCCAACGCAGCAGTTTTGCATCCCACTATCCTTTTCGCCAGTGCCAGCATTGCCAATCATCCGCTCAACAACTACGATATTAACTTTATAAGTATATATAAGATCTATGGCGGGTTTGGGAAAAATATCGAGCCTGTTAGCGTGCCCGGCGGAACGGATACTGTACTGTCGCTGGAGCGGAAAAACGAAGCAAAAGAGCAGCGCATAGATAATCTTGTACTTGAGCTGGAGCACTTGAATACTGAATGCGCAAGGTTGTACGTATTGGAAAGATAGATTAAAAAGTTAGCGCACCTCGAGGCGAATGCAGGCTGGAAATTGAAAGGTAAAGGAAGAATTAACGGGAACAGAGGTCCCCTCAAGCGATGGACTGGACCGAAAAGCTCATAGATAATCGCCCGTTCACCATCGGTGAGCGGGCGATTTTATTACTCCTCTTCCTCCGGGATAACCGTTACCGACGCACTTGCCTCGCGAGTCGGTCCGTTATCCGATACAAGCATTACTGAATTAACGACGATGGTGTCTTCCTCGACATCCGGAAGGACGAACGGTACTCTCAGCGTCTCGCAGGCTCCGACTTCGAATCGCACAATTAGAACTTGTATGCCGAGCAACGGGTCGGTCAGCCGCGCGTTCAATAGAGGAACATTCCCCGTGTTGCAGGCCCGAATGGTAAAAATTACGGTATCCCCTGGTTTTCCGGCCGGACGGTCGACCGTTTTGGTCAACGACGATTCCGGGTGCGACTGCACCTCTACGGTGACCTCTTGCTGCTGAGGTGGCGTCTGGTCAGGGGAAATCGTTACGATGTTCCGGAACTCCGTTCCGCCTACCGTGCCGGGAGGTACCAGGAGCTGCAGCCTGAACACTCGACTCTCCCCGGATACAAGCGAAGGAATAATCGTGCGGAAGCCGACCAACTGATCAAAGACGTTTACGTTCGTCAGTGTTATGCCCGTAGTGTTCTTTACGGTGATCGTCTTAATTACGGTCTCGCCCGGATTCGGTGAATCCGGCGTAGCTTCGACATTCAGTTCCGGCAGCTCAGCGGGAATGGCAACGTCTACCCTCACCTCGTCCTCTACGGGCGGCGTACCTGGAGGCTGCTCGGTCCAAGTCACTGTGACTCGGTTAGCGATCACTTGCCCTTGCGGAGTACCTGCCGGAACCGTAAACGAGAACTGCACCCTTTCGGTCGCGCTTGGCGCGATGACCGAAATCGTGAGCTGTTCGCCGGTGAGCGAATCGCGTACGACAACGTTGGTCGCCGGAATTGTGCCCGTATTCGTAACTTCGACGGTATAAAGAATCGTCTCGCCCGGTTCCGCGGTAGTCCGATCCGGGATTTTGCGAACTGCGAGAGTCGTCTCTACGGCGGGACCGGTCTCGACGATCACTTCGGCAATCGTCTCCACTTGCGGCGATTGATCCGAGACGGCTATGAATGTATTCCGAATGACGCTGTCATTCGGTGCACCCGTGGGAACGGTGAACGTCAACGTTCGGGTAATCGTTCCATTCGCAGGCAATTCTGCGATCGTCTCGTTAAACCCTAGAAGTTCGTCGGTCAGCACGACATTCGTCTGCGGAGTATCCAGCAAGTTCGTAACAGTCAGCGTATACGTAATTATTTCACCCGGCGCGACCGTATTGCGATCAGGCACCTTCTGGATCAGAAGCGACGGGCCTGGGGGAGCTTGCACGAGTACCTCGGCAGATGACTCGAGGTCCGGCGATTGATCCGAGGAGACGGTGAACGTATTTCGAATGCTGCTGCCTAGCTGGGCGTCTGCGGGGACGATGAACGTCACCGTTCGGGTAATCGTTTCGTTCGCCTGCAGGAAGGGAATCGTCTCGCTCAGTCCGAGCAGCGTGTCGGTCAGGAAGACGTTCGTCAGCGGAATGTTCAACAAATTCGTTATAGTTAGTGTATAAGTGATCGTCTCGCCAGGCGAAGCCGTATTGCGATCAGGAAGCTTTTGGATCAGAAGCGCCGGGCCTGGTGGCGGGATCACGACAACCTCGGCGATCGTTTCCTGCTCCGATGTTTGATCAGAGATGACCGTAAACGTATTTTGGATGACGCTGCCAATCTGTGTGTCCACGGGAATGGTGAATATCACCGTTCGGATAACCGTTGCATTCGCAGCGAGGACGTCTATCACCTCGTTCAGCCCTAGCAGCGCATCGGTCAACACGACATTCGTCTGCTCCACATCCAGCAAGTTCGTTACGGTCAGCGTGTAGGTGACCGTCTGGCCCGGTGCAACGGCCGGAAGGTCCGGCACCTTCGTCAGCGTCAGCCCGAAACCCGTTACCGTAACCGACGATTCCGCTTCCTGGGTTCCGCCCTCATTCGAAGTTACGCTAACGATATTGAAGATTGCCGATCCGATTGGGGTATCCTGCGGGATGGTGAAGGCAAACACAAGCTGGCGTATTTCCCCTACTGCCAGATCGGCTTCGAAATGATCGATACCAAGCAGCGGATCGAGGATCCGAATGCCTGTCAGCGGTACGTTGCCGATATTCTCCAGCGTGATCGTATACTGGATCGTCTGCCCGACCACCGCGGTGGCCGTCTCCGTAACCTTGCTGATCCCAAGGCGCGGATCGTTAAGCACCGTCACATCCGTGCTGCCGAATACGGGATCCGTTTGATCACTAGTGACAACCGCAGAATTCGTAAACGTCTGTGGTTGCATTTCCAGCTCGACGAAGAACGGTATCACGAAAGTCTCGCTTTTTCCGGACGGAAGAAAAGGAATAATGACGTCGAATCCGGTAAGATCGTCCGTCACATGAACGTTGGCGAGGTCCGTATTTCCGGTATTGAAGACTTCGATCGTATAATGCACCGTTTCTCCCGGAAAAACGACGTTCCGATCTGCCGTCTTCGCGATATCCAGTCTAGGAACCGGCAGCACCTCGACCACCGTGCCAAACTCCTCTGGATTGGGCAGATTGTCTGCGGTAACCGTCACGATGTTGGAAATCGTCAATCCAGCCTGTGCATTCTCGGGAATGACGAACGGCCAATCGATGCTGAAAATCTCCCCGATGTAAAGAACGTTAATAAACTCATCAAGTCCGATAAGCGGATCGACGATGTGAACATTGAATAATTCGACATCGCCTTGATTCACGAGCGTAATCGTAAAGATAACCGTATCCCCCGGTGCGGCGGCGGACGGATTTACCGTCTTGGTAGCTGCCAATGCAGGTGATGCCGTTACAAGAATTTCCGTCTCCCCGGTAAGCGGCTCGCCGAATTGATCGGAGGTGACTGAGACCGTATTTCTGAGCAGCCCGAATTCCGCGTCAATAGGAACAATGAAATCAAATTCCAAAATGTGAACCGAGAAGGGAGGGATTTCAGGAATAATCTGAATGATTCCGAGCGTCTGATCTTCAACGACTACGTTCGTAAGCGTTGTGGCGCTTGGGTTGTGGATTTCGATAAAGTATCTTACCTGCTCGCCGCGACGCACCTCGAAGCGGTCCGTAAACTTTTTGATCTCCGTCCCCAAGCTCAAACAGAGTCTGATGACGAAGGCATCACTGTCTCCACGCAAAAACGGCTGAAAGCCGCCAGTGACCGGGAAATCGAAAGAGAAGGTTTGGCCGGTCACGAAAACGCAGCCTGTATTGTCAACGGCAATGGCATTCCCGGTGTCGCTTGAGCTGCCGCCGAAGTATGTGGAGAACACAAGCTCGTTGCCCATGATGTTGAGTTGCGTAATGAAACCATCCCCGGCGCCATGAAGGAACGGCTGAAATGCGTCAGGAGTGACGGGGAAATTAAACGATGTGGTGCTTCCCGTCACATAAGCGAGGCCTGTGCGCACCGCGATGCCGTTACCTGCATCCGACTCGCCCCCGCCAAGAAAGGTGGAATAGACCTGATAATTGCCGTCGGTACTTAATTTTGTTACAAAGGCGTCGGAGGACCCGCCGCCATAGAAGGGCTGAAATGCTCCCGGCGTAGCCGGAAAATCAAAAGAAGTGGTACTCCCCGTCACGTAAGCCTGGCCTAGCTCGTCGACGGCGATGCCATGCCCCTCGTCGTCGCCGTTGCCGGTAAGGAAGGTCGAATACCCAAGCGCGAACCCGAGGGGCTCCACTTTCGATACGAACGCCCCGATGACGCCCGTAAGATTGATTTGGAACGCTCCCGGCGTGGTAGGAAAGTCCACGGAGGTCGTTAGACCCGTCACGTAAGCCTGGCCTGCGCCGTCTACCGCAATGCCGCGCCCCTCATCGATGCCATGGCCTCCCAGGAGCGTGGAATACTCAAGCGCACTGCCGTCAGGATTAAATTTTGTAACAAAAGCATGCTCATTCGCGATAAACCCTTGAAATGCGTTGATGAGGGGGAAGTTGACGGAGGATGTACCTCCCGTAACATAAGCGCTACCCGTGTTATCGACAGTAATGCCGAATCCGGTATCGACACCCTCACCGCCAAGAAACGTTGAATATACGAGGAAGCTGCCGTCCGGACTTAGCTTGGTTACGAACGCATCTTGGGCTCCGCCGATGTCTGTCTGAAAAGCTCCCGGCGTCGTAGGGAAATCGGGGGAAAGGGTCTGTCCCGTCACATACGCTTGGCCGGAATCATCGACCGCAATGCCGCGTCCTAGATCAAAGCTGTTGCCGCCGATAAATGTGGAATACTCGAGAAAGGTGCCGCTGGAATTCATTTTCGAGACAAACGCACTGGAAGATCCGTCTTTGCCAGGTTGGAATGCGCCAGGGCTGATTGGGAAATCAAGGGATAAGGTTTGCCCCGTCACATAGGCATTGTCCTGATTGTCTACCGCGATGCCAAAGCCGATATCCGTGTCGCTTCCGCCAATATAGGTGGAATAAAACAATACAAATGGATCAATGACGAGCGGATGGTCCGGATGATACCCATCGCCGACCTCGAAGCCAAAGACGCAAGCCTCTTGGTCCCCCAGCAATACGAATCGGCTGTCCACCGGAACCCTGCGACCGTCAATTTCCTGATAGCTGACGGGCCTCTCCTCCGTTAGAATGCCATGCGAGGTATGAATTTGAAGATTACCATCTTCGCTCAAAGACAACTCATCTGCACCGCGGTAGACGAACCGGATATCGTCAAGTCTGGCTCCGGGCTGAACCACGACATCGTATTTGAATATTCCGTTGTCCCCATAGAGGACCAAGTCGATTCCCGGCCATAGTTCCCGATAGACAATTTCCCGATAGGTTGGCACACCGGTATGCCATTTCTCCGGATCGTTGCCAATAAAATAATTGACTTTCTCCGCGTCTTGGCGACGCCCCTCGATTTGCACGGCGGCGTTCGCGCCTAGAAATCGCAAGAAGAGCGCTATCCCCTCCCGCCGATCGGGCGTATTCTTCGTGAGAATAAACCGAATCTCCGCGGTGGAGAACCCGATATTAACTCCGGGCTTATGCGATAAATAGCGGATATCCCCGCGCGTTTGACCTACATTTTCCGTGAAAGTTAGCGGAACATTCGAATAGCCCCCGATAGGCGTCTGACGCTTCGTCTCGTTTGGTATCATGACGTCCCCTCCCGTAATTTCATGGCTCACCAGTAAACAGTCGATATATTCATTTATGCGCTGGGCGTTTGCATAATACATATCCAAGCTTATAAATTTGCTTTCTCTTACGCTGATTGCAGACATCGGTATGAGGAAGTTTCGCCTAAGTCTGGCGCTGCTTGTCTTTAGGCACTTATTGAGGTTTGTTGTCGATATGAATAAAGGATCTATGAGATCGAATGAAAATGAACGCGAGGTGAAAGGTTATACGCTAGGGGCGGCATTAAGTAGAAAAGATTTTTGAGAGATGAAGTGATAAAGGTGACCAATCGTGATTGGTCACCTTTTATATACTATAGAAACTTCCGACTAGTCTTCTTCCCATCGCAACTGAATACGATCTTCTTATCCTCGACAAATGTCTCCAAATGGACGTTTTTACCCCATAACTGCACGACATAAGGGAGTGTGCGTTCCACGTATTTGAGGTCGAGCTCCGTGCCTTCGTAGTTATGGCTCAGATATAGTTCCCCAACACGGTTGAAGTCACCATCCTTGACGTATAGGCTAGGAAAGCCGCCGTTTACTTTAGAATATACAAGCTGTTCGCGTATGTTTTCCCAAGACTTGTCAGTTATTTTCCACTCCGGTCCCTTTTTCTCGAAAATGTACAAATCTAGATCATCAACGAGCTCCTTCGTTAAATAGTTGCGGAGGAAGGAGATATCGGAATCGAACTCTCGCACCTCGAAAATTTTTTCCCGGCCTTGGCCTGGTTGGCGACCAAAACGAATTATTTCCTCTTTCGTCGGTTTATCCCAGCGGCGCTCGATATCTTCGAAAATTTTAAGCCCCAAATAGTATGGATTGAGGCTGTTCCTTGAGGGGACAACAACGGAAGAGTTGAGCTTGGCAAATTCAATGGTCTCGTCGCTTGTCAGATCGAGCTCGCGTATAATGCGCTGATGCCAATAGGAAGCCCAGCCTTCGTTCATGATTTTCGTTTCGATTTGCGGCCAGAAATAAAGCATCTCGTCACGCAACATCGACATGATGTCCCGCTGCCAATCCTCCAGAATCGGCGAGTATTCTTCAATAAACCATACGATGTCTTTCTCGGGCTCCGGTGGGAAGCGCTTGATCTCGGACGCTTTCGCAGCTGCTTCGCGCTCTGCGATCAGCTCCGGGTCAAGATCCCATAAATCGCCATAGGCGGAAGGTGCCTCATATCCGGAGGAGCGCTCCTTCTCCTTCTGAATCATCTCAATGTACCGTTTCTTATCCAGCTGATACGGCTTAATAAGCGTCGGATCGACATGCTCCTGAATAGCGAGAATCGCATCGATGAACTTCTCAACCGCCTCCGTACCGTGATCCATTTCATATTGGCTAATGCGTTCAGCGGTAGCAGACATGCTCTCGACCATGTTTCGGTTAGACACGCCGAATCGGGCATTGTTTTTAAAGAAATCGCAGTGTGCGAGTACGTGGGCGACGATTAGTTTGTTCTGGATTAAGGAATTGCCTTCGAGTAGAAAGGCGTAGCAGGGGTTGGAATTAATGACTAGTTCATAGATTTTGCTGAGACCGAAGTCGTATTGCATTTTCATTCGATTGAAATTTTTTCCGAAGCTCCAATGAGAAAAGCGAGTGGGCATTCCGTATGCTCCGAAAGTATAAATAATGTCGGCTGGACAAATTTCATAACGCATGGGGTAGAAATCTAATCCAAAACCTTGCGCAATCTCAGTAATTTCTTCGATCGATCGCTCCAAGGCACGTATCTCATCCTGATTCATGGGAATCCCTCCGCAAGTAAAATACGTTTCATAAGAATATTATGGATAGAAAGGGTAGATTATACAGTACGGCTGGTTCTGGTATGGTTTTCATTTTTATTATTATTCGTCTTGCCGAAGCTCCAATGCGAGAACCTTGTCGGCATGCCGTAAGCGCCGAACGTATAAATAATGTCCGCCGGACATATTTCGTAACGCATCGGGTAAAAATCGAGTCCAAAGCCTTGCGCGATCTCGGTTATCTCATCGATGGAACGCTCCAATGCGCGTATCTCATCCTGGTTCATCCGTCATCCCTCCGCATTCGAAAATACGATTCATACCATATGTATGTCATTGGGATTTTTAATATGCGGATCTCTTAGCTAAGGGCTGTTTTATTAAGGGATAGGCTCTTACCTATTTTACAACCGTACTGGTAGGCGGCTGCATAGGATAAAGGAATGAAATTACGATGAGGAGAATGATCGTGTATCCTATAAATAATACCAACTGGAATCCTTACAATGAATACATGAGAATAACGGATTATGGACAAAGGCCATTAGTAGTGGATATCGAACAGGCTGCGGAGCAAAACGATACTTACCGAACGGCGCTATGGACAGGGAAGTACTTTCAAGTTACCCTAATGAGCATTAACGTTGGAGATGATATCGGACTTGAAGTTCATCCAACGACGGATCAATTCATTCGGATAGAGGAAGGCCAGGGACTTGTCCAAATGGGTGATCGTAAAGAAATATTGGATTTTCAAGTTATGGCTCGTGACGGCTATGCAATTATGGTGCCGGCTGGCATATGGCACAACGTAACCAATACAGGGAACACGCCGCTTAAAGTATACGTTATCTATGCGCCTCCACACCATCCATTCGGCACGGTACAACAAACAAAGGCAGATGCATTGTCTGCTGAATAGCGATCCGGTTCGATTTTTCATCCTACTCGCTCACATAATACTGGATTGGCCTCCCGATTTGCGTTATCTTATACGTATACAGGTATAGGACAGATCAGAGGAGCTGATGCAAGTGGCTTATCACTATAATGATGAGATGAAGAAACGGCTTCGCCGTCTAGAAGGACAAGTTCGAGGCGTGCTAAGACTGATGGAAGAAGAGAAGAACTGCAAGGATGTCATCACTCAGCTGTCGGCAGTCCGTAACGCGGCAGACAAAGCGATCGCGCAGATCGTAGCTGAGAACCTGCAGCAGTGCATCCTGGAGGAGCAGCAATCCGGCGGAGACACGAACAAAGTAGTGAAGGAAGCGATCGAGCTGCTAGTGAAGAGCCGTTAAAAAAAGTTAGAATCAAAATAAAGAACCTGCAAGAGGAACGACCTTCCGCTGCGATCATCGCAGCCGTCGCTTCCATCTTACAGGTTCTTCTCGTTTTGTTTGATGCCGTACATCGCTTGGTCAGCGTCGCTGATAAGCTCCTTTAAGCTGGAACCAAGACCGTAGTTCGCGCTGATGCCAATGCTCGCGGATACTTGAATGGTATGGTCGCGAATAAGGAACGGCTCCTTGATCGAGTCTCTGATTTTGCCGGCTACGAATTCGATGTCATTGTTGTCCACAAGATGCTGGAAGCAGATGAGGAATTCGTCGCCTCCGTAACGGACGAGAACATCGCTCTTGCGCACACCCTGCTTTAGCCGGGCAGCAATCTCGAGCAGCAGCAGGTCGCCGACGTCATGACCGTAGGTATCGTTCACGTCCTTGAAGTCATCAATGTCGATGAACATTACGCTGAACTGCTTGTCTGCCCCGTTCTGATAGAGATGGCTTAGGTAGCGCCGGTTATACAGTCCTGTCAGACTGTCGGTAACGCTAGCATTCTCTAACTCAATGACATAGCCAAGGATAGCGGCCAAAGACTTCACGAGGGAGAGCTGCTGCTCATTCAGCTCAATCGGCTCGCTCCCTAGCAAGCAGATCGCACCAACCGCGTCATTGCTGCTTGTCTTGACGGCAACGCCAACCATAGAGCGCTGAGCAAGCTGTGCCGCTGCGGGGAGTCCAGCCAGTCTTGAATCGTCAGACAAGTCGTTAATCATAAGATGGGGGGCGTTATGGCTATGATCAATGATGAGCTTGCAGAGCGGTGTCAGTAAAGATTGCGGTATCGGATCCGAATCATCGCTGCGATTGAACGCTTTCAGGATGCGATTGGAAGCTATATCGGATGTTGCGATCAGGATCATGTTCACTTGAAGGAAATGCTTTAATGTGTCTAAGATATGTTCGGCTGCATCTTCTAGTGAGCGGTCGTAACTGCTCATGTTCTCAACTCCTGCCGTAGTGTTGAAACAAGGGAATTCCCTTCTTATTCCATAGTAGTCGAAAAGACATATATACTCAAGGCTGAATTCACATTTAATTGGGGATTTTGCACTATGTTTTTTGGTATAAATAGTAAGCGTATCAAGGAGGTTGGAAAAACACAGTACAATACTCATTGGATAAACGAAAACATTAATTCAGTTACCTTTAAAATTAATGCTTGAATTAATTCTTATCTTATTGTTAAATGAATTTATGAAAGGGTTATCATCGCGTAATCTAATTAATTCTTTTATTAACATTAACTAAAATGAGGTGTAAACGGATGGCAAGCAACAAGGCAACGATGATCGTAGACAAGGACTTTATTGTCGGGGAAGTAGATAAACGTATTTATGGTTCATTCATTGAACATTTGGGACGCGCCGTATATGGCGGCATTTATGAAGCGGATCATCCGACGGCGGATGAGCAAGGCTTCCGTTCGGACGTTATTGAACTCGTGAGAGGCCTTGATGTACCGATCGTTCGTTATCCTGGCGGCAACTTTGTATCCGGATACAACTGGGAAGATGGCGTTGGCCCGCTTGATCAACGTCCAAGAAGGCTTGAGCTGGCATGGAGAACGATTGAACCGAACTGGATCGGCTTTAATGAATTTATGGATTGGTGCAAGAAGGTTGGTACGGATGCAATGATGGCCGTCAACCTCGGTACGCGCGGCATTGACGAAGCACGCAACCTAATCGAATATTCGAATCATAAATCCGGCTCGTATTGGAGCGATCTTCGCATCTCGCACGGCTACAAGGATCCGCATAACGTGAAGACTTGGTGCCTCGGCAATGAAATGGACGGCCCTTGGCAGATCGGCCATAAGACGGCTTATGAATATGGACGGCTGGCGAATGAGACCGGCAAAGCCATGCGCTGGGTAGACCCGACGATTGAGCTCGTTGCTTGCGGCAGTTCTTACAACGGAATGCCGACTTACCCTGAATGGGAAGCAACTGTTCTGGACCTTTCGTATGATACGGTTGACTATATTTCGATTCACCAATATTATGGCAACAGGGATAAAGATTCGCAAAACTTCCTTGCGCTCTCACTGGGCATGGATGAATATATCGATACGGTAATTGCTACTTGCGATTACATCAAATCGAAGAAACGCAGCAAGAAAAAAATTAATCTTTCGTTCGACGAGTGGAATGTATGGTATCATTCCAACGAACAGGACAGCAAGATCGATTCATGGTCGATTGCCCCTCCGCAGCTTGAAGATATCTACAACCACGAGGATGCGCTGCTTGTCGGCTGTATGCTGATCAGCATGCTGAAGCGTGCAGACCGCGTGAAGATGGCGTGTCTTGCCCAATTAGTTAACGTTATTGCTCCGATCATGACGGAGAACGGCGGCGCGGCATGGAAGCAAACGATCTATTATCCATATATGCATGCCAGCATCTTCGGCCGCGGAACGGTACTTGTGCCGCTCGTAAAGTCGCCGAAGCATGATACGAAGCAGTATACGGATGTTCCTTACTTGGAATCCGTTGCCGTGCATAATGAAGAGAAGAACGAAGTAACCATATTCGCGGTTAACCGTCATCTGTCCGAGTCGCTCTCCTTCGAGATCGATCTGCGAAGCTTCGGCGCTTTCCAGCTTATCGAGCATATCGTGCTCGAAAATGATGACCTGAAAGCATCCAATACGGCTGCGAATCCGGACAACGTGAAGCCGCATACGGCGGGCAACGCTACGATTACGGACAACGGCAAGATCGAAGCGCAGCTTGCCAAAGCTTCGTGGAACGTGATCCGCATTAAGTTGTAATCGCAAGCACGATTGGCTTCAAAAGTTGCATGGGGTGTCCCAAGCTGCAATCGCGGCTTATGGGATGCCCCTCTGTTGTCAGAACCGGGAGCTGTGCAAAGACGCAGCTAACGGTTCGTGCGTAGCGACAGCCGTTTACGCTTGTATAATGGAAGAAGGAGGCGATCCAAACAAATGATTCATGCAAATACCGATTCGGAATGGCTTCCATTATATGAAGCGTTAGCGAGCCAAGTGCGCTTATCTATCATTAATCTGTTGTCGAGTAAACCGATGAACGTGAAAGAGCTTGCCGAATCGCTCGGACTAAGCAGCGCCATCGTAACGATGCATGTGAAGAAGCTGGAGAAGGCGGGGCTAGTCCATACGAAAATGGTCCGAAAGGATGGCGGCACGCACAAAATTTGCTCGCTTGCCGAAAGAACGATTGCGATCGAGCTGCCTCATCCGATCCCCGATGTGAAGAAAATGCATGAGATTAGCGTGCCCGTCGGACATTATACGCAGTTCGAGGTACATCCGACATGCGGTATCGCTACGGTTGACAAGACGATCGGTCAATATGACGATCCGCGCTTCTTCCTCGAGCCGGAGCGCATGAACGCAGGCATTCTTTGGTTCGGCAAAGGTTTCGTCGAGTACAAAGTGCCGAATTATTTGCTGCCGGGTCAGAAGCCGTTGGCGCTTGAGATTGTGCTTGAGATCGGGTCGGAAGCGCCTGGCATTAATGAGAACTATCCTTCCGACATATACTTTGAATTGAACGGCAAAGACATGGGCACCTGGACAAGCCCCGGCGATTACGGTGACGTAAGAGGGCGATATACGCCATCTTGGTGGCTGGACAGCGTGAATCAATACGGGCTGCTCAAGGTGATTCGCATTCAGGAGGACGGCACGTTAATAGACGGCCAGCATATGTCCGATATGTCGATCGGAGAGATTGGCCTTGACCGTAACTTTTGGACGTTCAGCATAGGAGTGAAGGATGAAGCTGCTCATGTCGGCGGTCTAACCTTGTACGGCAAAGGCTTCGGCAATTACAATCAAGATATTTTGTTCCGTGTATTCTATGAGGACGCCCGCAGCAACTAAGGCGGCATTGTGACGGATAATAGAAGCTCCTATTCGCATCGACGGGTAGGAGTTTTCCTCGTTGCGTGATTTTTATAAATGCCAATTCGCGCATAAATCGATATAATAGGAAGAGCAGCATGAAAGCGGGAGGTGCAGGAATGCGTACAATGTTCTCTTTTTTGCAAAAGTATAAGGCAGCGACAGCTGTGGCGCTCTTGCTTATGTTGACGGAGCTTATGGTCGAGTTAATCCAGCCGTTCATTATATCCAAAATCATAGATAAAGGCATTGGCAACGACAATATGACAGTCGTTCTTCAGTGGGGTGGGGTACTGGTTGGATGCTCGGTCATTGCTTTCGGCGTCGGTATTGTAAGCTCGTTTTATGCGTCCCATGTCAGCCAAAGCTTCGGCTTTGACGTGAGAGAGCGGTTATACGAGAAAGTGCAATCGTTTTCTTTTGCGAATTTCAATCGTTTTCCGGAGTCCTCGCTTATTACGCGGTTAACGAATGATGTGATGCAGCTTCAGAATACGGTGTTCATGGGACTGCGGATCATGCTTCGCGCACCTCTGCTCGTTATCGGCAGTGTAGTGATGGCATTCATCGTGCATCCGAAGCTGGCGTTGTTCCTCGCGGCAGGCATACCGTTTCTAGGCGTATTTCTCGTATGGGTGTTGCAAAGGGGCGAGAAGCTGTTTCGCTCCGTGCAGCAGCAGCTTGACGGGGTGAACGGCGTGATGCAGCAAAATTTAAGCGGCATGCGGCTCATACGCGTGTTCGTTCGAATGAAGCATGAAGCGACCAGATTCGCCTCCTCGAGCGAGCGGCTAATGGAGAAGACAGTCGCTGCGATGAGGCTGACCGAGACAACGATGCCGATTATATTGCTCGTTATGAATACATGCGTGTTGACTGTACTGTGGTTCGGACGTTTCGAGCTGGACCGAAGCGGAGCGAGCGTCGGCGAGGTTGTCGCAATCGTCAACTATGCGATGCGGACGACGGGCGCGTTGTCGATTCTCTCGATGATTATTGTGAACTTCTCGCGCGCCAGGGCATCGGCTCAGCGCGTGGAAGAGGTGCTGATGACCGACATCGATCTGCTCGATACGGAAGAGAGCGATAAGGAGGCAAGGCTTAGAGCGGGAGACGTTTCGTTCGAAGGGGTTTCCTTCCGCTACCCGGATACGGGCGAGCATGTATTGGAAGCGATTACGTTCGAGGCGAAGGCAGGCGACACAGTAGCGATTATGGGTGCGACCGGTTCCGGCAAAACGTCGCTTATGCAGCTCATTCCGAGGCTGTACGATTTGGATGAAGGTATTATTCGTCTAGATGGTATCGATAATCGGCAGCTGAAGCTAACCCAGCTTCGCGGTCAGATCGGATATGTGCCGCAAGATATTATGCTGTTTACCGGTACTGTTGCCGACAATATTCGCTGGGGTAAGGAAGATGCCACCCAGGAAGAAATTGAACAGGCGGCTAAGCTGGCACAAATTCACGACACCATCATGAAGCTGCCTTTGCAATATGAGACTATCGTCGGCCAGAAGGGCGTTAATTTGTCCGGTGGGCAGAAGCAGCGGCTTACGATTGCCCGCGCGCTTGTGCGGCAGCCGGTCATTCTGCTTCTTGACGATAGTACGAGTGCGCTCGATGTTCAGACGGAAGCGAGGCTTCTCGCTGCTCTTAAGCAGATGCATTGCACAACGTTCCTTATCACGCAAAAAATAAGCACAACGATAGGCGCCGATACCGTATTGCTGCTTGATGACGGTAGGCTTCTCGCTCAAGGCACGCATGAGCAATTATTGAATGGTTCTAATCTGTATCGGCGAATCTTTGAATCGCAGTTCGGGAAGGAGGGCGTGTCCAATGCTTAACCAATTGAAGCGGCCATTCCAATACGAACGACCCGAACGAGCGGCTGAGGCTAAGACCGGAGCCGGAGACAAGGCGGAAGCGCCGAAGAAGAAGCCGCGTGCCCGTAACGCCTCACTCACGCTGAAGCGAATGGGCGGCTATCTGATGCAATATAAAGGCCGATTATCTGCTGTTGTGGCAATGGTCGTGCTAAGCTCGGCATTATCGCTGCTTGGCCCGTATTTGGCGGGGAAGGCCGTTGACCGATTCCTCATCGATCGCGACAGCGGGTTTATCACTTTCCTCGCACTTATGGCAGTGGTATACGGCATGCATTCCTTAACGATGTGGCTGCAAAGCATATGGATGATTACGATTTCGCAGAAGACCGTCTACCAGATGCGTGTTCTGTTGTTCAATCAACTGCACCGGTTGCCGATTCCTTATTTCGCTAAGCGTCAGCAAGGCGAACTGATGAGCCGCGTGACGAATGACATCGAGAATGTCAGCTCTTCGCTTAACAGCTCGGTTATTCAATTGCTGTCCAGCGTATTGCTGCTCATTGGAACGGTATCCGTCATGCTGTCGCTTAGCCCGCTGCTTACGCTGCTGACTTTCCTTATCGTTCCGCTAATGGTGTACGGAATGAAGTGGATCACGAACCAGACGAGCAAGCTGTTCAAGTCGCAGCAGCGCAATCTTGGCGATCTCAATGGTTATATAGAAGAAACGCTCTCCGGTCAGCGTATCGTCAAGGCGTTCTCACAGGAGCAGAACGTCATATCCTCCTTCCGCATCCGCAATGAACGGATACGGGTGTCTGGTTTCTGGGCTCAGACGATTTCAGGCTTCATTCCGAAGCTGATGAACGCGCTCAACAATCTAAGTTTTGCTATCGTTGCCGGCGTTGGAGCGATTCTTGCTCTGCAAGGCTCGATTTCGGTGGGCGTCATTATTATTTTCGCCGAATATGCGAGGCAGTTCACAAGACCGCTTAACGATTTGGCTAACCAATGGAACACACTGCTGTCGGCCATTGCGGGCGCGGAGCGGGTGTTCGACGTACTCGACGAGGAAGAAGAGTGCAAGGACGAAGGCGAAGCAGCCGTCCTCGACATTGTGAAAGGCGACATCTCTTTCGATCGCGTATCATTCTCCTATGGAGAGGGAGCTCAGACGCTTAGAGAGGTGAGCTTCAAAGCTTCGCCAGGAGAGACGATTGCGTTAGTTGGTCCGACCGGAGCTGGCAAAACAACGTTAATTCAGCTGCTGTGCCGATTCTATGAACCGAGCGGCGGCCGGATTATGATCGACGGCCGCGATACGAACAGCTGTACGCGCGAGAGCCTGCGCTCGCATATGGCGTTCGTACTGCAGGATCCGTTTTTATTCGAGGGAACGGTGCGCGACAATATTCGTTACGGAAGGCTGGACGCAACCGACGAGGAGATTGAACAGGCAGCGAAGCTTGCTAACGCGCATTCTTTTATTACAAGACTTCGCGGCGGCTACGATGCACTGCTTAAGCTCGATGGCAGCGGGATAAGCCAAGGTCAGAAGCAGTTACTCGCCATTGCTAGAGCGATACTGGCCGATCCGTCTATACTCCTGCTTGATGAAGCGACAAGCAGCATCGATACCGTTACGGAAATCAAAATTCAAGAAGCGCTGCAGCGCCTTATGCAAGGACGCACCAGCTTCGTGATTGCCCATCGTTTGAATACGATCCAGCAAGCCGACAAAATCGTCGTGCTGCAGGACGGTGCTTTGACAGAGATCGGATCCCATGATGAACTGCTAGCCAATAAAGGGTTCTATAGCAAACTCTTCAATGGACAACTGGACAGCACCGTATTAAGCGGCGCACATTCCTAGCTTTAACTCGGCCTTCTGTTCTCGCCTATTAAACTCCAAATCAGCATACGTACAATCGATAGAGAAGCGCTTGCCATACTATGGCGTAGCAGCTGAATATTGCAGGACGTGAGCTAGAGTAGGGAGGAATAGGAGAGAGTGGCCGAACGAGACGACCATATCAAGTGGCATAGTTACAATGTTACGAAGGAGCTGTACAATCGCAGATTTGGACATATGAGCGGCGTCATATGGATAACCGGGCTATCAGGTTCTGGCAAGTCTTCGATCGCGAACGAGCTGAATACGATGCTTTATGAGCGCCATATTTATAGCATCGTGCTGGACGGCGACAATTTGAGGACAGGGCTCAACAAAGATTTAGGCTTCAGCGCCAAGGATCGAAGCGAAAATGTGCGCCGTACGGCCGAAGTAGCGAAGCTGCTCGTCCAGGCTGGCGCACTCGTCATTGTTGCGCTCGTATCCCCGATAAAAGCGGATCGTGATATGGCAAAATCGATGTTCGAGGAAGGCGAGTTCGTCGAGGTGTACGCGGATTGCCCGCTTGCTGTATGCGAGCAACGCGACCCGAAGGGTCTATATAGAAAAGCGAGAGCGAATGAGATTGCTCATTTTACGGGTATTTCCTCACCCTATGAGCCTCCTAGCAATCCTGATATCCGTCTCAGCTCTGACTTATTGTCGGTCAAGCAGGCTGCGGGAACTATTATGTATTACTTATTCGAAAATACGAGTGTTTGAACGAGAGCTGGCATTTGTTCATATGCCCGATATACTTGACTTAACCGCCTATATGGCGGTTTTTTGCATGAAAGGACGGCTCTTGCCTTTGACGCTTAAGTATTGTCGATTAAGAATGAAACTTCACGATGATTTCCAAGTATAACAGTGTAAGAAGAAAGAAGTGGTTGGAGAGAGGGTTTCATTAGGAGGCGACGTCATGACAACAATAGAATGTTTGGAATGCGGAAGAAGCAATGAGGTAGATACGGACAAGGTGCTGACTGAAGGATGCGCGTATTGCGGCAGCAAACTGGTTGAAGAAGCGGTTCCTTATGAGGTATCGACGAGCGAGCTCGAAGAGACGCTTCAAGGAGAGGCGACGGGGACGGTTTCGCCTAGTGAGGTTGACGTGAATAAGTGGGTCGGCAAAATCGGCGATCACGATAAGCAGGTCAAATACGTAGAGGAAGGCTTCTGGGCGAAGGTGAAGCGACATGCGGCTAAAGTGCCTTTTGCCAAGGAGGTCGTCACACTGTATTACTGCTCGGTCGATGCGAAGACGCCGTTATCGGCTAAGGTGACTGCGATAGGTGCGCTTGCCTATTGGATCATGCCTATCGATCTTATTCCCGACTTCATTCCTGTTGCGGGTTTCGTAGACGATGCTACCGCAGTATTGATTGCCTATAAGGCGATCAGCGGTCAGATTACCGATGAGCATCGAGAGAAGGCGGAGCAATTTTTTGTCCTTAGCAAAAATGTTAAGCTTATCGACCGTACCGCTAAATGAATAGAAGGCTGCCGACATGCTGGACGTAATCTAGTCCTTGTCGGCAGCCTTCTTCTATTCCATGATGGGTTAGAACAAGCTCCAGTCAAAATGCTGCGACATCTTCTGAAGCAAGTCCACGCCAGCGATGCTGTTTCCTTTGCGATTAAGTGACGGGCCGACGAGCCCGATGCCGTATTTCCCAGGCACGATGGTCAGAATGCCGCCTGACACGCCGCTCTTCGCAGGCAGCCCGACTTGAATCGCGAATTCGCCGGATGCATTGTACATGCCGCATGTCGTCATGAACGTTTTGGCGATTTGAACGTAACGCCGCGGAATCAACTGTTTTCCTGTTCGCGGATTTACGCCGTCACTTGCCAACACGAGAGCCATGCTCGCCAAGTCGGCACAGGTTACGCTGATCGAGCAATGCCGGAAGTAAACGTCAAGCACATCCTCTACTTCGCCATTAAGCACACCGTTATCCTTCAGCAGATACGCCATGGATCGATTCAAGTTAGCCGTCTCCGATTCGGAACGGTATACGTCATAGTCGTAATCGAGCGTTTCGTTACCGGCTAGCATTCGGAAGAAATGAAGCACGCGGGCAGACTTGTCTAGTGAATGTTCTCCTGCAATTAATGACGATATAGCGATTGCTCCTGCATTAATAAGCGGGTTGAATGGGATTCCGGGCTGTACGAGCTCGAGCTTAAGCATCGAGTTGAAGTTGTCTCCGGTAGGCTCCATGCCTACTTTGCTGAACACCGCCTCTTCGCCGTTATCGAGCAGTGCCAAGATGAGCGTGAATATTTTGGAGATGCTCTGCATGGTAAATGATAGACCGCAATCGCCAGCCGATATAGAGCGTCCTTGTCCATCAAGAATATGAATGCCAAGTGCTTCTATAGGAGCCTTGGATAGCTCTGGGATATAGGAGGCCACCTTGCCTTCCGTGCCATGGCGGCGACTTTCCTCTACCCATTGGGGCAGCTTGATGCGAAGCTGATCAAATTCCTCTGATGTCATTGCCCGTGTCCTCCTTATTAACGATACGAATTAGTATATGCGAATCTATTCGACAGCCGTTTATTGTTTTCCTACTATATAGTTGTTAAAACCAGTATTGACTGACATCGGCCATATCGTATAAAATGCCGTTTGTGGCAAAAAGTTAAAATGTGCTGTGGAGAAAGCAATTAGAAGGCCGTTTTAACGAATATCATAATCTTTTTAAAAAAGTTTATAAAAAAGCTTGACCAAGTTATATAGGCCATGGTATATTCTAATTCCGGCCGAGAGAAACACACGCCGGACACGAAAGAAAGATTGTTCTTTGAAAACTGAACAACGAGCGAAACTGCCAGTTAAGAAGCTTCGGCTTCTGACTAAAGCAATACAAAGTAATGAGCAAGTCGAACTACCTTTATGGAGAGTTTGATCCTGGCTCAGGACGAACGCTGGCGGCGTGCCTAATACATGCAAGTCGAGCGGAGTTATTCCTTCGGGGATGACTTAGCGGCGGACGGGTGAGTA
>NZ_JBFTLA010000005.1:0-431206 GCF_056396205.1 Paenibacillus sp. 05T425
GTCCGGGTCCGGCACGAAGTTAGAAGAGGGTTCGGAGAGGCATTTCAGTTTCAATGAAGTAGTAGCAGCCGGACACATCCGCACCACCTAACCGCGTCGCGGCCGCCCTTCGGGCTTAAGGTGGTGGGACGTCGTGAATACAATAACGTTATATGCAATGGCTGGAATTCAAATAAGCTAGAGTGGGGAAAACAATAATGGATCTGAAGATGTACTTAGAGGAACATTTTCATAACTTAACTTTAAGACCGCCTCTTTTTTATGGTTGGAATGTTTCAATAAGATTTGAACTCGGAGATCCTCCAATCTATAGATTAAATAAAGAAGATTACATGGAACGAGTCTATTATCGATCAATTGAATTGTTTAAAGCTCTTCATGTTAAGGAAGATGAAGTCTTATTAATTACGAACGCATATTTTGCAGACAAACCTAAAAACAAAGTGAAGAAGCTAAATTTATATAGGAAATATATCAAGAAGAAAGAGTCGATCAAAGCGCTAAGACTMGATATACTTCCTGATATTGAATGTGATCCGGATGAGACCCCAGACCTAAGGAACAATATGTATAGGTACTGGACTAAATGTAGGGTTGAGGATTTGAGATATAGTCAGTTGATCAAAGCTATTTGTAATCATGATGTTGGAATCAAGCCTATGATCTACCATAGGGTGTACTTTATCAATATAACCAAGAAAACAATATTTCATATATATGATGATAGAGGTTGTGATGTTATCGCATCGTCTAGAGAAGAATTGATGGAGATTTACAAAGGATTTAATGATTGGATTTTAGATTATGATCGAGAAAGAATTAACAGAGTATTTCTGGGATAACTCAGAGAAGTCAGCCACAGCATATAACATCATATTCACGCATCGGACATTTGCCCTCGGTTCGGCAGGAAATATTGGTAGGGAAGAAGTTGCAGCCGGACACATCCGACTTTGTCGGACGTCGTGAATACACAAACGTTATAAGAAATCGGCGAAGGGACTTAAGATCAACAATGAGTAAGAATAATTACACAGATCGGATTGACAAGGTAATCAATCATAGCCACACAAAGTCGATATTTCAAGTATTGATTTGTTAGAATTGGCCAAAAGTGAGACAGATTTTTTTAATCTTTCCTTGGTCAAATAAGCTAATGGAGTCACACTAACGATTGATGTGAAAATTCTTGAAAAATGATATTTAGAAAAATGGGAGATTTCTGCCATTGAATTGAGAGTAATCTTTTCAGATAAGTTGTTTTCTATTTGGAAAATGAACATTTCAATTAAAGAATTACCTGATTATGAAGTTGCGTTTGTAAGGCATTTCGGGAGCTATTTGGATACATTTAAAGCGTGGGAGAGCTTAGGGGTATGGGCAGGGAAGAATGGATTATTTCCGCCAGAACAATATTTTATTGGAATTTCATTGGATGATCCAAATTCAACGGAAGAAACCGAATGTCGGTATGACGCTTGTGTAACAATCCCACAAGCCTTCAAAAAAGAAAATCATTCAGAAGTACAATTTAGGATATTACCTGGCGGACTTTATGGATTATATAATTTCTATGACACAATAGATAAACTGGCAATTGCTTATCAAAGTATATTTGGTCAATGGCTACCAAATAGTGAATATGACCCTGATGAAAGAAATTGTCTTGAATTTTGTATGAATAACCCTTATGATGACCCGGAAGGAAAAGCAAAAGTCGATTTATACATTCCAATTAAACCAAGAACAAGTTAATCTTGAACGTATTTCAGGAAGTCGCCGACATCTTATAACACCATATTCTCGCATCGGGCCATTCGGCCCTCGGTCCGGCCGGAGTTAGAAGTGGATTCGAAGAGGCATTTCAGCAGCAGGGAAGCGGAATCAACCGGACACATAGATCCCCTTAAGATAGGAGCTATCTAAGGGGGATCAACGTCGTGAATACAAAAACGTTATCTGAAATCGATGCAAGTTCGTTCTGGGTGAAATACAGGGAAACCAATTTTGGAGGAGAAGCTTTTGAAGAGTAAAGGTATAATTAACATAGTTATTTTACTACTCGGTCTACTGATGATATCTAAAGATCATTTGGATAATTCTTTTGGAGAATATCTATTTAAGTTTATTGGTTTGTCTCCATGGACAGATATGGATAAAACAGGACTGAATATGCCAGCTATACTTGGTTTTTTGCTAATATTGTTTGGCGTGTCAGGAACAGCGAGAACGTATCGTCACCGATTTCCTAGAATATTTAGTAGCCTTATTATAGGTTGCATTGCATTTGTATTGATAAGCCCAATAGCAAGCGAAAAAGCCATGTTTCTTCTTAAGCATAATTCTAAGGGAATCCATTCTTTTGATTATTCAATTAAAGATAGTAAATGCTACTTTCAAACTGTGGAATCAGTGGTGAAAGCTGATTGTTCATTTACAATTTATAATTATGGAAATGAAGAGAACGTATTGATAAAACCTATATTAATTCATAGCTATTCTGATATGGATATTGATGTTCAAGCACATATCGTTAGCATAGCTCCGCATAGAAAACATTTATTTAGTGTCCAATTCGATGGTATACAAAGAAACGGAATTGAACTCACAGGGTCACTGGATAGAGTCGGTATAGAACTTGAGGTCGGTGGAGTAAAGAAGCGGTTTGAATAGCATTTAACTTAAATGCATCGTTCTCAGATCTTTCGGAGCTTTAAGTCGGTGGGAAGACGAGAACACGACAACGATATACGAAACTAGGATGAGAAAGGGACAACCTAAATGATTATTTTAAGACTTACTAAAGATTTAATGAAAGACATGAAAACAATTCCAGTTGAAGATGTTCATGCAGCTTCGTTATTAAGCTGGCACGTAAATATTTATAACTTGAACAAACGAAAACACATCGTCTTTGTGAATGATTTAACTAGATTAGCTATTATCATAGATGGAATAAGGACAGGACAAATAGATCGATTGAAAGACAAATTCATGCTGACCCTTCGAGAATATTTACTCCGAGAAGGAGTGAATGAGAGTTTGATAAATACATATATAGCGAATGGCACAGAAGTATTTATATCAAAAACAAATAACAGAAGTGTGCTTGGAACAATGAAGGAAGTTACATGGTTTATTGAAGATGATTTTATCGATAATATTGAACGATTGAAATKGTTGAATAGAATGATTCATAAACCTATTGATTACAAGGAGCCGATTGTCTTATTTAAAGAATTAATTAAGGATCATAGGAACTACACTACAGAGTGAAAGTTTGGGCAGATTTCGAACAAATGAATGAGAACGATAGGAATACCGCAAATTTTGTATGATATTTCGCATACAATTTGCGGTATTCAGCAGATTCACCTCATATATACCGCTAATCGACCCCAGCATTTCCATTGCCTCGACTACTGCGACGGAGACGGAGATACATCCGTTACATCCTCAATCGTCACTTCGCTCGTTCCCGTCTCGATCCAACCCGGAATTTCGTCGCCGTTAGCGGCTTGCTCCAGTATCTCGATAATACGCGTCCCCCACATATGCTCGTTCTGTGAGAGCGCTGCTGTTAGCTGCCCATTGCGCAAAGCTTCGGCAATCTCGGGCATCATGCCGAAGGTAAGCGCGTAACGATTCAGGCCTTGTGCTTTCCATACGAGGACAGATGTTGATCCGGATATGACATCGATGGCAACGAAGCCGTCGAAATGCGGATGAGCATCAATCATCGCCTCTAGCTCCGTCAATGCGACAGTTTCGTTGCCTTCGTTGTACTTCACTTCCAGCACTTGAATATCCGTCTGCGCTTCCAAATAAGCAAGCATTCCGCTTAGTCGCTCTTGCTCGTTCCTCATCTTCGTAATGCCGGTCTCGACAATAATCATTCCTCGGCCCTTCAACAGCTGATCGACCATCTGACCCATCTGCTCGCCAGCCTTATAATTGTCCGTACCGATGAACGCCAGACGTTTGCTGGCAGGGGAGTCCGACTCGAAAGTAATGACAGGAATACCAGCCATAATCGCTTTGTCAATGATGGGAGTAAGCGCTTCGGCGTCGATTGGATCTATGGCAATGCCATCTACATCCTGAGCAACCATCGTCTCCATCATTCGAATTTGCTGCTCTAGATTAGCTTCATCCGGTGCTTTAACGATCAACCTCGTTTTATATTTCTCCGCCGCCTCCAGCGCAGCTTGTGTTACCGTCTCATAGTAAGGATGAGCCATAGGATAGATAATTCCGAATTGATGCGATGTAGCTTCTGCGGACGCAGTCGGTTTTGGTGTTAGATCTTTGTTGGGCTGCACGTTATCCTCCGTACAAGCCGATGCAAATAGCAGGAGCATGACCATGCAAAAACCGACGATACTGATCCGTTTCACGTTACAGGCTGCTAAACTCATGTAATGCTCCTTCAGCGTGCAAGCCGCTGCCCTGCAACTGCTGCTTGCGATATTGCGTTGTCGTTAATCCTGTAACCCGCTTGAATAAGTTAGAAAAGTAGTGCGCATCGTTATAGCCCACACGATGGGCAATTTCGTAGGATTTGGAGCTCGTCGACAGTAATAGCTCCATCGCTTTGCGAATGCGCGTCTGGGTTAGAAATTCAATAAAGGTTTGGCCGCATTCCTGGCTGAACACTTTGCTTAGATGGCTGGGGCTTACCATCGCATGGTCTGCGACATCCTGCAGCGTCAACTGGTCGTTGCCGTAGTTTTTGACAATATAGCTTTTCACTTGCTCGAGCATTTCCGAGTATTTATCTGCAGCACCCGAACGCCATTGCCAGTACTGCGAGAGCAGCCATTGCAAATATGCGTATGCTTCATTGGCGCTCCTAACCATGCTCATCTTCTGCTCGAATTGCTTCATTGTCTCGGCAGGGGAGGAAGAGGCGAAATGTAGTCCATGCGCGGTTTGAAGTACTTCAATCGTATAATCATTCAACAAATAATAGCCATAGAAGGAATCCTTCCAATCGACAAGACGCAAGCTGTCGGTAAGTGAAGCAAGTAGCTCTGCCGCTTCATGCTCGGAGCCCAGCTTTAGGAAATCGATGAAGCGCTGCCGGTCGGGCATTGACGATTGTCCTTGTTGCGTCCGGCTAGCAGCATGGAATAGCGCCAGTCGATTATGCTGCGAAAGTCTGCGCCAATGCTTATCGTCCTCGGCGTCGAGATAGGAGGCATGCAAGCCTTGCAGCCGTTCTTGGATGCTGCCTATGCCAAGACCAAGGGCGCATGGAAATGAATGCTCAAGCTGATCTTTCAGGTTCGTTTGCAAATAATGGAGCGCCTCTTCAAGCTGCGGAATCGAATTTCCCTTAAGAAGCCAGACGGTCTCCGTTTGGCTTCTTTTGTAGGTCAATAGCTTTATGGGCAGTGATGAAAACTCGCTCAGCATAAACTGTTCCGCTTCTTGAATGAGGTCGGCGTTTAACCGTTCACGCCCATCCATGCCTCGAATATCGGTAATAGCTGTTACGTAATGCTTGGCATGCAACGTTACGTTAAGCTGAGCTGCCGTATGCATCGCTTCTGCTGTAGCAATGAGACCGCAGCATAAGTCATTTAGCAGCTTTTGCTGCGACTTGACTGCGTTATTGCTTTGCATCTGAAGGAGCAATAGCCGCTGCTCTCGCTCTTGCCGTTCCTTATCGATCACTTTGCTCGTTTCCTGCAGCAGCCTAATGATATCGGCAGCGCTTACCGGCTTCAGGCAATATTCCATTGCACCGACGCGAAGGGCGGCTCTCGCATATTCGAACTCGTCATGCCCGCTTAATATAATGATCTTCACGTCAGGCATTCGGGTACGTACGATTTCACAAAGCTCGATGCCATTCATGAACGGCATCTTGATATCGGTAATGAGGATATCAGGCTCAAGCTGTTCAATGAGCGGCAATGCGACTTCGCCGTCGGAGGCGTCTCCGCAATAAATGAAGCCTTCTTTCTCCCAATTAATGCAATCGCGTATGCTTTCCCTTACGAGTATTTCGTCGTCGACGAGCATAATTTTTTTCATAACGGCGTCATCCTCGTTTCTTCGGAATAGAGATGGTTACTTTCGTGCCTTCATGGTCGACACTATCAATGTGAACAGAGAAGGCTTCCCCGTAATAGAGCTTAATGCGTTGATGGACATTATGCAGACCGAAACCGCCCGATACTTGCGTCCCCGATTCATCCGGCTGCCGCTGCAAGCTAAGCTGCTCTCTCAGCGTGGACAAACGCTCAGCGCTCATGCCGATACCGTTATCTTCTACGGTAATAAGCAATAACGACGAGTCTGCTGTTACCGTAACCTTAATGAAACCTTTGCCGCGTTTATTTTTGATCCCATGGTAGAGTGCGTTCTCGACGATGGGCTGGAGCGTCATTTTGAGAATCGAGTAGTCTACCAGCTCTTCGTCAACTTCTATGGCATAGTCCAAAATATCGCGGTAACGCATTTGTTGGATGATCAAATAACTGCGCACATGCTCAAGCTCATCACGTAATGTGATCCAATCGCGACCTTTGTTCAAGCTGATGCGGAAGAAGCGGGACAACGCCTGTACGAGCTGGATAACTTGGCTGTTCTTGCCGGCTTCTGCCATCCATACGATCGAATCGAGTGTATTGTATAGAAAATGCGGATTGATCTGAGCTTGCAGCGCACGCAGCTCGGCTTTGCGAATCTGCTTCTGCTCACGGATGCTTTGATCGAGCAGCGCCTTGATTTTGCCAAGCATAATGTTGAAGCTCGTGCCAAGATCGGCGATCTCATCTCTTCCGCTCGTGCTGACCTTCACCTCAAGGTATCCCGAAGCCGCTAATCGCATCTTGTTCTTGAGCACTTGCACGGGCTTCGTCAGGCGAGCCGTAATGAAGAAATGAAGGGTGAAGGCAAAGATGATGCTCAGAAGCACGCTCACAATAATAAGTCTGCGAATCGCATTCGCTTCTTCGACAATTTCTTGGAGCGGGACAAGACCGACGATCTTCCAACCGGTCTGTTCGGAGGTGGTGAAGACGATAAACTTCGGCTTGCCGTTATTCGAATCAACGAATTGATGACTCTTCGCATTCATATAGGGCTGCAGGTTAACCGTGTTCAACGCGCTTTCTGCTTGATTTAAAGTAGAAGGCTTGAAAATAGGCGTTCCGGAATGATCGACGACGTAGAAGAAACCGGTCTTGCCAATGCGAACATCGTTGCAGAATTGCTCGACGACGGAATCGTTAATATCAATAATGATAAAACCGATAATCTCATGGGTTATTCTTTGCTTGACGGTTGCCATGATCGATATGACATTCGATTGCGGATATTGGAAGCCGTCAAGTCGATCGAGCGGATCGGCATCGGTGGGCGGAATAATGAGTACCGCACCGGAATTGTTGAATAGATGCTGGAGATGCGGATTTCGTAGCGGATTGACATTGACCTGAAATACGCCTCTGCGTTCGCTGATTCCCCGGCCGTATAGATTGACCATTGTAATATTGAGTACGCTTTCGAAATTGTTCGTCTCGCGATACAGCTCGAACGTCTTCAATATTGATTTCGCGTCCTCGTATGTATCGCTTTGCGAGAACAGGTAATGGAGCACCTGCGGATTTTGCTCAAGCTCGAGCAGCTTGCCTGTATCTTCGAATAAAACGTCGATATCGCGGCCGAGCTGGTCTGCCACAAGCATCGTAGCTGCTTTGCTATGGCCGGATACGGCGTTGTAAGACTTCTGATAAGAGACCAAACCGACCACTATGAGCGGAATGGACGTTAAGGCTATGAACATAAGCAATAGCTTTGCCCATAGACTGGATGAGATCCATCGGATCAGCTTCATCGTATGTGTGTTAACCTTTCATATTGGCTTAAATGAAGGCGTTTACAAATGATATTCATCATTACTATAACAAATTGCTGCTTGATCAGCTACGCTTCAAGGAGTAATGACCAAAAATTCCACTTTTTGAACATAAAAACAAACCATGCTTTGTGACCGCTTGCAAACTGCCAAATAAATCAAACCTAACTCCTATAGAACTCCGTATCTCGCACGATTGAAAGCGTTTTATAATGACCTCACACCGCAAGAACGGTGAATGATAAAGGGAGGTTACACAACTATGAAGAAAGCAAGCAAGCTTGGAACGGCCATCGCGCTGACGGGTCTTATGTTGTTCGCGGCAGCATGCGGAGGCGGTTCGAATGAGGGGACGAACAACAAAGGGGAGAACAAGCCGGCAAGCGGTTCGGACAAAAAAGTTACGCTCGGCTTCGCGCAAGTAGGAGCAGAGAGCGGCTGGCGGACAGCGAATACGGAATCGATCAAAGCATCGGCAACGGAAGCGGGCTTCGATCTGAAGTTCTCCGACGCTCAGCAAAAGCAAGAAAATCAAATTAAAGCAATCCGTTCTTATATTCAGCAGAAGGTAGACGCCATCGCGTTCTCGCCGGTCGTCGAATCGGGCTGGGATACGGTGCTTAAGGAAGCGAAGGATGCTGGCATCCCCGTATTTCTAACGGACCGCGCCGTTGATTCGAAGGATACTTCGTTGTACGTAACGTTCATCGGTTCGGACTTCGTTGAGGAAGGACGCCGCGCTGGTCAATGGCTGTCCGATAAGTTCAAGGATGCGACTGAAGATGTGAACATCGTTGAATTGCAAGGCACGACGGGTTCAGCGCCTGCGATCGACCGTAAAGCTGGCTTCGAAGAGATCATTAAAGGCAACTCCAAGTTGAAAGTGATCGCTTCGCAAACAGGCGACTTCACTCGTGCCAAAGGGAAAGAGGTTATGCAATCGTTCCTGAAAGCGCATAAAGATATCGACGTGTTATATGCACACAATGATGATATGGCACTGGGCGCTATCCAAGCGATCGAAGCTGCAGGACTTAAACCGGGCGAAGACATTATTATCATCTCCGTTGACGGCGTGAAGGACGGCTTCATTGCGGCGAGCGAAGGAAAGATCAACTTCATCGTCGAGTGCAACCCGCTGCTTGGACCACAACTGATGCAAGCGGTTAACGACGTTCTTGCAGGCAAGGAAATTGACAAACGCATTGTGACAGAAGAAGGCGTATTCACATCCGAGGAAGCGAAGGCAGCATTGCCTGACCGCAAATACTAACCGTTACGGGATAGAGATTAGAGATAAGCCACTCTCATGCTGGACGGATGCGGGTGGCTTTTTTCTCCATAGAAGGGGGAAGCAACGATGAAGAAGGTACAAGAGCCGATTCTGGCCATGAGCGGCATACACAAACAGTTTCCAGGGGTCAAGGCGCTTTCGGACGTAAGCTTTCGATTGTTTCCCGGCGAGGTTCACGCATTAATGGGGGAGAACGGAGCTGGCAAGTCGACGCTGATCAAAGTGCTTACAGGCGTCTATTCCATAGACAATGGAGAAATCCAGCTTGCAGGCAAATCCGTGCATATCAACAGTCCGTTGGAAGCGCAGCTTGCTGGCATTAGCACCGTCTATCAAGAAGTCAATCTATGCCCTAACTTATCTGTATCGGAAAATATTTACATCGGCAGAGAGCCGCGGCGTTTCGGGAAAATCAGGTGGAGTCAGATGCACGCGGAAGCCCAAAAGCTGCTGGAGGAACGATTGCATCTTCATATCGACGTAACAAAGCCGCTGAATGCGTATTCGGTAGCMGTGCAGCAGCTTATCGCTATCGCGCGTTCGCTTAATATATCGGCGAAAGTGCTTATTCTGGATGAGCCAACCTCAAGCCTTGATCGCAATGAGGTAAAGCAGCTGTTCCAGGTCATGAACAAGTTGAAGTCCGAAGGGCTCGCCATCTTGTTCGTCACGCATTTCCTTGATCAAGTGTATGAAATATCAGATCGCATTACCATTCTCCGCGGCGGGGAGTTTATCGGTGAATATGCAGCCTCCGAGCTGAGCCGTATAGAGCTCGTATCGAAGATGATTGGCAAGGCGTTCATCGAGCTTGAGCAATTGCCGAAGGCCCACGGTTCTGCAAGCAAAGAGCTGTCACAAGTAACGGCAGAAGCGCTGAGGCTAGGTCGAAAAGGAGCGATTGAACCGTTTGATTTGCGTATTCACAATGGCGAGGTGGTCGGGCTAGCCGGGCTGCTCGGCTCTGGCCGAACGGAGCTTGCAAGGCTGTTGTTCGGCGCGGATCGCTCCGATCAGGGCATGCTGTCGGTGCAAGGCGCAACGAAGGCCATTGCTTCGCCTAGACAAGCGATCGATCACGGGATTGCATTTTGCTCGGAGAATCGGAAGACGGAAGGCATCATAGAAGAGCTGTCCGTAAGAGAAAACATTATATTGGCTATGCAGGCGAGCCGTGGATGGTTTAAGACCATTAGCCGCAAGAAGCAGGATGAGATTGCGGACGAATATATCAAGGTGATTAACATTAACCCTCCCAATCCGGAGCATCTCGTCAAAAACTTAAGCGGCGGCAATCAGCAGAAGGTCATTCTAGCTAGATGGCTGCTAACCGAGCCGAAGCTGCTTATTCTGGATGAACCAACGAGAGGCATTGATGTTGGAGCTAAGGCTGAAATTCAGAAGCTTGTGCTCTCCCTAGCAGAGAAGGGAATGTCGGTGCTGTTCATTTCCTCGGAGCTTGAGGAGGTGCTGCGCGTCAGCGATAAAATCGCGGTATTGCGCGATCGGCATGTCGTAAAAGTAATGACAGATGATGAAATGAGCCAGCAGCAAGTGATGCAGGCCATCGCAGGAGGTTAAGAGAATGGTAAAGCATCACTTATTCTGGCCGCTGACCGTACTCGGTGCATTGTTGCTGTTCAATTTGTTGTATTCGCCGGCATTTTTCCGAATCGAGCTGAGGAATGGGCAGATGTACGGCAGCTTAATTGACATTCTGAATTTCGGCGCGCCGCTTATATTGGTTGCAATCGGAATGACGCTTGTTATCGCAACCAAAGGCATTGATTTGTCCGTTGGTTCTGTCGTCGCCATATCAGGAGCAATCGCTTGTTTGTTAATCAGCAAAGGATCGGATCAGAATGGGCTCAGTCTTGTCATGCTTGCGGTAGCTCTTGCGCTGCTCGTTTCGGTTGTGCTAGGCCTTTGGAACGGCTTGCTCGTCTCTGTATTCGGCATTCAGCCTATTATTGCCACGTTGATTCTGATGGTTGCGGGACGCGGTGTTGCGCAGCTCATATCGGGCGGACAGATTATTACCGTGAATAGCAGCACGTATAACTACATTGGTGCAGGAGCATTAGGATCTTTACCATTCTCCATCTATGTTGTCCTCATCGTTCTGCTTGCGGCCGCGCTGCTCACCAGGCGTACGGCGCTTGGCATGTTCATTGAATCGGTCGGCGGCAATCCGACTGCCAGCCGTCTGGCGGGCATTCGCTCACGCGCAGTCATGTTCGCCGTGTATGTATTTTGCGGATTATGCGCAGGGGTTGCCGGGCTGCTGCTAAGCTCGAACGTATCCAGCGCGGACGGCAATAATGCAGGGTTATGGTATGAGCTTGATGCCATTCTTGCCGTCGTTATTGGCGGCACATCGCTGAACGGCGGACGTTTCTACTTGATGGGCACCGTCATCGGCGCTCTCATTATTCAGACGCTCACGACAACGATCTATATTATTGGCGTTCGTCCAGAGATTACGTTAGTCGTGAAAGCAATCGTCGTTCTAATCGTTTGCCTAGTTCAATCGGAGGCATTCCGCAAATCGCTCGTGCAGCGGTTCAAAATGCGCAAGTATCCGCTCGAACAGGAGGTGAAGCGCCATGCTTAAGAAACAATATTTGCCGATTGTGATAACCGTCTGCTTGCTGGGGCTTATGTTCGCCGCGGGATCGTTCCGATACACGGACTTTTTCTCCATGCAAGTGCTCTATAATCTGCTCATCGACAACGCGTTCTTGATTGTCGCGGCGGTAGGAATGACCTTCGTCATCGTATCCGGGGGCATCGACTTGTCTGTCGGATCGATGATTGCGCTAACGACGATGATTTCGGCAACGCTCGTCCAGCAGCAAGGCTGGCCTCCGGCGGTCGTTATTCCGCTAGTGCTGCTGATCGGCAGCTTGTTCGGAAGCGCTATGGGCGCAATCATTCATTATTTCAAAATCCAGCCGTTCATCGCCACGCTTGCAGGCATGTTTCTCGCGCGGGGACTTTGTTATGTCATCAGTATCAATACGATTACGATTGACAACAGCTTCTATACAAGCGTTGCGCAGACGAAGATTAAGATGCCCGGCGGACATTTCATCTCGATCAGCGTTATTATTGCTTTGCTCGTAGTTGCTGGTGCAATCTACTTGGCGCATTATACGCGATTCGGACGCAATACGTATGCGATTGGCGGCAGTGAGCAATCGGCTTTGCTCATGGGTCTTCCTGTCGCGCGGACCAAAATTCTTGTGTATACGTTCAGCGGTTTCTGCTCGGCGCTTGCAGGTGTCGTATTCACGTTCTATATGCTATCGGGCTATGGCCTGCATGCGGTTGGTCTGGAACTCGATGCCATCGCTGCCGTCGTCATCGGCGGAACGCTGCTTACGGGCGGTTTCGGCTATGTCCTAGGGACGTTCTTCGGCGTCATGATTCAAGGCGTCATTCAGACGATTATCAGCTTCGAAGGAACGTTAAGCTCTTGGTGGACGAAGATCGTCATCGGGCTGCTGCTGTTTCTGTTCATCGTGTTCCAGCGGCTGCTTAGCGCTAGACGCTCCATTCACAAAATTTAAGAAAACGAGTTCGCGCTGTCTCGCGGATAGGTTAGATCTAATGTACAATGGAGCTAAAAAAGATGCAGCATGGGAACTAAGGTTGCGGAAGCGGGGGACATGGTTGAAGCGTAGGCTGCGATGGTACATATTTGGTCTTGCAATCGTTATTCTGCTAGCAGCTTCGGGTTGCTTGGCGGGAGACAATAACCCTTCCAATGAACAAGCGCTAGAAGCTGAATGGCAAAGTCAAAATCATACTGAAGAGCCTTCAGCCGAGGCATATCCGCCCGCCCGTCCGTTGGTAATGGGCTTCTCTCAGTTGGGTTCGGAAAGCGATTGGAGAGAAGCGAACACGACCTCCATTAAGGAAGCGGCCGAAGAAGCGGGCATCGAGCTGCTGTTCGAGAATGCCGAGCAGTCACAAGAGAAGCAGTTCGAGGCTATCCGCTCTTTTATCGAGAAGCGCGTTGACGTCATTGCTGTTGCACCGGTCGTTCATTCGGGATGGGACGAAATATTGAAGGAAGCGAAACAAGCGGGCATTCCCGTCATTATAACCGATCGCTCTATCGATATTGACGATCCGTCCTTGTATGTTACACATATCGGAGCGGATTTGTACGAGGAAGGCGTGAAGGCAGGCAAATACTTGCTCGATAAGATGCGCGACCAACAAGCGCCGATCGGTTTTGTGGAGCTGCGCGGGACAGAGGGCTCATCGCCATCGATCCAGCGAGGCAAAGGATTTCAGGACACGATTACGGGCCACGATGAATATAAGCTGCTGGACAGCAAAGCGGCCGACTTTACGATGGAGAAGGGCAAGGAGGTCATGAAAGGTTTCCTGCAGGAGCATGGAAGCGAGATTCGAGTATTGTTCGCCCATAATGACGATATGGCGCTAGGGGCAATCGAAGCAATTGAGGAATACGGACTTCGTCCGGGCAAAGACATCGTTATCATCTCGGTTGATGGCACGCGAAAGGCGTTCGAGAAGCTGGTATTAGGCCAAATTAACTGCGTTGTCGAGTGTAATCCGCTGCTCGGACCGAATGTGATGCAGGCCGTTCAGGAGCTTGCTGCAGGCCGAACGCTGCCGAAGCGGATCGTCTCGTCCGAGAGCGTATTTACGGAGCAGATGGCGGAGAAGGAAGTCGGGAATCGCAAATATTGAGGGTCGAGGATGACTTATATGACTCGAATGGACAGGAGAGCGCGGTAGATGTGCTCTTCTTTTTTTGCGCGCGATCACATAATTCCAGCTTTTTTGTAAAACATGGTAACAGAGGCAGGTTGACTCAAAGAACAAATGAGAAGCTGAGGTGCATGGTTGATGAAGACTCGTTCACGATTATTATGGCCGATAATCGCAGTGTTGACTGCGGCTTCGACTGCCTGTCTCCTGCTTGGCTTCGGTTGGGCGGTCAAGGACATGCTCTACCCGTCAACAGCAGCGGTAACGCCTGGACGAACCGAACAACCGGAAGCAAGCGGAGCGCTGCCGCTTGAGAAAGCAAAGGAAATAAGGATTGTCGCTTTTGGCGACTCGTTAACGAAGGGAACCGGGGATATGTCAGGTGAAGGTTATGTGAAGCTGACGGCAGCCGCTCTGCAAGAAAAGCTGGGCAAGCCGGTTCGCATTATCAATAATTTGGCGATTAACGGCATGTTAACCAGCGAGCTGAGCAAGAAGCTGGAGCCTGGCAGCGGATATCGGCAAGCTATAAAAGGTGCGAATCTCATCCTGTTCACGATTGGGGGCAACGATCTGTTTCAATCTGCCAGAGCAGCTAACAAGGGGCGACCGATGTCTGCGCTGCAAATTGCATCCATAATGACTGCGTTAACGAAGACAATGGACGACTTCGAGAAGATCGTGAATGCAGTAGGAACGATAAATCCGGATGCGATAATCGTATATATCGGCTTATACAATCCCTTTTACGATGTAGAGCAGCTTAGGAATGGCAGCCTCGAAGTGCAGCAATGGAATATGAACGCCTATACCATTCTGCATAAGCATCCTAATATGATGATGATTCCAACGTTCGACCTATTCGAACGTCAAATTGGGAAGCGGCTGTCAGAGGATCATTTTCACCCGAATCATGAAGGGTACAAGCAGATCGCCGAACGTATTGTGAGCGGATTGGAATAAGGCTCGAAGAGGACGGAGAGAGAAATGAAGGATGCAGTACTGGCGGTACATCGACTTCACAAGAAGATTAGAGACAGGACGATTATTGAGGATGTCAGCTTCGAGATCAGGGAGGGCGAAATATTCGGTTTTCTAGGTCCGAACGGATCCGGCAAGACAACAACGATAAGGATGCTTGTCGGACTCATTAAGCCTACGTCGGGAATGGTGCGAATCTGCGGTCATGATATAGCGGGGCATCCTGAGCAAGCGCTTAGTCATGTCGGATGTATTGTAGAAAATCCCGAGGTCTATACTTATTTAACAGGCTGGGACAACTTGCTCTTCTCCGCTCGTATGTTGGATAACGTTACTGAGGAGCGTATTAGAGAGGTTGCCCGGATCGTCCAGCTTGATGCTCGCATTCATCATAAAGTGAAAACGTATTCGCTTGGCATGCGCCAACGATTAGGTATCGCGCAAGCGCTGCTGGGACAGCCTCAGCTGCTCATTCTCGATGAGCCGACGAACGGTCTCGATCCGAAAGGGATTAAGGAGCTTCGCGAATTTATTAGGCAGCTTGCCGCAGATGGATTAAGCGTAATGATCTCCAGCCATTTGTTAAGCGAGATTCAACTCCTTTGCGACCGTGTAGCTATCATTAGCGAAGGACGTGTCATCGCTGAAGGTTCAGTAGAGGAGCTTATGGAGAAGGCAGAAAGTTATGTGGTGTGGCAGTTGGAAAAGCCGGAGGCAGGACGGGAATTGCTTGAGGAGACGGGACAGGTACAGTTCGTTTCTGAGCATGAGCATCGGTTGGATGAGGCAATCCTGGCTTCGCTGCCCGGCGCTATTGTTACAGTGATGTCCAAGGAGCTTATAGCACCGATGATAGAAACACTCGTTCAGCATCAAGTCGGCGTGCTTGCGGCGCTGCCAATCGCACCGACACTTGAAGAGCTGTTCCTTAGCATGACAGGGGGCGAAACGCTTGCATAAACTGTTGCCTCTCATCCAGAATGAGACATTGAAGATTTGGAAGAAAAAAAGATTTTACGTCATTATCGCGATATTGTTAGCTTTAATTCCTATTTTCACCTATGCTGAGCTTAAGGTTGCTCAGAATAATGCCGATAAATTTACGGATTGGCGAAGTCAAGTGCTGCAGCGGATGACCGATATTGAGAATACGCTGTCCAGCGACCGCATTCCCGAGGAATGGAAGCGCGGCAGACGCGTTCTTCTCGGACAGCTCCAATATTATTTGGATCATGATGTTGACCCAAGCGCTCCCAATGCGGTTACGTTCACAAGAGGATTTCTGAACAATTCGGTAACGCTTTTTATTCCGCTGCTCATACTCGCGCTTGGATCGGATTTAATATCCGGCGAGAGGACGAGCGGGACGATCAAGCTGCTGCTCACAAGGCCGGTTCGGCGATGGAAGGTGCTGTTCAGCAAGCTATGCGCCTTAGTCCTATATGCATCGTTGACAGTTGTCGTAACGGCATTGTTGTGCTATGGTATTTCAGGCTTGTTCTTTGGTTATGAGGGCTGGGGCTTGCCAATCTTCACCGGGTTTCGAATGGCTCACGGAACGATTGACAGCAGCGGGGCGCATGCCGTTCCGCAATGGCAATATATGCTGATGCAAGCTGGACTTGTCTGGTATTCCGCGATAATCATAGCGGTTCTAGCACTCATGGTGTCGGTACTTATACGCAGTACGGCGGCAAGCATGCTGACGATGATGGCAGCGATCATCACTGGCACGATTCTTTCTAATATGTCTTCCTCGTGGACGAGCGCGAAATATTTGTTCGCTGTTAACTTGAATCTAACGGGTTACCTTGAAGGGTCGCCGCCGCCGATTGAAGGAATGTCGCTCCCGTTTTCCCTCGTCGTGCTTGCGATTTGGGGGATTTGCGGATTGGTCGTTTCCTTTGGCGTCTTTACGAAACAGGACATCTTGAATTAAAATAGCTTGAAGATACGAGAAACGTGATTTTGGATTGGGGGACGCTCATGTCAGAGCAAATAGATCTCTTCACAAATACGACGGCCCAAGACCGTAATTATGAGGCCGATGATATACAAGTCCTGGAAGGCTTGACGGCAGTCCGCAAGCGTCCGGGCATGTACATAGGCAGTACGAGCAGTTCCGGTCTTCACCATCTCGTCTGGGAAATCGTCGACAACGCGGTGGACGAGCATCTCGCCAAGTTCTGCTCGGCGATTGATGTGACACTGCATAAGAACGGTTCGATTACGGTACAAGACAACGGGCGCGGCATTCCGACCGGCATGCATAAGACCGGTATTCCGACGCCACAGGTCGTGTTCACGATCTTGCATGCGGGAGGCAAGTTCGGCGGCGGGGGATATAAGAAGTCGGGCGGCTTGCACGGTGTAGGCGCATCGGTTACGAATGCATTGTCTGAGTGGCTTGAGGTGGAAATTTTCCGCGATGGCAAAGTACATAAGATGCGGTTCGAATATTGGGTCGACGATAAAGGCAAAGAGCATGTAGGCGAGCCTGTTTCCGGTCTAGAAGTGACTGGAACGACGAACCGGACAGGAACGAAGGTAACGTTCAAGCCAGATGCCCGCGTATTCCAAAGCGGAACATCCGTCAGCTACGACACATTGTCGGAGCGCTTGCAAGAAATTGCCTTTCTGAACTCAGGGCTCAAAGTATCGATTAAGGATGATCGAAGCGGCAAGCAGGATGTCTTCCATTATGAGGGCGGAGCGCGCCAATTCGTGCAATTTTTGAACGATGACAAGACGGTGCTGCATGAAGTCATTCATTTCGCGGGTGAACGCGACGAGATTGAAGTGGAAGTAGCGCTGCAATATAACGACGGGTACACCGAGACGATCGCTTCCTTCGTTAACTCGATCCCGACACGCGGCGGCGGTACGCATGAGACCGGCTTCAAGACGGCCTATACCCGCGTAATGAACGATTATGCGCGCAAAGCAGCGCTCTTGAAAGAGAAGGATAAGAACTTAGAAGGCAATGATCTGCGCGAAGGCATGATGGCAGTCATCAACATCAAGATGTCCGAGGTTGAATTCGTCGGTCAGACGAAGGATCAGCTCGGCAGCGCATCGGCTCGAAGCGCGGTTGACGCGGTTGTCTCGGATAAGATGCAGGTGTTCCTTGAGGAAAATCCGCAGGTTGCGCAGATGCTGCTGAAGAAAGCGGTACAAGCGTCAAGAGCCCGCGAAGCAGCCCGCAAAGCGCGTGAAGAAATTCGCAGCGGCAAGAAGAAGAGCGAGAGCTCCAATCTAGGCGGCAAGCTGACACCGGCGCAATCGAAGGACGTCACTCGCAATGAGCTGTTTATCGTCGAAGGCGACTCGGCTGGCGGTTCGGCTAAGCAAGGCCGCGACTCGAAGCATCAAGCGATATTGCCGCTCAAAGGCAAGCCGATGAATCCGGAGAAGGCGAAGCTTGTCGACATCTTGAAGAACGACGAGTACAAGGCGATTATTGCGGCGATTGGCGCAGGCGTCGGACCGGAGTTCGAAGCCGAAGAGAGCAATTACAACAAAATCATTATAATGACCGATGCCGATACGGACGGCGCGCATATTCAGGTGCTGCTGCTTACGTTCTTCTATCGTTATATGAAGCCGCTTATCGACACTGGCCGCATCTATATCGCTCAGCCTCCGCTCTACAAGATTACTCGCAAATCAGGCAAGTTGGAGACTGTTAGATACGCTTGGACGGATGAGCAGCTGCAAAATTACTTGAAGGAATACGGCAAAAATTATGATCTTCAGCGTTACAAAGGACTCGGCGAGATGAACCCCGATCAGCTTTGGGAAACGACGATGGACCCGGAATCGCGCACGCTGCTTCAAGTGCAGATCGAAGACGCCGCGAAGGCGGAGCGCCGCGTATCGACGTTAATGGGAGACAAGGTCGATCCGCGCAAGCGCTGGATTATCGAGAATGTCGACTTTACGGAATACGAAGAGTAGGGGGAAATTGACGTATGAGTATGCTGGAACAGTTTTTGCCGGCGTTTCTGGAAGAAGTCGTAGGCGACCGATTCGGTCGCTATTCGAAATATATTATTCAAGATCGTGCAATTCCCGACGTGCGCGATGGCTTGAAGCCGGTACAACGCCGTATTTTATACGCGATGTACGATTCCGGCAATACGCCGGACAAGCAATATCGCAAGTCGGCCAAGACGGTCGGCGACGTAATGGGCAACTATCATCCCCATGGCGACTCATCTATCTACGATGGAATGGTGCGGATGGCTCAGCCGTGGAAAATGGCGCATACGCTCGTCGACGGACATGGCAACTGGGGCTCTCAGGATGATGACCCGCCGGCGGCTATGCGTTATACGGAAGCAAGACTATCGCCTATCGCGATGGAATTGCTGCGTGATATCGATAAGCGAACGGTCATGTTCAAGGACAACTTCGATAATACGACGAAGGAGCCGGTCGTGCTGCCTTCGAGGTATCCGAATTTGCTCGTTAACGGGGTTAGCGGCATCTCCTCCGGCTTCGCTACGGAAATCCCGCCTCATAACCTTCGGGAAATTATCGATGCCTGTATCGCCGTCATGGCTCGTCCAGACACGACGCTAGAAGAGCTGATGACAATCGTCAAGGGACCTGACTTTCCTACCGGCGGTATCATCATGGGCGAAGAAGGTATACGTGACGCTTATGCGACGGGCAAAGGCAAAATCTATCTTCGTTCGAAAACAGTCATTGAGGATATGAGAGGCGGCAAGCAGCAGCTTGTCATTACCGAAATTCCGTATCAAGTCGTGAAGTCGCGTCTTGTAACGGCGATGGAGAACATCCGGCTTGAGAAAAAAGTGGAGGGCATTGCCGAAGTTCGCGACGAGAGCGGCCGGAACGGCCTGCGTATTGTTGTCGAGTTCAAGAAGGATGCCGATGCGCAAGGCATTCTTGCCTATCTGCTGAAGAAGACAGACCTTCAGGTGGCTTATAGCTTTAATATGGTTGCAATCGTGAATAAGACGCCGCAGCAGCTTGGTATCAAGCAAATGCTGGACGCTTATATTGCTCACCAAAAAGAAGTGGTTACTTATCGGACGAAATACGAGCTTGAGAAGGCTGAAGATCGCGCGCATGTCGTAGAAGGTCTCGTTAAAGCGCTTAATCTGCTCGATGAAGTAATTGCGACAATCAAAGCGTCGAAAAATCGTGCCAATGCACAAGAGAATCTCGTTGCTAAGTTCGGCTTCACCGAGCGTCAAGCAGACGCGATCCTGACGTTGCAGCTCTATAGACTGACGAATCTAGAGATTACGTCGCTTGAGAAGGAGCTTAAGGAAGCGCAGAAGAAAATCGCTTACTTGCGTTCCATTCTCGACAGCGAGAAGAAGCTGATCGGGGTCATTAAGGATGAATTGATAGAGATCCGTGATAAATACGGCATCGATCGTCGCTCCGATATCCGCGGCGAAGTAGAGGAGCTTAAAGTTAACCTTGAAGTTCTCGTAACTCCTGAGGATGTGCTAGTGACGCTTAGCCAGCAGGGCTACATTAAGCGGACTAGCATGCTGTCGTATACGAGATCCGGCGGCGAGATTGACAATGCTGGAGTCAAGGATGGCGACGTCATTCGTGAGCTGTTGCCGGTTAACACCATTGACAATCTGCTGCTGTTCACGCGCAAGGGTCAATATTACTTGCTGCCTGTCCATCAAATTCCTGAGTTCAAGTGGAAGGATGCCGGCACGGCGATCGTCAACATCGTACCGATTCCGAAGGATGATTCGATTATAAGCGTCATTCCGGTGAAGGACATGAATGCGGCGAATGTGTCGCTCGTCTTCGTGACGAAGCGGGGACAAGTAAAGCGTACCGAGCTGAAGGAATATGCAACAACAAGGTCTACAGCGGTCGCGGCTTGTAAGGTTGCCGAGGGCGATGAGCTGATCAAGGTCGCGTTGAGCGACGGAGAGAAGCAACTATTGCTGGTAACGAAAAACGGCATGAGTATCCGATTCGTCGAGGCGGAAGTAAATCCGATGGGCAGAGTAGCAACTGGCGTAAGAGGGATCCAGCTCAAGGACGACGATGAGCTTGTTGCCGCCGAGTGGGTTGCCGACGATGAAGGCGAAGTGCTGGTCATCTCCGATATAGGTTATGCGAAACGTTCGCTGTTGCTCGATTATCCGATTCAAGGACGGGGCGGCAAAGGCGTACAAACGTTCGAGTTCAAGGAAGGCAAGCGTGTTCGTCCGAATGGCGCAACGATTGCGGCTGCGTTCTACTGCCGCAATCCGCTTGATATCGTTGCGATTACGACTTCAGGAGCGAAGCTGCAAGTCAATTCCGAGCAAGCGCCAATCGAGGATCGCAAGTCGATCGGCAGACTTATGATCCCGGTAGACAAAAACGATGTTATCGTTTCCACTTTCGTTCGGACGACGATCGAAATCAATCAAAAGGCCGATTAGGAGGGTCGAGCTTCTCGATCACTTCCAATAAAGCCTCTAACATGACCCACAATGGCACCGGTTCATCCGGTTTATCCAGCCATTGCGGGTCTTTTATTATGCCTTGAGCCTTTGCCTTTCGGATAATTTCCGCAATTTTCTGGTCCACGTTGGATCACGCTCCTCATAATCATCCATCGATTTTGCCTTCGCCTACTAAGGAACTAGAGGCATTCACACAGTACTGGGCCTTCGTCACATTGTATGTCTAATGCTGTCAAAACGTTCGGCATTTTATCGATTAATCTCGCAAATTATTAATTAGATTAATCTTTTATTCGACATTGAACACTGCTATAATAAAACTACGAATAGGTGAAAATTGCCAGGAGGGTGTGAGATAATGGTATCTGATGAATTTACCAAGTTGTGGACGAAGCTGTCGCGCGAGTGGAAAACCAGTTTGGAAGAATCGCTTGCTCCTTTAACGGAAGGCCAGTTGAATGTGCTGGAGCTGCTAATGCAGCATCAGCCGATGAAGCCATCTGACCTGCTGCAATATTTGGCTACAACGCCAGCTGCAATTACGACGCTGCTGGATCGGATGGAGCGCAATGAATTGATCGTACGTACTAGAGACGACAATGACCGTAGAATTGTGTGGGTAAACGTATCGGAGAAGGGACAAGCCGAGGCGGGGAGAGGTTCTGCTCTGCGCGGCGAAATGATCGGGCAATCGTTGGACCGCATATCTGCGCATAATCAACAGCTGCTTGTCTACTTGCTGGGGAAAGTCGCTAACGCATAGATGAATCAAGATGTACATATAAGCTGCCCCTGCTTGGGCAGCTTATTTCATGTTCCTATTAAATGGATTTAAGGAGGACGGCCATGAGCGTTGAGATAGAAGCTGCAAGCTTTCCCGGCATACGAGGAACACGTACAATGAAAGCGTTGGTCTATGAATCCTACGGATCACCGGAAGTGCTCCGATTGGAAGAAGTAGATGTCCCTGTGCCGAAGGACCACGAAGTATTGATCGAGGTTCATGCGGCTTCGGTAAATTCCTGGGACTTTGATCTCCTCCGCGGGCAACCGTACATTACCCGGCTTGGCGGGCTGCGCAAACCTCGTTACCGTATTCTTGGAGCGGACATCGCGGGGCGTGTAATCGCCGTAGGTGCCGCTGCCAAGCGATTCCGACCGGGGGACGAAGTATTCGGAGACCTTTCCGGCTGCGGCTGGGGCGGATTTGCCGAGTATGTAAGTGCCAACGAGGAGGCTTTGACGCTAAAGTCTGCGAGGCTAAGCTTCAATCAGGCAGCGGCTATTCCTCAGGCTGCCGTTCTAGCTTTGCAGGGCATGCGCGATAAAGGAAATTTGCGAAAGGGTCATCGGGTGCTGATCAATGGGGCTGGTGGAGGAGTCGGTACGTTTGCCGTCCAGTATGCCAAATTGCTCGGGGCAGAAGTGACCTGTGTCGATAGAACCGAGAAACTGGATATGCTACTTTCCATCGGGGCGGATTATGTGTTGGACTATATGAAAGACGACTTCACCGCAAGCGGTCTTCGATACGATCTGATCCTCGATGTCGTCGGGAACCGTTCAGTCTTCGCGATGAGGCACACGCTTACGACAGACGGCACGTATGTGATGATCGGCGGTCCAATGCCTCGCATTCTCCTGACTCTATTAGCAACACCGCTGTCTGCTTGGCTTGGAAGGAAGAAAGCAGCGGTCCTCGTGCATAAGCCGAATCACGACGACCAAATGATTTGGAACGCTCTTGGCGAAGCGGGCCAAGTCGTGCCTGTCATTGATCGGCAATATCCGCTATCCGACGCGGCTCAGGCACTCCGATATTTTGGAGAAGGCCATGCGAAAGGGAAAGTTATCATAAGCATGAAAAACGAATAAACGAAAAGAGCGGCAATCACGGACATTATTTCCCGTCCCTGGTTGCCGCTGTTTATTGATACTTATTTCATAGAGTCCAGTCGTTTGCGAAGCATTTCGTAATCTTTCCTCAGGGTCGCGAAATCGGTTTTTGTTAACATCGGATCAGATGCGGCGGTAACCGTCTGCTCGAGGGGCAATATACGATAACGGAACGCATTGTCAGGCTTATAGCGGTGAACCCAGGTCGGGATCGACTCGACTTCAGATAGCTCGATGGAGCCGTCGGTCATATTTTTGCGAATATGAACTTTATAAATGACGCCGTAATCTTTGGAATCGCCGCGCTGGTTCGAAATGAAATTGCCCATGGAATATATAATAAGTGCTTTTCTTGGTTGGCCGTTCTCGGCGGTCGTTTCGATAACTTCGTATGGCTGCACCACATGCGGGTGTGAGCCTGCAATAATGTCCGCTCCGGCTGCAACGAGCGACCTGGCAAGCTGCTTCTGCTCCTCGCTTGGCTGCGTCTGATATTCATTGCCGAAGTGGAGCGACACGGTAACGAAGTCAGCACCCGCTTCACGCAGACGCTTCATATCGGCTATGATCTTCTGTTCATCAATCATATTGACCAAGTAGTCTTTGCCAGTCGGAATTGGAATACCGTTCGTGCCGTACGTATAAGCGAGCAGTCCCATCTTGATCCCGTTGCGCTCAGCGATGAGCAACTGATCGGCTTCCTGCTGTGAAGAGGCTGTTCCCGAATGCTCTATCCCGTAATCCTTTAGCGTTTCTAACGTCCCTAGCACGCCGCCTTCGCCTTTATCAAGGGAATGGTTGTTAGCAGTCGTCAGCAGGTTGAAACCAGCGTTTTGGAGGGCCTCAATCAGTTCTGAAGGCGCATTGAAGCTTGGATAGCCGGTGTAGCCGTATTTTTTGCCTGCGACAGGTGTCTCCAAGTTCGCAATGACCCAATCTCCTTCTGCAAATAAAGGCTTCACTTCAGTGAAGTACGGATTGAAGTTGTACAGCTTCGTCGCTTGATCGTAAGAGCCCGGTAGCTGCGGCGAGTGCATCATGATATCGCCTACTGCCATCCATACAGCCTCCGAAAATACGGGCTGCGGCGGCTCGGTCGTCGGAGGTTCGGTAGGTTCTGGCGTTGGTTMATGAACGGCGGTTGGAGATGGGCTTGGCTGTTCGGTCGTGTCGGTGTCTCCGCTCGTATAGCTCCAATAAATAAAAACAATTCCTGCTATCGCTAATACAAGCAAAATCGATTGAAAAATAATAAGCCGCTGTCGTGATCGCTTACGTCGCATAGTAGGCTAGTCCTTCCTATTCAGGCGTAATGAGAAGAGTAGAGGCACGCACCAACTGATCGGTAGACCACCAGTCCCAGCAAGCAGAACCGCTAGGGGAGGAAGTGAATAACAACTCTTCTTTCGTAACCGGGTGCTCTACGGATATGGAGGTAGACCATAACGCGATATCGCTTATGCCGGCTGTCTTGGCTGCCCCGTACTTCAGATCGCCTACGAGCGGGCAGCCGATATGCGACATTTGTGCTCTGATTTGATGAGGTCGACCGGTGTGCAGCCGAATAGCGACAAGCGCATGTTTGCCGGATGAAGCGGCGACCTGGTAGGAGAGGATCGCTTCCTTAGCGTCCTCTGCAGGTTGGTTATACACCGTTACTTGATTTCGCTTCGTGTCTTTGCGAATGTAGTGCTTAAGCGTAGCCTGCTGCTCGGAAGGCGTACCCTGCACGATGCATACGTACGTCTTTCCGAAGCTGCGGCTCCGAATGCTCTCCGATAGTCTCGAAGCAGCCTTCGATGTCTTGGCGAACAGCATAGCGCCGCCAACCGGTCGGTCCAAACGGTGGACGAGGCCAAGAAACACGTTGCCAGGCTTATTGTAGCGTTCCTTCAAGTCCTGCTTCAGCAGCGTAAGCATATCCGGATCACCCGTCTCATCCTCCTGCGAAGGGATGCCGGGAGGCTTCACAACGACAAGCAGATGATTGTCTTCGAATAATACTGGAATAGACATCAGTTGGACTCCCAGCGTCCCAATATGCCGCATGGCAAGTTAAGGCCGGACTTTGTTATCGGCAAGCCAATCTCGCCGCAGTTGATCTCGCCGCCAAACTTGGATTTCATCGTAATGTGCAGCAGGTTATGCAGGACAGAAGGAGACAGTCCCGTCGTATAGGAATTAATCAGCATGAACAACGGCTTGTCCGACAAGATCGACATGCAGGATTGGAGGAACGGGAATAAATTCTCTTCCAGCTTCCATGTCTCGCCGTTCGGGCCGCGGCCATAGGATGGTGGGTCCATGATGATGGCATCGTATTGGCGGCCTCGACGCTGCTCGCGTTGTACGAATTTGAACACATCGTCCGTTATGTAACGTATCGGCGCGGACTCCAGGCCAGATAGCTGTGCATTATCTTTCGCCCATTGCACCATGCCTTTGGCTGCGTCTACATGGCATACGTCAGCGCCTGCAGCAGCAGCTGCTACAGTTGCTCCGCCGGAATAGGCGAATAGGTTAAGCACGCGGATAGGACGGCCTGCAGAACGGATCTTATCCATCATCCAGCTCCAGTTAACGGCTTGCTCCGGAAATAGTCCGGTGTGCTTGAAGTTGGTAGGCTTGATATGGAATGACAGCTCCCCATAAGAGATCGTCCAACGTTCAGGAAGCCCTGGGCTCATGACCCATTGTCCGCCGCCGGAGTTGCTGCGGTGATAATGTCCATCCGGCTTCTTCCATAGTCCGCTCTCATCGGCAATCGGCCAAATGATCTGCGGATCGGGCCTGCGCAATATATGGCTGCCCCAGCGCTCGAGCTTCTCGCCGCCGCCTGTATCTATAACTTCATAGTCTCTCCATTGATCTGCAACATACATGTTTGTTCGTAACCCTTCCCTGACTTCAAATTTGTATTATAATCATGTCATCGATTATTATATCGAAGCATCACTTATGAATCAATGAAACGAACGATTTGGAGGCTGGTATTTATTCAGAAGCAAATGAAAGGTTGGATTGCCGTTCTAGCGGCAGCCATTATTGTTTTCGCTCTGCTCGCAGTAACGCTGCCAAGCAGCGGGGGAAGCGCCATGGATCAGAGCGTTCAGCGCGCTATGGCGAATTGGAAAGGGGATGGAGCAACGGCGCTGTTCAAGCTGTTCTCCTATGTGGGATCGACGGCGGCCATTGCAGGCATTACGCTGCTCGCTTCGATACTGATTGCCTGGAAACAAGGGATATGGAGAGGCGTATCGATCATTGGTTCCGTACTCATTGCCTTTATTACGAATTCATTATTGAAACATTGGTTTGACCGAGTAAGGCCCGAGGAAGCCTGGGGGATCACCTCTGACGGAGCAAGCTTCCCAAGCGGAAACGCGATGCTGGCTATCGTCATGTTCGGCATGATCGCATTATCGATTGCACAGTCTCGTACCGCAGGCAAGGGGATCAAATGGGTGGTTTGCATAGCGGCGGTGCTAGTCATAGCAATGATGGGCCTCAGCCGGGTTTATTTTCACGTCCATTACGCATCGGATATAATCGGCGGCTTCGCGGCTGGAATTGCCGTCCTATCATGTGTACAAACGGTTTTACTGTTAGCCAACAAAAAGTAAAGAGGTGTAAGTACCAATGATGAGCTTTGAATGTGAATGCGGCAATACGACCCGTTTCTTCGCGACAGGGGATCGTGACGAGCAGGGACGGGAGTATATCGAGGTGGAGGACGAGGATCGGCTAACGGTTATATTCGGGGATGACAGCGTGCTGTTTCGTTGCATGTTTTGCAACTATACATACAGATTGCAAAAATTTTAAAGCAGAATGATACAACTTTATACGCGAGCGAAATTGAAAACTTCTCCTTTCGGAGCATGATAAACATCGAACTATGCTGGCGGAGTGCATCACACTGTGTTTTCATATGTCGTTACGACAGAGCAGCTTGTGGACTGGGCCGAAATGGTCGGCGTCGAATGCGTCGTGATCGGCAAAGACACAACGCTTCGCCAGTTCCGCAACGAGCTTCGTTGGAACGATCTTAGCTACCGTCTGCGTCAATACTTCCGTTTATCCCAACCGTCTGCGGCTTCAGCGCCGCAGGCGGTTTTTTTGGTCATTTCTGCCAAGCAGTAGGTCATATATTGATGCGAAGTCCTATGCAAGAGAGGAGATTGCGAACGTGAGCAATGACCAAGTGCGATACTATGCGCCATTTATAAGTCCTACCGACCCGTGCCCGCCGATTCGGATCAAAAGTTACAGTGTCCCCCCGCAGTTATTCATCCCATTTCAGCCTCCCAATCTGCAGCAATTCCATCCCTTCGATGCTTTAAAACACGGGACGTTGTGGCCGGCACTGTACAGTCCATACAGCTCAAAGCAAATGAGAGGCGAAGTAGGTGACAGCGATGCACAAGCAGTTGGATGATGAGTACTATAGGCTGCTCCACGAGCTGCAAGTTATCGATTTTGTCCTAGTTGAGCTTAACTTATATTTAGATACGCATCCTTGGGATACGGCCGCCATACAGCAATACAACCACTGTGCCCAAAATAGGCGTCAGGTTGCCCAGCTTTTCGAATCCAAGTACGGTCCGTTAATGAATTTTGGACATAGCTATTCCGGTGCGCCATGGCAATGGAATGACACGCCATGGCCTTGGCAGGTGTAATTCGGATCGATGCTGGGGAGGGAAATAGTCGATGTGGGTGTATGAGAAAAAACTGCAGTACCCGGTTCGAGTGAGCAAATGTGATCCGATGATGGCGAAGTATCTGATGGAGCAGTATGGCGGGGCAGACGGGGAGCTTGCCGCAGCGCTGCGTTATTTGAATCAACGCTATACGATACCGGATAAGGTAATCGGATTGCTGACAGACATCGGAACCGAGGAATTCGCGCACCTTGAGATGATCGCCACCATGATCTACAAGCTTACGAAGGACGCCACACCGGAGCAGATGAAAGCAGCGGGGCTCGGCGATCACTATGCCGCTCATGATAACGCTTTGTTCTACCAGAACGCATCGGGCGTGCCATTTACTGCTTCTTACATCCAAGCAAAAGGAGACCCGATCGCTGACCTCTACGAGGATATCGCGGCCGAAGAGAAGGCGAGAGCTACTTATCAATGGCTGATTGATATGACCGACGACGTTGACTTGCAGGACAGCTTGAAGTTTTTGCGTGAGCGTGAGATTATACATTCGCTCCGATTCCGCGAAGCGGTGGAGATTTTGAAAGAGAAGCGGGACGAGAAAATCTTCTATTAGGCCGTACAATTGTGATCAAAGTTATTAGAGATGAAGTCAGAGAGGTAAGAGTGAGAGGGGTGCCTTGATATTCCTACGGCAGCCCTCTTTTGATAAAACTACCGTTTCCCGTAAGTTTAACAAATCACTGAGTTACGCGAGTAATTAAATGAATCAGCATTATCGCAGGTCAATAGAAACCACAATAACTCCTCGAGAGATGGCGTGTTAATCATAGTATTTCATGTCGGCCAATACTTCGTTGTATAACATGCCGTCAGTTAAGACCTTCATCTTTGTTAATGATGAATCAGGCTTTTCAATCAGCATTATTTTTTCTTCTGTCTCAGTATCAGTGATAGTTTTGGTACAAGCACTTAAGATCAAAACAAGGATAAGAATAAAAGCAACTTTTAAGTGTGGTCTCAAACTCTTGCTATTCAATATCAATCACTTCAATCACTTCCAATCAGATAGATCGTAAAGTGCGTCACTTCATCTCCTTGAAAAAAGATCCCGTCTCGCCGGCCAAATCATTTACTTTCTTTTCAAGTCCAAGCTCTTCCATCTGCTGTTTGGACCAATTAAAGCGTAGTAATTCAAAATCATGTACCTTCGTCGGCCCGTCGGTCCGACCAGCCATTTCCCAAACGGCAGCTTTTCTAGCAGACTGGTCAAACCGATCGCGCCTGCCACAACCAATGCAAACGTAATCAACGCGATAATAAGAGCGGTACGTGATTACCCCCGCCCAAAAACCGCCTGTCGAAGCGGCCCAGCCTGGCATTTTGTAATAGGACAGCCACAATAGCGCGCCGTACATCAGCACGAGCGCCATGGAAGCCCATGCAACCCGGTGGAAGGATCTCACTTCCGGATGAGGGAGCAGACGTTCCCGGAACGATGTCATCGCCTTGGAAAACAGCCGAAGGCTGCATCAGATTGGATCCGATAACCCCTTCCACCGCGATCCAGTAAATAATCGTCCAGCATAAAGGGGATAAACATTAGAGGAAGATGAACGAGGGTGTATATATAATATTAAAAAATTGTCAACTTAATCCATTTTATTGCTGCCGGGTATTTCCCATGTCGTCCGGTATCAAGCGTGGCACACAAACGAGCCTGCCGAAATGTTGGATCAATAGAAGATGTTGGGGCAAGCTCATATGCTTTCCCTAACATTTTCAATATATGAAATAAGCTAGAAAGTTGTAAGTGGAATGCCCTGGAAGCTCCCGTTCACTGCTTCAGCAAAGAGAGACATTCCAGCTATCCTGCTGCCGCTAGGAACAAGAGGGGCTATTGAGGGATTCATTGGATAGCCGTTTCCGTTAAACTGCGCGACATGATAGGCAGGCTGACCGCTGCCACCCCCGAATACTGGCATGATGATGTCATGCCAGCCATTGGACATGAGACTACTACTGATGATCGGCGGCTGAACGTGAATTTGGAGACAACGACGTAATCGCCGTCAGGATTGTCTTGTTTGAGTATAACGGCGCTGCAGCCGCCCGATCCGCATAACGTAGACCCCTTCAATTAGACAATGACTTCAGGCACCTGATCGCCATCGAGGTCGATGCGGTTGTAGTAGTAATTCAACTAATCTACACCTTGCGCAAGTCCGTAAAAGGTTGAGATTGTCTTCTCAAGCTTAACATCCTTCGTCCTTTCTGAAGGAACGGATTGAATGGAAGACAGGTCTACCTCTTGACGGGCATTTATTTTGCGCATCGTCAGAACATAAGTTGCTCCATTGTAATTATAAATGGTCGATGTTTCCTCGAGGCTTGTAATTCCACTTCACAACGGCCAATGCTTTGAAGTATGCTTGCACCATAGGAGACCATGCAACGATTATCTTCGAGATTGAAGAATCTAAACGTAACGCAGGAGGTCATAATATGAACTTTAGCGGCAAGTCATATCGCGGTAACTATACGAAGGAAATATCGTTCCCGCTCGGCGGAATCGGCACGGGGAGCATCGGCCTTGGCGGGAACGGAAGACTGATCGACTGGGAGATATTCAATCGCCCCAATAAACGAAGCTTCAACGGCTTCAGTCACTTTGCGGTGAAAGCAGAGCATGACGGCAAGTTGATAGACGCGAGAATATTGAATGGAGATCTTCAATCTCCATATATGGGAGAGCCTGTTCGCGGAGGCGCGTTTCACAGCGGATACGGCTTCGGCCCGGAGAGCCATACAATGGGGGGAATGCCGCATTTCGAGGATATGGTATTCGAAGGCGGATTCCCTCTAGCGCGACTCTCGTTCAATGATCAACGATTTCCGGGAAACGTAATCCTTCAAGCTTTCAACCCGTTCATTCCTCTGAACGATAAGGATTCCAGCATTCCATGTGCCATGTTCGAGATTGAATTCACTAATCCATTGCCTTATGATGTGACCTACACAGCTGCACTCACGATCTCCAATCCGAAGCCTACAGAGCAGATCGTTAACCGTTATCATTCCAAGGAAGGTATCCATCATCTGCAATTAGGCTCGGAGCAATACGGTCAAGATGATCCGTTGTTTGGCGACCTTACGATGGCCACCGACGAGACCAATGTCAGCTATCAGGAGTTTTGGTACCGGGGAGGCTGGAGCGACAATCTCGAAATGTATTGGCGGGATTTCGCCAAGCCCGGTCCGTTCATTAACCGGAATTATGCACCTGAGCAATCGCCTCATCCCCGTCACAAGGACAATGCTACGCTTTCGGCTCATGTAGAGCTACGTCCGGGGGAGACACGCAAAATTCGTTTCGTCCTGACCTGGAACTTCCCGAATATATACAATCATTGGAATGAAGAGCCGGTCAATCGCACCGTTTGGAAAAATTATTACGCCACTATATTTGAAGACTCTCTTGCCAGCGCCGATTACGTGCTCCGTAATTGGGAACGGTTGCTAGGTGATACGCTGCTTTTCCGGAAAGCGCTGTCATCGTCAACACTTCCGCCTGTCATTCTAGAGGCAGTAGAGGCTAATTTATCCGTATTGAAATCGCCAACTTGCCTTAGGTTGACGGACGGAGCATTTTACGGCTTCGAAGGCTGCATAGAGGACGTTGGCTGCTGCGAAGGTTCTTGCACGCATGTATGGAATTACGCTTATGCGCTCCCTTTCTTGTTTCCATCTCTCGAGCGCAGCATGCGTTCATTGGACTTCCGTTACAATAACCGAAACGACGGCAATATGGCGTTTCGTCTTATGCTTCCACTGGGTCGTCCTGCTGAGATGTTCCGCGCGTGCGTCGATGGACAAATGGGAGGCGTAATCAAAGCATACCGCGATTGGAAGCTATCCGGCGATAATGATTGGCTGGCATCTCATTGGAGCGCGATCAAGCAATCGATAGAATTCGCATGGTCGGAGCATAATCCGGACGGCTGGGACGCCAATAAGGACGGAGTGCTGGAGGGAAGACAGCATCATACCCTCGATATGGAATTGTTCGGGCCAAGCGCATGGCTGAACGGCTTCTATCTTGCCGCATTGAAAGCCGGCGCTGAAATGGCGGAGTATTTTGGCGAAGAGGCGAAAGCGAAGGAATACTTGGATTTGTTCCAACAGGGCAAAGCATGGGTCGACCAACATTTGTTTAACGGCAGCTACTATATGCAGCAGATCGACTTGAGAGAGCGTACATTGTTGGACAAATTCGATAGCGGACAATCCCTCTTCCAAGAAAGCGCGACTGCTGCTTACTGGAACGATGAAGTAGGCGAGATCAAATATCAAATCGGAGAAGGCTGCGGCATTGATCAGGTCGTCGCGCAATGGCATGCGAACTTATGCGGCCTTGGCGAAATATTCGATGGAGGACAAACAAAATCCGCCCTTAAATCACTTTTTCATCATAATTTCAAATCGATGCGCGATATTGCCAACCCGTGGCGCTTATTCTCACTTAATGACGAAGCGGGATTAGTCATTTGTACGTGGCCCGATGAAAAGAAGCGCCCTGTGGTTCCTTTAACGTATTCAACGGAAACGATGACCGGCTTCGAATACCAGGCTGCTTCGCATATGATACAGGTTGGCTTAATTGATGAAGGAATTGCGATCGTCGCATCAATTAGACATCGATATGACGGGGAGAAGCGTAATCCGTGGAATGAAATGGAGTGCGGAAGCAACTACGCGCGAGCGATGGCCAGCTATTCGTTGTTATTGTCATATAGCGGATTTCAATACGACTTAAGGCTAAATAGGATTGGATTTCATCCTGTCCAGATCGATAACGGCGAGTTCCGAACATTTTGGTCCGTTGACAGTGGATGGGGAGATTTCCATTTGGACAAATCCTTAGCTGTGCTGAGTGTTGCTGCCGGGAAGCTTGTCCTGCAAAGCTTCACGCTGCCTAACATGAACGAGTCAGTGAACTGCAAAGTGATATGGAACGAAGTGGAACAATCGTATGACGCGCCTAAAGGCGTGTTGACATTGCACGAACCGATCATCATACAGACAGGGATGTCATTCAGGATGGAGTGGGATCCAATTAATTTGTAAAAGTATGATTTCTATCTTGTACAAATGTGATATTATAGCGTTAGTAGTCATAGGACTTTAGTTCTAATTTTTTAATCGTTCGTATATAGAAAAGATGTAGGGGAGGATTTATCTTCTTACTATGATGAACGAAATGTTTATCCATGTTATTATCATTTTGTTTCCGATCTTTATAAACTCCTTCTTTTATACGAACAGACGTTTTACTAATCGCAATATCTATTACATATTAAATGGTTTATTATTCGGCCTATCATCCGTGCTATGTATGTCATTGACGATAACGATAACCGAAGGTTTCGAATGGGATTTACGATTGATTCCTATCTTGGTAGCGATATTATATGGCGGACGCAATTACTTGACGGGCATATCGGCTTCGATTGTCATGCTCCTCTACCGTGTCACTGTCGGCGGAGATGATATCGTCATCGCTCTTGTTTGTTTTCTTTGGTTCGCAGTGCCGTGTTTTTTGATTGCGAAGTCTTTCCTTAATTACTCTCCTAAGAAAAGGGTATACACGAGTATTGCCCTAACGCTCAATTCCAACGGAATGATTAGCGCGATATTACTTTATTACACGTCTGCTAATCAGATTGAGCTAACCTGGAAGTCGGATGGGGTTTTATATTTCCTTATTATTGGCGTGCTCGCACTGCTCAGCATCGTTGTTTCTTCGCTGCTCTATGAGAATATGATCGAGAGGAATGCCATGCGTCATGAATTGGAGCAAAGCGAGAAGCTGAAGATCGTCAGCCAATTGGCAGCGTCCGTAGCTCATGAGGTAAGGAATCCGCTAACCGTGGTGAAAGGTTTTCTTCAATTGTTCAAGGAAACCGCCGACGATAACAAAAAGAGATTTTTGCAAATCGCTCTTTCAGAGCTTGAGCGTGCCGAGTTCATTATTACCGATTACTTAAATCTTGCCAAGCCGCATGTCGAACATATGGAGAAAATACATGTGCCTAACTTTCTTCAGCATACGGTGGAAATGATGTATTCCTACGGCCTCATCAAAAATGTAGAGCTTAAACTCGTAATAGTCGAGGAAGAGCTATACATCATGGCTGATAAGACAAAGCTGTCGCAGGTTATCATTAATTTGATCAAGAACGGCGTGGAAGCAATTGCGGAATCGGGAACTGTGACGATCAGAGGCAAGAAGGATGGCGATTTGGGTCTGATCGAAATTGTCGATACAGGCATTGGTATGTCGGAGGAGATGATCGCGAATATCGGCACACCGTTCTTCACAACGAAGGAAAGCGGTACAGGTCTAGGAACGCTCATCTCCATCAGACTTGTAGAGGCAATGAGCGGGAAAATCAAATTCGCGAGCAGCCCTGGGGCGGGGACGAAGGTCACTTTATCTTTTCATTTATTAAGACACACCTTTTCATAAGCAAGCAAGCTCTCATGAAAAAAAACAGTCCGTTCCTCAAGGGATCGGACTGTTTTCATTTTGGTGTGGTTCTAATTGTCTCTTATTCAGGTATTCGTCTTAGTATCTGCCGAATACTCCACAACTGCAAGCTATGATTACTAACAGAATGAAGAGAACCAGGATCGTACCCGTGTTCGTGAAGGCACCGCCAACAAAACCGGACATTATTCATGCACCTCCTTGCGTTTTGAGTACACCATATCTTATGCATACTCAGCGGGAAGTGCTTGGGTGTTTGGCGGGGAGGCATATGACGGTATGGCAACTGTCACGACATGACGGTTGTACCTTATTATGCTGAGCGCTTCACAAACGTTGAGCGGTGTTTAGCCAAAGTGTTCGCCGCTATCCAGGTTGAATTGCCATTCGATGCCGAAGCGATCGCGCAAGCTGCCGTACAATTTGCTCCACCATATTCAATTACAGAAGCTCTTATGTTATCATAGAAAATGAGGTGAAAATATAGTGGATGAGTTAGTATGTATATTCAATAGGAAATCTAGATCTGATGGTGATACAGATACTACATTATTAAATCATCGCACCATTACAACCAAGCTATGTAAGAATATCGGAGTTAGATATACAAAGGAATCAATTTACGAAGAAATACTCTCTGGTGGTACAAAGTTTGAAGAGAGAACAGAATTACTGCGTATGCTCCGCGACATTGAGGCTGGTATGTATCATGCTGTCGTTGTAGTAGAATTACAACGCTTAGCAAGATCTGGGCATCTATCACAAATGATAGCAGATACACTCGAAAATGCAAATTGCTTAATTATAACTCCAACTCAAACATATGACCTACGCAACAAGGAACATAGATTGATGTATGACATGGTTTCTTCACTTGGTGTTTATGAGCTTAAAACTACCGACAATCGTATGCGAGAAGGTTATATAACCAAAGCCAAAGGTGGACATTACGTATCTGCTCAAGCACCATACGGCTATGATGCTGTGTGGGATGATCTTATCAAAAGGAAACATAGAACGCTTGTACCAAATGATAAGGCGAAGTATGCACAACTAATGTTTCAATTAGCAGACGAGGGGTATTCGCTTCGTGATATAAAACAGGAACTTGATGACAGAGGTATCAGGTCTGTATTCGGCAACAAATGGTATATCAGAACGATACAACACATATTAAACAACAAACAGTATCTAGGTATATTAGTTGTATCGCTAACAGATAAGTACACAAAGAAAGTTTCAGAAATTATTGAAACACATAACGCATTTCCAGCTTTAGTATCGGTAGAACAATTTATTCGAGTGCAACTTGCAATTAAAGGTCGTCTGAGTGGCGACATGGAAACTAGAACACGTTCAAGGGGTATGACTAGAACAATACTGAAGGACTTGGTTTACTGTAATGTGTGTAATAGAAAGATGGGATACACATCCAGTGCAAGACGACAAAATGTTCTTGTGGTTAAAAAATGTGAATGTGGCAATAGGGGGGTGCTAGAATCCACTCTTGCAGAGAGCTTTAATAAAGAATTAACTCTCGTTGAGAAATATTGGAGAGAAGAATGGGATAAAGTCCTAAATGGGAATAAAACTTCAAACACAAATAGTCTAGATGAGAAATTGATCGATTTGGAATCAAGTAAGATTAAACACTCAGCTAGACTAAAAAAATTATCAGAAAGTTTCCTTGATGGAATTTTTGAAAAAGAGGAGTTTCTAGAAAATAAAACGGCGATTGCTGATGAAATTGAGAAAATTGACAAGGCTATTTCAGAGGTTAAATCACAATTGGCTGCACAAGATACTGAGTCATTAAAATCTCAAATAGAAACAAGGTTCGAAACACTAGAAAAAATAAAGAATTCTACTGACATTAAGGAAATCAATCGTTTATTGAAACTCATCATTGAGCGCATTTTTTACCAAAGGGAGTCTGACAATATAAGTATAATGATTGCTCCAAAACTCCATGAATAAGATTTAGCGAGGTGATTAACATATACTTGTTTACTAAGAAAATAAAATGTACAGATTGTGGGAAAAACTTTAGAGGAGTCACAGAACGGGGAACTAAGCGATATATTTGCTCAGGGTATCATAATTACCGTATTTGCACTCGATGGAAAATTGACGAAGATCTACTTTTGGAACTTGCAAGGAATCATTACGAAATTGAGCTAATTAAAAGTGGCATCATCACAGTGGAGAAGAGAAAGCTATCCCAAAGCCCTCAAATCACCTTGGAAACGCTTTTGGGTCGTGTGGATAGAGTAGAGGCCAGTGCAAAGGATAAAGTGCTTAGAATTCAATTTAAAGACGGCACAGCTTCTATGTTATCACCTAACCATGATGCGTATTATATAGAATAAAAAAGCCTCCCTCTAGTGAATTTTCTGACAACTCCAATTTAGGATGACTGCGATTTCTGAAAAATTCATTTTTCATGATTTTTGAGTAATTTTAGGATGACAGTTTATCAAGATAAATCGATTATTAAACTACAAAATACTATGATGAATATGCCTAAATTTGAAAAAAATGGCACTATTGGTAGGGGGATTAGTCCGTCTACTTATAGTGCCAAATAATAAGAAATACTATGATGACAATATGCTATAAGTATCATCAGTGTAGTATATTTTTACTGTCTTCGATCTAACCTCAATGAAATCAACTAGATTCATATCAATAATATTACTATTAAAGTGTTTTTCGATAGCATCTAAAATTGCTTTTTCATGAATAATGAATCGCTCACAATCTGATGACTTGTTGTTATAACCCGAACAGATATATTTATTCTTTCCTCTTTCATTTATACCCCTGTAATTTTGTGAACAATCGAGACATCGAATAAGTCCACTGAGTAGGTATGGTTTATCTTTTTTACTGTTAGTATCTTTTGTTTTTACTATTTGCATATTTTCTGTGTAAAATTCCTCATTGTAATATTGGTCAATGCTTTGCTTAATAAATGATTTTTCTACATTAAATTGTTTCGAAACATTTCTTATAAACTGTGTATATAAATCAAATATGTATTCCGCAGTAATTTCTTCCTCTTCTGATGACATTGCTTTACTTTTTCTTCTTGCAGCCATTTCTTTGTCGGGAAAATAATTAATATAATTTTTAGATATATGTTTCCACGTTGACCCTGACTTAATAGCTGAGACGATGCCAATCGAATAGTCTTTTGCAATTGATCTGATAGTTTCTCCGCTGACGATTCTTTTACAGATACTTATTGCGTCTTTTTCTGTTATCTTGGCAAAGTGTGATTTCTCGCCAGAACTAATCCTACTCAGCCAAATTTTTTCTTTCTCAGTACGCTTTACTCCTAGACAGTTACCAGCCGTTGGGTTAATATTATATCCAATATTAATATCATAGCATGTCGTTAAATCCATATAGTGTTGCTCTCTATCGATGAGATTGTTTTTATCTTCAACAATCTCAATAATTTCAAACACAAAGTTTTCTTCTCCATATTCATGCCAAGCATTTTGAAGATTGCTATTATGATGATGTTTTGATTTTAATTCGCTTCTATGTGTTTTCCATCTTTGCTCAATATCTATGGAACTTCCTATGTATATTTTATTATTTACTTTATTTTGAATTTGATATATGCCGCATAATTTCATTGATTTTGCCTCCATATTGAATGATTATTATTTGAATGAAAGAAATAAAAAAGAACTACCGATAAAGATAGTTCTTATGTTCCCATATGAAATTATCAAATTCACCTATTTTAGTTCTCAACTCTTGTGAGTCATTGAAAATAAATACATTCATTTCTGAGTTAGGTTTATTCGATTTTTCAATTCCTTTTAATACAAACCCATGTAGTAATAGAAAGCCACAGACTTTCTGATTAAATACCACAAATTTCCTCATTGAAATCTCCCTTTAAAAAGTTTAATAGCCCCTAACTCATCAATTAAGATGAATTAGGGGCTATTTTTTATTTTATTTATTTTGCTTTTCTACGAATTTTATCGATTCATCTACGACGATTTGAATCAAGTTTTGCTCGGATTCTGAAGGCTGTACATCTAGAACCTTCAAAATCTTATCGATTGCAGCCAATGAAACGGAAGTTTTATCGTCACTTTCATCTAAGATGTCAGCAACATATTCAGAAACACTGTCGGCTATATCAAGTATACTTTGGATGGATTTTTCTGCGCTTCCAAGATCGGCAACATTTAAAAATGCCTCTACTATATGAATGGCTTTCGATGTGCCATCTTCAATTTTGTCTGCCAATTGAGTATTGAGTTTACCTTGACTTCGAACATATTTAATAACTGCGAACAGACCAATAATTGCAATTACTACGCTGCCAATTACATAAACATTTCCCATAATATCAACTCCATTTTTTATTTTTTAACACTTGCTCTTTTTTTGGATTGATCCCAACCAACGGCAGCTCCAAAGAACTCAGAGAGTTTTCTTAACTCAACCCATGTAACACCATTGGACAGATAAGCATCTATTTCTTTTGTCTTATCTCCGTTATAAGCATCAACTTTAATTTTTTCAGCCAATTCAAAATCCCCCTTCTGTGAATCACTTTCATCTTTAACAAATACTAAAATGGCATGATGGACTACACGTTCATTTGCTCCAGTATTTAATTTCTGATTTAGGCCGCCAGATTGATCTGCAAGAATTGTGCTGCCACCACCATCAAAATTTAATGCCCATACAGCATCGTGTGATTTAGCGTAAAGAGCCATCTCCTGTAAGGTTAAACCTTTATCGGAGTTCAGAACCCTACCATCTGCTATCCCTAAATGCAAATCACCTACAGAATCTATCCAGACAAAAGTTCGTTGACATTGACTTTTTGCGATATCGTCATTTACTTCTTGAATTGCAGAATACATGTTGTAAACAAGTTGACCATTTTCGATTAACAGGGGAGCACCTTGAACTAAAAAATCTTGCTTATCACTTTTATTGATTTGTCCTATGATTGGCTTTCCATCTATCACAGCAAATTCTTGCCATTTAAGCATCTTTCCATATGCTGCACTTATGACACTATCATTATCTTCTGTGTCACCAAGAGGTATGCCGTTATAGAAAAATGGAGCATTAAACCCGAAATCAGCACCATATTTCTTAACCAGTCCAGAAACCTTTGCTCCCTTTTCATAAACGAATTTATAGCGAACCTTTCCAGTTTCAAACTTAACATGGCGAACATCGGTAGCTGAKATTTTATAGTTGCCATCACATCGTTTTAGCACACCATTTTCAGCATATATACGTTCTTTTGCAACTTGAGGAATAGTTTTTGTTGGTTTAACAATTACAACTGGAGTCAATACGTTTTGCACTCTTTTTTTAAAGTCATCCCATCCAGTCCATTTACCTGAGTCATACATGAGTCTTGGGCATATCTTTCCTGACCAATCAAAATGTCGTCTCAGTCGATCTACACCCCAACCACGTTCCTTTAGCATTTTTGCAACCAACTGGACAGCATTCTCTAGAGTTTTCTGGTAGTTGCCACTTTCACAGATTTCAATTCCAATAGAAGTCCTGTTACCGCTAGTTAATGTACTACCGTCACCAGAATGCCAAGCATTTTCAGTTAGTGGCAAACACTCAATAGCTTGAATTTCATCTATGACAATGTGATAAGATGCCGTTCGGTTGTTAGTCGGATTTGTGAGCCAATCACGTTCATTCTGAGATGTGCTGGACGTATTTCCAGTGTTATGAATCGTAATAGTTGTCGCACTCATAGCTTGAGCAGGACGACGATTATTGGCCGTAGTTTTAGGAATGTGATTCACAACATATTTGTATGCCATATTGATATTTCCTTTCTTAAGTAGTACAATATTTTTGAGACAACCTCGTGCGCATCCTAGTGACTACGGAGTTGTCTTTTTCTGTTCTTCATCTGCTTCCCCAACTTTGTTCTTCATAGTTGCTATGAACTTATCGAAGTAGGCAGGGAGTTTGCCCATCTTCCGTCCATTCTCAACAATACTGACGAATTCCATTAAAATGAATGCTCCTGAGATGCCGTCTGTGAATACGCCATTACTTTTTAAAACATAAATCTCAATTAGAGCCACGCAGCCTATTAAAATAAGTGTGTGGATTTTCTTGAATAAACCCTTATAGCCCTTCTTGCTATTCAATTTTTCTCCTGTGTATACAGCAGTCATTAGACCACTGATAAAGTCTAGAATGTTCATGATTATCAACACAGCAAAAAATACTCCGAAATTCTCAGTTATAATTGAGAATATTCCAGTCAAAAAACCAATTACTACTTTTACGAAAACGTCAATTCTCTCCACTGTCATGACTCCTTTTAATTTCTTACATAGTTCTAAAAGGAGAGTGTTTGAGCACTCCCCATATTTTAAGTACCTTTTAGTAGAGCTTTTGCTAAATCTGATGGGCTAATGTCTCCATCGAGTTTGTCGGGAATTAAATCGACTCCAATATAACTATAGCCTTCATCAATAATCTCTGAACACATAAATCTGTTGCGCCTATCAAATCCAATGCTATTTTTAATCAGTCCAATCATCTTTAAACCAAGCCCTAACACGTAGAAATAGTCATATTTCGCATGGTATTTACTCATAACAAAATATAAAAGTTGCAGACGTTGCTCATCATTCAATTCAACATCTACAACTTTATATTTTTTATACTGATTTTTACGCACTTTTAGACGTTTCCATACGTCAGATTCTATTATGATGGAATGGTTATCATTCATAGATAAGCATATGTGGGAGTAATCTCCTTTTGATATCCATCTGATTAATACGGAAATTGGTGAAGACGATTTAACAAATATCAAACTACCAAGCGCCATAATTAATCAATCCAATTTACAGTCAGAATGTCTTCCCTTGTTGTCATAGCTAAGATGGCGTATTTCTTTGACCAATACTTTGTAATCTTAGATTGCTTATGTGTAAAGCTGTCTACGCAAACCTGAATGAATTCAGAAACAGTATGATTTTGAGGTACGCCATCTGTTTTCCATGAGATTATTGTTTCTGATGAGATCTGACCACCATTCACAAGGATAAGTGTTCCACTCAAATTACTTTGGGCTTCTTCGTCAAAGTTATAGTAGTGTGGTTCACCAAGAGCACTTGAATAGAACCCATTAAGGATTTCTTGATTGCAAAGATAATTTATCTGTTCTAATTTTTTAGTTCTCAATTCCTCTAAATCTACATTTTCTGTGTCCAATGAAAKGAATATTTCATTGGGGTTTGGCCTGTTGATAATAGATTCAATTAGATCCATTCTCTCCTCTGCTGATGGCAATGGTGGAATGTAATTAGGATTCATAAAGAAGCCTTGAAATGGCTCGTAACAATACTTACCCTCAACAATATCCTCTGGAAGCTCTACATCATATACAGTAACATTCTCCACCTGAACAAAAAGTGTCTCTGTTTGTGTTCCTCTGTCGACTAGGATTCCCGATTCAACAATTTCTGCTGTATTTGCAATATATACAATTACATCATTTTCAACCAAAATCATATTTTCACTTCCTTAATTATTGTGTGACATAATAAAGCCATCAGTGTACAATTCGGTTGTTGAAATTGGAACTCCAGCCAAACGATTAGTTCCCATATCGACTAATCCGATTAGCCCTGTGTTATCAAAATAATATTGTGAATCAAATTTCAAACCCGAATGTACTTTCGAAATTCCACTCAGAAGTACCTTATTACTTCCCTGATAAATTCCGTAAATGAAACCAGAACCATCATAGTTTGATATTGTTCCGTTGCTATTCAGCTTAACGATTCTTCCTGTTGTAGCTGTTCCTGTTACACTGTGCGTCCTAAACTCTTGATCAAGGTATGGGATTCTGAAATTTTTAAGACTTCGTAGTCCATAGAAGAATACCTCGGTCGCACTAATCGCAACACCTACTTTATAACCTTCCTTAACATTTGAAGTCAGATTTCCATATTCATCACAGTAAAATAAGGTTGTTGGTATAAGCCCTGTAAACCCTCCGACAATACTATTATTCAATGCAACTTTAACAGTGTCAGTTCCAACGGCCACAACAATACCTTGAGCATCTTGAACATCCGTCATTCCACCACCAAATGCCCCATTAACGACTGAATAAAAAGTTAAGTAACCAATATTCCCTGTTATGGCCTGCGGTACAATAAATTTACCTGCTGCGATTCTGACAACATCGCTCATGCTGTTTGTATTTGCAATGAAAGGTGCTGAATTTTGAGAAACTACCGACACAGTTGTGCCAGAAACATCTATTACAGTCCCTACTAGTAAAGTATATGATAGTCTTGAAACTACTAAAAATCGATTTGGATTTATGGGATCAATAAGCTCCAAATATGTGTCTGAAATGCTACTGGAGTTATACATTGTGGTAGTTGACTCAATTGTATTCGTATTGTAATTTATTACGTATGCGTGTGTTCCAACTACAGAAGATAGCGATCCAGAAGTCGTTAACAAAAATCGATTGGAATCTAATATCATTGCGTCCATTCCTCGTGCACCCGAAGCAATAGAGCCTAAATTTCCACCAGCACTAGTCAAAGTAATAAGATTATCTACACCGATACTATACTTATATACAAACAATGTTGAGCCTGTGATTGCAATAAATGTTGCGACAAAGTTTGATGCATCAATTTTAAATAACCTTAATCCTTCGAATCCAGATGCATAGCCACTACCTAGATTCGTTGTAGCAGTACTTGTAAATGTATTATCGGAGTTCTTAATACAGGTAAAAGCTCGATTGGTGTAAACAGGAGTAGAAGTTCCGTATTCAAATCCAATTACAAACTTATTAGTGTCCAAAGATAGTATCCTAAAATCTCGTGTTGAAATAGAAGTAGAGTACGAAGCAAGTAGTGCTGTAGTGACAAAACTGATAGAGCCATTAGAATAGTTAAATAGACTACCTTTTATTCCTTGTGATGTGCCCCCATCTCTATAAACAACAACAAACTGGGTTTGATTGATGAATTCTATTGCAGGATATTGAGCTGTTGTAGTTGTGGTTATGGCAATTGGTGTGGATGTGTAGACGTTTGCACCTATAATCTCAAAATATAGTACATTAAAAACTGAGCTGCTTTGGGCATAGGCTAAGATTCCTCTATCATCTGAAATCCTATATACGCGACTATAATTTGCGCTATTGAGCATTGTCCCCAAATTAGTTCCTTGTGGTGAGCCTGATATAAAAGTTGCAACCGTCTTCTTTGCTTTGCCATCAGTTGTAAACTCTACTAAATCATTAGGATTCAAAGTGCTTCCACTAGCTATAGGGTAATAGCCTGAAAATGAAGGTTCTGATTGATCACCTCCTTCACCCTGTAATTGAAAATTTCCCGTAGTCGTGTTGTATCGCAAAGTATATATTGCCCCTGTAACAAGAGCGCCTACTTTTAATTCAGCACCATTGGCTCTCCTAATAGCTCGTGCTCCCATGCTGTTTACATTAATCGTACAATTACCTGTATTTGCAGCATGGATCTTAACTGTTATGCAAAGCCCATCTGAATAAGATGTTGGAGCAGGTGAAAAGACAACTGTATATGCATTTGCTGTTCCACTCGTAGTTGCATAGCGATTATTTGCAACGGTGTGTAGGACATTCATATTTGCAATTTGAGTTGTATTTACAGTTGCAGTTGGTGTTGGAGCAGTTGGAGTTCCAGTAAATGCTGGCGATGCTGATGGAGCTTTGAGAAGGATATTCGTGAGCAATGAACTTACATCAGTAGACATTGTATTCCAATCACTTGCTGTAATCATGTATTCAGTTAAACTCGATGTTAATGTTGCTAGTTCAGTATTTTCCACTGTGGTTCTATCGTTTTTGGTGATTAGTACTTGATACCTTGCTGCATCAGTTCTGAATTGTGTTGTTTGTGGCAAATCGTACTTCATATATTATATTCACTTCCATAATTTATTTTATAAAAACCTCGATTATGTTCTCGGAAACACGTCTCATCACTCTGTACCCTGTGGTGTCTGAGGTTGCAATCCCTTCATCATTTGGAGAGCAATATCCATTTACCTCACAAGTACCATCATCTCTGCATAGCAATTTCCCCATCAATCCAATAGCATCCCATTCTGGCCTCACAATTCGTTCAACATAGGGTTCATTGGGATTCCACTCAGGATTTAGAATAGGTTGCCACTCTAAATGTTCAGGAAGAATGGTTTTTTCGATAGATTCGCCATCCACTTCAACTGATTCAATCACGGCGGGAATTGTGACATAATGATACTGAATTCTTCCCCAATTATCAGTCATATATTTTTGATTCCATCGTAGTCCACTTACATCTCCTATGATAGAAGGATTGGCAGATACGATTCCAAGGAGATACGAATCAGACGATGTAGCTTTCCTAATTTTGTTTCCTTCAAGAGTAACGAAATAGCCAACTCTATCTTCATCGTCCATGTTTCCATCTTCCCATTCGAATAGCTCTGCATAGTCTGCTCCTGTACTATTATAAGCACCATCAGCGTACATTTGACCACTTGAGAGTATCTTCGCAGCAAGACCTAACGAAGTGGGAGAAGTTCCATTTCCTAGATGCCAAGCGTAGTCATCAGTGGTAGCTCCATTTCTACCCATAATGACCGCTCCACTATGAATAGAACGAGTTGATTGACCCATAGCATACGAATACCAGCCACTTACAAGAGTAGAGTCATTCTGAGCGTTTGATGCGTATCCACTAAAGCCATTATTACGACTAATCAACATAACTGGCATATTATTGCTCAGATTTGCTACATTACTAAGAACTATGGTAGCTCCACTCACAGATTGAACATTTCCTAGATTTGTTCCATTCCACATTAGTTGATCCCCAACGACAAAACTATGTGAAGATGTAGGAAGCAATACTTCTCTAGTTGTGGCATTTACACTTGTGATCACCTCGAAGTATCCAACGAAGGCTAATCTTCCTAAAGCAAATGCATATGTCCCTGTGCCAATAGACCACTCTCCTGCTGAGAAAGAGGCATAACCATGAGAGTAAGTGTTATTACCTATCGCCATAGATGTTGTATTTGTGGCTAGAGTATTTCGTCCACCTACAAAGGAATAGTCTCCCGTTGCGTTACCATTAGTAAACATATCTTTACCCTTCTTAAATTTGACGACCAAGTTACTCATTGAGCCATTAATAGCCTCTAGAATTACTTGATTACCAACAGCTAGTGGCTGACCTGATTTATTTAGCACGTTTGGTATGACATTATTTGCACCTTGCAGTTGTACAGATACTACACCGACTCCAACACTAGTGACTGTGGCCGAATAGTTCTTACTATTCTTCAACTCGCTCATTTTTAGTTGGACTCGCTCATCTATAATCTCAAGCATGTTTTTCACTGTTTCTGGACTTGTAAAATCAAGTTCGCTCATTATTCACCTCTATTCGAGTGGTCTTGTTTTCCACACGTCTAATTGCATTTCTGATCCTGCATCAAGTGTAAGGTTTATTCCGCTCACAATATATCTATCTCTTTTCAAATCGTTACCTTCGTCTTCAATCGTTATAATGTCTCCGCAATCTAAGTGGTAGAGTGGGACAGAAGTTAAACTGGTTGATTCTTGAATCATCGTTTGCTTCTTTAATTCATACTCTGCTCTTTGTGTTGCCAAACTAGAACTGAAAATTATATCATCCTCAATGACTGCTACTCTGTTGCCAATAAGGTTGACATTTGTGGATGAAAATAAGTAAGTGTCATTTGCAATGCCTGTTACCTGAGATCCGTTGATATTGTCTCCATAGACATAAATGCTGTTTCTGACCTTTGTGTAATCAAACTTTCTACTTGAACCCAAATAAGTTGATTCGTTGGTTGAATAATCCCATGAAGATTCCTTCTTCTGATCATCATAAACAGGCTGAAAACGGAAATGACCATTCTTATCAAAGTAGCATTCATACGATATCATTTCAGCTAGTTTGATTAGCATATCTCCAATGTTATCTCCCCTGTTTAATGTGAGAGTATACGGAGATGTAATGGTTGTGGGAACAATAATAGGGGCTTTTACATCGATCATGACGGAGACAATAATTGCTCGTACAGCTTCCCCAATGTTTGTTCCGACTGGGATTATGTAGTCGGCAGGAAGAGTACCTAGTAATGTGCCATCAACATAGCTCCATTTATCCTCTAAACTGAGCGTTGTTGTTGTCTCCGTCATGAAACTTGCTGTTTCAGGCTGACTAAGACAAAACACACCGTTCGAAAACAAATAAGGCTCTTCATTTACCACTAGTCCGCTTGAAATTCTGAATTTACTATTAAGCCAAATGAGTCCGTTCTTTTTAGGTGTGTATTTGTTGTCAAAGTTCTGAAGCGTGATACTTGCGCTACGTCTTGCACCATTTTGAAGGTTAATATTTATTGATCCATCTAGCATATCTTCTGTGATATCCCTGATAACATTTTCATTTTTATCAAGTAATTCAAGCTTAATGACCACTTTGGAATTGTCGGATCTTAATTGACTTAAGTAATTGGAATACGTCAATCAACATCACCAACTTGAGTCCATTTGAAGCTGATTGTATATGGCTGAACCTGAACATTATCCATGTACTTGTATGAGAAATCAGATGTCTGAACTCTAAACAAATCCCCAGAAGTATTCTTAAGAATTTTTGTTGTACCATCTGAAATGAACGCCTCGATTTCACGCAATGTATCACTGGTAAAATGTACAGATGCGCCATTATAGGTATATGGAATAGTACTTAAGCCACCAGTTCTATATTTCCTCTTCCCTGTTCTTTGAATCGGGAATTGAGAATACCCTTCGAACAGCTTGATGTCAACATTCAGTGCGATACTTTCACTTTCAATTTCCATGTCGAATTTATATATTTTTGTACTGTCTTCATCAGTTAAAAACCATCCATAAAAATCAGACTGTGCGATACTGGTAAGAGGACTGCCTTCTTTGCCTGTAGTGGTAATAGGAATAACCTGATACTCGTAATTCTTATGATTTGCTTGAGTGTAATCCACATAAGTTGTTTGATCAGCACCCAATTCGTTAAGTAAGATTGGAGCAAAACTAGAAACAGGTCTACGCATGACCTTCCACTTAACAATAGGATCATTTACGGATGCATAGTTACCTGCTGCTAGGGTATCCTCGAAGTTTGCAAGGAAGATTGTAAATGAACCAAATGTCTCTTCTGTAACAATATCTAGAACTTCCTGATTCGTTAGCTCCTTATTTCTGAGGTGTAAACCATCAAACGCAACTACACCTTTTATGTTTACTCGGTCATATGTTCTTTTGGGGAATTGAACAAATTTCGTAACAGGAGTTGTTGTGAGAATGTCAGATAAGAACATGAGCTATAACCCCCTTTCATTTATTGAATGTAAGCAGTATCGGTGACCGTTTTGATAATCACTCTGTTTGAGACAATTGCAAGCTTGAGGAATCCTGCGAAAACGCCACCCACTGGAATGGAATAAACAGTCTCCCCATTGCTTCGGATATAGAAGCGAGCAGAACTAAATAGATATCCGACAGCAAATTCATCATTTCCAAGAGTTACAATGTCTCCTGAGAATGGTGGATCAAATTTACACCATAGGTTTAGCGTAAAACCTTCAGGTACATATTTTCTGTATGTAATCTTACTATCACTGTAGAGTTGTACACCTTTATTGAACTTGCCTGTTACATATGAATATGACCCGGAAACTTCAGCTTGTGTTTCATCTACAGTTGACCAAGACAGATTTACTGTTCCATCGTTATTGTTAGGCTCTGTTTGCAATATGTTTAGCGCGTCAGGAGCAACAAACACAACGCTAAACGACTTCTTACCTGAAGTCCCTATAAGTCCATATTGGCTTTCAGTGATACATTCAACCTTGTATGATGTATTGTTATTAAAGCCATCGAACTTGTAGGAAAGGTCGTATCCATATAACCAGTCTGTTGAATCCAAAATAATATCAGCACTGTTATAAAGGATAAACTTATATTTAAAGTATGGAATATTCTGAGCCTGAGTATAGGTTGCATTGAAAGTTGCAGACGTAGTAGTTATTGTTGATGCAACTGTCATCGTGATAACTGGTGTCGTATTCGTCTTAAAGAAATAGAATTCACTTAAAACACTCTGGCTACCACTGAATACTTCAAGCTGATATTTGTATTCGTTTGGATTTGTTAAGGTGTTAGCAGGTAGAGTGTGCTTTGATACAGTAGAGGTAAGTTTAGTTGAATCGTACACTTGGGCAGAAGTAGTATTTAGATAAATTTTCAGTCTGTAGTGAGATTGACTATCTCCGCGATTTAACCAAGTGAAATCAAAGGCTTTCGTTGCATCGAGCGCAATAGTATCTGGTTTTAATTGTGCTGGAGAGAACAGCATTTGAATTCTCCTTTCTCCAATAGAAAGAGGGTGACATTAATTCACCCTCAATATTATTAGTATTTATTTTTGTACTGAAGCCAAAGATTCTTAACGAAACCTTGTGCATCATTCGCTTTTACTAAAACGTCACCATGAATGGTTAGATGCTGTGATGAATCGACAGAGGAAGTCGCAGGTGATAGTCCAGCAAAGTTAGGCTGTCTAGGTGTCATAGCGTTCAAGAAGTTATGAACCATATTTTCTGGATTCTTTATTACTGCCTCACCATTAAGCAGCTTTGCAATTTTCTCGTTGTTCTTCAGGCCGAATTTCGATGAAAGCCAAGATGAAATGGATTGATTATCACCGACGATCCCTTCATTTAAGCCAGTATGGAACTTAGGTAAACTCACACTGCTTTTGGATGAAGATGAAGAAGCACTCTTAGTTGTACTTGTAGAAGCTTTAACAGTAACTTCAGCCTCAGAGTAACCACGAAGACTATTGTACATCTTTTCTGCCTCAGCGAGCTTAGCTCGAAGCACCACTAAGATTTCATCCCACTTGTTACCATAAGTAGTTTTCAAGGTGTCAAGATAAGTGGCAGCAAGCAAATCCATGTTCTTATAGTGAAGTTCAAAGTCTTCCTGCTCTTGAGTAAAGATTGCTTCACGATGCTTAATCTCATCTTCAATTTCCTTCTTACGCTGCTCTAGCTTCTCTATCTGAGCTTCACGATTGCGTTGTTTCTGCCACTCAAGGTAAGACTCTTCTTGACTCTTAAGATCATCTAGTACGGATTCGAGATTATCTTTACGTTCCTGTTCAAAATCCTTTTCCATATCTGCAATTTCTTCTTGGAGGTCTTGAATTTTACGAGGATCAGCAACCCATTCCCATTCACCTACACCATCACCATTACTATCTTGGAATATACGAACGTTTTTCTCAGATTGAACAGTTTGAAGTTCTTGTTGTTTCTTTAGGAGTTCATTCTGATACTCAATTTCACGTTTCTTGAGTTCTTCAATTCCAAGCTGCTTAGCCATTTCATTACTAATGGAGGATAGTGTCCCATTTTGCAGTATAGCTGCGACTTGATTGAGACGAGAAATTTCATTGATGTATTCATTACGCTCAGCAATTTGATCCTCTAGTTCCCATTTTCTACGAAGCAACTCAATTTGCTCATCGATTGCATCTAATTCTATTTGTCTTTCCTTTTTGAGTTTCTTTAACGTTTCCTCATGCTGATCTAGATAAAATTGGGCAACCTTTTTCTKAGCTTCGATGACTTCATCTGCTGTAGTCTTTGCTGAGTCAATTACAGCTTTCTGGTTATCCTTGAGTGCCTTAGTAGTATTAACAATCCAAGTTTCAAGTTCCCACCATGAGTCAGAGTTTTCGTTGATCATAGTGGTAAGTTTAGCATAGAGTGGATCAGTTTCTTTTAGGCCACTACGTTGCTTCCTAAGTGCGTCATTGTCACTATGAAGCTGATCTTGCCAATCCTTACGAATATCGATTTGCTTTTCTGTCTCAGCAATGTACGCCTTAGTTCCTTCTTCGGTGTATCGCATTTGGGAACGTTCAGACTTGGTGATGTCATTTTGGAACTTATCGTAGGATTCAGCTAACGCTTCAAGCTTCCTGACCTCATTTTCGTAAGAAAGTTGTTTATTTGAGTTACCTAGATCGACAATAGCAGACTTATTTTCTCGAATGGCATTGGTGTACTGAGATAATTGATCGTAAAGTGCCTGTAGTGATTCTTGAGCAGAACCAGTAGATAAGGAATTTTTCAGATTGATAAACGACTGTGTAGCTTCTCCATTAGCATCAATCCAATTAGACATGTCATACTTGCCAGACATGAGTTTACTGCGCTCTTTAAGCAGAGTGGTGTTTGCCTCTTCAAGAAGAGTGACTTCTTTCTTTTGTGAAGCAATGAGTGAAGTCGTATGCTTCATCTGAGTGGCAAGGGATGAGTTTGAATCGATTGAGCTAGATAGAGTTTCGTTTAGCTTAGATTGGGCAACAGCTTGAGCATTGATGGCGTTGATACGTGCTTCTGTGGCATCTTGGAGTTTTGGATCGTCTTTTTTTTCAGTTTTATCCTTCTTATTACTTCCACCTCCAAACGAACTAAGAGGTTGAGAAAGTGCAGTGATCAAAGCTTTGATTCTGTTCGCTTCTTGTTCCGCTGCCTCAATTTCTTTTGCATATACATTTCCTAGCAAAATATCTTGAGTAGAAAAAGATCCACCTTGATTAAGTTTCTCGTAATAATCCTTATACAATAACCTTTTAGCTTCTAACTCTGATCTTGTGTTTTCTACTGCATCAAGAGAATTTTGAAGTTCAGCAATGCGAGTACTTTTTTCAATTTCAGCAACTTCCTTTAAGAGTTCACCTTTTTTAAAAGTGAAATCATTTGTCTCGGATAGATATTTTGACAATGTAGGATATTTAGAAATTAAATCATAAACTGCATCAGATGATAGTTGTTCACCTTTTGATAAAGTATCGTAAGAAGAAGAAAGAGAACCCAGTGATGAAATTGTGTCTTCAACTGATTTATTCAACTCTTCTTGTGATACCCGTGCACCTTCAGTTGATATAGCATTATCTTCGAATTCGGTTTGTAATTGATTAAGAGATGAAAGCAGGCTTCCGTCAAATTTAATTGAGGGCAGTTGCTTAATTTCATTGATTACATCAGAGAAATTTTTACTATCAGCACCCTTTAGGATTTCAGTAACACCATTCATGGCTTCAGTGTACTTATCTAACGGCTGCGAATTAAATAGGTCGCTTATTTTAGTAAAAGTATCTGTTTGTTCTTGGTTAAATTGTGCTTGAGCTATTGTAGAATCATGAATTCTTTGTTTTTTTAAACTCTCAAGATCATTAATATTGTCAACTAACGGTTTTATATCATCAATTTTTTTCTTAACTGAATCTAAAGCGTTTGCCCATTCTTGAGATGTTTCAGGAATCAACTTTTGACCAGCAAATACTTCTGAACTTCTTTTTTGTATTTGTTCGTATATCTCGTTGAGTTCTTTATAGTACTCAGTGATATTTAAATCACCAAATCCTGCATCTCCGCCGATTGAGTATTGCTGATTCCCTTTTACACCAATTTCCGATTGAACAGAGGATTTGTATCCAAGTGATGGATTACTATATTTTCTTTCATTTAAAACATCCACACTAAATTGTGAATCGGCTATTTGATTATCAAGTTGCTTAAGTTTAATTTCGTCAAGTTTTTTAATCTGCTCGTCATATTTACCGTTGACTAGATCTATTCCTGCTGCTTCTTTTCCGTATGTATCTATCAAATTGTTTTGTATTTCGTAAAGTTTCTCTTTTACATCGGAATCTGTCTTAACAGCCAAGTAGTTTTGATTATAATACTTAATTGATTGTCTTAATTCTTCTGATTGTTCTTTGTGTGCTTTAGCCGAGTCCTTAAGGACGTCATTTGACTTTCCAACTGCTCCGAAGAACGAAGTAATCGCCCAAGTAAGGCCAGTGATCACAGCAATAGGAATGATTGCAGTCCCTAATGAAATAAATGAAGCTGTAAGTGCTTTTGTGCTCACTGAAAGTACTCTCATACCTACAGCCGCCATACCTGAAGAAGAATACAGCGTATGAAAGGAAAGTGTAAGGCCGCGGATGCTTGTATACAAAGGTGTAAATCCAGTTCTAGAGAGAATTAAGAACGATGCAGTAAGCACTCCTATTGTAGTAGGTAGAAGGCCAATAGTGTATGTAATACCATCAAACACTCTAACTATAGTTGTGCCAGTGTCAATTAATGACTTTAATGTGCTTGAATCAATTGCTTTTTGCCAGAATGCAGTAACGCTATTACGGAAGACCGATATTTTTGCAGCCATTGAGTCCATATATACGGCATTCTCAATAGCAGCAGAGCCCGATGCATCCAATGCATATGCTAATGATTTCTCAGCATCAGCCCAGTTGTCGAGCAGGGAAGTAACGATATTACCTTGCCTCTTGCCCGCAATAAGCTCAGTAATATCAGCTTTTTCAAAATCAGTTAGAGTAGAACTCCATACTGTCGATAAATCCTTCATGATTTGATATGTGGATTTAAAGGTATTATCGTTCTTCTTAAGTGACAAACCTAGACTATTAAACTTTTCCTCAAGCGATGGAATAAGTCCTCCCAAATCTTCTCCGTCTTCGCTGATACCCCTTATACGCATAGAAACTGTTTTTAAGGCTGTACCCACAGAAACTGGGTCTTGAAGCGTGGAATTCGCCGCTGTGACGAGTGCTACAGCTTCTTCAATCGTATTACCAGATGCGCTTAAGCTTGAAGCCGAACGCCGCAAAGCTTCTCCAATACCCGCCGAACTAATTGCGAAGTTGTTACCTACTTCGTTGTATATGTCAACTATTTTTCGGATATTCTTTCCTTCAGCATCCACCTCAATACTAAAACCTTTAATAGCAGAGATGAGTGCTTTACTGGCATCTTCTGCTCCCATGTCCCCAACGTTAGCATAAATTGTAGTTTCAGCAGCAAGCGATTTTGCTTGTTGCATTGAGTATCCTAGTCTCGCCCACTCTGTAGTAGCAGTAACTACATCCTTAGTTAATGCACCTAATGAAGAACCAGTTCTATTGGCCTCAATAAGAAATTCTTGATATTGTTCAGCCGTTGCGTCTGTAACTTTCATTAAGTTCGTCAATGCTGTATCTAGATCATAGATATCTCTTATACCTGATTGGATAGCACGTAGTGGGGCATAGAATGCTGTAGTAGCAACCATCCAAATCGGGAATTTCTGGAATGCAGTTTTCAACGCTGCACCAAATGACAAAGTATGGCTTGCGGCTGTTTGAGCGCTAGCTCCAATTCTACTTATCTCATGTTGTATCCTTGATGCTTCTGCTCGATAGTTAGAAGTTGAGGTGCTTAGATTATTTAATTGACTCAAGAGACTCTTTAAACCATTTGAATCAATATTAGCCCCATATCTTCTCATGAGATTCGCAACTTGAACTTCAGCGGATCTTTGTATTTTAATCAGATTCTCAGTATCTTTTTTTTGACTTTCTAGATTTCTTTTATTATTTTGATATTGTCTAGTCTGATTGGCTGTTAAATCATTTGAGACTTTTTTCATTTCATTGTATTTATCAATTACTTTTTGAATATCAGAAAGACTCTTTGAATTATTGGTTGCTTTGGCTAGTTCTTGAAGTTTACTGGTAGACAGTTGCCCTACTTGTGCTAATTCGAGAATCTTTTTTCTTAAATCCTCTTTTGCAACTTTTAATTTTTCAGTTTCTTCGCGCTCTCGCTTCAAGTTGGTAGTAGTAGAAGAGTTTACTAATGTTTTTCCATCAGATTCAAGCTTAGTATTTGTTACAGTATAACCTTTTGATTGTTTAATATTAAAACCAGAAATTGCCCCTGCTTTGTTTTTTAATACCTTAATCGAATCTAACTCGACACTATTGAGTTTCTGTACACTATCCTTTAATTTAGTTGCAGCTAAAGTCTCATCTTGCATGGCCTTTTTATTTGCGTCATGTGTAATTTTTGTTTTTGTTAATATTTCGCCATTCTTTTGAATGGTAGTAGTAACAGTTTTTACTGTACCATCAAGATTCTTAAAAACCTCTTGAGTTTGATTAACTGCTTTACTTTGATCATCAGCAATTTTTTTTAGCTTTCCAGCAGCAGAAATGAATTGATTAATTGACTGCGTAAACTTTTGATCAATATCAATTTTTAGTTTTATCTTTTGAAGCGAAGGGTGTTTTTCTATTGCACGAATTGACTCGTTGAGGTCTTTAATTGCTTTTCCTTGATTAAGTGCACTTGATATTAAAATACGAATATCATTCATCTTTGTAAGTCTTACCTCCTTTGTAGACAGCAAAAAAGAGCAGGTAAGTTACMTACTCTTTGGACAAAATTATATGCAATTATTAGTTCATGTAATGGCTGATTGAACTTTTTACTTCAAGAAAATCTTGTTTGTATTTTGGTTTATCAGTTTCATCACTTAATTTATAGTATTCTGCATATTGACTCATTTCTAATATACTTTGTAATAAACCTTGAATATCTTCGTCGTATGCTTCAATATTGGTGTCCACCTTAATGTTAAAATCGTTTAACTTTTTTTTGTTGGACTCTGAAATCTCTTTACCATCTACCATATTAGCGACTAAGATATCGTAAATTTCATTAGCTTGTTTTTCCATTTTATCTGATTCGCTAGCGGAGCATCCGACAAGAAAGAGAAACACAATCACTGATATCATAAACAAACTAAATCGCAAGTTAACACCGCCCCATAACATTGTATTGGATTAATTATACAATATAATGTGGAACGATGGGGCATTTGTTTGCTAAGATTGATGATTAATTCGATTCTTAATTCGATTCGATTTTTCCCCTCTTAATTCTTCTGATTGCCATACACCTTGACATGCAATTGAGCAAAACCTTTTTGTACTGCTATTAGGTAATATCATTTCTTTATTACACATCTCACAATATTTAATTTTGTTTTGCTCCTTTTTTCTATATTTATTTGCACACTCATGACTGCAAAAATGGTTTTTAGACCTATTGTATTGTGTGGTGTTACATTCATTCGTTTCACCACATTCTTCACAATTAAATATAATCCTTTGACGACTTCCATTTTGTCTGCAAGCAGGAGAGCAAAATTTACTCGAAACAGATCTGCCTTTACGAACCATATAGTATTTATTGCAATGATTACATTTCTTCTGAACTTGACTGTACATTGGATTATTTTCTTTAACTTTTGATTTATTGTGTTTTCCTAAACATGAACTTGAGCAAAATACGTTAGTCTGCTTTCCTTGTAGTATTAGCTTGTGCCTATATGCCGTCAATCGCACTTGTTTATTGCATATTTCGCATGAATATTCAAATCTTTTTCCATGGTTAAAGAATATTTTCTTACAATCGTTACTGCAAAAGTGTCTGTTATTTCTTTCGTAATGAATTAGAAGTTGGTCAGTCTCCTTTTGACAGTACTCGCAGTGGAATTTTATGTGCTTTTCTTCTTGCCTCTGACTTCGTTGCTCTTTTAAAGTTGTTTCTATATATTTACTTATTTCCTCTCTGCTCATATCCATATAGGGAATCACTTTTCTATTTAATATTTTCAATTCCCCTTCTCGATTTAAGGCATATCCTGAACTGTGATAATCGTCAATGATTCCCTTGTTCTCAACAAATTTTTTAATTAATGCTTCACATAGACTAGGATTATTCTCAATATCAAACTCCCACAAATACAGTGTGTTTTGATTATATTTATTCTTCATTAAAGTGCTTTTGGCTTTATCGCACACAATACGATTCATTTGAATATTATACTCGATCAAATCATAAAGCCTTCTATCACAATGCCAGTATGTACCCATTACTTCTATGAAAAGATTATGCTTTATTAAATAGTTGTCAAAGGCATAGAAATCCATTACGTACTCATTCTCATAATCTATTTTCATTTTTTTGAGCAATTTATTTATAACTCTTTGTGGAGATGTGTCTGTATTTATTGTTCCATTCTGAAGCATTTCTAGCATTTTGATTCTCATTAAACCTTTAAATTCTTCACTCTGAGAAAATACATTTCTATGATGTTCCCTTTTACAAATGATGTTACAAAAGTTATACTTTTTATTATTATTAATCTTATACTTTGTCCTCAGTAATGTTTCCTTACACCAATCACATTCAACTTCAAACCTATCTACATAAACAGAACTACTTTCACCTTTAAATGCTATGCTTTGCCAAGCAGCAAGACATACTTTGGAACAGAATCTAGCTGTTTGTTCTTGATAGGGCTTTATTTCATACTCTTTTTGGCAAAACTCGCACTCTCTTTGGATTCTATTCTTCGGTTTTTTTGCATTGTAATCCGTTGAGCATTTATGACAACAAAAAAATGTTTTCTGCTTTTTTAATTTTGATGGTATTACTTTCGTAAGTTTAGAACAATTGTAACATTCTATGTCTACACTTGTGGTTTGGCTTATATCACAACATTTCCTGCAACAAAAGCGATTAATGCCTTTACTAACTTTGTAAAGCGTTGATTGATATTCTTTATTACAACTTGTGTTCTCACAATTCACCATGACTTTTGGACTTGCTTTAGGCACTTCGATCACTCCTACTTGTTTCAGTATTGACTCCCTAAATCAATTCTGCGGAAGAGGAGTGGAGTGTATCTCTTCTTGTCAGTATTGGTAGCTAATCAATACCTATCCGCAGCAAACTTATAAATAACTAAATCAAACATTCTACGCGACTCTCTGGCCTCTCCATATGCCTCTCGTAAAGCATCTCAGGAGTCAGATCCTCTCCTAAAGCCTTATCCAGATCAAACAACACCCTATTCCCCGCATATTGGACGAATTTCGTTTCAATAGCATCCTGAATGTCGAGTACAATTAGATCTACAAACTCCTCTTTGCTCATTTGATTCTGCTCAATTTTCCATTGACGCAGCTCACGATTGGCTTCCTTGAATTCATCTGGATTACCGCTCCATAGCTCGAACCATTTAGAGAGGTCAGATTGTGTCTTAATAAGAAAGTTGGACTCTTCGTATTCATCAGAAAGTACTCCATAATAAAATTCTATGTATGCCAGTAAATCAGTTTTCGAGTTAGTCATGTTGTCTGAAAGTTGAATCAGGTTAATAGCTTGTGATTGTTGCATTTCACTCAACTCCATTCAATTTAATGTTAAATTGTATGATGTAATGCTATCACAAACGGTGTAATTTTGTCAATGTAAAACTACATTAATTAGTGTAATATTAAATCATATATGAAATTCAATTTTTTATTTTGTATAGAAATAAACTGCGTGGTATAATACTAAATTAAGAGGTGGTTAAATGGATTCGTTTAAAGATCAGTTAAAAATGATACTTTTAGAAAACAAAATTACTATGACTCAATTAGTCCAAAGACTAAATGATAAGTTCAATCGAAGTGACTCAATTCAAAACTTGAACAATAAGTTAACCAAGGGGACTATTAGATATTCAGAAGTAATGGAAATAGCAGATGCTCTTGATTATGAAATTTTATGGATGCCTAAGAATAATGGCTACATCCCACCTGAAGAATTGACAGATTCTAATGATATGTATTTAAAGACTACAGGCGAGAGTTTTACTGCATTTAGCTTTGAAGAGTTGGCAATGTTAAAGGAATTGATAGCTGAATATAAAGTTTCGAACAATATTTTGAATGCAGCTTCAGGTGAAGTTGCTCGTTTAAATAAGAACCTAGAGAATGATAGAAGTAAACCAAAAGAATAACCAATCACAACAAAGACCTCCAACTAAGTGTTAGGGGTCTTTGTTGTATTGTTATATATACTTATACATCAGACTATACATATCTATATATAGAGTCGAATTTTGTCGAAAGTATACATGTAAAACTACATATAGAATTTTTATCTTGCTATTTATTCCAAGCCAGAATATACTAATCTTGTAGCACTCTTGCTTTTCAAGTGCTAATTCAAATTAGAAAGGAGGACAGGCCATGACATCATATCAAAGATCATATGGTAAGGGATATCACACTGGACACAAAGATGGAATGGGAAAAGGTGTTGTCTACACTATGGCAACTCTTGCAACTCTCGGAGCGATCTACTGGGCTGTAAACAAAGCGCAACAAAAGAAAGAGTTCTATGAGTAGTAGGATGTGATTACAACAAATGTACATACTGCGGGTAATTCAACTTGTACCTGAGTAGCTTAGCCACTGATTCGTATTAGATCAGTGGCTATTGTTTTTAGACAACAAAAAAGCCACTCTGCTGGAGAGTKACACAAACAAATTATGATTGGCTCACTGGAACAGTAATGTCTGGGAATTTCGATTTGAAATCAGATTCTCCCATTTCACTAAATAAATATTCCACTATACCTAATTTTTTCATCATATCTTCTAATGTAAACTGATCATTTTTATGAACCGTTGAAATCACATCAATATTTTGAACTTGATTCATATCTTTATCAATTGATATTAGATACTGACATCCAAAATTAATAGCTGTAGACACAATTGTTGCATCTGCTGATGCTTGCGGAAACGATGAAACATATTGCAACATATCATCAATGATTTGGTCACTTGATTCTATCAGTAATGTGTTTTTAATGAAAGATTGAATTTCCTTGGAAGCTATGTTATTATAATGCATCAATATTTGTGGCTGCATCTTAATTATCTGACTACTCCACATACCTTTGAATTTGTTAAATAGTCTCTTATATTCTCTATTGCTTGTAATTTGTCCTTGATTAATAATATGCTCTTGAATCTTATCATCAATATATAAAACACGAGCGAAAGTGTTAAGTAGTTCCACAATAACTATTTCTGATACGCATAATATTACTTCATTTTTTATCAAGTATGTAATAAAACAAAAACAAGGTAAATGTTTCTCATCTTTTTCATACAAATATGCAATTAACATGTTTGTATCAAGAAAGAAAGCATCTGTCCCTGTTAATGGAACGATGCTTTCTCCAAAGTCAAGTTTCTGTGGATGAGCAGACATAGACTATTTACCTCTTACTTCCCTAGAAATAGCATTTGCATTAATAGCATGCTTTGTCTTAATTGATCCACCAGATTTAATCATTTCACGTTTTCTTTCTGGAGTTAGTTGTTTCTTTTTTTCTGCAATTTTTGCTAAAGTTGCTGGTGACATTTTATTTCCTCCTCTTTTAATCATACCTACCTCCTAGAAATCATAGTCTAGGATAGATATGATATAATATCAGGAAATATGTATAAACGCTTAAAAGGTGGGTATAATATAAGCGCCAATATTACCCTCACTAATATTCTAACAATATACATGGTAGAAGTAAACTATTACCAACAAAAAATGAGCTGAAAATAGATAAATATATGGACTCAAAAAGGGAGTCTAAATCATGATAAAAAATAGGAGAGAAAATGTGTGAGAAATTAACCCTTAATTTAAGATAAAATAGCCAAGAAAAATTCCTCATGAAATGGGTGATTCATTGGCTAGAAAATATCACCCATGTCTTCTTGATCCTCACGTAAATCATAAAACTTCTCAGTGGTGGATGAATCTTTGTGTCCCAACAGTTTCTGAGCAAATTTAATATCGCGGCCACTTTTAAGAATATCAGTACTACGACTCGCTCTAGTGATATGAGGGTTAACACGACGACCTACAATATCCGAGATGATCTCTTTAAACCAGTCGTTTACAGTTGATGTTTTAATTTGATGGATCTCTTTGTTGTATATAGTAGTGAAAAGATAAGGGTTATCATCTTCTCCACGAATATCCAGCCACTTCTGAATATATTCTTTAGCTTTATCATCAAACATAAGAGCTCTTACTTCACCTTCAACGCCTTTTCCTTTGCAGCGCACCTTATGAGTCCAATAGTAATTTTTACCCTCGACAGGAGCGTAATCCATAATCTCTTTCCTGATTTGAATTACCTCACCTCTACGACAACCAGATGTGTACATGAAATAATAGAGAGCAAGAAGTCGCCAATTCTCATCTTCGATAAGTGTCTTTATGATTAACTCAGATTCATCTTCAGAAACAGGGACTTTTTCATAAACCTTGTTGAGGGTAGGATTAGGAACACCTTCAACGAAGTTTCTGAATGTTAGGTAGTCATCCTCTTCTTCGTAAAAGTTGATTATGTATTTACAAAAAGAAGAGCAAGCGCTACGTTTTAATTTGATTCCGCCTGAAGCCATTCCTCGTCTAATTAAGCTGTTCTGAAAACGAAGGTAATCTTTTTTCTTGATTTGATGTATCTGTTTCTCCGAACCATATGTGTCATGTATCCAACATAAGAATATCCTTAGAGCAGAGCGATACTGTGATACACTATTAGGTGATAAATGAGTCGACTCCGTCAAAAACTCTTCAACTAATCTTCTGTTTTCATCATTGCATTGTAAATATTGTTCGTCGGTGATGTCTGGAATTCTTGGTGCTCTTTCTCGTAACATATTTTTATTTATTATTTTACTCATCTGCTCATTCCTTACAACGAATTATTGAACATTAAATCCTCTTCGAGCTAATCCCTTTTTCATTTCTTGCTCCAACAATCCAGTTTCCTTCAGCTCTTCAATCGTATTTTCAGTAAATGGACGAGGGACACCATTAAAAGGGAAGTCATAAATATACCCCTCGCCACTTTCTACGATCTGCGCGACTTCTCTATCCCCATCAAATCTGATATTCTCTACTGAAATTGTGTTATCATCGACAACAGCCACTTCAATATTGTCTTGATCGATTAATCCACCTTGGTAACTTTTTCTCTCATATTGTTTTGGATCATAAACATCGTATACATCAGTTTGAATATGCTTTTGCATCGTCTTCACAGTGGCTTTTGCTATTTCTTGTTTTAGAACTGACAGTGATTGCTTCTCAATAAATTTAAGAGCTGCCTCAATCGAAGTGAAATCTTTATTCGCCATTACCGACATCTCCAATAGAAGGGAACATAGTACTCAAAATAATCTCTTTGTTTTCCATTTTCGAATTTTTGACGTATTCTCTTATCTTATTCTTTGTCTCAATATCTGTTTTAGCAATCTCTTTGAGAGCTTCAAATTTCTTCGTTAATCGATCTGTAATCTTAGCTACTTCGTTTTTGTCAAAAGCTTCAGCCACATTCTCCGCAATCTCGCTATTCAGAATTTTTTCAAAGATATCCAGCTTTTCTTCAAGTGATTTAGGTATTTCCTCAACTAGCGTAGAGAAGTGCAAAAGAATAAACACATTTAGGAAGTTCAAAACTTCTTTTTCAGTAAACGAGTCTATTTTACTTTCATACTCACCAATGAAATCTGAAAAGTCTTCAAGCAATGCCTCAATTTTCTGAGGACTAAAACGCCTATAAACCTCAGTGAATCCAACGCCATCTAATGATACTTTAACTAGTTCATCATATTTTTTATTTTCATCAATAATTGTATTGAGTGAAATTCTTGTTTTACTTTTAGTTGCTTTTGCCAATGTAATCTCTCCCTATTATTTAATTAGCATATTGAGTCCAAACACCACTAGCTGACTTTCCATATATATTCACTCTGTTATTTCCCTCTTGATAACACTCTGTCCAGTCAATCTCTGCTGTTGCGTTCGTGTTAGCTGCCAAAGCCCCACCAGAATCAGCTATTGCCCCAGTGTCATGTGAACTTCCCATAACTCTTACAACCCACTCAGTTACAGCAATATCAAACTTGAAAGTAACGGTAGATCTATCTGAACCAGTTGCTTTTCCTATCTTAGATCTAGTCATATTACTAACTGTAACTATAGGTGGGTCACTTGAAGAAGTTAGTATATATGTCACTATCATCTTCACATAGTCCACATACATCGTATAGTTTACAGTTGAGGTTGTTCTAGAAGCTCTAACTGCCATCTTAAATTCTGTTGAGGTTGTGTTATTCAACTCACTAATTGTCCAGACACCATGATCAGCAAATTTTTGAACTACAGCACTTGTTGGGCTGATCGGATTCACAAGCTCATATCCTCTTTCTAACTCATCAACTTCGGAATAAGACTGCAATCCCATTGTACTGACAATTGTACCTGTTCCTGCAACATACCATTTGACCTCTGCTACTAGCGAAGTAATTGTGGCATCTGTAGGAATGGCGAAGTTAAAGCCTCCCAATACAAGATACGAAGTAGTGGAGATCGGAACAGGGATACTCGCATTAACATTATTCTCGGAATAGGAATCAGTAGGATTTACCCAATGATTTGAAGTCGTATAGTATGTGCTAGGAAAGTGAGTTGTTGTAACTATGTTGTAGTTAGTTAATCCAACTTCTCTTCCATACAGACTGTTATTGTAAATTTCCTCATCTGTTAAAGACCTATTATATTGACGTGCAAATGCAATATGGCCTTTAAAGTTTCCACCGCCATCATCTGTTCCAATTACGAGTTCACCAGAAACGCCTTTATAATCCTGTTCTACTGCAAAATTTCTTTCGAAAATCCCATTAATGTACAAAGCAACACTTGTTGCAGATACTCTTTTGATGGTATATGTCGTGTGTTCGCCAATTCTACCGTAATAACCTGACACCTTTGAACTAATACCATCTTGAACCCTGAAGACTTGATCACTATTAAAACTTACAGCCCTATAGGCTGCCGATGATCCAGACACATATCCAGATAATATGTAACCTGAGTTAGTTAAATCAGGAAGTTTCACACAAACTTCTACTGTGAAATCAGTTTGTATTGGAATGCTTGTTGTAAAAGATAAGGCTGATCTAGAGGTATCCGTACCTGAATAATAAACCCCATCTGTTTCTATAAGTACATTGGTTGAGTTTAAGTGATAAGCATTTCCGCTTAAGTCCAGCCATTGCGTCGAACTAGCTCCCTGTTTGCTGTTGTAGTAGTAAACAAGCCCACTTGTTGCAATTGCCATGTTGCACCTACCTTACTATAAATGAAGTATGTATCTCATCTCTGATGATTGAGATTTTTCCTCCAATATCAGCATTCCATTCGAAAGTAATACGATCATTGCCTGTTGTGAAATCAGTTGTATAGTCGTATTCGTATTTACCAATTGATATCCGATTATTTGAATCAATCACTATTTCCTGTTCAATTTCAAACTTATGATTATAGAAGATTAACTTAACGAAATCAGGATTCACCAACTGATTGTCATAGTTGTAAAATGTCGCTGAAAGTTTTACTGTACTACCTGCCAAATATATTTTACTCACTCGACTCACTAAGTCACCTCCTTAACTTCGTATATTGATTTCATCACCTTAATCTCATTCTCATTCCTCAGTGATAATATCTCATAATTAGCATTAAGAGAGTTTGAACTCACATTTAGCATCATATATGAAATATCGTCAGCAGTTTTCATCCCTGTTGTTGTTGAGATTATTTTAAGTGTTGATGCATTGATTATCCTGAACTTCTTATAGGTGGTCGATTCATTCTTCACTTCATCTGTTAGTGTTACAGATAAGGTAGTCTCGCCTAGTGGGAGGTTTTCAGTTGCAATTTCACCTATTAAGGTCGTATCGCTTGTTTGGAGGAAAGTTAAGGGATGTGCGATTCCTTGGCTATCTATTAAAACAATCTCCTGACAAGACATAAGTTTTTCATTTGAGATAATCTCAATATCAAAAACAGACGTACTTGCAACATAAGGTGGACAATATATCTGTGTTACTGGAGGGGTGGTATCTAATTCAAGTAGGAAAAAACTGCTCATTGCTAGTCACTCCCTATTTTAAGCACTCCACAGGCCAGCTTCATCCTTGATAAATACTTTAATAATTTTCGATCCATCGCCAGACTGAGCTAACTCTAAGTCTGAACCTTTTATGGAACATGAAATAGGTGTTTCAGATGGGAACGTACCAGTTGCAGACATATTTGTAGATCCATTTACCATGCCAATAAGGACACCTGTATTTTCAGCAGCATTCGTCGAGGAGACAACTTTGACTTTATATTCGGTGAAGATTTTATCTCCTGAGAATGTAAATGAACTCGTATTCTTGCCAGCAATCTTAGAAACTTTAGTAACGTCAGGAGTGCCTACACTAACTGTAGGAATCACTGTGTTTAGATTAATTGTATCTGTAACAGCAGAAGACTCATTGTAGACATCATCACGAATCTTAATACTTACAGACTTCGCACCATCTCCAGAAGATAGTTTAATTGTCTGAGAGGTGGAATAGGTTACCCATGTTGAAGCAACCTCTGTGGTTTGAATATTAGCGTTATGAGATGCATCAATGCCTGAACCCCATATCTTCATTTGATATCCTGTTGTAATGGGATCAGTTGTCGCAATATCACAGGATACAATCTGTGAAGTCGCATAAGTTGCATTGCCGTTGATGACCATAGTGACTGACGATGGAGGAGTTGTATCTAGTGTTAAGTTAAAATAGTTTGCCAATGAGTTCACCTCTTTTGTTAATATAAATAAGCCAACTTTTCACAGAGTTAGGTTTTAACCGCTCTGAAAAATTGGCTTATGATAATGGTTATTATTGAAAAAAAGCCGATGAAAGTTGGGTTTCATTAGCTAAAAAAGAGGAAGAAAGAATATTAGTAACTATTCCTCTCCCTCTCATGTATTAATATTAAGTAAGCAATGTTCCATCGTATAGCGTAATAGTATACATATCAGTTCCGTCAGCAGGCTTCAGGATCTCAATTGGCATAGTATGTACGGAAGGATCTCCATCTGCTGCCATTGTAAGAGACCAGTTGTCTTCCATCTTAGCCGATGGAATATTGATTTGAGCTGCATAATCTTTCTTATCGTATGGCGATTTAACGATAGCATCAAGAACTAGACCGAATGTACCAGCGAACTTATCAGACGAAATGGTAATTGTCTTAGCTGTTGCGTCTGTGTTTGCGTTATAGTAAGCGATTACCTTTGTGCCATCAGTAAACTCATCACCAAAGAATGTGAGAATTTTAGCTGTGCGACCATATTCACCAGCAGTAAGAGTCGTTGCAGAATAATCCAACTCTTCTCCATGTGTTCCATCTGGATTAGCTACATATACAGCTACAATTGCACCAGATCCATTAGGAGTGAATTTAAGCGAAGCAGTGTCATTGGTTACAGTTAGAACGTCACGTTGCTGAACTGATTTGACACCTGTCCACAGTTCATTACCTGTCATCATAGCTAGTGCAGCATTGTCGAACACGGCGTTCTCAAGGTTTGTTTTCGCTTCACGATTAGATGAGAAGCCAACAATTTTTGGGTTACCTGTTCCACCTCGGGCATAAACAGTCTCAGCGGAGTTCTCAATTCCACTCGTTTTCAAATCGGAAAGCCAGAAATAGGGTTTACGGGTAACAACGTTTACGAATGTAGCCTTTGGAACGTCACGAATAACCCAAGTATTTGGTGCAGTCATTATTAAAACATCTCCTTATTATCTGTGATCAATTATTTTTGACCAATGCATTTTGTTATAATTTATTTTTTTGGAATCGACATTCCCCGTGTAGATGCCAACCATTGTGTAGTGGTAATTCTCTATTACTTCGAGTCTATGGAAGCTATCATATAATTGATACACAGATAACCCACCTATATTAAAATGGTTAATAGAATTTGATTTACTCGCTAAACCAGAAATAATGCTATGCATATTCATTGTAGATTTGGGTTTAGGTTTCTTCTTTCTCCGAGCTAGCATTTCCTCAATTATTTTTCGAGTCTGTTCGTCAGCGGGGTTGTATTCTTCTTCTACGTTTTGTGTCTTTACTTGATTAGCGATTCGGACGATGGCTTGAATCAATTCTATGTTTTTATCAGTAATAAACCTCTGTTTAGAAAGATCCCCAACATAGAAAAAAGCCTCTTCGTCTGTGTGACCAAAAGAGACTTTTTCTCTAAATGTTAATTCCAAAGCATTTTTAAACTTTTCATAAAATGATTGATCGTGAATCATTAATGAAAGGATGACGGAAAAGGTATCTACTGTCTCGTCTTTTTCATTATCTGTTTTTCTTTTGATAATACTGTTATCAACTAAAAGGCATGTAAGGAATTCATTATACTTAGAAAACCCCAACTCGATTATATCGTTTAAGAGTGGACTGTATATGTCACCTACACCATCAATATGTATAGGCATACCCATTAATAGCTTTAATTCAATGTCATCCATATTCATATATCAGTCACCTAATTAAAATCAATTGATCTGTAAATGAGATACGCGCCTGAATACTCAGTATTAATCAACAAATCATCCATCTCAAAAAATTGAAGTCCACCAATCCCGATTCCTCTTTGAGAATTAAACAATTCATCAATAAGACTCACAATATGATCTACTCTTGTTTTTCCATAATCCGTTTTAAACAGGTTTGTATTAGTAAAGACCTCAATATATAAATGACCAACTTTAATAGATGCATTATTATTTGATTTCCTGACTTTTCTCAGTGAGACAGTTAGAAAGGTTTTTCTTTCAACATTAACTTTGGGTATAAATCTGTGTGGAAAAATATTCTCATAAACAAGAATACTTGGATCATCAAGCGGTGGTTGCTCTAAATAATTTGTTTCTGGATAGTATAATGCTTTTACTAAATCTTCATTTTCAAGTATGCGAGAAATAAGAGTATTCTTATACTCGGAAACTTCATCTAAACGTGCTATCTAGAGCACCTCCCTTGGCGATAAAAGTACTCTTTCATTGTGATTAATATAAACCTTTAATCTGAATCCGTTTTACACCTATTACACTAGCGTCTTCAGTCAGAACAGCCCTCAATTCAACGTATTGTCCTATGATTGTTCCAGCCTTCACTGTAGCCTCTGTAGAGCTCTGATTCGTAATAGAGGCTAGTGTAGTAGATCCGCTTTCAGAATCATCTAGAAGCTGCCATGTGACTATTTTTTGTGGATCAATAACCCCATCAGCAAACACTGAAGCAATATAGGTTTGACTCATCCCTTTTTTAATGTAATCTGATCCTACAATCACTATTGAATAACCAACCTCTACAGGCTCAGGAGTTGGAACAACAGGAGAGAAGTAGTCGGCAATTCCAAGTTCAAGATTATCCTTGGCCTTATCGATCTCATTTTCATCTAAGGTTAAAATTAGTAGCCCACTGACAGAGATACGATCTATCGCAGTCACTTTCCACGCTCTACCGTCAAAGATAAAACGTTTGTCTTTAGCTATATGCTTCGATTCCTCATTCAGTGGAATAATTAAATTTCGCCTTTCATTTCCAAAAGATAAGATTCTTCCGTCTGTAATTCCGAAATTTGTAGCGGGGTCTGATTTGAATGTAAAAGGAATCTCAATTAGCAATCCATTTTGATTTTGCCATTTTAAAATACCAACGCATTGTGTAATTATGCCTTTGGTATAGATAGATTCATTAGGATCAAGAGCTATAACTATCCAATTCTTATTATTCAATTCAAGGATATCACCGCAATTAAATGATTCACTAGGTCTAGAAATAGCTTTTTTTGTTCCCTCTTTTAGAGAATCGTCCATTATGATCATTTCTTGCTCAATACCATTAAGAAACACAATTTCAGAATATCTATCAAAATCGGATTCTATCTGTCTTTTAACATTAAGGAGATCGGCTTCTCTTTTGCTACTTACACCATGGACATTGTTTATCTTCCTAAAGTAGTTAATATCCATTTCACACCTACACTTGGTATTTAGAGAAATCAATACCCTTTAGTTTTCCTGTTAGTCTATCCCTAGACATATACTCTCGAATCAGACTGTTATTCGTATCTATTACTCCGTCTAACATATCTTTGAAAGTTTTACGTTCGTTAGCTGGAGAGAACACAGTCAGATCTTTAGGTGAGAACTTTGTTTCGAAAGCCTTGAGGAGAGACATATCTTTCTCAAAATATTTTTCTCTCATTAAGCTCGCAAGAAGGTCAACTTCATTCCTAGTAAGATCCTCAGCAAAAAGAGCTTGTTCTTCATCATAATCATTGAAATCTATATCAGGAGCGCAGCTAGATGTCAGTTTAGAAATAGATTCAATTAGGTAATCCTTTGCTCTCATTGTTGCTAATTCAATAGCCTCTTGGTCAGATACATTGTAATAAGAGAAAAAGCTGTTATCTTTCTCTATCTTTTTAAAGAATCGTTCATAAATMAATTCCCAGCTCGTAGACACGAGTGCGCTCCTTTCGAATATAAATTACTATTCCGCAGTATTGTTTGCAGCAGCTTTTGCTTGTTGCTTAGCTTCTTTAACGGCCTTTTTCAGCTCGTCCTTATGTTTTTGTTCAAGTTCAAGAATTTGTTTAGCGATTTCGTCTTTGAATTGTGCAGAAACTTCTTCTCTAATTTTTGCAATCTCTTCTTCAGATGGTTTTTTAGGCTCATTATTTTGTTCATCTACAGTTGCTGCAATGATGATATCGGATTTCTTTTGATTATTATAAAGCTCTTGATATCTTTTATTAACAACGTCTTTTACACGAATAGAAATATCATACATGCCTGTGTTCTCAAGCATAATAAGCATTCCACGTACTCGTTCTAGTAGAGAAGAACTTGTAATCTTAACTACTTTTTCAAGTCCTGATTTAGTTGGTTTGAGTAGAATCTTACGAATATCAGCATCTGATAAAATCTCTTCCCAATCTCGAATGCCCAGTTTTACATACACATCCTGTTCGAAATCCTTATCAAACCTAAGAATGCCTTCTCTAAAGATATTTGATTGGCTATTAGCTACACGAATCTCGGAAAAACTGATTGGAATTGCAAATGGTTGTTCTCCATCAGAATCTAGTGCAGGTTCAAAAAGGTATCCATCAGGCTTAATTTGAGTGGGAAACGAGGCAAAACTATCCGAATAGTTCAAAACATTAATAATTGTACTTTCAACAATTTCCATAACAATCTCTCCCTTAATATTATAGTGGAGAGGGTGTTTCCCTCTCCAAATTCAAAAATTGACTATGTAAGAACGATTTTTGCGATTTTATCAATGTGACTGAGCGAATAACCAAACTCAAATCCTGTGATTTTCAACTCGATGAGTTCACGCTTGTTGTCTGGAGTTTCATAAACTCTCAAATCTCCACGCATATCTAGTTCACCGATTTTACCTGCAATACCGAAAATGCGTTTGTCAGGCAGAAGCATTTTGTCATCACCAGTGCGCTTTGCTCCAGAGATAGTACCAATTTTCACTCCACCGAAAAAGTCTACGAGTCCATATCGATTGTATTTGTCTTTCATGCTGTCACTCATAAAATTCGAATGACCAGACATACGTGCAATTGCCTGTGCGTATTTAGACAATGAAACAGTCATAGGATTTTCACCACGATCAATTAGGTATAGCGCGAGTTGATCCATAGCGGCTTGTGTCGGAGCAGTACCCCCTGCGGAAATCAATTGGTCTCCTCCAGCAATTGCTGTATCGATTGCACTGAAAATATCAAAGAACATTTTATTTTGAAGTGCTTCTTTGGCGAACAAAGTAAGACCTGCAATTGTTTTAAATCCGTTACGTCTAAGGTCAACGTATGTAATCTCTGTTTCTACCTGTTTGTGCTTCCATACAGGTGTAGTGGCTTTAGGATCGATATAAGATTTATTTACCGAACCGCCTTTTGCAGCATCGTATGCAATAAGTGTGTTCTTAGGTGCTTCAACACTCTTTTTGTCATCAAACTCTCCAATTGCTCCTCGATCAAAGAGAGAGTCCAAGAGTTCATCTGGAACGTCATAAACTTCTGGTTGAACCGTTTTGATAATATAATTAGCGATTTCATGGTTGGGGTCAGAACCCTTTTCACCAATTTCCTTAGCCCATGCGTCAATTACCGAGGAGATTTCTTTATCTTCAGTATCAAGAACTCGTTTGGTTTCTACTTTGGTAGCCCACTCATAAACTCTACCTTTTTCATTCATTAAACTTGCAACTTCTGTATGCAACATATATTTTATACTTCCTTTCGATTTTTAGTGTTTATTAGACTACTTCAACAATTGCAAGAGTTTTTCCATTATCAACAGTTGTGCCAGCAAATTTTAGACCAGTTGCAGCAGCAGCTTTAATCAATTTCCCTTGGTTTGCACCTGCATCAGTTTCAACCTCAAGATAATCTCCAACAACCAATCCTGTAGAAACATATTCATTAGTGCCATATTTTTCACCAGACAATGGAGTTTCAAGCACTACATATTCTCCAGCATTGATTGTTTCGTAGCGTGTATCATAGTCGCTAAGTTCACCTTCAAGGGACATTAATCCAGTTGGGAATTGACCTTTGTCAACCAAATACAAACCAACCTGCGAAGTTGGAACAATAACAACACCATTTGTATAATCTTTTTGAACAAGGCGACCACGAACAGATGCAACAGATGCTTTAAAACCTGCATCAGCATTTTTATTAGATACTACTTGTAAACGTCTCAACATAATTATAAAATCCTCCTATAATAATTTAATTTTTTAGATATGACGACATGGTAACTTTATAATCAAAAGTAGTTTCGTCATTGTTTATATTTTTTTTAGCATTACTTGCTTCACCTTCGTTTTTAGATGAAGTTTCAATCACAGCAGGGGTCTCTTCAAGTTTCTTAATGAAACGTTCAGCAATAAGCGCTTTAATGCCTTTTTCATCAAGAGATTCGATCATCTCTTTAATTTCCTCAGAGGTTTCGATTTCATCGCAAGTGATGTAACCACCTTTAGAAGCGATCACTTTTAATTTTTCTTTCTTCTCGGCAATTTCTTGCTCTTGCACTACACGTTGTGCAGCCTCTACTTGCTCCTTAAATGGAGTGAGTTCATCAACTGTTGATTGAAGTTGCTCAATTTTCTCGCTTGCTGACAAGAGTGCTTCAACTTTAGATGCAAGTTCATTCTCGGCAGTTTCTTTTTGAGTTGTGATTTGTCTGATTTCAGTTTCTTTTTCACTAAGAAGTTTTGCTGTATCATTCAAATCAAGACTAATGCTTACATTTGTTCTTTCCGAAATTAATTTACTTAGTTTTGTTTCTGTGCTTTCACCAATAGAAACAACATCATCGGCAATAGAGTATGTAATAACTAAATAATCGTCCTCTGAATCTCTTTCGATGTCGTAGGCTAAAATCTTATGATCTTCAGGATATATCTCCCACACACTATAGTATGGATTACTATTCCAACCTTTTGGATTTAGCGCTTCACGCACTTTTTGATGCAGGTCTCTAGTAGTAAGTGCAGAAGTGTTTACTTTTCCCATATTTGAATCCTCCTCTTTAGTTGATATTTGATATATATCATTTAGTAGTGCTATCGTAAGTTCATCTCTCTCTTCATTCTGATTAGTAGCAACTGAGAGAAGCCCTGAACTATCATAGGCAGGTTCTACATTTTCACCTAATAATGCATGACCGATGAAGATACCTTTATCAATTACCTTGACTTCTTTACCATTTATGGTCTCCAAGTGGCTTTCGATTACTTGTATTTCCCACGAGGTCTTGATTCCAGACTCGGAAGTTGCTCTACTTTTAATGACTTCATACGCCTGAGTAAATCTCTTCCAGACTTTTGCCGAAGCAACTATATGTTCTTTATCATCAATTGTTTCGATTGCTACGTTATAGAAACTACCAAATGCAGATGTGTCAAATTCAATATCTTGATATTTCTTGCCATTCTCATCAAGTTTCTCAACAATTTTGACATTGTGACCTGAAAAGTCTTTTTTACCATTACGTTTTGTTATTACTTTTCCAACGAGAGGTTTAATTTCTAATGTGTTTTTCCAATTATCGATTGTATCTCTATTGAGCGAAACATCGTTTTTGTTAGGGTCAAAATCACAAATTATAAACTTTGCATCTATAGTGTCAGTCTCGGATTCACTTATGATGACTTTGTGCGAACTAAATAATTTAATAACATCCATATTCTTGTTTTCTCACCACCTCTCGCTGTAGAATTTCTATTCTGATCCTCTACGGTCTTGATCTTCTACTTGTTTATCAGGATTTTTGTTATCTACAGGCCTTCCACCTGTTGAATCTCCATTGCTTGTGTACGATGTTAAACGTGGTGTAAATATCTCTTCAAATCCTTCTTTGTTTTCTTTGATTCTACGTTGTTTCTCTTCACTTACTGATATTCCAAACAAACCGAGCGAAGTCTCGTAGCTAAGATTCATTTTGCTAAACAAAATATCAATTAAAGAAAGTTTAATATCATTTGATAACATTTCTGCATCTATAATATTAATTTCAGGGCAATATTCTAAAGGAATGTCATTTTCAAGTAGTAGAACACAATACCATTTTTCTAAAATGTCTTCTAATTGTTCTGAGATCTTATTAATTGTTTTCATAAGTTCTAGAATACTTATATTAGCTACAGTGAATGTCTGTTTAGAATCTTGATTTAGAAATCCAATACCAAGGGCAGTCATAATTTTACTTCTATAATGGCTAATGTTACTGATATTTGTTGTTTCTACTGTTGGCTCTATGTATTTAATATCCTCAACGAAAGCTGCTCCAGTATAAATAACAGTCTCACTTTTCCATGCTTGCATAAAAGTATCGTGAGCATATGCCATTTCTTCGAATGCCTTTGATTGACCATCTTGTCCAAGTAGTTCTTTCCTGAGTTTCTGAAAGATTATTTTCTTTCCTTTTGCCTTTGCATTAATACGATCAGTGTTTTCAAATGTATCAAGCATTACCGCTGACTTAAATGTTCTAAATATAGGTGTAACACCATATTTTCTGTTTATGTTATTTACTCTTATAACACCTGTGTTTTCTACGTTTAATTTAGCATATTGATCTTTTGCTTTATAAGCATCAAAAACTTCAATTGGATAGTTATTCTTCAATTCATCCTCGATGTTGTCAAAGAATAGATTACTACCATTTTTCTTCTTTTTGACCGTTTTCTTTAAACGTGACACTAGTTCGCTTACGTTTATTAATACAATTGGCTCTCCGTCAATTTCGTAATCGCTTATCTCAGCTACTCCTAGAGGAAAATGGTCAACTACATAATTACCTTTTGTGTTTGTTCTAAGGTAAGATATAAAGTTTCCTTCTGCATAAGAAATTGGAATAGATTTTCTCAGTAATTGTTTAAGGTTGATGGAACGATTAAAATTTTTAATTAAACTTTTGGCATTCTCAAGAGTTCTTAACTTGTTTCTGTTTCCACTGAAATCACTGTACGACAATTTAAAGTTTGTATTAATATTACTTTCAATAGTCTCGTAGATCTTTCCAATCAAATCGTCCTTATTGATGTAATACTTAGCTAAACCATTAATTCTTTTTACTTTATGTATATCATTCTGAGGATTGTCTGCAAGAGAATCTATTTCTTCATTTGTTATTACGGCTTTTCCCAATGAATTTTCATTTAGGTATGTTGAATACTGGTGATAGTTGTTGTTAAAATTGAACATTGCATTTTCAAGCCACTTTTGAGTTTGTTCCTGCGAAGTTAAGATGATCGTATCATCGTCCTTAGTCTTAGAAGCAATTATCACTTGAAAATCTTCCGAATGTGACACATGTTCGCCATCCTTTCGTTTATGACATTAGAACGATACTGAAGACACTGTGCGAGGGGCTGTAGACCAGTCGAAATCATTTTTCTTCTTGTTGACTATTGATCCACGACGAACTTGCTGCAAATACCATCCTAGCATTGCGAGACAGTAGGCACGGTCATCATTCATTTTTCCCACTTTTTCTGTTGAAAGATCATAGCGGTAATTATCATTAGTACCTTTGTGTCTGTAGATATTTACAAGTTCTTCTTTAGCCAAATCAATATTCTTTAAGGCCATTTCCTCTTCGAAATCTAGTTTAACTTGTGCATAGGAAATTTCTTTTTCTTTCTGACTCTCTCCATCAGAATTCTCAAATTCGATTTCTTTACCTGTCTCTCTTGGAAGCATCAAAAAGCCTTTATCGTCATATTCGGCTGTAAAAGAGATGAGATCGAGATTCATCATCTCAAGAAGAGCGTCATACATCTCACGCTTATACTTTTGTGGACTCATTAGTTTTAACTTATCGAGTGCATTAGGAAAACGTGATACATATTCCTTATTTTCTTCTTTGTCGATGAGTCCTTTGTGAGTAATACCTTCTTCATCAACCCAATCTTCCATTAAGTAGTCAGAATATGTAGTTCCGTGACCGCCTGCACCAGAATCTATCAAGAGACATTCAATGTTCTCATAGTCGGGACTTTTGTTTCCATTGTAATCAAGAATCATTTTTTTTAAAGCCTTCATTTGTTCAGGAGTTCTCATAGGAGTCTTCTTTTTTTTGGCGATGTCCACGAAACTTACACCATTAACGATTTCCATCCTGAATCCAACACGTTCATCATCAATAATTTCAGCAGCCAAACAAACGGAATTATCATAATGGTGAGCTGGATCATATGCCAGAACAAATCTACGTTTTCCTTCTGTGTTTTTCTTGATAATAGGCAAACGTACTTTGGAGTTTCTAACGACAGTAGCTCGTTTAAATACCTGATTATCTCCACCATCAACTGAGAACTTATTGTAGAATTCGCGTAGAGCTTTTTCTTTGTTTTTTCTCATTTCTGCATCAATTTCATTACGTTCAATCAAAGGAACAGGGTAGAGCCTTCCATTGAAAAAAGGTTTAATCATGACTTCGCAGTTAATATCACAAACGAAATAATCCTTATCGCCAAGCATCATACGCTTAGAGTAGTCCTTGTATAGGGTATAGAAATAACTATCTGTGCTAGATGCGGAAGAGATAAATAATCGTTGATTCGGAACTTGTTTGGGGAAAGTGTCTACGTCTACATCTCCACCCATCCTGAAAGTTGAATTCTGAAGAAGGAAGGGGGTTGTTGCTACTACGTATTCTTCATCTGTCCAGCCAGATTCATCATAAACATTGAGACTACTCCGTTTACCCCTGTTGTTATTGATGTCACCGCTAAGGGAAGTTACCGAACTGCCATTATAAAGTTTGTAATTGAAACCTGACTGAGCATGTGTAAAACCATCTGTATTCGCAGCAGATTTAACAAGCTCACCAATAAAGAAATCAGTTAGTCCTGTAAAACTGTTGATTTCCTTTTTAGCTATTTTCTCAATCTTCATGAATGTATCTTGTGACTGTGCTGAGACGTTGGAAAGGATGTAAGAATTATGACCACTGAACAAAACCCCTTTAGTCATAATGAAAGGGGCACTCAGGGTGCTTTTCCCACCATTTCGTGTTATGCACCAGAGATTATAAGGTTTTAACCAAGTATTCATAAATGCGTATTTCTGTGCATCCAGAAATTCTATTCCGAAGAATCTTTCACAAAATTTAATGGGAGACTTGCTAACGCCCCCATTGAATAATTTCTGCTAACTTTAAATAACCTTCAAGTTTTCGCTGAGAGATTTGTAAATCTGTCTGTTTCATATAAATATCCATTGGGGGGTCATCACCTCCAAGCTTAGAGCAATTCAGTTCTTGGCATTGAATTCTCTAATACTTTAATTTTTATTTTTAACTGCCTGTTGTCTTCTTCAAATGAAGAGGCCTTATCTTCCAACTTCTTAATCATGCCTCTTTGCTCACTCAACATTTCGGCATAATCATTTTCATCAAACACAAGCTGATCCAGTATACTCCTATGACTAATGTCTGCGATTTGCTTCATGGCTTCACAAGTTTCAAGATCAAACAAATTTACTGTAGCTGCTTCTAAGCCAATCTCGTTAAGTTTTTTGACAATTCCATTAAGAGTGTTGCCGCCTTTACTCTTGTTGTTGTTGTGGTTAACTGATATGCCGTTATCCTTGGCTAAAGCAAGGACAGTTTTAAGCATCTTTTCTTTGGTGGCGACAAGGGAACTGATGCTACCTGTGTTAGTAGCCATCGATTTAGTGTCTGTGAGCATGAGTGCCAGAGTGGAGTTTAGCTTTTCAATTTGACTAAATGCCTTTACAATCTCGATAACTACGGGAAGTTTAAAACTGTCTTCAAGAGTTGATTCATCAAGAAAATCGACGAGCTTATTGTATAAGACTCGTTTATCATCCTCATTCTCAAATAAAAATGGATCGTATCCGATCATTCTAATTACATCAGTACGATTTTTCTCATCTTCCGAATTACCTAAAACTCTTAAATCGGTATTTGAACTTGAATATGTTGTTGGTAGTTTATTCTGATGAGATTCATGGTCACTTTCAAGCCATGTTAAATCTTTAGTTACTGCATTTAGTTGAATCGATTTTAGGTATAATCCGAAAGGTTCTTGTCCTTTCTTTTCACCTTCAATAACTGCACTATCCCAGTAAGAAGTAAGGAAAGGCCTGTTCAGATGTAGGAGCATCACCTTTACCGATTGTAGGTCATTTGAATCAACATTTTCTCCGATGCAATTCTTACAGATCCCTACACGACCATCTGCATGAAACTTACTATTCKATTTATAAAAAGATTTCTCTGAATATTGTTCTCTTTCACAACTGGTGCACTTTTTCTTAGTTTGCTTGACAGCCAATTCTTCAACATCAATTTTCTTAGCAAACTTTTGTCTTTGAGTCATATTTATCTTCTCCCAAAAAGTTTTCCTCCCAGAAAGGGGACAGGTAAGAAACACGGTTCAGGGAGAATTACGTGTTAACATTATGAGTCTTAGAACAGACATCAACTTACCTGTCTTTGCAACATGAATATGCGCAAACCAAATAACCTGAACTCTAGAAATTCAGGTTAGTGGATTCAAACACTTCAACTTGCGCCACTTAGCGTGGAAATCGTTGGTTGAGGCATTGAGCCTCTTGAATGCAGCAATTGCCATGAGCAAATTGCGGTGTTTAAGACAATGAAATTGGATTTTTAATGGTTTTTAAGTGAGTTGAAATCCGATTTTCTTACTGTTTTCATCATCGTCGTCATAGTCTTCAGAATCATCAGCGCTGCTTCCTGCGACGAATCCAATCGCTGGAGTTAATTCATTACCGCTGTTTATGATTTGCTCATACTCTAACGACAGTAGATTAGTGTCGATCTGCACTTCAGTGCATTTCTGTGTAATTTTGTATTGAAGAAGTTCTAATAGCATATCAAACATTGGAAAAATATACCGATCCACAATAAAACCAACAGCTAGTCMTAAGATTACATATTCCATTACATCCCTCCTTAAATATGGAGGTAGTGGCCTACTCACGATTGAGTGTGCTTACCAATTTTACTCTTAACTTTTAAAATCTTCGAATTTTCTCAAGAGTCTCTGCTGATTGCTGAATCTGTTTTTCAATAAATAATTCAGCAGCCAACTCAAATACATCATCATAGAACTGGTCAAATAGGGCATAGAAATCTTGAGCTGTCTTACATCCCTTTAATATGTCAATGTAATCCTCGATAACTTCTTCTTTGCATTGATGAACACGATTCCTGAGAATAATAACATTGATTTGTTCATTGTCCTTCGTCTTCATACACATCACCGTTAATATTTGACTTCTTTGATTAGTCTAACCTTATACATAATGGATACTTTCTAAATCAGTAGCGCTGAACTCAAACAACATAAAACGTTTATGTGCTCCCACGAATCCGTTATTTTTATGCCAAGCATCCGTTTTGTTCCTCGTCGCAAGAGTTCTAACCATCATTCCAAAATGATCTTTGCCATCCTCAACGTGCAAATGCCCCATATGTATTTCACGGTTCTTCGCTTTCGCCCATTCCATAGGGAATTCAATAGGGAAGATGTTGTGAAGATTTTTTCTGGCCTTGTCGCCATGAGTAATACCTATAAAGTTATCACCAAAAGTATGTACTTTGCGTTCAATGAAAGAGTCATCAAACTCAGCGCTTGGATACAGTGCTTTCAATAGTTGAACAAAAGCCCAACTCATAGATTCATCATGATTTCCCTTGGAATACATAATCTTTACCTTGTTTGAGTTCTCAAGCGCAAAACTAATCAGTGGCTGATAAAACTTGAGGCTGTCATCCCAAGCTTTTTCCATGTTGACTGTTTCAATCGGAGTGTTGTTGGATGTTTGTCCTCTGAAGTTGTCGTTATGAAACATATCTTGTCCTACAACAAATAAAACCTCTTCCCAATGTCTAGTCGCCAACTTGAGTGCAATTCTTTCCTGAGTCGGTGTATAATACTCGAAATCAGAAATACCAAAATGTGTGTCGAAGAGAGATATTTCCAGTAAACGCTTATCATTTAGAAGATGCTTTTCAACACAAATCTTAGCTGGACTAACATTTTTAATAGATTCAATAAAACGTTCAAAGTTAAATATACTTTTAAGTKGGCGAACACTGATTTTACTCGAATAAAGAGTGCTAATACCGTCAGTCTTGGAATATGTGTTCCAAATATTATTCTTGGCTGTGATTAGTTCCCAAGAGGCTCTGTCATATCCATGAGCTTCAAGCAGATAGTCTGCATCTATACATTGCTCTAATGACATTTTGACTAACTTGTCACTACTTTGAGATCCATCTTTATGTATTTCAGTCGTTGCTTTATAATTAGGTAACTCAGCAGCGTCTTTTAAAGTCAGTTTCTTTTCACTACTATTAGAAATCTTATCATCACTTTTCAAGCGAGTCTTAACCCAACAACGAAACGATTCACCAGTAGGGAAGAGTCCATTACTATGAGTATCAGCTAATTCCTGCCAACTAGCATCTATCTGCTTGTTGCGCTTTTGAATACCTATCTGAAGGAGTATGGAGTGATCCATTCAATCACTCCTCATCTGATGGAGAGGAGGCCACGTACTTCTCTTTGGGACTTACAAGAATTTTGTCTCCCTCGACAGTTACTGCGATACTAGTAGCATTTGGATACAACGCGAACAAGTCGTTTTTGATCTTGTTTAATTCATTCTGTTTATTATCAGACATATGAATCTTCTCCCTATGATTATTTGGTATTGAGACAACAAAATAGACAGGAGAGGGCTCCTGTCTATGAGTGAATATATGCATTTGAGGTTGAAATTGATTGTGAATTGCTTTTTTAAATTAGTTCAGATAGGGATGCAGTTTTACTTCTTTCTGTCTTATCTAAGGTAACTTGACCATAAAGTTCGTTACCTCTTAAATTTGTCATAGCAATAATTCCACTATTTGCAGCGAAAATGTCTTTATCGGTTTGTTGTAGGTCTCCATTGATCCAAAGTTGTGATCCTTCACCAACACGACCAAGTAGAAGTTTTGCGTGTTCACTTGTGTTGTTCTGAAATTCCGTCACATAAATAATCGCATTTTTAATGTCTCTGCCTCTAATACGTGAAAGATCCTGTAATTCAACTTGTCCTTTTTCGACCATTACACGAAGCATTTCAATTCCACCAACTGCATCAGCAAGTGGCATTGCAAACTCAATCATCTTGTCAAAATTATCACCTTTTCTGAATCCACTCTCAGGTGCTTCTTTTAAAGGAATCTGATTTCGACAAAACACAATTTTATCAAATTTCTGAGATTCAATAAAACTAATGGCGTGTGAAATCATACAATAGTCTTTACCGCTACCATATCGCCCAAAGCAGGCCTTAACCGTAATCGTGTCGTCTTGAAGAATATTGAATAGAATTTCTTGCTTTTGGTTTCGAGGTTTAGTTTCACCTAGATAGCGACTAGACACCTTTTTCCATCGAGGCTTAATAAGTTCTTTCCCATTCCAACGAAGTTTATCTATGTATTCACCTTTTTTGTTCTTGATCACAAGAAATTGATTCAATAGTAACTCGAATGTATTTATTGTTGTATTTTCGTAAATTTTAGAAATTTCGGAATCAGTAAGTTCAATTTCAATCATGCCTGTATAATCTTTATTTTTTGAATTGTCTTCTTTAGGGCTAACCAACTCTATTCCATACATCTTAGCTTTTTGCTTCAACAACAAGTCGTTGGTCATCAAACAATAAACATTATCTAAGCAAGCCTGTATAATCTTGTTGTCGGTATAATTATTATCAAAGCCACTATCAAATTGAACATTATAATCACGTACATCAAACTCGAATGAATCAACATTATCTTCAATAAACCGTACTGCTCTGCGAGTTTTAAATTTTAACTCACTATCGCCGTGAACTTTATGCTTATCCAATTCTCTATTTACGGACGAGAGTAGGATATATGTATTATTGTCTTGTATCTCAAATCCATCTAGTAGGCAATTAGTATCGACTAGAACCTTTTTCATCGGCAATGTACCTTTCTCATTTAAGGTAGAGTGGAGGGGAGGTGAACCATGTTCACATCCCAGATTAATAAGTATATGTAAGAGGAGTGTAGTTTTACTGTTTGATTCGTTCTTTTAAGGTTTTAGCAGCTTTAAATACTGGCGTCCTGCTTGCTTCAATATGAATTGGATCTCCAGTTTGAGGATTACGACCATTACGCTCCTTACGCTCACGAGCTTCAAAAGATCCAAATCCAATAATTTTAACTTTTTCTCCAGATTCAATTGTTTCAGTGATCAAATCAAACACGGAGTTAACGGCAGTAGTAGCATCCCTCTTTGATAAGTCTGTCGTTTCAAATACTTTTGCAATAAGTTTTTCTTTATTCATTATTTAAATCTCCCTTAGATAAAATGATTAATATTTTTGAAGAAATAAGGATTCATTAACCCTTATCATATGGCGAACTCTGTGATATTGGAAAAAACCACATAAATACTGTGTTTTTTCATGTTTCATTTTAATGATTTCTGACGTTTTGGGTTAAAAATGCTCGTAAAAACAACGTTTTTTGAGAAGAATACATAACATTTAGAAGCCTAGAGGCAATTTTATCTTTCTTGTTTTTTGTTAATTTATAAAGTAATGCATACATTGTTTCTTTATTTATCTTCAATTTATCCACGTAGAATCCATAATACTGAATTAGATCGTCAATTCTCCTATCTCTTTCTTCATCATTTAAATTACTCGAATATGTATGATTGATTTTAGATACCATAGTTTCGACATAACTAAAAATTTTTTGTTCTTGCCTGTATGAACTATCTTTCAAGTTGTACTCAATAAGAAAGTTGTTGAAGGGGATATCTGTTCTTGGTGCGGCATAATTTAACTCAGACATTTCCTCAAATAGAAAATCCATTGGACATTGATATCTTTCTGTAACGATATTACTGTCTTGGCTAACATACTTCCAAAATAGCGGCTTTTCTTTCTTTAACTCTTTTGTTTTTCCAATAAACTCGATTTCTTTATTAATATTAATGTCAAACATTTTCTTGGCTAAATCGATACATATCCCAGAAAGTACTGTTACAACGTCTATTTTTCGCATGAGGTGTTGGAGTTGATCCTCAGTTTTGCCGTTATGATACATGTCCCAGTATCGAGACATACAAAGTTGGCCTGTATTAACTGTTCTACCTATGTATTTTTGACTATTGGAAAGTTCGTTGTCAATAACTGACATATCAGCGTTGCAGACCACGTATTTCTTTTTACTGCTCTTAACTTGGTTTATACAAACGTCATACCTGCCAAATATCCCTTTTGTGATGTTTAATAATCGGTCATCCTCGATTAAGAGAACGGTATCGCTATCATAGTCGCACCCAGATAGAATGTCTTGCAAAGGGAACTTTATCGCATTTACACATACAATATTCTCAGAGAGGTTAAAGTATTTATCAATCTCAACGATCTTTTTGTTTCTCGCTAAAAGCACATTATTTGGACTGGTGTGTGGATTCCTAAAACCTGTAAGTTCGACCTCTTTGAACATAGAAGTGTAAACTTCATTTTTAATCAGTGAGCGCTCTAAAGGATCTTTAGTATTCAATTCACCGATGGCATGATACAAATATTCAATTGGGTTTCCAAGCATTACACAATAATCGCCCCGTAATCTGACTTTCCCATTTTTAATATGCGTTACATGTCCACTTATAATTTCTTTCCTGAATTTCCTGAAGAGTTTTGTGTTTGCGATATCATTATTGATATCAAACAAATCGGCAAACATATTATTGCAATTAATATCGTTTGCGTTTTCTCTGATGTGCTTCACAAAAAACTTGTCATCATTTTTTAATTTATCAATGAATTGTTTCTCAAGCTGCGTGAATTCTGACACTACTTCTTTGGTCATCGGCAATGAGTTAAGCATTTGATAACTAGTCTGTTGTATTACCTTTTCGTCTTTGTCGAATCCAAGTTTTGATTTTTTCTCGCTTTTACAAACACCGAATGTACAACCATCCTTAGTTACGATCTTCTTCCAGTAGCGCCACATTTTTAATTCAGAACCCATAACTTTGTAGAACTTGAGTGCTTTGAGGCTACTTGGTGTGATAATTAGGTGAATATCTTTGGCAAAAATCTTCTCTTGTTTAAACATGCTTGATAACTGCCAGTCATTGAAATCTGTGTTCTCTGGGCAGTGATCTCGTAGAAATTGTTGTATCTCGCAATTGAAAGCAGCACTCTTAAACATGTGATTTCGTAAAAGCATCATTGATTTTCCTTTGGGAAAGTAACTGGCATCTAAGAGCGATTCGCCGTCAAAAAGACTATTTCTAATAACCGTCTTTTCTTTAAAACTGTCTAAGTATCCATTTTCGCCAGTGCGCACTACATTGCCCATTTGTGTGAAAACACTTTCAACATCTTCAATAATTAGGATATTTTTAGGGTCTATTCTAACGGTAGTTTCAATTGAAGAGCCAACTAGGCTTTCATATGCAAGTAGGGAAGGGAAATCAACTTCTAAGTCACTTTTACATTCCCTGAAATCAATATTCATTCGACTCCATCTAATCATTGGTTCATAAAGACTCTTCTTAATAAAAAGGCATTGCCCAATTCTAGATTTCGCACTTGATCTTTTATATACTACATATTCATTTCCGTTATAGGTGAATCCATCTTGATATAACATCATACGCAATTCACTATTCTTTACTTCGTTCCATTTGTCTTGTTCAATTTCAGATTCGATAAGACAAATGAATTCTTGAAGTTTTTTTCGATACTCGTCCTTTGAATCATCCAATTTTTCAATTTTATCTTTTAATTTAGTTATGATACTAATGCCTGAATTAACTTTTTGTTTGAATTTCACGTTAATGATATCCAACGAAAGAAGTTTGTTGTTTGTCTTTTTCTTAACAGTCTTTAGACCGATATTAATTAATTTATTTAGTTCTAAACTTGAAGGTATCATTCCTATGTATTTAATTTCAAACTCTCTACCTCTGAACATATTGTTGTATATGTCACAGCCCTCTATGGAGGGGATGTATACAGGTCTACTAAGATTCAAATAATATCCTCCAGTCAAAATCGATCTACTTCATATGTATTTGTTTTACTCCATGTCTATGTAGCTTGACAGCTCATTTAATATTTCTGTTTTAACCTGATACATGAACTTGCCCATCTTTCCGCCTTCAGAAATTAAATTGTTAATCTCATCTAAATCGTATCCATGCTCATACAATAACTCTCTGATACTTAACTCTTGATCCTCCATAATATCTCACCTTTTTCATATTTATTATTTATCATCCCTCTCTACAAAGATTCGGCCTCCAAGAATTAGCAACTCTTGTTTGCAAGTCAAATGTAACATTAGATCCAATTTATTGTCAATGAATATTTATTTTTTAGATATAAAAAAGAAGCCCTATTGGACTCCTTTAGAAGATGAAATCAAGAAGTTTAACTGCATGTGGTTTTGCAAAAGCGACGATATGATTAGGAACATTGAAAATGTTTAAGTCAGTAGTGAACCAGTGGTGTGCATTAGATCCGACTTCAAGATGGATAGGGGTTTGAATTATTTCATAGGCCTCCATAAAATCGAGCTTGATATTAATACCGTCCTCAAGAATTTCTTTTAGAGGTTGATTGTTAATTTTAAGTAACATATCAAATCGCTCCTTTTCGAATTCTACTTTCAACTTTCTCAGGCAGTTTGGTAATAAACTTTGAGTATCCCTGAGTGCTGCTTTTCATGAGGTTCAATGAGTGATATCTCGGCAAATTTTTTAGATCTTCTTCTGTGAATGGATGAAGTTCGTTTTTTAACTCATTAAAGTTAGCTTTGTCACAGCCTGAGATTAGCATGTAAGAGGTGTTTGCTGATCTGAGCTCATTCCTCATAAATCGTAATTGATTAATGTAATGGCAACTTACAATTGGTTTCGCGATAAATTTAGCCATCTGCGATAGTTTTGTTGTTAGAAACTTCTCTGCATTAGGGCATTGATACAGCTCATCAATAATCAGGTTCACTTTAACACGTTTAGTTTTATCTTTAATTTCACTTGCTCTAATCTGTAAGGCCATCCAAAGCTTTGTTAGCCAAAACGTTACACAAGTGTCCTTTTCAAATTCAGTAGGGAACATGTGTTGAGGCATTTTTACTGTTATCAATTGGCATTTTTGCATTTCTTCAAACAAATTGAAGTTCATGCTTGTATCTTTCTTGAGCATCAACTCCATAAACGTATTTCGTTTAAGAGTATTTAATCTGTCTACGATTCCTGTTATGAGATTCGTTTTAGTTCCTGTTAATATTCCAGTTTTCCCGTCATAGTCATCAAGCTCACGCAAATTATCCATGTATTCTTCTAAATACTCATATTGATTTCTTTGTACGCGTTTGAGAAAATCGAATCTCTGAGTATGATTTTGAAGAACTCCGAATACATCCTTGATGCTTCCACCATTAACAAATACGATAAGGCTGGCAGACTCCAAATAGCGCTCCATCTTAGGACTCAATCGGCTCTCATCATTATGAATAGAATTGACCAGTGCAAGCATATTTGCAGTCTGTTTTTTGGAATTATCATATTGGGTGAAAGGATCAGAACTAATGCCAACTTCATTATAGCCCAACCCCTGCATACTGTTTGTATCATCACATCGAACCTCTAGAACCTTATCTTTTGGAAAACAAGCTGCTACGCTATCACTCAATTCACAATTCTCAATGTAATCAAAAATTATTACACATTCACCGTTAGATATTGCGTCTATTGATAAATTTGATAGCAAGTTTGTCTTACCTGCTCTTGTAGGAGCTATGAGCAGCAACATCAGATTCCTGAACTCACTATCATTACTAACATATGCTTTTTGTTTGTGACCGCGATATGTGCTTTCACCGATACATAAAACCCCATGTTGGAGATCTTCGGCTACTTGAGTCTCATTGGTCTCAACATGATCAATAAAATTGTATTTCTCTAGAATGTCCCTTCCAGCCAACGAGATCAAATTTTGAACTTCTTCGTCGCCCATGATATTACGGTCAGATCCTATAGAATAATCGTTGTATCTAAATGTACGTCTGAAGGGTTTGAATATTAGTTCATTATCTTCACTTACCGTATCAAAACTTGCGCTCATGCTTCTTGCAATATTACGCTCACGTATTTTATTAGAGCTTTCACTCATAACGACAATTTGAGTAGCTAGGGGAATGGAAGTACCCTTCTTTAGTGACGAGTCAGTTATGCTTTTACCTCCGTTTAGTGAAAATAGTAAATTTGACAATACACTGTCTTCTCTTAATGACGGTTGCTTCTTTCCTTCTCCGACTAGAGTACTGGTAAAGACATTTAGAAAACCATCAACTACTGATACAGCGTATTTAAGCAAATATGCCCACCCTAATTTGTCTCTGTCCACAGGCTTACCATTCTTCGCTTTTTCAATTGTATCTTTATGCTTAAAACGCCATCCATGCTGAGTAGAAGGGAGGAAGTTGTAGAATATACCGACTCGATCATCATCTTCTAGCATTTCTACAACATTTAACTGACTGGTTAGCAAATCGTTACTTCTCCTGTCGACTGCTAAGCTTAGACCGTCTTCCTTTTTATAATGAAGCTGATATTTCATTGCCTCCTTACTAAAGGTTGGGAGTTCTGATACCTGTTCAATCGTAACATTCGACCATGCATCACTAAATTTCTCTTTCAAGAAGAGTAGTTGGGATGTAGGGACGATAAAGTAAAACTCGATTTTCGATTTTTCCAAGTATACGAAATATGATACTTTGCTGCTCGTGTGTATGCTTAACTTAGTTGGGATAACGAACTCCTTACCAAAAAGCTTTACCAGTTTTTCCTCATCTCGCTTGATGTTTTCTAGGATGTTTTTGTATAAGCCACTAATAGCTCTTGATATCTTATGAGTCCCATTATTTCGTATAGAGTTATTGGGCTTTAACTTCAGATATACATACTCAGGCTTTACAATCCTCACATATTCACTTATCTTCACTTATGCAGCACCACCTAACAGGTACTTTACTAACACATCGGCCAACACTAATACACCAAGCCATTTCTTTGCATCAGTCCATCCAGCTACCCAGAAAAGTATGCAAAGACCGCCACCAACAAGTGCAATTGAATCAATCAACTCAACAAGAATCTCAGCCACGCCTTCAAGTGATCCGATAATTGCCTCCTGAACCTTTTCCTTAGCATATTCTTTAACTGTCATTTTGACTTTATCGGGAAAGAAGATAGATTCTGCAATTTCAGACACAGGTATAGGGATGTGATTTAATTTAATGAGCATAACAAAACCTCCGCGCCATCAGAATTCAGCGAAAAGCTTATCAACCTCATCCATAGCAAAAGGGAAGGCGAGTAGGAGTACATATACCATCAAATATTGGAGGAAAGCTTTTCTAGCAGATGCGAAATCGCCTTGTAAGGTGTTCTGAAGTGTGTCAAACGCACCTTTGACTACAATAACCCATTTTCCTATTGAGAGCAGTTTGTGATAAATTTTACTAGCTCCTGCATCTATACCAGATGATGCTGCAAATACCGAACCATCTAATCCGCCTGTAGCAAAAATGATGAGAGTTAACCCTATAATCTGATACTTAATCCTGTGTTTCTTAAGGTGCTGAGCTATTCGTCTAATATTCGTTTCCAATTCATAATCTCGATTCAAAAAAGCGCTTATGGTCATAACCTGCATACAACMAACCACCTCATAATAAATATTTTAGGTAAACAGGGATATTTGGAATATTTGGGGCAGGGCTTAGCATAAGGTAAGGGAATACCACCCTTACTGAATAGGCCATACTCTACCCCTGATAATTTAGCCTGTTCCTCTTCTTTTTACCACCCTGTATGATTGCTTTTCACTTAGGATCTTGTATCCGATGTAGCTGCCAATAGCGTAATACCGATAAGCAGGAAGAGCTACATATACAGTAACCATTGCAATTGCTATCAATACGTTCCTTTTCTTCATAACTCCACCTCAAACTGCTTGGTTTGATTGCCCCTCAGCCTCAGTATTATCCTCTTCAATAATTCTGATAAACTCTCTCCAACCGTCCTCAGTTAGATGAATCTGAACACCATTTTTTCGTAGGCCAGTCAATAATGCGAAAATTTGATTGTTGCTCATAGTTACACTCTCCTCATAATTTGTTTTATCGATTGTATTTGTTCAAAATATCCATTACTGATACTTTCTTTTCTTGCTTCTTAATAGGCTGACGTAACGAAACACTGGATTTATAGCCTTGCTCCAATGAAACTTCACTTTCATCATGCTTGTGCTCCAAAGATGATTCAATATCTTTTAAGCGGCTGAAAGACCATTTAAGACCAGTGAGGAGAGTCATGACATTTCCTCTTTGTTCGTGATAGTACCCCTCAAAAATTTCGTGTGGTTTTACCTTGAAATCTTTAAACCAATTACTCACTTGAAGGAAGCTCATGAGTTCTTCTTGTCCGTCAAATACTATAGCTGCTCTTTGAATGCTGTCAGAGGAGAGAGGAGCAAAGACTGAGTGAGCCCATGAGCTATTAACCTTCTCCGAAATCCCGTCAACTGTAAGGTTTACTTGAGTCAGAGAAGTAGAGATAGGGGTTTCTGTTATAATGGCAATTCCTCTTGTTCTAAGTGTTGTTAGTAGATCTTTTTCATCGAAATTTCCTGTTTTCGAGTGTTTTTCTGTATATCCAACGAGTCTACATATTGTATCTACGGATTGAAGATTTGATATTTCATAAAGACGATTCTTACCTATTGATGGGTTCTGGAGGCGTATTTGCTGGTTATCTACTGGGAAAACTGCGAGATCTAGACCAGATAACTCCTCAAATGTCGCAATACAATTTTTTTGACTTGTTTCAGATTCGCTAATCTCTGGCATGATAACTAAAGCAATGAACACTTTTTCTGGAAACATCTGAATCAACATGTCTAGTAATATTGGTGCAATTCCACTTCCTGAGCCACCTGAACTTGAGAAAGTTAAGGCGATCAGTTTACAGTTACTAAAATTGTCCCTAACGAAACCTACAGCGGTTTCCCATTGTTCCTGAAACAATCTAATGGCCTCGTTGCGCTGTTTTCCAACCCCCTCTGAACCAAGAAGTCTAAGTTTGTGTTTAACTTCAACTGCATCCAAGTCCCTCTGACTAAAGTTAATAGCCCCAGTTAAGACTCCACGTTTAGCAGCTTCAGATGCAAGATTTGAACCTGCCTGACCTAAACCGATTATTCCTAGCACTAAGCACCAATTCCCTTCATTGTTGTGTTAATTGCACTTGTTCCGAATTGAGTGATGTATAACATGTGCATTTTTTGTTGCGTGACAATTTCAACAAACTTATTGGCACTAAGGCGGTAGACGATTCTACGATAAGTTGCTTCTGACAATTTAGTGGCCGACAAAACATCTGCATTTTTCATCGCGCTGTATCCAGCAGTAGCGTCATTATCATAGAGAACACCTAAAACTTTTAAATCATCCATAGTTAAGCAGCTTGCGACATGCTGGAAGTAATCTTGCATTATCATATAACCTCCTTCGAGATACTAGATGGTAGTGGATGTTCTTGAATGATGCTGTTCTACGTTGTTTGCTCCTGCATGATAAAGGATATGGTGGTGTTATTTGTCCATATTCCATCAACTTCGACATAAATTTCGAAAAGCTTGTATAAATCTATCTATTCCTGTCCAAACTTCTATTAATCACTAATGGAAGCGAGGGCATAAGAAATGGGAGCACATGGCTTAGGTTTGGGCAAGAAAAGAACGAGGTTAGGCAGATTCTTGGATAGAAACGGAATCACTCAAGGATGGCTGGAGAAGAATACGGGGCTAGGTGAAGCTACAGTTGGAAGGATGTGTGGTGACATCGAATATCGGCCAACTGAGCGTACCAAGTCTAAAGTGGTGAGTGCTCTTCAGAAAGTAGTAGACGACTTAAGTGTTGGAGACTTTTGGTGAGGATCTAAAATCAAATTTGAGCTTTGATTTGTATGAGTGGAGATAGGAAACGGCTATTATGGGAAATGGTGAGGGTTAAGACACTATAAAGATATTTCGTTTTTGAGACACAATTAAATAAGTTATGAAAAACATGCTAAATCAAGTTGACTCGTTTTACCAACTAATGTATGATTAAATCAATTAGTTGGGGAGAGGGTGATTGGAAATGGCGATGGCAAATGTGCAGCGTATAGGTGTTGAATCTGCATTTACAGATATCGAAGCGTTTCTTAATGAATATGAAAATGAAAAAACTAAAAAAGAATATAAAAGGGACATTGAAGAGTTTTTTCTATACATGCATGGGAAAACACTATCCGTTTTAACTAATGATGACATCATTAAAACTAAAACGGGCGCTTTGATAACTAAGTCTCATGCTATAGAGTACAGGAAACACCTAATCAATAAAGCTAAGGCGAAAAATTCAGATCCTGATTATACAGGATATAGAGGCACAGTAAATAGAAAAATGGCTGGAGTTCGAAACTTATACAAGTATTTGCAAACAGTTGGATATGAAGTAAACTTTCTGATTTTTGCAGTTAAAGCATTAGACTACAATCCAGACAGTTATGATGTTTTGAGTAAAGAACAGGTTGAAGAACTTGCCAACCATGTCTTAAACTATAAAAATGGTCAAGAGTTAAATGCCTTGATATATACAGCTACTGTCACCAGTTTTCGAATAGAAACATTGGTAAAACTAGATTGGCGAAAGAATATTAAGAAACCACAAGACACGAGGTTCTATACAATAACTGTCATAGGTAAGAGAAATCAAAAACACTCGATGCCTGCTGAACAATGGTTGGTGGATAAGTTGCACCAATGTAGGAATGGAGACAAAGTGTTCCCTAATTTATCTACTGACAATGTGCATGACGCAATCACACGAGCTGCGAAGGAATTAGGCTTTGAGGGAAGAATTACTACTCACTCATTAAGGAAAGTCGCTCCAACCTATGAAATGAAGACTACAGGTAATGTTGACCTTGGAATGAAGCAGACAGGGCACAAGGACGTACAGACCTTTATTGAGCACTATGTAGATCCAACAAGACACTTTGAGGAATTGGCTGGCATTAAGATGTATCGTGAAGTAAAAGAAGAGGCGTTTGATTTAGTTAGTAAGGAAGAATTATTACAATTACTTAAAGAGAGCAATAAAAGCGCTTATGATCAATTGGCCTTGAAGATCCAAGAGATGGCTGGCTTATAAACAAATTAATATATCTTGACACTGTAATTAAACTGATGTTATATTTTAAGCGTCCTTTCGGATGCTTTTTTTATTTTTAACTTATAAACAAATTTATAAAACTACAAGGGAGAAATGTGATGCTGAAAGGAAAGCAACTTAGACTACTACGACAGACAAAAGAGATTAAAGCGAAATACATAGCAGAGCAACTTAGGGTTACAAACGGATACATAAGCATTCTTGAAAGTGAGCGACAGTCTATCCCAACTCATATTTATGAAAAATGGATCAGATTATTAAAAGGAGATGTTGAATGAGTACAATTAAACTAAAGCTGACACCAAAGAGGTGTGTGCATCCAAAGGTTTATAACCCTGAAAATGATTTTTACATCTATTCATGTGTTACAGAAAAGAATCCAGAGGTTGAGATTCATCCGAAGTACGGTACATTTACAATCAAGGGTAAAATGCAGCGGCTAGACATCGATGTAGAATATACGGCGGAAATTGAATTTGGTGAAAGTCACCCCACATTCGGAGTCAGCTATAATGTGATTTCAATATATCAGGAAATGCCAAAGACACAAGAAGCCCAGAAGGACTTTCTAAGAGCACTCATCACAGAAACTCAAATAAAAGAAATATACAATACATACAAAGATCAAGACGTAATTGAACTGTTTAAGAATAACACCTTTGACTACAGCAAGGTTAAAGGATTTGGTGAGGCCACATATCAAAGAGTACGGAAAAAGATTATCGACAATTTAGATTATCAAGAGCTATTTAGCAACTTAGGGAAATATGGAGTTACATATGGAGTAATTGTAAAGTTGATGGAGGAGTTCGGATCTGCTGAACTTGCCATTCAAAAGGTAAAGAATAATCCGTACACATTAACCAAAATACATGGTGTTGGGTTTAAGAAAGCAGATGCGATAGCAAGAAACATGGCTAAAGAAGAGATTGAAGTACTTCTTAAACAAGGCGATATCACAAGAGATGAAGCCAATAAGATGTTTGTTGAGAAGGTGTTCAAGAGTCCATTTAGGATTCAAAGTGGAATTAAACACATAATTGAACTAGAACAAGGTAGTGGTCATACATACATAGAATACGACGAGTTAATAAAAAATGGTATTGAACTTTTACAGGTCGAAGAGTCCCTAATTAATAAACAAGTATATGCTATGGATGACTTATACATAGAAGACACTAAGATTGCTTTAAAGACTACATTTGAAACTGAAGATAACATAGCTAGATGGATTAAAGAAAGACTAGGTAGCACAACAACGCTGAAGTTCGATGTTAATGAATTTATTGAACGTATGGAGAAAAAACATGATATTAAACTTTCTGAACAACAGAAATCATTTTTTGTAAACATTAAAGATCACAATGTTAATTTACTAGTTGGCTATGCTGGATGCGTTGACAAGGATACCGAATTTTTCAATGGTTTCGAGTGGAAGAAAGTATCTGATTATAAAGATGGAGACAAAATACTACAATATAACCGAGATGGATCAACAAGTCTTGTAATCCCAGAGCGATACCATGTTCTAAAAGAAGATAAGATGACACTAATAAAAAATAAGAGTGGTTCGATAAATCAATGTTTATCTGATGAACATAGGGTGATATATAGAACAAGCAAAGGACATTTGGCTGAATTGCCTTTCCACGAAGTAAAGAGAAGGCATCAAGCAAATGCTGCTGGATTTAACGGGAGATTCATTACCACTTTTAATTATAGTGGTGACGGTATAGCACTAACAGACGATGAGATCAGAGTAATGGTCATGGTCATTGCAGACGGACATTTTCCGAAAAGTGATAAAATTAAGAAATGTAGAATAAATGTAAAAAAGGAAAGAAAAAAGGAACGTTTGGAAATATTGCTCCACAATGCCAATATAGACTTTACCAAACAAGTTAAAGATGATGGTTATAATACATATCATTTTATTTCGCCTATTAAAGCTAAGGTATTTGATTCGTACTGGTATAACTGTAATTCTAAGCAACTAAAGATTATTGCTGAAGAAATTTTTTATTGGGACGGATGTGTGCATAAGGGAGGGCGGTTGTCCTTTTCAACTCATGAAAGAGAATCTGCTGATTTTATTCAATTCGTTTTCTCATCAATTGGTCAACGTGCAACAATTGGGATTGATAATCGAGTAGGACAAAAGTATACAAAAAACAATTACACCAGAAAGACAGTTGGGTATAATGTTATCATTTCTAAAGGGAATATTGTCTCTCTAATTGCAAGAAATCCAGATAAAAGAACTGAAATGGTTGACTACTATCCTGTAGATGGATTGAAGTATTGTTTTACTCTTCCTTCAGGTATGTGGGTAATGAGACGTGAAAACAGGATTTGTATTACAGGAAACTGTGGTAAATCAATGCTACAAAAATTACTCAGAGATCTGCTGTTAGAAATAGGATTAACGGCCAAATGGTTGGCTCCAACAGGTAATGCTGCAAAGATATTAGGTGGTTACATAGGCGAAAAAGCATTAACTGCTCACAGGGCAATTGGTTATGGTCAAAGAAAAGAAGAGAAGGATTTGATTACGATTAATGAGGATTTCGTTATCATTGATGAAACGTCGATGTTGGACGTATTTATTGCTTCTTCTATCTTGCAAAAGATTAAAAATCCATCAACCAGAATCTTATTCATAGGGGATTCGTTTCAAATTCCGAGTGTCGCTAGCGGCCTACTACTACACGATCTTTTAGAAAGCGAAGTCGTACCTACTACGAAGCTTGATATTGTCTTCAGACAGAGTGAAGGCGGAGTGCTAGATATAGCTACGAAGATCCGTTTGAATAAAAAATTCATCGACAATTCAGCCAGTGGGCGAATAACATTTGGAGACAATATGATTATTCACTGTGTAGAACAAGAATGGATGGAGGACGGATACAAGCATTATTACAATGGATACCTGAAGAAATTTAGACCTGAAGAAATAATGGTACTCAGTCCAACTAAGAAAGGTAAATTGGGAACAGTTGAGATTAATAAGGTTATTCAGAGTATTGTTAATCCTGCCGATGGAATAAAGAAAGAAATTGAGTTCGGTGAAGATGGATACTTACGTGTTGGAGATTATATCATAAATATAAAAAATACATACAATATAAAAAATATTAATGACTGCGATACGGAAATTGTAAATGGTGATAAGGGAATTATTTATGACCTGATTACAGATTGGAAGCCAGAAGATAAGAGTAAGAGATACAGGGATGAGGATGGTGGCGTTGATGATTCAGAAGAAAAGGATCTCAATGGAATTTATGTGAAATTTGATCTAGACGATATCCAGATTGGATTACAGGATAAATTTCAATTGTTACACGCATGGTGCTTGACTATGCATAAGAGTCAAGGAGGAAGTGCGAAGAGTGTTTTGGTGATAGCAGATAAGGCTCATAAATGGCAGCTTAGTGCTAACCTATTATACACTGCGATCACAAGGGCAACAGACTTTGTAGTGGTAATATGCCAACCAGATGTCATTAACAGCGCAATGAAGAAGGTTGAAAATTTGAGACGAAATACATTTTTGGGTGATCTTTTAAGGAACAACACTGACCTGAGATAATAGAAGAATTTACCCTAGGGTAAAACGTTATAGTTAAACATAAAGAATTTACCCTACCTAGGGTAAAAAGTTTCAATTAAACTATAAGAAATTACCCTAGGGTAGGGTAAAAAGTTATCACTTAACTATAAGAATTTGCCCAGTATATACAATAATAACATATATACAATAATCACATATAATTCAATAACTACATATGGGAGGGGGAGGGGTCGATATTGGGAGGTGAGAAATATTTGAGTGATAATAGAAATAGTGAGAGTATGATTTATGTATATGATGTATTTACTGACTTGTATGGTGATGATAAGTTACGACTTACTCCTGAATTGATGTATATGTATTGTTTGCTATATAGGAGTAGAAAGTTTGATCTTACAACTGAGATTACGGTTGATATGATCCATTACCAATCTAGGATAAAATATTATCCTTCGTTGGTGAGTAAGAATAGGAAAGTAATCAAATTATATTTAATTGAGTTGAGGAATAGAGGGATTATTTCGTTTGAGCTATTAGAGGATAAACTGATGAGCAGGAAAGGTAATAATACTCCATTTAGAATTGAGTTTGTTAGGTTTATTGAGAATAGTGGATATACTCAATTATCATATGATGATTTTGATAATAGTCTCGATATACATAAGCTATATATTAGATTAGCTGTAGAGAGATACAATAATGTTGATACGTTAGGGAAAGGTAAAGGAAGATGGATAAGCGAGAAAGAGTTTGCTGATTTACTAGGCGTATCAAAGACGACTTTCAGGAAATATGCAAATGAGATGATTGATCAGGGTATGTTATACAAACAATCAGGTGAATATGCTTATCCGCAGCATCAAGATAAAAATACATATAGGACGATTCCATTTGATAATCCTCAATCAAATCTGAAGGATAAAAAATATCCTAATGGGACTGTTTTAGATACTGTAATTGGTGAACTACAAGTGTGGGAAATAAAGGAACAATTTGATAACTCAAACTGGGGGAAGAAGAACAATGGATTATGGTTAGAAATCGATCATTCTGACTATGAGATATTTAGAGTTTGCGAGGATTATGGTATTAGTATGAAAAAAGTATACAAGACTAAAGAAGTCATAGAAAAACTTAGATACAATCCAGAATATAATAGCAAGTTTGATGAGTACGAGAAAAATTACAATTTACAAAAACAAGGATGAGAATATTATGAGGAGCAGCTATCTGAAATTATTGGTGGCTGCTCTTTGATGTTTAACTACCCCCTCTAGGGTGAGAAAGAATTGTTATCGATCGATATAAAAAGTTGTATCGTGAGTTGCTTATTGATGGCATTGCTATAATGTTAAAACGTTGATGTGATAAGGGATTTATCGATTATATAGGGTAAGATTGAGTAATGATGTTGTATTAAGAGAGGTAGAGTATCGTAAAAACATAGATAGAATAAGGAAAATTTGATTGATGGGTAAGGAGAGTTGAAGAATTCGGAGTGAAATTGGAAATTATTATGGGCAAATAGTTGATTAAGTGAGTTGAGAGGTTAGGGAAGATGGAGGATGAAAAGTTAGATGTGATAAGGGATATTGGGGAAGATAGATCGATACGTGTACGATAACAATTACGATAGCAGGTGAGTGGAAAATTGGAAATTATGAGTGAAATTGAGTGGAGAGGAGAGGGTAGGTGAGTATGTAGGTGGGAATAGGGTGATAGAGTATCGAGTGGAAAATTAGGACGAGTGTGGGAGATGAACACCTCGCCGCCCATTACTATATTTTAGTAAGTAACTTGATGTAAACTATCCCCCCTATACCCTAAAACCCTTGCTACTACTGGCTTATTAGTCACCAACTAATAACGATTAGTCGGTTTCTATCCTTTATGTGACCATCTAAGCGGATCAACATCACTCATGACAACCTAACTAGACTAAGCTGCTCATAAGGCAGGAGGGGCTAACGAGCGAGCTGAGACGGTACAACCTAATACGTCGATGACCTGTAAAAAAAAATTTGATATTGTCATTATGATAAAATCGCCATTGTAACATAACGCCGCTGAGTTATATGTTAAATCTAAAGTTAATCATTAACTATTAGATACATCATTTCTATTCACTCTATATGTTAACTTTTCCGTTCATCATTAGGTTAACAATCAATCTTCCTATTCAATCCTATTCGCTATAATAATCATCTAATCTATTCCACTCTTATCAATAAAATGTTAACCGATCATCTTTCTTTCTAAGTTAACATATGTTCAACCATCCTCACTCTAATTCACTCAATCAACAAAAAAACATACTAAAATTCAATATTTATTTTATAATTCGAGTACAAGCCTATTGTCATTATACATATAAAATGGTAAAATAAATTATAGAAAGGAGGTCAACATAGAATGGATTATCTAAAGGTAATCTCCACCTTTCTACCCTTGATTCCAGCATACATAGCGTATCTTACTTACAAAATGAACAAACAAGAGATCGAACGGAGACGCGAAAGGGAATTAAGGGAAGACAGCAAAAAGGACGTTCCACTCCCACCAAGAAGTAAACGTCCTAAACGCTGATGCACTAAGGATAAGGGAAGGCTCACAACCTTCCTTTATCCGCTATTATACAGCTTATATTGACTATATGCAACGTCTAACAATCCATTACATCCCATTAGAGAGGAGTTATTAACCATGACTAAACTAATCCTTATGAACGTCATATGCTGCATAGTAGGCATTCTAAGCATCGTCTCAGCTTTTCTATTCGATGGCCTAACATTAGTTGGCTTACTTGTTGCAGGCTTGGCATGTGTTTATATTGGCACTAGCAGACTAATCATGAACAAACGCAAATAACAATTTAGATTAAGTTATTGAACCAGTTGAAACAGGGAGAATTAAAATTAATTGAGAGGATAAACATATGAATGGTTGATGTCTCAAATATTAAAGAAGGCTTAACCGTAAATAATTATAAAGCCATGTGCGGATTATTGAACGAATCAGTGAAAGGAGGATCAGCTAAAAAGGCTCAATTGTCAGAATGGGAAAGGTTTTTTAAATGGAACAAAAACGGAAACAAATTTATTATCATAGAAATTTATGATATCCCAAAAGAGAAAACTATTGCTCATGGTGGGAATAGGAACGTTGTAGAGTATTTGCCTAACATTGAAAAGCTTTTATTTGATTTGTTAGCAAGTAAAAAATTCAATGGTGAAATGTGTTTACCTAAAATGTTGTTGCTGGCTTTATTGAAAATGGTTAATGATAATTATAAATATGGCAAATACGAAACATTAAAACTAAGTGCTTATTTGAATATAGATGAGGATGAATTAAGGGAGTTTTATGAACGTTCCATGCAAATGTTTGAAAGCAACATAGAAGCAACATTATAGAAATTAGACAAACAGTCTTGGATCAGATGGAAAATGGTTAGAATGATTTGCTATGGTGAAGCAACAACTAACACAAACAAGCAGGGTAAAATAAAAGTTGATACTCAATATGATTTTAATGAATACGGCGAACGAGTAATGAAACCAATCAGTAACAATCATACAACTCAACATATAGTTGAGGCTTCCTATGATGAAGACGAATATATAAGAAAGACAGAACGAGAAGTCATGAATCAAATGGGCTATAAGGATAAGCAGCTTCTTATAAAATACGGAAAGTATCACATATTCAAAGCAAGAGTTGCTGAAATTCTTAAAGATGAGCGAAACATATTATACTATTTTGAATGTTATAAAATAAGATCAAGTATTGAACATATACAGTTAAAATTGCATTATCTTAAGCAAGAAGAAAGAGAAGCAGAACAAAGAAGTTTAAACAGTGGAATCATAAAGAGGGTTCAAAGAAATACAAGCAATAGACATGATAAAGCTATTATTGATTTAGAAAATTCGAAAGAGAATAAGAACATAATTAGACGCTCACAAGTAGAATATACCGAAATACATAACCAGTTAATAAATACGTTAATAAATATAGAGTTTCCTAATATTGTTTGGGATGTAAGAGCAACTAATAGAATAAATTATTAAAAAGTTGACCACTTGATTAGTTCGTATATGTAAATAATATACGGACATTCAAGTAGTCAACTTTTTAGTTTCTGAGAATATATGAAGCAATTAAACAACAAAATTAATTAAAAGTAAATATGGAAATTTACTAAAATTATTATTGACTTTATACATATAAACCATTAGAATAAGAAGTAACAAAGGGACACAAAATACATAGCGCATGAGCGCGCGAAGGAGATTTTTAAAATGACAAATGTAAACTACGAATTAACTCAACTGGATACTGTAGAAGATTACTTTTTCACAGCTGTGGAAATGGTTCGCTTGGTTGCTTATCAAAAACTAACTGAGTCTGAGCAAGCAAGAGTAAAAGTTAACTTCTTCGAATTGTTAAAACAAAATAATGTGATTCTAACAAAAGAAACTGTCGATCAAGCGGAACAGCAATACCAAGACTCTGTATTGCCTTCCTTACTTCGTCAATACGGTTACTACGTTCCAGCTCCAGCAAGTAAATTCGATCCAGCCGTTGAACAACTCACAAACGGCCTAAAAGTAACGCTAATCAAGCTATCTGAGTTCGGTTTCCCAGTCCTCATTAACACTGTCATTGAATCAGCCGAAATTAAACCATATGCACAACATAAGGATACACTTTACATTGTTCATAAGCCTAAACGTAAAAAATCATTATACTCGAATCGAATCATGCCATATGCCGAAATTTTGGTTTATGATGGTTGGTTAGTTATCGATTTAGATAACATCACGAAAACAACGCTAAAAGAGAATGAGCATATGAAAGTTACTCAAGGCAAATATTGCTCTTTCGATAAAAATTATATGATCGATATTAAAAACGCCATTCAGCAACAACCTTTAGTTTACATCCAATAACCAAAACGGAGGTTTATAAAATGTCAAAATCTAAACTAGTCATTCTACAGTCACAATGGAAAAGCAAACAGGCACTAAAGGATAAATTGGTATATGGTGCTCTAATCCTAAATTAAAATAACTTATAGAAAGTTGGCTATACAAATGTTCAAACCTTATCAATTTATCAAATGTCCATGCACGTCTAAACCTCTCAGAATCGTCTCTGTTGTGTCCTGTGAATCTGTGAATGGTTCGGACTTCGCAGGATGGTTTAACCTTCATATTATCGATTCAGAAGGTAACACGGACATTGTAACTCACACACCTACTAATCCAGCTCAATTGTTCCCAGCAGATCAAGCAGTCGACATATTCACACTGGAGGAGTTTGCACGATCCAGAGGCTTCAAAATGGGTTCAGCGGTGTTCGATAAATACATCAAGTATCCAAAACGGTTAGCAGCTTACTACACGTTACAGGCCGATGCAATGCACTTCAGTGGTACGTATGAATCAATAATGAATGAATTATCCAATATACCTAAAGGAGTGTTTTAATCATGGCTGATGTATCGAAAATCAAACGTGCATTAAACGCAGCAGGATACGGTTCAGAGCCAACAGAAGTTAATTTAATTGACTGTTACCTTGATTATGCTGACGCTTATGGAGGCGATATAGAGGACGTTAGAGAGGAAATAAAAGACGGATCATTGACAGTGAATATGATGTGCAATGCTTTGATCCGTTGCAACTAAATATAAATCAAATATGGAAAAAGATGTTGCGTTTTATATGTGTAAATGATAAGATGTTCTTAGGAAATMAAATACATATTTTTGGATGGAGAGGTCATCATGAATAGAATTATCCCTATAACTTGTGAATGTTGCAAGCATAATGAAATGGTGGAAACTTCTTATTCTGATATTATCAATTCTTATTTCCTTGAATGCCCAAAGTGTAAACATGAGCAACATTTACACTTTACCAGTTATGACAGTATCCTAGTAAATTACGATGAGGTTGAGGAAAACCAGCCTATTAAATTCTCGTGGCCTGTTATTAATAAAATGAGCGAATCTGAAAAGTTTGCACAAAAGATTGATAAAGGCTATGAGCAGCTAAAAGCTAAATGGAGCAAAATGGGCTTGTGAAAGCCATTGAAAGATTGATTTTATAACCTAAATAATAAAATGGAGTGTGTCTGTTATGCTAAAAGGGTGGATTTCTGTACCATGTGATGTTGATACAAACGAGGAACAAAAGTACCTAGAGCAGCATGGAATCAAAGTAGGTTTTTATAATGAAAACGATTGTACGTTTTATGATTGCGATGTTACCGAGAATGGCCTTAATGAGCTAAATAATAATTTTGGTTACTATGTATGGGGATTAGAATAACCCAATCAAATTTTAATTTTATCGGATATGGAGGAATGAAAAATGAATTATATTGACTGTCATGCTATTGTAGAAGTTATTAAGGTAAAAGATAAATGGCAAAATGGAGAAGTTGAATTTTGGAAAGAGGAGGATTATGGTTGGTGCTTTAAGTGTAAAGGTGAGCATTGGAATTATGGTTATGAATCCTTGAAAGATGCGATTATCCGTTATGCTTCATCGCTTGCTATTGTTGCAGATCCAGTAATTAAGATAACTGGCAGCATGTTGATTGATAAAAATTATGAACAGGCGAATGCATGGAATAGAAATGATAAAGGCAAAAAGGTATCTTCAATTAATTGTGAAGTAGTAGTAAGACGGTTTACGGCCTAGCAGCCGTTGAAATGTTACTTTCAACTACAAGGAGGATAAAAAAATGATTATAAAAAGTGCAGCTACGATTGTTTATCTCTTTATCTTTATCTTTGCTTTCGGTGACCATGCTCCAGATTCAGCCCAAGAAGCGTATAATCAAACTTATGTAACATCTGAAATCATTAGCGAAATTTCATACAGTGAGGTAGATAATACATACTACATCTACACTGATGAGGATGATTCTGGTCGCTTCTGGGTTGTTGACTATAAAGATGCAGACATATCACTTGAAAGGCTTAATAATGGCATTCTAGGCCGTCAAATGGATATTCACTATTGGATCGACAATGAGGCAGATGGAGCAGCAGAAATAGGGCATCTTGTCATTTATTAAGCCATTGAAATGCGACTTTCATTATATTAATTGACTGGAGGAACGAGCATTGAAGAAGGTAAAGGATATGAATAGTTTTGTAATTGCTAAAGATAAAAAGGGTGATCATTTTGTATTTACACAGGATGAATGGGACTATGGGGAAGGTTTTCGTTATCCAGAATTCGAATGTGGAACAGATATACAGGAGGCCATCGATAATATTGAGTCATATTGACAAATCAAATAAACAAAATATTAAATAGTAGTTGTATTTAAGGTATACTTCGCATATAATGAAAGTAAGAAAACAAACCGAAGGGAATTGATAAATATGTTAGAAACTAAAGTTATCGAACGCGCAGCGCAAATCATCTTCCAATCTTACAATACAGTTACTACTAAAGATGCTTTCTACATGGCAATTGGTGAAGCTGAGGTAGAATTCGATACAGATATTGACATGAAATTCAATTCCAAAGTGGAAAACCAAATAAACAAAAAAGTTAAAAAGTAAATTATTTTAAGGCGATGCGTAAGCGCATTGCCTTTTAATACATAAAATTAAATGAAAATGGGAGATGATTATTCATTAAAGTATTGAGTTTGTTTGATGGAATGTCGTGCGGTCAAATTGCTTTAGAAAGAGCAGGAATAAAAGTTGATACATATTATGCAAGTGAAATAAACGAACATAGCATAAAAATAACTCAAAAGAACTATCCGAAAACAATTCAACTTGGAGACGTTACGAAGTTAACCGATGAGCAGCTTTTACAACTTGGTGAAATTGATTTGCTAATTGGTGGAAGTCCGTGCAAGAATTTAAGCCGAATTGTTATCAATAATGATGAACATAACCAAGGGTTAGACGGTGCAGAATCTCGACTATTTTATGAATACATAAGAGTGAAAAATATAGTTTGTCCTAAGAATTTCCTTCTTGAGAATGTTGAAAGTATGAACGATGAAGATAAAGATATAATAACAGAATTTTTAAATGTCGAACCAATTATGATTAATTCAGCAAGGGTATCGGCAGCGGATCGTAAACGATATTATTGGACTAATATTACTAATATTGATCAACCAGAAGACAAAGGAATAGTTATAAAGGACATTATGCAGTCAGAAATTGAAATAAATAAAAAGTACTATTACGATAAACCGTTTGAATTTTATGGACTCGATAAAAAGGTTTGTGGAAAACTGCAATTAAATACACAAGACTTATTAAAAAGGGTATACCATCCATACAACAAATGTGGAACACTTACGGCAGTAAGTGGAGGATACCAAGAAAAGAAAGTATACATACCCGAAACAGGAAAAGTACGAAAACTAACACCGCTTGAATATGAGCGTATGCAGACTGTCCCAGAAGGATACACAGAAAGCGTGAATGACTCACATAGATGGTCAATGCTGGGTAATGGCTGGACAATTGATGTAATAGCTCATATATTTAAATACATAGAAGTTAAAAATGAAATATATGCATAGAGGTAGTAATATGATTATGAACAATTTATATGGATTTCAATGTATAGATGTTGAATGTGGGCAATTATTTTTTATACAAGAAGAGAATGCAGACGATAAAGAATGCTCGTGTCCAGTGTGTGAGCAAGAAACGGTATGTCATGGACTTTATCAAATAGATTAATATATAATGACTCTAGGGAGATGATTTCATGTTTGAAAAGGCCATTAAAAAACTTCCTGATGGGATAACTTATGATCCATTCAATCATACAACAATCGAAGATTTAATATATCTTGTGCAGCACGAATTAGATCTGATTAAAGAAGAGCCGTCACATTTTGAACATTTAACCAAAGATGAGTTGTTGAAATTAAAAAGAAAGTGTGAAAGGTTTATTACTAAGTACTCTTGAACCGCCTAATAAGCGGTTTTTGTTTTGCGGTGAGTTAAAGTAAAAAATTAAAAGTATAGTTTGACTTTACATATATAAATCGTTATAATAAGAAATATAAAAGGGAATGTTGGTCTGGTTCAATTTAAAATAGGAGGGATTTACATGTATCCTTGGACAAAAACTAAATGGTTTAAAGATGCAAGCGGATCAAGGTTGCTTGAAAACTCACTCGAAGGATACGACGAAGAAGGTACAAAAGTTACATTATCAATAGCTATAATAGAAGCAGAATACATAATTCATTATAAAGAAGCTAATCAAGACACTGACTGTCCACAATATCGATTATTGAAAAAGTTTGTGATGAAATATAAGAAGGGCAGCAAATAAAAGGTTGCTTTCATTACCATATCATAGGAGGCGGTTAAAATGGTTAAAAAAGAAGTTAGCGGAATTAAGATTAAATGTTGCGTATGTGGCAGCACTGATAATATGATGCATCCAGACCATGTTAATGATAGAATCATTAAAGAAGTATTAGAAAAAGGTTTTCATGATGATAATAGTTATGTTTGCGATAGATGCGATTATTAATTAGAAAGTGGAGGTTGATACATATGAAAAGATACACATCAAAGCAAGTTATTGCTACACAATTGGGATGGGATCAAAGCGAACTAGAAGAATATAGATATCATTACGGACGAACAGATAAAGCGGTTTATGCTATTGGTGAAAAGTATTATTGTGCTACCMCAAAAGACAAACAACCTGCAAAGCAAAATGATGGTATCCAATGGGAATGGAAAGAAAAGAAATCATCATATGCCGATTCTATAGGTTGGATTATATGGGAAGCCTAATATTTATTACTTCCCTTAAAATACTGTTTTAATTGGGTGTTGAATGCCTCCAGGATCGATTATAAGCGATGCAGGACACAACCAGAGGAGGGCGACACAAACAGCCCTATAGACGATCCTAGAGCGTTAAATTTGAACCAACTATATAAATGAAAAATAGAATAACATACTTGAAGTCTGCCGACCTTATCTGTATAATATTACTTAGATAAGGTTATTTCATTTTGTGGAGGTTGATATATATGTTAGTTACATTCAATCGCTTGGATGAATTGAAAGGCTGGAAGTTATACGATTATGAAATGGTTCAAAGTGGACACTCCTGTAAATTATGCGGTCACACTCTTACACATATATTCAAAATAAGAAACGGTGATCAAATATCAGAACTTGGATCGGAATGCGTGAAGAAAGTAGCGGCAACAAACCAACAGAATAGTATGGAAGGTGTAACCAAATTACCCAAAGAAATAAGAAAACAAATCAAAAACAATAAAAAAGAAATGACCGAGGAAGAAGAAGCAGAATATTGGATGAATACCCCATATTAAATTAATAAGCAGAGCCGATTTGATTTTCTCTCTTCTTAGGATAATGAAATAGCGGTTTCAATGGCCTGTAATTAATAAAAGTAAATATGTAAACAAGGTAAAACATATGTTGACTTTATACCTATAAAACATTAAAATAGAAAATAAGAAGGAAGCAACAATACATAGCGCAGAACGCGCAAAGGGAGCGAATCAATAATGAGCTACTACCAAAACCGTGAAGCTTTAGTTATGATTATGTCTGAGCTTGTTGAAAAAGGTTGGAAGGTTTTCGGATACAAAGCTGATGAATCCGATAGTATGACCGATTATTTCAGTCCGTCGAGCTGGCAGGGGATCGCTTCTAAAAACGGTTACGTACTCGTTATTGATAATAACAATACAAGATTAAGCGGTTATGAAGTAAAAAAATATAACTATAACAAAACATCTTATAAAGCTTCTGACCGCATCGTTAAATTAGAAGCAATGATGAACGATGCAGCAAGCACAGAAAACGAAAAAGCTTCTTGCGCTGAACTTATCAAGAAAGAACAACAAAAACAGGGTATTGCACCAACATACACAGTTGAAGAATTTTATCCAACATTCGCACATGGAAACCCTAAACATAACAATTGGCATATTGAGAAAGATGGTCAAATCGTAGCAAAAGGAAGTGGAGCATTTGCGGTTAACTCTTACGACTGGGAAAACGAAGAGAAAACAGCAGCAGAACAAAAGGCCGAAAAACTTGCTAAGTTTATTGCAAAAATTGAAAAGATTTTGACTGATTCGGACGCGCTTAAAGCGGAAGTTGTGAAAGTTGCTAAAACGGTTGTCAAGCCAGTACAAAAAGAAGAAAGCACGATTAATGAGGGCGATATTCTTTCCTTCTCATATCAAGGCGGTTTCTGGATCGTTAATTCCGTCTATGACCGCAGCGGAAAAATAGCTGTTGTTTATGAGCAATTAGGCAGCGCAAAAAGAGGGTATCAACGTACCAAAAACGGAAAGCGATACTATCAATATCTGGATAAACTCCAATCAGGAATGGCAGAAGGTAAGGTAAAAGTATACACTATTCAAGAGGTTAAGGAATATGTAGAAAAAACAGTGTTCACAAAGACTAAGCGCACTCAAAAGGCTTCTAATGCTGTGCAAATCGAATCTAACGATCCAGTAGAAGAACATGCGGAAGAAGCAGCGGAAGCCGTAAAAAGCGAAACAGTTAACGCTGAAGCGGTAACAAGCACAACAGAAGGAACGGCAACATTGACAATCAACAATGATAAAAATGGAATTGAGATTGCATTCACTTCTAAACCTTCTACAAATGTTATTGAAGCTTTGAAAGAAAACGGTTTTCGCTGGTCGAAATTCTCCAAAGTTTGGTGGACTAAACAGACAGCGGATCGGCTAAAATTTGCTCAAATGTTCGTTGATGCATATAACAGCATCAAAACAGAAGAGCCAGCACCAGCACAAGAAAAAGCTGAAGTGGAAATGATGCAAGAGTCTATAACAGACACAGAAGAAACGAACCATAGCAGTGACAGCATGAGCGAACCAACAGAAACGCAAGACAATGTAATTTATCACAACTTCATTAACAACAACGTAAATATAGAACAGGAGGAAAGCGAACCTATGACAACGGTCTTTGATGATATTCTAAGCAAGTTTGATAACGTGGAAGTTACAACTGAATCAAAAATCCCTGTTGAAGATATCGAATTCTGTAAAAGAGAACAGGAACAATATGACGCAGCAATTGAATTAATAATCAAACTTGCAAATGAAATAAAAATCGCTTCAGGCATGGATATCCTAAATAAAGAATGGCACAGAGAAAAATCATCAAATCCATATCTAGATAATTACAAGCTAAAGGAGATAAAATTAGTTGCTGTTGGAATGAAAGAGAGCTTTATAGATAAGATTGTGTATTGGTTCAGGAATAAATATAATGTCACTATAAAAACTGAAAGAATGCACAAAAATCATGATTATAATATAACATATGAAAATATTATTGATGATATATACTTGCAGCTGGATGGATTTTCTTTTACCGAAAAAGCGGTTAGCGAACTATTAAATAAAACTAAAAATACATATCACTATAACKAATATCGAAAACACTCTAACATGGACATTAAAAATAGTAAAGTTGTTATTGACGGATCATTTGCCTATAGAGATACAATTTGGAATGAGTACAGATTAAGAGGAGGCTTTGACGATCTTTTCTCGGCCTTATACTTGTTCGATACTGGTTCTATTCCGAAGGAAAAAACTGAGCTACACAATAGATATTGTGGTTATCAGAATGAAAGAAATGTTAATAACTATGATAGATTCGAACCTATTACACTTTCTAAAGTTGTATCAATAAAGTTTTTCAAAAATGGAAAATTAGAAATTGAATTTAAATCTAATTACCAAGCAACAATTTTTGCAAAAGAATATCTAGGCTTTAAGAAAGTTAGCGCATAAGCAGCATAAAAATGGAGCTGGCAAAATTCCAGCTCCCAGAAACTAGGTGACAATGTGACATATCAAATTAACAATATAACAGTACCACAGAATAAACGTGAAGACATTAACAAGAAGATCCTGCACCTCATCGAAACGAACCAATGCATCAATTATGGTATAACAGCCAATGACGTATATAACAGCTATACAGGCGACGGAGGGCTTCACGGTCTTTCATATGATGACTTTGATTCATTCCATGCCTACACGAAAGCTAAGCAGCAAATAGAAAACGGTCAATTCTATACGCCTTCTAATGTATCTAAATTCATTGTAGACTGTCTGAAGCCTTCTCAGCATGATTTAATTGCAGACTTAACATGTGGGCATGGTTCGTTTTTTAATTGGCTTCCTAATCATTCAAATGTGTACGGCAATGAATTAGATATGAAGTCTGTTAAGGTTGCAAGGTTTCTATATCCTGATGTTACTATAACAGCCGATGATATTAGGAACTGGTATTCAGATGTTCGTTTTGATCTCATCTTAGGGAATCCACCCTACAATATAACATGGCGTATTGGAAAAGATGATTACTTGAGTCAGTTATACTACTGCATTAAGACTCATGAAGTTCTGAAACCTGCTGGAATAATGGCTCTTATCGTTCCTTGTTCATTCCTAGCTGATKGATTTTCAAATGGTGGAATGATTAAAGAAATTAACTCCATGTTTAACTTCATATATCAAGTTGAATTGCCTTCAAATTGTTTTGAGAATGTCGGCGTTGAAAATTTCCGAACTAAAATCATGTTTTTTCAAAAGCGTAGTGAAAATATAACAACAGCCTCTGAATATCGCCATGAAATTTCCACTATAACAGAACTCACGCAGGCGAACAGCGATGAAATTTATAATACATATATTCAACCAGTGATTGAACAAAAGAATAAACTTAAAGGTAAATTGTTTTTTGAGAATTTACATGATAACAGCGATGATACAGAATTCCAAGGCAAGGTTAAAAAACTACTTTTTGATATTAAGCGAAATCCAAAAATCAATAAGTCATACGCTAAGTGCTTAGAGTATATCAATAAATTTCATTATCAGAAGCAACCTGAAGGAATGAAGTATGAGGAATGGGAAAAGGTTCGTATAACAAAGCCTAAAGTATTGACCTTTTTGAAACGTGTTMTTAACAGTCAGAACGTAGTTGAACGTGATGAAATTCGGTTAGTATATTCCAATCATGGTTTGAAACTTAAGGGCTATTCCCAAAAGAATAAAATACATTTGTCCAAATATACAGGCGTTAAAGAGATGCCATTTTCAGATATGGTAATGAAGAGCGAATATCCATTTGAAGATTTGTCATATAAAGGGCTATATAACAGCAAGAATAACTCATTTCAGTTACAATCTAAGCCATTTAAAGAAATGGAACAAAATGATTATATAACCCGATGGCTCGATGGATTTGAATTGTATAACAGCAAGAAAAATGAGGTCATTAAGTTAAAGGGATTTCAGAAAGAGGATTTACAGAAGATACTTCAAAAAGATAAGGCATTATTAGCTTGGAATGTAGGGCTAGGTAAGACTGAAGCAGGGATAACATGGGCTAGGTTTATGCAACAACACAAAAGCATTAGGAATACCTTTATTGTATCGTCTAGCATTGCAATTAAGATGACATGGACAGATCGTTTAGATTCTTACGGTATACCGTATATAAAGATTGAGTGTTTAAGCGATATTTCGAAGATTAAGGTAGATGATATTGTCATACTGTCTTTTAATATGCTGGTGAAATACCAAAAGCATATAAAAAAATATATCAGGCAACAAGGAAGGAAAATTGCTTTAATAATCGATGAGAGTCACCGTTGTATATATCCTACGACACAGACGACTAAAGCGGTTACAAGCGTATTTCAGAAAGTACCATATAAATTATTAGCGTCTGGAACACCTACAAAGAATAATGCAAATGAATTGTATTCGCAATTTATGATTCTGTATGGCAGCAGCGTGAACTTACTATGTGAATGTGAGACAATTCTTAAAGAGGATAAGAAAACTGGTGAATGGAAGCAAGAGCATAACAAACATTACATGAAACCTTTTGCAGCATATAAGCAGAGTTTGTTTTCTTCTTGTTTTTCTCCTAAGAAAGCAACTGTATTTGGCGTGGAAAAGGCCAGCCAAGATATTTTACACGCATCTAAGCTTATAAGGCTCATTGAGAAGACAATAATTGTACGAAGTATGTTTGAAGTATTGAGCAAGGATATGGTCGAGTTTAAGACTCTTAGAATAGCTCAGAGCAGCAACGAATCTGATGTTTATAAATTAATAATGGAAGATTTTCATTCGATGGTTAGAACGTATTTCGGATCTACTGGCAATTATAGAAAAGATGCAATGTTGCGCATTATCCAACAAATCCAACTAATGCAGAAATGTGTATCGATCCCACATAAGCTAAAGGAATACAAAGGTTACAGTGAACCCAACAAGTTTAATCATATCGCTAATATAGTAGAGAAATCGGATAATGATAAAATAGCGATAGGTGCAACTTTTATAGAAGCAGCGAATTATTATTACATTAAAATAAGAAAACAATTTCCTGAACGAAAAGTATTTTTGATCTTAGGAGATATTCCTTTTAAGAAACGCGAACGCATCATAGAAGAATTTGAGGCGACTAAGAACGGAATTTTGGTCTCAACTCAGCAAAGCCTTTCTGAGAGCGTCAATATTCCATCCTGTGACGTTGTAATTTGCGAAGGACTTCAATACAATATCGCCAATATGATGCAGTACATCGGTCGTTTTACGCGCTTAAACAGCGAAAATAAAACTACGATCCACTTTGTAACATATCTAAATACATTAGAACAGAACATTTTAGCTTTGTTGATGGCTAAACAGAGGATTAATGAATTCGTTAAACAATGTGAGTATAAAGAGGATGCAGACATATTTGATGAATTCGGTATTAGTCTGGATATCTTCAATTCGATCATAACGAAAGAATATGATGAAAACGGCTCAGTTAAATTAGTTACATCTTCATGGGGCAATCAAAAGGTATCAGGAGGGGCTTAATGCTCCTCTGTCATATCCAATAAATCTAAGATTTTAACGGCAATGTAGTATCATAAATAAAATATAAAAAAGTATTGACTTTTATATTGGTCGGTGATAAAGTTAAATTATCAAATAGTTGATGAAACGGAGCGATGTTGAATGGTTAATCAAAGCAACGTTGATAAAGGAAAGTTGAATTACGATAAGTTGTTTAATAAAGTGAAAAATGAACTTGTTTCACAAATGAACATGAGTGAAGATTTAGCTTTCGAACATGCCGAACTAATAACTTCAACATTTAGAAATGCAGAAGAGAAGTAATGTGTTCGGGTCGTAAGGAAAGAATCTTGCGGCCTGAGCAATCCAATTAAATGACCATCTCAAAGGGAGGAAATGAGAAAATGGACGATTATAAGAAGGATTTAATGGAATTAAACGAAAGAGAGAAACAAACAGTTAATTATGTGTATGAGGATGAATTGCATGAATTAGCAAGGAAGTATGACAAAGAACGGGATGATGTTTTTTATGACTGGATGGATTTGCGAATTTATATGAGCATGAATAAAATGTAAATAAAATATCTATTTTAAGGGGTGAAAAGGATGACTGATTTTGAAAAATTAATGTCGGTACTCGAAGGTAAAGAAGAATTCACAATCAAAAGTGATAATGAAGGGAAGAGAATAGTATTTAATAAATTCGGTTTCTCATTTGATCATGAAGGAAATTTCGTTCACAGTTTCAATTTTAAGTGGTAATGAAATAATTGTTTCAACATCAAATACATAAAACATAAAAAATAGAATCGATGGAAGGTGTTTATATGCGAGCCAAATTCATGAATGGAAAGGTGTTCATAAAAACAAGAAATGGGAACTGGATTTCATTCGAGTTAGCAATGGAATTGCTCAATGAACGAAAAGGAAACTAAATTGAACTGTCGAATAAACTTTATATGGGAGCGTGTTAATGATGAGTGAATATCAAACATTGCAAGAAAGAATCGATGCTGAACGCATTGTAAAAGCAACTGCAAACCCTAGAAGTTTTAAACAACTTGGTCGCAACCCACAATCGCTTAATTTTTCAATGGTAATTCAACGGAATCTTCGTTGGACTGAGATACAAAAGTCAGAATTAATTGAATCAGCACTATTGGGATATCCAATCCCAGCGATTTATGCTGTAAAATCTGATGATAATATTACGTGGGTATTAGACGGGAAACAGAGAGTCGAAGGAGCAATTATTCCATATATGAATAACGATTATCCGTTAATCGGCTTGTCACCAGTTTTCGGAGTTGACGTAAATGGAATGTACTTTAAGGATTTGCCGCCAGAATTCCAAGAGATTTTAGAAGAAGAACGTATCAATGTATATCAATTTGAAAAATTGTCAGCAGCACAGCGAGATAAATTTTTCAGGAAGTTGAATAGCGGTACTCCTTTGACGAAAATTGAATTAATAAGAAGTATTCTGKGGGAAGAAATATTGAAGTGGATTGGGACAATTACTTCTAAGCCCTTCTTCGATATCGTAACTGCAAATGGTCGAGATAAGTTCTTGGACGTTGAGATTGTGCTACAGATGCTTGCAATACTTCAAAAGGAATATGGCAAGATGGGTGGTTCAGATTTAATAGATTTAGCACTCAAATATCGTATTAACGGTGTATCAGAAGAATTGAAAATAAATTTGAACGAGACCATAGATTATATGCAAGAAGGATTTAAGGAGTACACTGAAAAGGATAAAAAGAAAATCCTGAAGAAGAATGATTGCGTGGCACTTGTAGGAGCAGCCAATGTCGCACGAGTGAATAAAGTTGATGCGAAAGTGTTCGCTGGTCGTACTGGATTTATTGTTGTAAGGCCAAACGGTGATTACAAAAATACAAAGATCGGTGGAACAAGTAAGCCTGACAAAGTGAAGAAACGTGTAGATCTGCTTATTGAGTCTGTTGCTGATAAGTTCATTATCAATGAAGCTGAGGAACAAGAAGGCCAAGTGACAATGAATCTTTAAATAGAAGCCCTACAACGTCTTAAATGGCTTTGTAGGGCTTCTAAATGGGTATTTAAAGAGATATTACATTTTGCGGAATATTAACAGTAATTATTATATTTTATTCTAATCAGCGCTTGACTAACGATATCGTTAGGATTATAATGGGAATATGAAAAGCAAAGAGAAAGGCTAGTGATACATGATGAACGACATCAACTTAGACAATCCTCAAATCATGTCGGCATCTGAAGCAGCTAAGAGATGGGGATTAAACGATTCACGATTAAGACAGAAGATTGATGACTTCCCAAAAGGTACGATTCGAAAATTCGGGAAACAATGGGTAGTTACTGAGAGCGGTATGAATAAGGTATTTGGAAAACCACTGATGGAGGGCGATTGGAGAATGGAAATAAATTTAGCTATTAAAGATATTATCGGGACAAATTTGATAGCACTTGTCGATGAAATTGAAAAAGTACAATCTAAAGTAAACATAGAGCCACCGATGATCGAAGACATTTTTTCGAATAAAACTGATGATGAGTTTTTGAGAATGCGAATCGTTAATAATCGGCTAGTGGACGGGGCAAAAAGGTTAAAGACGCTCCATGCTTATTATTTTAATGAATTTAAACATGAGGGTGTATTCTTCAAGGATTTGCCTGATGAAAAGTGGAAACAATTTAGTGACTTTTCGTTCATTATCGACGCTGAATTCAGAAAGAATGATGTTAGTTCCGATTTATTTAAGGCCTTGAATGAATTCAAGAATCAGGAACAATAAAACCAGTCTTTCATGTTCCATTGCTGTGAAAGGAGAGACGGAAAAATGAAACAACAACCAGAGAAATTGATTGGTAAGTTGGTAAGTATATCAGACAGAGAATCAAATTATTATAGACATTGGGGTTTTATTGTTGATTGGGATGGAGAAGTTTTTCATGTAACTGGTGGATCAATCGCATTGGATAGTAATCCCAATATCACTCCAATATTCGATAGAGATCAATTCACAATACCAAGAAATTTAGATGTATATCGAAAAATGGGTGTGAAACTTGATGAGAATGGATATCGAATTACTTAGCAATGAAACAAGTATTTCATTACTGAAAATAATAAATTAAAGGGGCAGATCTGAAATGTTAAAATACCTTCAAATGAACAACGAGGAACTTCTTAAGACTTTTCTTAAGTTAAACTTACAAGCTTCTATGTCAGGGAAATATACAGAAGACTCTCTTGCTGCTATCCATGCAATACGTGAAGAGATTTTGAAAAGAATGAGCTAAGTAAGGTGGCAATAAAAACGGCATTTTATACAGACAAGAGAGGAGAAATATAAATGATTAATAAATATGATATTGGATGGCATCGATTGACCGCACTAAAAGAATTGACAGATGTAAAGCGTAAGCACTGGCTTGATAAACAAGTATTCTTATCAAGCGGACTTAAGGTAAATATCGAGTACTTTGATGGTACACATTTTTATGGGCAAATTATTAATGTGAGTAAAGGGATTAAACAATACGCGAAACATGACATTGTTCAATTTGATGAATCTGAAATCGTAGAAAACTCAGCAAAGGTAATTGAGTTTAAAACTGAAGTGTAGATGAAAACTGGATTTCATCAACCCTATAAGGAGCGCGGTATAGATGAAAGTTGTATTTAAACTTGATGAAGAAGTGATTTCAGTTGATGCAAGAGTTCCTGTAGGGAATCTGCCTGAAGATGGTAGGCGAGTTATGACAATTAACAATGCTATTGAGGACATAAAAGAGAAGTACTCAGTAAATATGAGAAGTAAGTTTGAAGATGTGTATTCTGCTGCTGAAATAGTTTTAGTGTAAGCACTAATATGAGGAGGCATTTTAATGAAAAATCTTGTAGATATTCGAGGAATTATATTCGGGGAAAAAGACAATTAATTCAGCTCAAAAAACGATGCTCAAGGAGAAATACAATTACTACTCTGGTGGATTTAACTATAAAGTTGATGATTGGGGTGGTTTGATAATTGAATGTAATGATGATACGTTTAAAAACCTCGAACACTTTATTGGGTGGAATATGAAAGAGAAAATCAAGAGATTTACATAGCTGCTGGCAGAAAAGTTATAGTTTCATATTCAAGTGGAGAACGTATAAGCAAGCTTGTAAATCTGCTTGAAAAACACGAAGAAGTTGTTTCTCCCTAGTCCAACGAAAACTGATGGTGGTTGAAAGGAGTTATGATTTGCATGGGTGCATCTAGGGAAGCTATTTTAAGGTTGGCAGAAGAATCTAATGTGGTCATTTTAATTTCTCAAAATGGCAATTGGATGAAACGAGAGGGGATTGATTCAAAATGGCTTTCTCCTGCTCAGTTGTATCGAAAACTTTATTGGAAAACTTACACCAGAAAGAAATAGCAAGGCTATTGAAAAGGATGTTTTAAGGGGTGAGATCATATGAAGTTGTCTAGTAGCCAACATTTACTTTTACTTCAATTAAGCAAGCCTTACCAAGACTATGAAAAGAATCATCCTATGGATGCATACAATTCTAGAACAGTTGAAGCATTAATAAAGCATAAACTTATAGAAAAGTATCATTACAAAAATTATCTACATGGTGCACTAAAATTGACCGATGAAGGTAAGCGTGTTCTTCTTAACGATGGTAGCTTACTATAAGTTGATGAAAGAATTATATTGAAGGAGGAATCCTCATGTTGTGGGCAGATCTAAGCAAGGATGCTAAATCTATACTTGAATGGGTTGAGCATGTATGGACTGGGAAACGGCAAACCCTTGTAATTGAAAGAGGAACAAGATGGCATCAACCTGTAAAATATGCAGGTGATGTAAATGTCGATGTAACAGATGGACTTTTCGAAGAAATAAAGAGTTGGTTACCATTTTCAAATGATACAGTACATTCGATTAATGGTGATGTTATCACAGTAACACTTAAAGATGGAATTAGGCTTCACTGAAGTAGCGCATTGAAAGGGTTATTTTATAAGGGGGTATAATAGAAATGCCATTAGTTCCTTTTTCTAATGAGGCTATGTTTATTAAAATAGATAAACAATTCCGTGTTCGTCTGAGTGCTGGGACACGCGATGAATTAAATTTCACAAAAGAGTCGAAGACTCTATACTTAGCGTATGATAAAGAAAGAAAACTAATTGGAGTTGCAGATCCTGACATCGTAGTTCTTAAAAAGATTAAGACTTTTAAATTTGATAGACGGTTATATACTAATGCGAGAAGATTTATAAATTTTCATCAGTTACCACATGATAAATCATATAAATACAGTTACGTATTTGAAGAGGATAATTGGTTATTATTCGAACTGAATGAAGATGATGACGAAGAAGATGAAATTGAGGTATAGAAAATAAAATGACTGTTGTATCTAGAAGGGATTCATAATAATTTAAGCAGCAGGAGGTTACATCTTGGCTAAACAAAAAGTAGCAAAACGTCCCACTAGGGACGAATTCGTTTTAGAGGAAATTGGAAACCAATTGTCAGAGGCTTTTCAAGAGGAGGCAACAATTGTATTAACCGTTTGGGGCAGGGATGAGTTAGTACGAGGATCTATTTCGAAAATGGATTCTAGAACAGGAAAAGTACATATTGAAACTATTGCTGGAATTGATAAAGTTCCGTTTATGGATATTATGATCGTAAATTATCCGAGAGATTAGAATACAGGTGGATTCGAAATGACAAGCGAAAGAGACATGATAAATAAGCTGTTAACGCAACTTGAGAATCAACAACAATTAATGAAATCAACAATCGCGCATACAGAGTCAGAAATGGGTGACTTGACCATTACAAACCTTAGTAAGCACTTATCAGACTTATCGAATTTAAGATGGTATCAGGGCTATCTAGAGGCCGTAGAAAGTATGATAAAGCAATTGAAAGAGTAAGGCATTGAAAGACATGTTTCAATGGGTGTTTTCTTAAATTCTACTTTTTTGACTCTGGAGCAACGAAAAGTGTTTTAAATGGACAATAACATGTCTCCCAGCGCGAGAAAACTACATAATAAGAACAACTATATAACAAAAAAGAGGTGTCCTAATTATTTTTATTGCTGGTGCAAAATACAAAAATATTAAAGATGGAGATTATGCAATTGCTGTTATTGAGTCTCCAGATTACCCAAACCATTACCGAATGTATGATTGTAAAGGTAAATCATTCTTCGAAGTGAGCACAGATGCCTATGCTGAATGGGAACTGATAATGAATTGATTCCGATTAAATGCAAGTTTCAATTGGTGAATTTGAGTGTATAATGAATTTTAAAAGGAGTGATTAAGTTGTTAGCAAAGAAAATGGTTCAAGGTAAAGAAGTTGACATATTTTTCGTCCAGAATAAACAGGATGAGATTTTTGAATTGTCACCAAATGATGTATTAATGATTACTAGTGAAGATGGAACAAAAGATGGACTCGCTGTATTTAAAACAACAACAGATACCTATTACGCTATACATACTGAGGCTGCGACTAAGAAATTAGCTGAAAGATTAGGAGTGCCCTTTCATGAATAAAAATAATTTATTCAAAATAGAAAACCTTCACCAAATTCGATGAAGGTACATACTTTATTTAATCAAATACATCTCCATTGAAGTCAACGATCCTGAGTCGTTGGCTTTTTTAGTTTATATTCAATCTCCAGTTTATCAATTGAACAGCTAATTTCATGGAGATAGTCCATATCATCTGTCATACTTGCAATCAAAGACAAATTATAAAGGTCAGCTAATTTGTAAGCAAACGCAGCATTCAATTGCATACACTGTCGCATTTCTTCAAGCTCGATATTAGATAATTCTCTTCTTTGTTGAATTGTCCATAATTCTCCAAGTCTCCAATGAATGTGCATCATTATCAGACACCTCCAACCAATTAATTTTAAGTGCTTCGATGCAATGTTGGCATAAATCATGAACTTCGTCGGTAAAATGGATTAATGATACCTTTTCGCAATATCCACATTTCATTTTAATCATATCCTTTCGTTTTAACTCATACCATAACTTATGCAAACAATTCAGAATGTGTGCTAAGGAAACTTGAATTTAATTAAAACAGTGATTAGAAAGGGGTAACAGATGGAAATTGAAAATATGCTCAAGACAATATTATGGTCGCGAAGAATGGATCAGAAGACGTTATCGGAGATTACAGGAATAAGTAGAACAACAATAACAATGTTGGCAAATGAAAAAAGTGAACCATCATTATATAGAGCATATAGGATTGCTGAAGCATTAGAGGTGTCCGTATACGACATATGGAAAGTAAAAAAGCCTTCTGGTAATTAACCAGTAAGGCTTTTAATTTGTCATGATATTGCACCTATATCTCTTGCCTTGTTCATGATTTTTATTAGTGTTTTGTAGTCTTCTGTGAGTGATATGTCGGTATTTCGAAGTTTCGCAACTTCTTGTTCCAATTCGATAATACGATTGTCTCGATCTATCACTGCTTGTTGTAGTTGTCTGATAGTTTCAATAATCGCATTGATCGGTAATTGCTCTGTGGCAGGTGAGTAAGGTGCAGAAACAGATCTAACTGGTACAGATGCAACATTGGCCTTAGTTGCGCTGTTATGCCTTCTTTCTTCTTTTGCTAATCTAATGGAGTCATCATATCGCTTTCGTACAGTTGCGTTCCATCTAAAACCGCAAGCTGCTGAAGTACGATTTAGACGGCCTGAGACCTCTTCAAAAGCACTTAATTGCGTCGAACCAGACTTAATATGATGCAACACTGTTTGTGCTAGTATTAAGTCATCTGACGGACTCCAAGAGTCCTTACGATCCAATGTATTCTCCTCATTCATAAGATTCCTCCGATGTATGGTATATTTTAATCATAGACCGAGAACAATGAAAATATACATATATTGAAAAGATGAAAATTATATAGAAAAAAATATCGGAAGTCAAGACAAGATTATATGCTTCATGTTTATCTTGACAAGGCATAAAAAGGAACAAATGTTCGACTATACTTAAAGTGAAAAATGAATTATAATCAAAACAGGAAATAAGATAATTATAAAAATGAGTCAATGGTACTAATATAAAGATAAAACAAAGAAACGGGAGTGTGCGAATATGTGGGTGAGAAGAGGAGAGATTTGGTTTGCAGACATGAGTCTTGCGGTGGGATCTGAGCAGGCTGGAGAGAGACCTGTACTCGTACTAAGTAACGAGCAGTGCAATAAATTTGCTCCAGTTGTCATTGTATGTTCAATCACTTCCCAAGTTAAAAAAATGTTGCCTACACACGTAGAATTGAATCTAAAAGAACAAAGCATAGCGATGCTCGAACAATTGAGAACAATTGATAAGGCCAKACTATTACATAAATTATGTGATATTGATATTGAAACGCAAATGAAAGTGGAAATGGCTTTAATGATTAGTGTTGGATTGTATGACTACATGCCAGTTAAGAAGACATTTGAAAACCGAAATGAAATACTCTGCTCAGTCTAAGATAAAATAAAGTTAAATTATAAGAAGAGGATGGGGTTACTATGTTTTTAGTTGTTGGAAAAGGAACATATCTAAAGGATGCGCTCATTAGTAAACTTGGAGAATGGGGAATTCAAAATGCATTATCAGTTGTTAATGAAGCTGAACGAAAAGGAAGGAGCACAGTCGATACACATAAAATATTGTTAGTGAGATAAACGATACGATGTAGGGGACGTGTTGAAAGTGCTCTTCTTGAATTTCATTTGGTGTGATAGTTGATAATTGGTTGTTGATCCTCAAGTGGATTGGCAACCTCTTTTGTTTTTCAAATAATAAATTAAATATGGAAAATAGTTGTTGCGTTTTATAGTTGTAAATGATAAGATGTAAATATCAAAAGAACAACAAAATTGAATTTGATTAGAGGCGTTGAAACTATATTTTTATTGGGTGGTGATTATGTTGGAAAAGAAACTTTTAGAAAAGTAATTGGCTTCGGTGGATGGGGTTTAGTAGACGACTTACAACTTATCAAGGATTGTGAACTGCACAAAGAATCAAAATTGTTCAATCAGCACTATGATAATCTGCTTTCTGGTGAGTCTGTATTCGTTGGCGCTTTTACGAAATACAGAATGATTGAGATTCCTGACTAGAATAAAATGATCCTTTCAATGGGGGTGAAAAATGATGAGCAGATATGTGATTCAAGTCGAAGATAAATTCATTCAATGGTGTAACATTCTTAGTGAAGAAGGAATTGTTAGTATCGGTAAAGTTGGGGCTTATACAGATAAGTTGATTGATGCCAGAGTTTTTGATGATTATGAGAAAGAAGAAGATATATCAGCTTGGGAAACATTCTTCAAATCAAAACATGGTGAAGGATTCGAGTACAAGGAAATTGAATTTGTTATTAAATGATTTTACCAAAGGAGATGATGGCTTGAAAAAGGTACTGGAATACACAAACGTTACATATTACTATGACTCCAGAGAAGAACGAGATGAGCATGTCATAGAAATGGAGGCCGAAGGTTGGGAGTGCAACGGTCAAATTCGAGAGTCACCTTCGCTTCACAGTAACGAATCATTCTGGTGTGGTAAATTTACAAAGAGAACTGTCTAAAAAGTAGCCGAAGAGAAATACAGAAGTTAAAATGAATATTTTAAAGGGAGTGATTACGGATGAAATACATATTAACTCTTTATGAAGGCTTGACCGAGAAGGAATTATTGGTGACTAATGATAGACACTTGGCCGAAGACATGTTAGAAGAACAGTGGAGGAAAATAACTGGAAACCAGTGGCTGCGGCTTACTGATGGATTCGGATCGTCAACTAGAGAGGCTTTAATTGATAAACCTTTGAACGATTGGGAAAATGATCGCATAGAACTTCTTAAAAATCAAAAATTTGATATTAAGCGAAATGGCGATGCGACTTTGTTAATTAGAGGATTAATCGAAGAAGTTGAAATTAACAATAGATTGAATGTGCTACTAAGACAATAAAAGGAATCTTGTATTGGGTCTAAAAAAGGAGGAATTAAGAATGAGTCAATTGAGAAGAATTCAAAAGTTACAAGACGAGGGAATGACTTATGAAGAAGCTTATGACGCAGTAATGGAAAGTGATCATTATGCAAATCACATTTACTTTGAACAGCAAAAAGATTACGAAGAAGGTTTAGCATAGGGCGTTGTAAGAAGTATTTCAAGAGAAGGGTTGCTGGCTATGACATTTAAAGTGCAAAAGAAATCAGATGAGACTGGAAAATATTTTGATGTCTACAACGTCAAAGGAGAAGATAAAATCGAGTTTCTTATCATTATTGATGAAAAAGGATGGTTCTGGGTTAATGCTCAAGACTTCATTCCTTTCAAGCCGAATAAGATTATTGATTCGAATAATAAAAAGAAAGTTAAAGAAAAAATGATCAGAATGAAATAAGTCATTTAACGGAAGAGAGATGAACAAAAAAATGGATAAAAATCATGTTCTTGCAGTATTTAGCCTAGCCAGTTTTGCCTTTATATCTCCAAGAGGGCTGAATGAAAATGAGAAGAAACTGTTAGCCGATGCATTTGAATCGTTAGATATAGAAGACGATATGGTGAGAATTTATATAGTAAATATGTACACCGATCTATTTAATTACATCATGGAAGGGCAATGAAAGAGCGATTTTAAGGGGTGGCGATATGTTTTGAAAGTTTATTATGCAGAAGTTAAAGCGCTGCAAGATACTAAATATCATATTGTAACTGCACAAAACGAAGAACACGCAAAAGAGTTGATTGACGATTTTTGGTTTAATGATAAGAACACTGAATTGATAGATATAACAGAATTATCTTATTGTGGTGTTCAAATGACTAAACATGAATTAGCATAAAAAATTTTTAATTCTATAACAGGAGGTAATAAAATGTACGGTAAAAATGTTATCTTGGATTTAGGCGATGATATTGTTTGTGAGGTTTTTGTTTTATGTACACCAGACACAACTGAAGAAGAGTTGCGAGAACGAGCCATTAAGAAGTTGATGAATAKGTTAAATTATAAATAAACAATGAAAAGCAATTTCATTCCAAATAACAGGAGGATACTATGATGAGTACAAATTTCTATTTCAGAAACAAGGAAGAATATGCGAAGCATGACGAGGCTAATAAGAAAGTGCTCGATAAAATTGTTACAATTATCAATGACATCAAAATGATTGTTAATGATGAAGATGAAATTCAAGATATTCAATGGAAACTTGAAAATGCCGCATATATCGGATATGAGAGAATACATATTGGCAAACGTTCAATGGGCTGGATACCTCTATTCGAGAAACAAGAAGGACTATTTTCCACTGTGGCAGAGTTGAAGAACTTTTATGAGCAAAATATTGAAAAGTACAATATCATCAATGAATATAACGAAGTTTTTGATTGGGATGGGTTATTTGATGAATTAATTAGTTGGAAAGGTGAAAGAGACAGTCGAGGTAGTGATGTATATAAAGATTCAGAGGGTTACAGTTGGGCGCGATATGAGTTCTCATAAATGGTCATAAAAAGCAGATTTTAAGGGGATGTGATTCTATGGAAACAGTAAAAGAACATATTAATAGAATTAAAGAAGACAATCATACAAAAGTCTACTATAGATTTAATGAGTATGGTGATACTGTACAGCATATTGAACTATTTCTACATGAATTCAGTTCCTTTAGGATCGGCCTAAATGGTGAATTTATAAAACCTGACGGAAAAGTTCTACATAGTTGTTTTATAAAAAGAACAGGGTAAAATAAAATGAATTTGAGGTGATTAAAATGGGCGAAGCAGCTCGTAGGAAACAAGTTGGCAACACTACTCCAGATCCAAAGTGGAAGAGGAAAAAGAAGATGACTAAAAGAGATATTCAAAATTTATCCAACGAGATTTTAAGCGATATGATGTTTACGTATAAAGATAGAATAACAAAGCTCTAGAGGAGATGATTAATATGAAAATTGAAAATAGCGGATTCAGAATCAGATTTATTGAAAGAGATTATCTATTCAATATTATTAAATCATCAGCAGAATACATAACAGACGAACAAATATACTCTGAAATTGACCAGCAGCCTAATCTATGCGATGTAACATTCAACTTTATTCCGCATGGTTCAGGGTTCGCGACTCGTATATTCGACAATGATACGGATAACGAAATATCTCTAGATGATCTAAACCCAGTCGCTAATAACTTTTATCTTCAGCAAGTGAAAATGATTTCCACACTACAAGCCAAGGCGCGTATGGCACTCATTGAAGAGAAGAAAATTGATACAAGAGTAGAAAAATCAATAAACAAGATTAGAGAAATCTTAAGCAAAGAATCAAATAAAAGAAACAAATTTAAAATAGCACAATAAATAAAAGAATGGAGTACTTGACCTTATGAATATAATTAAATATGCCGAATCCGAATTGAATTTAACCCTGAGCAATTTCCAAAAAGATATCTTAGAAATCCTAGTCTCAGATCCTGATGCATTTCAACGTAAACTAAAACCTGCGACACATGATGTGCGTTTGGCACTAGATGTCTACTCAAAATGGAAAGAACTACAGAATAGCCTTGTGGCCTGTTAGGGAGGAGAGATGTATATGTTGGAATATATATTGATTGGAATATGCTTTTTGCCACTAGTTATCGGAGCAATTGTTAATGTAAGAAGTAAATTGAGACGATAAAATTGTTCTTTCATCTACTATAGAGAGGAGTCGACAATGAAAATAATCTGTGCAGGTTGTTCAGCAGAATTATCTTTTATGAATATAAGGAGATTAGCTGATCTGGATGGTAACAGGTTAGGCTCTTATTGTAAAACTTGCTTTCCAGCTGCTGAACATGAAATTCAGAAAGAAAGATTTGTCGAAGAGTATAAGGGTAATAAGATTTATTCTCTGGATGGTAAGTTCACACCATATTGGGGTTGTTGGTACTATTTTAAAAGCCTAGAGGATACGAAAGCTAGAATTGACAATAGCTATCAGGCTTATGTTGATGCAGAAATGTTTCGGTTCTTGAACAAATGAAATCACTATTTCAATGGAGGAATATAAGATGAAAAATATGATTATTAAAATACAAGGCAATGATAATAGTGATTTTATGACTTATGAAGAAAGAAATCTTTATGAGCAGGCATGGGCAACCATTAACACTATTAATGAAAATGTTAGACTTAAGAAAGAGAATTTATATCTCCAGAAGAAACTTAAAGAACATGAAAATAGAATTGATGAACAGTTGAAAGGCAATATTCAATGGGCAGGAAACATGCTTGGCACATTATTAAATGCTACTGAGAAAATTAAATAAAATCGGTATTTGATTGGGGTGAAGTAGATGCATGATGAGGAGACCTTGTTACAAGCTATGGATAATTACTTTAAAAATACACCAAAAGAGCAGATCCTTATAGATATGATTGAAGCTGCTGGTGGTGAAGATAGGTTTCTTGAAGTCTTCGAAGAGGTTAAAGAAAGTGAATAAAATTGATGAGGAGTGATATGGGTTGACACAATGGTCTGAAGAATATCCACATGAACTACATGCAAATGTTCTATTACTTGACAATAAGATTGAATGTTGGAAAACAGGCGATACCAAAGCTGAAGATTATTGGCCTTTTCGAGCACGCTGGAAAAAAGGTAGGTTTGGATTCGATAGCAATGACGGAATTCAAGTATTCAATATGGGCGATTATACAGTAAAATCAAAAACTTGGATCGTAAATAATTCTCAGGAGCATAATGAAGTGTTTACAATACACGCTCCAATTTGGTATCGAAATTGGGAACACGCAGATGATTACGAATTGGGAAGGGCTTATGAAAGGGAATGAAACTCGTCTTTCATTAGGGAGGGAGCTAGGTGATTAGGTCGCCTTGTAATTAAATTAGATACATAAATTATAAATAAAAAGTATAAACCATAATAAAAATAAAGGGAGAATGATGAAATGGAATTCAAACAGATGAGGACGTTACTGCAAGCAAACTTTAAAGAAATTACATCTGATGCAACAAAACTGTTCGAGGTGGAGTTGGATAAAGATGAGTTGTGGAATTTGTACCTAGACAGCTTCCCAGAAGGAACAAACAATATTTTCAGGACACGTCGAGAATATGATGGAAGTTATGATAGAAGTTTTGTCAGGAACTTTGGTAATGTTGTTGTTATCAAAAACAACCAAGTGAAAACGATTTGGGATTTTGAAACCAATGATGATAAATTTCAACCTGTGCTGGATGCTCTAAATAAATTCATTCTTTCAAAAACTGTTTCCGATGTACATGTGAGCAAACTAAAGAAAATTGGAGTAGATAAGAACTTCGAACACACTGATGGAAAAACTATCGAGTGGAATCACTTCTATCTTGAATTACCTGATCAGTTTGTTGATAAAAGTAATAAATCAGAAGCTGAAATTCAAGGCGGTTATCGAGATACGCGCAACGTGTTTAAGCGTTCATTGGACGAAATTACAGAAGAAAGCCTACTTACTGTGCTGGAGCTGATTTCGCAAAACTCCCTTTATAAAGGGGAAGAATGGAAAGGTGCTCTTAGTGAGTTTTTGAATCTTAAGAAAGCATATGACAAACTCTCCTCACAATCTGAAGAGGTTAACTATGCTTGGGAGCAATCAGTTAAGGTGGGAGGTGCTATTGGTAGAATTAGAAACCATAGTATTGGTACATTACTGATTAATATAAGTGAAGGTATGGATCTAGATACCGCAGTTAGAAAATATGAGATTATTGTTGCACCTACAAATTATAAGAGACCAAAGGCAATTTTTACTCAAAAGATGCTTAATGATGCTAAGAAAACCATTGAAGAATTAGGTTATTTGGAGGCATTGAGTAGAAGACACGCAACTCTAGATGACATTACAGTGAACAATATTCTATTCTCAAATAAGGATTCCGCTAAGAGAGTTCAGGGTGCAAATGTTTTTGATGAAATGTCAAAGGCAATTACTGTTAATCCTAAAAAATTTTCTAGGGTTGATGAAGTTTCGATTGAATCGTTTATTGAAAACATTCTCCCTACTGCAAATGAACTAGAAGTGTTCTTTGAGAATAAACATTCGAGCAATATGGTTTCCTTGGTTGCCCCAGAGAACAAAGACATTCAGTCGATGTTTAAATGGAATAATGGATTCAGTTGGGCATATTCAGGAAATATTACAGACAGTTCCATGAAAGAGAATGTCAAGTCAGCAGGTGGTAGCGTTGATGGGGTATTACGATTCTCCATTCAATGGAATGATGGTGAGTATGATGGTAATGATTTAGATGCTCACTGTATCGAACCTAGAGGAAATGAGATCTATTATGGTCGAAAGCAGAACTCAAAAACTACTGGACAATTGGACGTTGATATTATGAATCCTAATAGAAATCAAGTGGCGGTTGAGAATATTACGTGGCATGATCTGAAAAGGATGGAAGAAGGGACATATAAATTCTTTGTCCATAACTACGCTCACAGAGGCGGTAGAACGGGATTCAAGGCAGAGATTGAATTTGATGGTCAAATATTCTCCTTTGACTATGCAAAGGAATTACGAGATGAAGAAAGAGTTCAGGTTGCAGAAGTGACCTTTAGTAAATCTAATGGGTTCACCATTCAAGAGAAACTTCCGTCAAACGTATCTTCAAGGGAAGTTTKGGGACTTAAAACTAATCAGTTTGTACCAGCAGCGGTAGTATGCTATTCACCAAACTATTGGGATGAGCAACACGGGATTGGTCACAGGCATTATTTCTTTATGATGAAAGATTGTATTAATCCTGAGTCACCTAATGGTTTTTATAATGAATTCCTAAAGGAAGAACTTATGCAGCATAAGCGAGTATTCGAAGCTTTAGGTGGTAAGATGGCTGTGAAGGTAGTAGATGATCAGTTGAGTGGTCTTGGTTTCAGTTCAACTAAACGTAACGATTTACTTGTAAAGGTTAAAGGGCAAACAGAACGAGTTATTAAAATCAAGTTTTAAAAAAATAAACATATTAAAAGGAGAAATGTTAAAATGACAAACAATAATTTCGAGGTAGCAGTACGCAATAAAATGCGGTTTCCGTTTAAAGGCTTGGTTTCTGTAGAGGATCTTTGGGATCTAAGTGTGGAGAATCTGGATTCGGTTTTCAAGACATTGAATAGCCATCTGAAAACTGTTAAAGAAGAGAGTCTTCTTAACACAAAAACTAAAGCAGATAAAGAGTTGGATATTAAAATTGAAATTGTGAAATACATTGTAGGAATCAAGTTAGCAGAGAAAGAAGCTCATTTAAATGCAAAAACGAAACGCGAAGAAAAGCAAAAGCTTTTTGAAGTTCTTTCTCGCAAAGAGAACGAAGAGTTAGAAAGTAAGTCTACTGACGAGATAAAAGCCATGATTGAAGCGCTAGGAGATTAATGTAAGCATTAAACATGTGGGCATAATTCATACAGAACTATGCCCACATGAAATTCGTATTTCATAAGGAGAGTAGATATAGGGTGGATCGTCTAAAAGAATGGGAAGATTGGTTGGATAGCGAAGAAGGTAAGGCGATGATTCAACAAGCAGTTGAAGAGATGGACGCAGAAGAAGAACTAGCTGCAAAACTTGAAGAGGTAAGCACTCTTGTCTACAGAGATGGTCAGAAAGTAATGCGTGGAGATGTCTTTATTGACGAATACCATGAGCAACTTGAAGAAAACCCCTATGGTGTAACTTCACACGTTCACCGTATTAACGATGACGGTACTATTGATAATTGCTTTTCAAGTTGCTATGCATGGAAGGCGAATAATTATCAGTTTGTGTCCGAACGGAGTAGATTAATTCGGAGAAATGGAAAGTTGCTGAATCCGATGTATGACTCAATAGTAGTCAAATGACGATAAAATCCGCATTTCAACCTAGAATGAAAGGAGATTATAACATCAGCAGATTTAGAAAAATAACAAGTGAAATTGAAGTTAAAGAAAGTAAGAAACAAAAACTTCAAATGGAATTAAAAGAAATTGATGAGGATTTAAATAAGTTATATGAATTGCAAGATTACTATTTTGAAGAAGAAATTGATTCAGTTGACTATGATAGTCATTGAAAGTCTTGTTTTATTACCTGAGCATCATAAGGAGTTGAGCGGTGTGAAGATTTCAATATCGCCCACAGGTACTGTCACATCTAAGTACGGCTCAATTGAAGCCGTGAGGGACTTTAAACCCCATCGAGGGATAGACTTCGCTTGTGGGACTGGAGATCCCATTCATTCTTTAACAGATGGAGTGGTTGTGAAGATTACTGATGCGTCAATAACTTCACTCGGTAATGGAGTTTTTATTAGAACGGCTCAAGGATATCAATTTATTTATGGTMACGCATCAAAGATTCTTGTGAGTCTTGGAGAGAAAATCCATAAAGGTGATGTAATAGCAAAATGTGGCTCGACAGGCCACAGCACAGGCAGCCATCTTCATTTCGGGGCACTGGATAAGTTGGGTCATTACATTGATCCAAAAGAAGCACTGGAACAGCTACGAAGCATTCTGGGAGCTATAATCAATTGATATAAATTAAAAATCAAATACACCTACTTTATACATAGAAACAGTCATCCTAGACAAATACTATGAAAGTAGGCGAATGAAATGACCAAAGCCAAGCGTTATTGTATTCAAAAGTTGGAGACACACGACAAGGACAAACGACTTACTACTTGGAAGGATACGAAGAAATGCAGTGAGAATTTAGAGGCCTTGAAAATGCTATGCCCATCGAGAACTCATAGAATATTTGATCGAACAAACGGGAGAGTTGTTTTTGAACCTTAACGAGCTGAAAACCTGCAAGAGTGAGGGTGCTCTTTGCAGGTAGGGAGATGAATCTATTTATCTTGTATCCATTCAAATTTTAAGCTGTCACACAAGAGATAGTGCTGTTTATCATTTCTATCGTACAAATCTGCTTCCATTCGAGTAATCATCTTCTCATTAAAAATTGATTCTGCATATAACAATGCTGCCTGTTGAGAATCAGCCTTTACTTTAAATTCGATAGGCAGCAGTATCCTTCCTTGAACAGTGTAAATTCTTCTTTCCATCTTCTTATCATCTCCCAATGACGTTTAAGTTGTTGTGTTGGACTAGCGATGAACTGAGTATAGCATAGGGTATTTAAAATAGCAAGAACACATGTTCGTGTATCTTTTCGAACATTTTTAGTTACATACTGTATCTCTATTAACTTAAAAATATAATTGATTTTACATGTAACAAATGGTAAAATGAGGGTATCACTTAGGGGGAGTATTTCTAATGAATGAATCAACTAACTACGATTATAATCATTGGAGAAAAATGAGGATAGAGAAGAAAATACAATTGACTGGAGACCTCTCGGATTATGTTGGATGTAGCTACAACCACATAAGTAGATGGGAACATCAGCCTGATGTTCATCCAATGAAAGAAGATAAGATTGAACGATACATTACATTTATTAACGCCTTCCCCAGTAGCCCACCAGTAATCGAAGTAGCCAAAGTCGAAGAGATTGAGGTAAACAGGGTTGATTGGAGCGAGTTTGATGAATTTGTCCAGAATAATACTGAATATATCTCACTTAAGGAGCTCTCGATCAAGTTTGGGATCTTATTAGAATCAATCCGTTACAGACTTATTAAATTTGGGATATATGATAACTTTAAATATAAGAACAGAAACAACTTTAGCGCTCAAGTAGATATTAAGGATGTACAGTATCGTTTCATTGTAATTGATAAGGTAAGAGAACTGAGGAAAAAGATAAAAGTATCGCAAAAAGAACTCGCCGAGAATCTCGGTGTTACTGCACAGCAAATAAGCTTTTGGGAAGTGAACGGTGGTAGGTTTCCAATCAAGTATGAAGACGCTCTTAAGACCAAGTTGAGCTTAACTGATGAAGATTATAAATACGGACAATAAAAACCTAATTTTATGGTGACTGGTGGTGATTAAATGACGTTCTTTCATTGGATCAGAAAGACGAAACCAGAGGTTTACAAGCAGCATGTGTTCGGGGATGTAAATTGGGTTGACAGAGTTGAGTCATTTAAGCGTGAAAATAAGCATGTTGGGGAATATCTTGACTACTGCAAAACAAAATTGAACCAAATGGAATTTAAAAATCATTAAAAGCCTGATTTTTAAAGCGATGCTCTAGTAAATATTTCAAGAAAGGGTTGTTACATTTGGCAGAAATTCAGATAACAATAAAAGCTAATCGCACAATGGATTCCGAAGAGTTTGAACATTGGTCGAGATTAAAAAACAAAGAGAAGACGTTGATTGGTTTAGCGAAAGGATTTGAAGAAAAACTTCAAAAAACTTTAGCTGGTTACGATCTAAATGTAAAAGTGGTAATTAGATAGGTGCGTAAACGAATGTAGACATTTAATAAATGACTCACTACTTATTAATAAGGAGAGATACATATGAATAAGTGGAGCATTGCGGCTGATGAAAATGAAAAAGAATACTTGGAAAGTCTTGGGATTGTTGTTGGGGACTTATAACCGAATCGAAGTAGAATTTGTTGATTGCTTGGTTTCGGATGAAGCGATGCGGAAATTGGATGAACATTGTGGTGTATTCTTCTGGTAGTTATTCCCTGTAGAAAATCAATAATTTGGAGGTTCAAAAATGGAATTGCAAACACAGGAATCTTTCTGGGTATTAAGTTGGTCTGAAGGAGAGCACAAGGGGAAGTTTCTATATATCACAGATGTTCATTTGAATATTGTTCCAGTGATCGATGTGATGAAGTCATATAAATTCCCTAGCGAAGATAGAGCAAAAGCATACGGTGAGAAGCATAGTTTTCTGTACGGTAAACTTAAACCAAAACTTATTCAGGTTACTTACAATATTACGATTCCAGATGATAAAGAGTAAATAAAAGTCTGATTTCATTTACTAGGAAAGGAGAATATTTATGCAAAATGTATCTATGTGGTGTTCAATATGTGAGGAGTATACAAAAGAATACACCCTCACTGGTATGTGCTGCACATGTAACACTGAAGTAGTTTCAGGATTACATTGTGGAATTGATGTTGACTTGGTGGGTCGGATAGAAACCAAGAAGAGCGGAGCATTTGAATTAATATAAAGTAAATGAAACACGGATTTCATGAGGATGGAAAGAAGAATGCTTACAGAGAGTCAACTAAAAGATATAAAAATCTTTGCAACTCCACAAGAAAAAAAGCTGTTAGCTGATTTAGAAACATTCAAAGACAGAGAGACAATTCTGATAAGGGCACTAGATCAGATTGATACTCATGGTATTGCTGTTGAAGAAGTAAGCCATGAAGAGCTGGTTGAGTTCATTTCTGAATTGAAACAAATTACGAATGATGCGCTTATTGCAGTCGGTGAGCGATTACCGATAAAAACTGATTTTAAGGGAGGTTGAAATCCGTGAGAGTTATTTTAGGAAAGCAAGGTAAATCAAGAATACTTGAGACTCAAATGAAGCAACTGAACAGAGAAAAAATCTTAATGATCGATGCGGTAGGGTTGCATACGATTTCACATAATGCGGCTTACACAATTCAAGTTAATTCATTTCAGGAGATAATTGCTGCACTATCAGAACTGGAGAAAGACAAGGAGATTTTAAATAAGATCGATTATGTTGTTCTCTCCTTAAATTCTTTTATAAATGACTCAGATAAATTTCTAAATTGGAAAAGAAGACTTGGTAAGAGATTTATAATTACGATTCAGGAGAATGAAGTGGAAAAAGTTTTAGTCTTTGATATGTCATTACCCGAATAAGAGGTACATAAAACGGAGATTTCAGGGGTGAAGCTGAGTTTTGAGTAATTATGGATGGACTAGCGAACAGGATAGACTGCTTGCTGAGATCGTGCTTTCATACCTTAAGAACGGAAAAACAAGGATAGCTGCATTTGAAATTGCTGGTGCAAAGCTCTCAAAAACCGCTAATACATGCAAGGCTAGATGGGATAATGTTCTGAGAGATCAATACAACATATCAAAGGAAACTTCTAGTTCGGTTATCGATCCAGATACACTAGGTAATAGATTAAGGGCGCTTAGGACTGAATTAAAGTTAACACAAGAAGAGGTAGGCAAGAAGGTATGTCACGATAGCAATGACTCTAGGGTTCTAATTTCAAATTATGAACTGAATAGAGCAAAACCAACATTCGAGGTATTGGTGAAATTGTCTGATTTCTTTAATGTGAGCTGTGATTACTTATTACGTGGCAAGGAATTTGAGAGACAATAAATGATTGGTTTCATTGAGGAGGATGTACAATTTCTATCTTCGGATGGTTTAAAAAAGCGAACAGCAAAGATAGAGTACTAAATGAACTATCTCACAGAGTTGTCGGCTTATATTTAGATGATTTAAATAGACATTGGCCTTCTACAAGTGATGGGTTAAAAAAATATGTTGGTGATTTCATTGATAAGAATACAGATGCCTTAAAGAACGAGATTCTTGTTGCTACGGCAGTTCTTGATATGATTCAAATGAAACAGTATTTTAGTGAGGATTCGCTTGCTCTTGAGCGAGGAGTTTATGCTGCTTTACAAGTTCACATCATTGGTGACATGGCTTCAGTTGCTGCAACATATAAGGCACGTCTAGATATAGCTTTTGAAACATTTAATGCAGATGACATCTATATATCAGGAATCTGGAAAAGAGTTGGATGGACAGATGATTTGTTACTAAACCCTGTTTCAAAATCTATGATTACAGATGTTTCTCGGCTAATTGGAAAGATAACTGGCAAATGGATTATGGTCAAAGCTGAGCAAATAAGTTAATAAAATACTAGATTTATTAACTTTGAGGAAAAGGATGAAGTGAAATGGAACATCAATACTTATTAACCTTTGTTAGAGATGATGTAAACAGCTATTCATGGTTTGAAAGCGAAGAAGAGCTTAATGAGTTTATTGAATTAAATGCGGATCGTATTTCTGTTAACGAAAAAATGCACATTCTTGGAGCAAGGAATCTTGATTAAAGGTAACGAAAGAGTTGTTTCATATGGAGTGTGGTTTATGTGCCAATCAAAGTGATAAATGATAAGCAGTTAGAACTATTGAAGCGAATCCAGTCAATATGTGATCGTATAGAAGATTCCGATAAGAGGACTCTGAATGCCTTAGAGAGAAGAGGACTAATTAGACTAACCTATTATAATTTTGAACATAGAGCTTCCATAACCAAAGAGGGAAGGCAGTATGTCGATGAAACCTGAATTTCATGACACAAGGAGTGAACTATGAAGCCGACTGAAGTGGTGAAAAAGTTTTTGTTTGAGAATACGAATTTCAAAGATAAGGCATCTTTCCATGATAGAATTATGGAGCTGGCAGAAGCTTTTGAAACAATTCCGGAAGATGTTTATGAAGCCTATGAAGAACTAACTGAATACGAAATGTGGGAGATAATTAGAAAGTTGGCTGTTGAAGGAAAGAAAAGTACACGATGAAAACTGACTTTCATGAGGAGAGGTATTATGAAAAATAAAGAAGAATTGTTAGATCKGATCACAGATGTTATTTTCTTTGCAAGGACTGCTAAAGAAGATTTGAACGAGAAGAATGATGAGCAAAGTGCAATAATCAGACTCAAGGCAGCAAAAGACTCTTTAGAAGCAACCATTAATGAGTTAGAGAACCGATAAATGTTCATTTTGATCTAAACAACATAATGTGGAGCGTTTTGCTGTGGTAAACCCCGCGTGCAAGTAGATAAGAAAGACTATTCATTTGAAAAATAAGGAGAGAATATAGATGGCAAAACAAGACACTGAATTTGAAATTAACTCGCACATGAATGGAGAAAAGGTTTCAATTAATGTAAAAGGGAAAACAGAAATGCCATTTTGGGAACATGATCTTAAAATTAAAGCGGCAATCGCCTTGTTAAATACGGTTGATTTCAAGGATTTTGCAAATGAGAATAAATACGATGAATTCGAAAAATTGATGGACGAACTAAGGAAGACTGTAGATTCGATTAGTAGCCTTTAAGGCAAATGGCATATAAAAGGTCAATTTCATACGGTGCTATTATGGGGTGAGCCATTATGAAAAAACAAGAGATGATTAAAAGAGCTAAAGAAATGATTGTTGAAGCATACAACGAAACAAATAATGGTGGTTTCGATGAGTGGGATCAGACTTTTATTGAGCTTTTGCGTGATAATCTTACTGAACACCTTTCCAAGGAAGGGCTTGATATATTAATGAAGACAATTGAAAGGAATTCAGACTATATACTGAGAGGAAGAGATTCTTGAAGCCAAAAACAAGAAAGGAACGCTTGGAGTGGCTACGTTTGAAAAAAGGCATGGATTATGTGATGTCAATGTATGCACTTACTGACCGAGAAGTTAAGGAATGGTTTGAACGTGTATATCCATTATATAAAGACGCACCTGAGCATGAATCCAAATTTCAACATCCTGAATGTTTAGTTTGTGGAAATGAAGTACGTATTATTTGGGATTGCATGTGCGGAGAAAATAATGCCATTATTGATGAGGATGATCCTGAACTGAAACAACGTAAGTTAGAGTTTGAGAGTAGATGAAATGTCAGATTTATTGGCTAGGAAAGGAAGGTGAAATGATGCTTGAAGTAAACTTAAAACGAGTATCTTCACAAACCATAAAGTATGAATTGCTTCAAAATGGGAAATTGCTTAGAGATTTTGAAATTAATCAATATTATACTTACGTTGTCGACTCTATCAGAGACAGCCAGAACAGACATCAGGGCAGACATTGTATTATAATGGAATTCGACGGAGATATACGTGCGTCTGTTAAGTTTACTGATAATGGTCGAAGAGGAAAAATAAATCTAGAGGACTTAAGCATAATTGAAGACAACAAAACGAAGATTGAAAAATTTACCTTAACTAAACAGGAGAACGAAAGATTGCTCAATGAAGCATTAATGGAACTGGAAGAATTGACTAAGAAAATCGAACATTATAGGACTGAGATTCTTAAGTCCGATTTCAATATAAGAAAGTTGCATTGAAAGATCCATTTCATTTATATAAAAAGGAGATGTTATTGTGAAGTATGAAGTCTGGACGAATGGAATAAGAGAAGGCGAACTTCTAATAGCAACAGATGATATTAATAAAGCTGCCGACACTAAGGGGAATAACACAGGAAGTTTTTTTGTAAATACTGACGATGTGGGAGTAAAAGGTGCAGTTATTAAAGCTACAGAAACACTCAAATCCCAAGAGCGTGTTATTGTGATTCAATTGAAGGATGGAAACAAGGCGATTGTTGAGGACTTGACTGGGGCTTTACATACAGTAGATTTCAATAATATTCGTCTCGAATAGATAAATTCCCCCTGAAAAGGAGTGCGATTATGTCCGAGGATTTCATTGAGTTATTTAATATATTCGATGACCTATATAATAAGGGATACAGATTTATTAACTCTGTTGAAGAGCAGGTCATGGTAGAAACACCATTCGATAGAGGCGTTTATGTTTCATCGGTTGTAGACAGGAGAATTAAAATTGACGGAGAACTTGTCAGTTACGATGAAATAGAAAAAGGAATCAACTTTATCATGTTCAGAAAGGCTGTTAAATTAAAAGATGGCAGGCCGTTAATATTCAGATAAAAATACTATTTCAAGAGGAAAGGGGTTAGCGCATAAATGCAAAACATTATTCGTTTTCCTGTTGGATATAAGCAACGGATGATTAATCAAAAAGGCAATGGATATGTACCTTGCGAAGTCTCAGGGAGGTGGATTCAATTTCCAGAGACGATATCTGATAATGGTCTAATCCCAATAAAAATCATGACAAAAAACGGTGAAACAGACAAGTTAATCTGCCATTTAATCATCCATTATGAGGATCTTGTAAGAGCTGCAAATTCAATAAGGATTAATAAATCAGAATAAAATATCCGATGTATTGAGGGAGTCGTTCATTTTGCTGGGTTTCTTAAAAAGTAGTTATGTCATTTATTATGAATATGAATATCGATGGGCTTCTCTTTTTCATTCTAATCCTTGGATGAAAATGAAAGGAGATATTCTTATCCAAGGCTTTAGTCAAGAAGATGCAGTGTCAAATTTCAATAAACAGTTTAACAGTATTCCATACCAAGAAGGAGATCTGGTTAGGAATTACAATGTGGTGAAAATTGAAGAATATATCAAATGAAACGATGATTTCATTTGACCTTGGCTTTATTGGGGAACTACAGACCTCGAAGACCTAATACTTATTGACTGTATATTGTGGAAAAATGTAGAAGTATGATACAATAGACCTACCAAACATACATTCCTATTTGGGGGTAATCTATTGAGTCAAATTGCAATTGACAAGAAGAAAAGGAATCTATTAATAAACAGTGTTGTCACTCAAGAATTTCCATGGCTGCTCAATTTATTGAAAGAAAATGAAAAGCTTGATTACGTCGACGTACCTGAAGAGTTCAAAAATGAATTTGCAAATGTAGTTCCTTTTGTTATTAAAAACGCTGGTGAGGAATGGAAAGGTAATGAGGATCTATTAAACCATGTCGAGGATTTAGGCGATGACAGGATTAGATGCTCCCTTTGTAATACAGCGAATAAGTTAGTGCATTACATCAAAAACAAAATTAACGGGATTACTTTAAATGTGGGTAGCGATTGCATAAATGATTTTGTTGATTTTGAGATGAATCAATACGGAAAAACAAGAAAACAATTGATAGCACAAGCGAAGAAAACTAGAAGAATGGCTGATATTAATAAGCACTTCAATGACATAGATAAAATTCTCGATACGTGGGAACGGAAAATAGAGTATTATGATGTGTTAATACCCAACGCAATACGACAACCTTACTTACAGCTAGGTCGAGAGCTCAGCGACAAATATAAAGCCTATTTAGATCTAAAGAGTAGTGAATCTACATTCCATGAGATTGGATTAATGTTTAAGGAGTATCATATCTTTATTGAATCCATGGAAAGGTATCAAAGTGAAAAAATAGATGACAAGTTTGTTGCAACAAAAAGTGTAGTACGGTGGCTAGAAAGAAAGGGAAATAGTGCAATCATTGATTCATTAAAAGATACTGGATATGTTGATTCAAAAACGATACACACAATTTATGAAAAAGGATTCATCAATAAAATTGAAAAAGATATTACAAGCTTACTAGAGACATTGGAACTGAGTGTTGAAAAAGTTGATTATGAAGAACAAGAAATCATAATGAACCTTAATGCCTATAGTGGGGCGGTTTCTATATCATGCAAATTTCATAAATTTATGGAGTATTTTGGACTAATGCTTTTAGATGATAAATCTGAAGCTGTTCTCAATATAAAAAACCTTGTTAAAATTAGTGAGATATTTAATGAAAAGTCGAAATATTTTGTTGTTGAACTAATTGATTTTCAATTTCGGGCAATTGATAGCAGATTAGAATTTAAGTTGAATGAAGCCTCTTCAGAGGAAATTGATATTATTGACAAAACAAAAAACCAAGTACTTATTTTAAAGTTAAACATGTTTCTTAATTTAGTAAAAGGTTATATAGTTGAAGAGGTTACAGAATATAAAGTCAGTAAAGACATATACTATTTTTTGAGTCTTCAAGGAAAACGGTACTCAATTGAAGAACTTGAAGATATACGTGACACGAGTAGAACTATGTCAAACAGATTCTACAGCACAGATCAAGGGGAATGGAAATATCAAGTATAAGGCATATAGAGGAGTAGGTCATCAATTATGCATAGCAGCAATCACAAGCAGATTACTGGTGATTTTGGTGAACACTTAGTTATGTATTGGCTTTCAAAAAATGGATACGAATGTGTTCATGTGAGACATATCGGAATCGATATAATAGCAGTAAAAGATGGAGTGCGTTTAGGAATATCTGTTAAAGCAAGAAGCAGGAAGAAAGGAAAATCTAATTTTGGCTTTACAATAAATAATCCCAAAACGACTCTAAGTAAGATCAAAAAGGCCGAATCTGATTTTGATTGTATTGGATACTTTGCTTTTGTTCTTGATCAACAAGGAACGATTAATATTACTATGCTCCCAGTAGCATCTATTGAAAAACACTATGTAATTGGAGACCAGAAATCTCAAGAGTGGAACACTAGGAAATTTCGAGGTGAAGATACCGTAATGCAATTTGAATTAACATGGCTTTAGCCAAACTGAATATATTCTTGTCAAAAAGACCATCCTAAATCTAAAACGATTAAGGAGGTCTTTTCTTTTGCATACAATATGGAAAGGCAACATATCATTTGGTCTAATAAACATTGCTGTAAAACTTCATAGTACTGTTGACGACAAGGATATTAAGTTTAAGAATCTGGATAAGTATAACCTTGCTCCTGTCAAACAATCAAAATCGTCTCCACATCAAGACATTGTAAAAGGATTTGAATATGAAACCAATAAATATGTAGTGATAGAAGATGAAGAAATTGAAGTAATAAAGAAAAAGTTTGAGTCTAGAGCTGTAGAGGTATTGGATTTTATTGAATTGGACGAAATTGATCCTATCTACTTTAATCTAAGTTATTATCTATCACCTGAAGAAGGACACGTAAGAGCATACTCATTGCTACGGAGAGTGTTAACAGAATCAAATAAGGTAGGCATAGCAAAAATTTCAATTCGTTCTGGACAACAATTAGCTGCAATCAGAACTTATAAAGACGTGTTGGTTCTTGAAACATTGCACTATCCAGACGAAGTAAGGCCAGTGGAAAATGTTCCGAATACTTCTGAGACTGTAGTAGATGAAAAGGAACTTAAGATTGCTCATATGCTGATTGAACAACTTACTGCTAAATTTGAGCCAACAAAATACAAGAATGAATATAGATCTGATATGCTGTCTCTTATCAATTCAAAGTTAGTGCAGAAAAAAGAATCTATAGAAGTGATTTCAAATGAGTCTTCGAGTCTGATGGACATATTACAAGCTTCACTTAGAGATACAAGAAGTAAAGAAGTATTTGAAATTGATGTTGAGTTAAATTTAACCAGTCCAAGTAAAAGTAAAAAGAAATCAGACAAGAAAAAGACATCAGTATGAAACATTTAAAGTTTATTGAGCCTATGCTCTTGGATACAAGAACTGATCCGTTTGATTCGAATGATTATTTATTTGAACCTAAATCCAATGGAGTAAGGATAGAGCTTCTAAGTGATGAGAGTGGAATCAAACTGATAACTCGCCATGGAAACGATATCACACTAAGTCTTCCTGAAATAAAATCGTTGCACGTAGAGCAAGGAATTACTCTAGATGGTGAGTTAGTCTGTTATGATTTAGAAAATCCCCTAAAAGAAGATTTTGAAGCGGTTATGACAAGAATTATGAGTAAGAGACATTCTAGTATTGCCAGTGCTGCAATAGCAAGGCCATGTACGTTAATTGTATTTGATATTCTGACACACAAGTATAAATCAGTAATGAGATTACCACTTTCTATACGCAAAGGAATATTGGAGAGCAGTGTAGAGAACCAGCAGCGATTAACTAAGGTAATTCATGTCCTTGAAACAGGGAAAACGCTTTTTGAATTAATAAAACAATACGAACTAGAAGGAATGGTTGCCAAACGCCTAGATTCGACCTATAAGGCTGGGAGACGTCCGAAGGACTTGTGGTGCAAGATCATCAATTGGCAGTATTCAGAATGTGTTGTGACAGGTTACAGGAAAGAATCGACAGCACTTTACCTGAGTATTTCGACAGATGATGGTTTTAAATATGTTGGTACTGTAGAATTTGGACTATCGACTACTCAAAAGAAGAGTTTTTATAAAGTGGCCTCAAAAATTATAACTGGCGAGACAAAAGGAAGTATCTGGATACAGCCATTAATTCGTTGTACAATTAAACATAGAGGCTACTTGAAGAGTGGAAACATAATGACTCCAGTATTTGTAGACTTTATAGACCAATTGTAGGGGGATATGAATGGCTGCTTATGAACATGCGATGCTTATCAGAAAAGACAATGTTGGAGAAGAGCATTTCTGGATATTAGATTATTGCGGTAGGCAAATGCTTGAGGACTTAGTTGGTCTTCCTTTGGTAGATGCATTGAACCATTTAGGTAAAGATGAGTGGCAATATACTGCTCCATTAAACTCGACTGAGCATATATTGAAGAGGGAACTGTAATCGTATTTAGCGCTATCAATATATTGCAGTAAACAAAATTGCTAAGAACGATTACAATATTTTATGTTATAATCTCCTTAGAAATTTAAGGAGGTTTTAATTATGAGTGTTCAAACTGATCTTGAGTCAATTGGTAAGAGTGCGTTTATTAATGATTAAAGTATTTATCGTAGTGATTTAGACAAAGAAACGAAGATTAGTCTCCTATTGTATAAGTACGATTATGATGGTGCTAAGATCAGGGTGGACTTCTCTGAGAAAATCTTTACGTCAGTAAATCAGCTAAAAGAGGCGTTGAAAATCATTATTGCAGCACCAAGGCTAGAGAACGGAACTAAGAAACTGGCTTCACAATATCTTAAACTGCTCTAGGTAGGCATTAAAATTCATCTTTCATTGGGGAATACTCTGAGACTACAGTCCTAAAACTGTACACTTAGAGTATTTTTTACTTTTCTTTTGTCAATAATTAAAGTAAAATGATTATTAGAAAAGAAGTATAAAATAGCGGATATAAAGAGGAGTTGTTTTAATGAGCGAGGTAACTCAGGATAAGGACATCTTAGAAACTTTAACTGAAGTTTTTGCAGTTATTAATAAAAATAAAGATCAACAAAGAGCAATTGATGAACTACTTTATCAAAAACATAAGATATCACATGGTACAATCAATGAACTACTTATTCAAAACGAAAGACTAGAAAATTTGTCGCAAGAAGAACTCGTGGCAATCACTTTGACGATTGAAGAAGTCACTAGAGATCCTCGTCTTGATCCTGAAGCATTCTTTACACAAAAGGAAATTGGTAAAGGTCAAAAGTATAAAACTGAGAGTGAAGAACTAATTTCTTTGCCCTATACAATCGAAGGAGTTATTGCTGCTCCAACAGGAAGAGATTATGTAACAATACTTTCTTATCGTGAAGTTGCAGATCTTTATAACTCTGGCATTCTGACATACAACTATAACGCACAACGTTTGTCTAAAAAGACAATTAGTAAGAAAGGCAAGATTACTGAAAAGGCAAGTGTAAACCTTAAAAGTGTTAACAATATTGTTCGGTTAATGAAAGAAGGGAAATACAAAGCCGATACACTGCTATTTAACATTTTGGTGGATGGTAATGACCTTGTAGAGTACAGTGATGGTGAATTAACAATTGGAGAAGGTACAACTATTAACCTGATCGATGGAATGCACCGTGTACAGGCAATGATTAAAGTCTTGCAAGAGAACCCTGAATTTGAAGGTTACATCAATGTAGCCATTAAACATTTCCCACTTGCAGAAAGTCAGTTCCTACTAGGTCAAGTAAACACTGTGAATAGGTTTGATAAAACACTAGTAAAACATTATATGAGTGAATCCATTGGTGAACAAATTACTAAGGATTTGATGACTACTCCTGAATTGAAACAAAAAGTGTCTATCAAGACAGCACTTGATAAAAAGATTAACTACTACACAAACTTTGCAATTTTATCAGATGCGATTCAAACAATTTTTGAACCTCAAAACAATAAAGATCGTTATGACATCACAGATGTTCTTAAGAAGTTCTTTGGATACTTGATTCCTTCCTATGAGGAACAATTTAAAAACAGGAACGAACACTTGAAAACTTCTTGGTTTACTCACCATAACATGTTTGTTGCCTTTGTTGTTATTGCAAAGAAACTTTATGATAAGTACGGCAAAGACTTCCCTGTCTCAGACATTACACGTATTGTTGACTCGATAAACTTCTCGAAAACTGAATCTGAATTGAACACTCTTTTAAGTAGTCAAGGGAAGGTTAACTCAAATAAAATCAAGAGTACACTTCGTAAATTTACAGAAGAAAAAGTGGACACACTACTTGGTTAAGTTTAGTTAAGAGAGAGGATGTAAAATAATGTCCAATACAATATATGAAGACAAGATGTACAACGAACCAGTCAAAAACGAGTTCTTAGATGATTTAAAAGAAGGTACTAAAAAGATTTTCAGTAGATTATTTAAAGTTTCTCAGATTCTTGAAACAGAGTTGGGTAGGGATCTTTTTTCGTTCAATATTGATCAACTAAGAAGACTTTTCTTTATGTATATGCCGAAAACAGAATCAAGCAGTAACTCGAATGTCACATATGTATCAAACTACATTTCATGGGCAATTGAAGAGGGCTATCACAAAGGATTGAATCCACTTGATATGGTCGACTCGGCTTGGAAAAAACAGTTTGCAAACAATATGGTTAAGCGCTTTTGGACAGATAAAGAATTGGATAAGATTATCGAGAGCAGAGAAAATGCACAGGATGCAGTAATCATTGAATTGCTGAGATCTGGAATCAGAGGCTCAGGAAACAGTGAAATACTGAATCTTAGCAAAAAATCTGTAGACGCTTTAAATAATAAATTGCACCTTGAAGACGACAATGGAACAAGAAGAACTATAACAGTAAGTGATAAATGCATTAAGCTATGTCAGCAAGCACATTTGGAAACTGAGTACAGTAAAATGAACGGTAATGCATCGCCAGATATTAAAGCTCCTATGGCTAATCTAACTGAAAGTGATTTTATTGTAAGGAACGCCTTGACTAGAACTGTCCACTTAAATGAAGCAGATAAATCAGTAGTGCATAGACGTTTAGGTAAGATTGCTGATGAGATTCAGCAGCCAAACTTTACACCGCTTAATATTAGTCGTTCTGGAATGCTTCAAATGGCTAAAGACAGAATACTGGATCATGGTCAACTTACAAGCGATGATTATATTGAAATTGCGATTCAATTCGGAGAGAATTCAGACAGTGCAATTTATCGATTGAAAAATGATTTCCTTACTGATGGAACAGTAAAAGAACTGTATGGACTATCCTAATTTTTAGGGTAGTTTTTTCTTTTAAAGATAAAAAATAAATATGTTGACTAAATATTATGAACGGTGCTATATTTAATACATCAAAGGAGTGTTAACATATGCTACTAAAGAGGACGGCCATACTTTTAGGAAATAAGCTTTGGAAAAATTTAAATGAGGTTCAAAGAGAAAAATTAAAAATTAGCGAAATCGATGTATATGAAATCCAAAATAAAATCAAAGTTGTTCTGTTATACATATCCGTATTTGCTACATTAATTGCATTCGGAATAACTACAAATAGATGGATGGATTTGACTATTTCTTTCATTTCATTTTTATTCATACGGTGGTGGAATAGAGGACATCATTTCAGTGTTGATGTTTGCTACATTCTTACTGTATCAGTTATAATTGGGTCAGTGGTAATAGAAGAATATACAAGTGCTTATATGATCATCTTTCTTTTTGTATCATTAGTACTAAACTTAGTGTTTGCACCATTTGAGAGTATTAAGAAGCACTACTATACAAAGAAAATTATTTCATTAGGTCTCTGTACCATATCTTTCTTTTGTAGTGATATCGTAATGATTATGTGGTTTTTACTAAGTTTCGATCAGATACATATAAAGAGGTGCAAAGGCCAATGATCACTTATGTAACAGATTTCCTTGGTTATATGATATTTAGTTCTCTCGAATATTTTGCAATCTATTTCTTAATCTGCTCTTTGTTTAGTCTTTATCCTTACCAGTATAAAAAAGAGTTAGTCATCCTCACTGGAAGCACCACACTAATTTCTTACTTATTAGTTGTATCACAGATCTATAATGTAATTCCTGCTCCTTTTATTTCGATACCTACTATATGGCTGCTGTTGAAATTAACTCTGAAGCAGAGATGGACATTTACCTTTGTAATCTCTACTATCGGATTCATACTCTCAGGACTTATTCAGACAGCGATTATTGGTATCTTCATGAACTTGGACTACATAAATAGCAGTAATTTGGCAGATTCATTTACTCATAAAACATACTTCTTACAGACCATAAATGCTATCACAATATGTGCAATTGCTCTGGTAATTGGTTTAACTAAAAGTGGTTTCGGATTTAGTTTTAGAAAGGGTAGTTCAAGAGGTTTTATTTTTATCTCTATTGTTTTACTCTGTGCTGTTGGTCTCTCGTTTGATGCACTATATTTACATAAAAACAGTAATGCCGTTTTCTTGCTTTTTGGTGGTGTTATATTGGCCTCAAGTTTGATTCTATATTATTTTTCATATAAGAGAGATAATTTTGAATATAAATAAATCTATAAAGGAGGTGTACATTTGAAAAAGAATCTATTTATTGCTTCAATCGTTGGTATTCTTTCTGTTATTCCAGTAGCAACAACTGCAAAATTCCTATTCTTCATTGACCCACGCAAGTAATACATAATAGCAAATAATTAGTACATATGTGGCGTGTCTTAATGGGACGCGCCACAATTAAAGAAGTCTTTATCGAAGGAGGAAAAAATTATGTCTAATAAATTCAAATTATCAAGCGAAACTATCCTTCAGTTGATTAAGGATCAAATCAACATTTTAAGTGATTCAGAGAAAATTGATATTGCACAAATGATGCTCAATAAAAGCGATGGTGGGAGATATTTATGGTGTCCACAAACTCCAACAACAGGGACTAAAGTAGACATCGAAACCATTCTATTCATTGCACAACCAATTAAGAAAAATGCGAAAATAAGCTTAGTAACTGGAGAAGAAATAATATATAAAGTTTTAGATATGGATTTACTGTCCTATGTGGAATTACACTTCGAAAAGTTCAAATGTCTTGATCAAGTCAATGGGATTCTTGTAAATATGGATATGGTAAAATGGTATGATTCTGATATGAACAGGGTTTATTTCTCTATGGAACATTCCATTCAAGTCACAGGCGCTGCAATCAAGAATATCCTACCTAAGTTTAAAGATAAGCAACTTGATCTGTTCTTGCAGAGAGAAGAAAGCAAGAAAGGTGCTTATTCTCCGATGGGCTTGAAATTCACAAAAAAATTAACATAGTTAATTATCAAAATAAAAAATATGACATTTCGACAAAAAGTGATAACGATTCGACATTATTTGTGTATAGTTCGACAACGAATCACATTCATTGTCATATGTCAATACATATATGAGGCGTTTGGAATCAAGCTTCCAATTCTGGGAGGTTGGTAATACAATGTAAATATAGAAATTGAATACTTCATTTAGGGTTTGGAGGAAGAATGATGACGGAATACGAAGAGAATGATTTGCTGTGGAAAACTTGGGAAGACAATAAGGATAATTTCATGAAATGGATTAATCTGATTTGCGGATTCAGTATTAACTCCGATATCTATTTAAACTTAAATCGACTGATATTAGACGAGGTAACAATAAGTGAATGGGTATGTTATTTTGATGGAGATCTTGATAATGTAGCAATTACCACAGAAAGATTTATTGAGTATAGAAGTATGACAACGTAGGAAAATCGAAGAGCCTTGAGAGAGGGCTGATGGTATTGGCTAATGAATATCGAGTATATACTACCGATATAAATGCGTTAGAAGGATATGGTGAGATATTAAAACACCAAAACTATAAAAGCTGGATTTGTTTAATATCTGAATTACCACCAGAGGAAATTGAAGTAATTAAAGGAGTGATTCGAGTTATTCTTATCACTTGAGCTTTTGATTCACAAATGAAAGGGGAGAGTTAGTGGGGACGTACCGTATCATAGTTGTAACCTCAGACAGAGGTATTATAAATAAAAAATGTTGACAACAAATCACAATGTTTGATAGGATGTAAACACCTCACAAATACATAAAATATAATAAAACATACATTTCATGAGGATGCTGGAATGCCAAGATCGACGGATCGCTCAGGTTCAATTCCTGTATTGACGCTGGCGCGTTGGGAAGGTTCAATCCCTTCCGTCCTCATAGTAAGGACTCTTAGCTCAACTGGTTAGCAGCAACCGTCTCATAAGCGGTAGGTTGTGGGATCGTGCCCCACAGAGTCCACCATAATTAAATCAACACTTGAAATTGAGTGATGACATAGAGACTAAACGTTGAAAGGATGTGAAGAACCATAGAGTATGGTCGAGATCCACCTTGCTGCTTCCTAATTCATAAGTTTTTTATACATAAATTATAAAAATAAAGGAGTAGTTTTAATAATGAGTGAATTACAGCCTACATACGGAAATTTTGTTTTGCGAGGGATTGTTGGTGGAACACAGTCCGATAAATTCTTCAGTGAAGGAAAGTCGAACGGAAATGATTGGAGACGTTTGAATTTCTCTGTAAAAGTCAATGATAATGCATCTATCTTTGTTGAGATGATGGGATCAAAAAGTGATACTGTAAAACTGGTAGACAATTCGGATAAAAAAAATAAAAAAGAATACACAGTAAAATGGGCAGATCGGTACAAAGAACGTAAAGACAAAGCGGAAATCTTTATGGCTTCTAAAGTAGGTCTTGTAAAAGAAGAAGGTGGAGAAAAAAATAAAGTTATTTCTATGACTCAGTTTGATGCAGTTAAATATATTAAAGATCATCTTAAAGAAGGAGATTCTGTACAAATTAGAGGTTCGCTTTCTTTCAATGTTTACGAAGGAAAAGGTCAAGTGAAATACATTATTAAGCAAATTTATCACACCACTAAAGCCATCGACTTCAAAGAAGAAGGTTTTGAACCTGAGTCTTCATTTAATCAGAACATTGTGTTTGTGGGTACAGATTATGTTGAAGAAACCAATAAAACTGCTGTTAATACATATGTAATTTATAAAGAAAAAGGCGACATTAAAACAATGCCGTATATGTTTTTTATCAATCATGAAAAGTATAAAGAAGATCCAGAAAAAACAGCAGCACTCAAACAGCTAAAAGAAAGTTTTGATAACCTTCCTTTTGGGTCAACTATCAACGTAACTGGTAATATTAATATCTATGTTGAAAAAGAAACTGAAGAGGCAGAAGATAATTCAGACTCTATTCCTGATTTTGGTGGTTTCCAAGCAAAAGGACAAGAAACATACATAACTGGTACGACAATTAGAGAACTTGAAATTACGAGTGGTGAAGGTAAAACACTAATTAAAGAGCGTTACAATGAGGAAGATTTTGTTCCAACAGCGAATCCTTTCCCTGAAGAAAGCGGAAATAATTTCGGAGGATTTAGCGGTGGGGTAACAATCGAAGAGGACGATTTGCCATTTTAGAAAATGAAATATTAAATACAAAAAAGAGTGATGTTGAACGACATCACTCTCAATATCTTTAAACAAAAAGGGAGAAATGTTAAAAATGTTTGATTTGAGTATTCTAGGAGTAGAGCAAAATATTCCAAAGGTAAATTTTCTTGAGTACACAGGAATCTTTGAAGCACCTGAGAAGTTTGGTAAGACAGCGTTCTCTGCGCTTTATCCAAATGCAATCCTGCTAGCAGCAGAGAAGGGATACATGGCTCAAGTTATCAATAAAAAGGATATTAATAACTGGAGTGATTTTGTTAAGTTTGTTGACTTGCTTGCTAAGAACCGCGAGCAAATTGGAACAAGTGTTCAAACGATCATTATTGATACTGTAGATGAACTATATCCAATGGCAGCGCCATATGTAGTAAAACGTGAGAGCATTAATGACCAAGTTGCATATAAGAAACTAAAAGATATTCCATATGGTCAAGGCTGGGGGCTAGTTGATGAAGAGTTTAAGCGTCAAATTAAACGCATCATCAGCATGGGATTTACAATCCTTTATCTTACTCATAGTACTGTAAAACAAATCAAACCTAAAAACGGTGAACCTTATGATGTTTATAAATCAACAATGACAGATCGTTGTGCCAATATTGTTTATCCAGCTTGCGATTATATCATTCACGGTGAACGTCGAAAAATTGAAATCGAAGAAGGCGTAACTGAACTAAAACGTGTTTTAACTGTCAAAGGTACTGATGATGCTGTCGCAGGAAATCGAGTGTACTTTGAAGATGATGTAGTCTTTGATACGGAAGAAGAGGCCATGGAAAAATTTCAAGCTAGATTTAAAGAAGGCATTAAGCGCAACCTTGAAAAAGCTGGTATTAAGACGTCGCTTGATAAGCTTGAAGCACAACAATTGAAAGAAAAAGAAGATCAGATTAAAAAGTATATGGTTGAAGAGCAAGTTGAGATTGATGTTAAAACCAAAGAGGTTATCAAAGAAGAAATTAAAACAGCTATTGCAAACCTACATGAAGACGTAAGTAAAAAAGATATTGAAGATAAGTTTTTGGAAGTGCTTGGTATGAAAAACTACACTAAAGTAGAAGACATTAAAAAATTGCAAAAAGCACTTGATTACGTTAACACATTGGCTAAAAAATAACCCATTGAAAGAGATATTTCGTTGCCTTAGATGAATATATAGTAGCGCAACAGTCCCAGATGATTCGCCATAACAAGCAACTATCTGGGACTTCTTTACAAAAACGAATACCGAGGAGGAGTGTATGGGAAGAATCATTCTCTCTATCTTCTTATTGATTATCTTAACTTCATTCACAAATGTTAAAATCGATGAGAAACTAGAGGCAAACAACTATATTTATGACGAATTAACTTATTTCACCGTCCAATTAATCGAGGATATTAAAATAAAAAGTGAAAATATTGATATTACTACCAAAGAAAGTTTGACTGTTGAGAAAGAGTTGAAAATTAAATCTGTAGCTATAGCGACTATGATTGATGAAAATAACTACGAAATTTTCAACGTTACCGCATACACCAATGGGTATGAATCTACGCAGAAGCGTAAAGGTGAAGATGGGTATGGGATTACAGCAAGCGGAGAAAAGACAAAAGCAATGCACACAGCAGCATGCCCTAAATCGATGCCATTTGGAACGGAATTATACATACCTTACTTTGACAACACTTTTGTATGCGAAGACCGAGGAGGGGCAATCAAAGCTGGCAAATTGGATATCTATATGGAGACAGTTGATGAGGCTTTAGAGTTCGGCAGAAGAAAACTAGAAGTTAGAGTCATTAAAAGAGAAGAAAGCTAGGTGAATTTATTGATAACTCAGGATCAGCGAATAGCCGAAGTAGCAGGACAGTTAAAATCAACATTAGTTCGCAAGAATGCCGATTATGGAGATGCCTTTGCCAAGAGGTATAGGAAACATGGTATTTTATCGGCGTTCATTAGAATGGAAGATAAGTGGCTTAGGCTTGAAAATCTAATCAGCGGTTCAAAGCAGCAAGTAAACGATGAATCGATTCGCGATACTATTCAAGATTTAGCTGGATATGCGATTTTAACCCTAATTGAATTAGATAAGGAGAGTGAAAATCTTGTTACAGCAGAATAAACTTATTCTAGTTTCAGGCGCTTCAGGTTCAGGTAAGACAACAGTGATGCGCTCAATCATGGATAATGAGATTGTCTCATTTACAACTAGGCTACCAAGAGAAGGAGAACAAAGTGGTATTGACTATATCTTTATTTCTCCCGAACAGTTTCAAAATCTCCTAAATAACAACGGCCTTATTGAATACACAAATTATGGTGGCAATTATTATGGCGTTACTCGCGAAGAGTATGAATCCAAGCTTAACAGTGGAGATACGTTCTTCATATGTGATGTAAATGGAATGCGTCAAATGAAAGAAATACATAGCAATTGTGTGTCAATATTTATTTATTGTGATAGAGAAACTGTTGAATCTAATATGAGACAACGAGGGGATTCAGAAGGAAATATCTTTAAACGTCTAAAGACCTATGATGATGAGATTAATAATCTTGTGTATTATGACTATATTGTAACGAATAAGCAGGGGTTAATCGAAGATGCAATTGAGGATGTAAAGGACATTATCGGAGGTTAAGAATGCAGCGCATTTGTATTGATCAAGACCACGTTTTAGCCGATCTAATTTCTCCTTGGGTAGAGAAATATAATAATACATATAATGATGATTTGAAAGTATCTGATATAACGATGTGGGATTGGCATGTAGCTACAAAACCAGAGTGTTCTAAGAAAATATATCAAATGTTGACTCCAGACCTATTTGAGAATCTTCCTGTTATTCAAGGTTCTCAAGAAGTGGTAAAAAAGTTAACCGAAAAGTATGAAGTCTTCATCGTTACAGCAGCTAGAAATGCTGAAGTCATTCCTGCAAAAGCTCGCTGGATCAAAAAGAATTTTCCTTTTGTTAAAAGAGAGAATGTTGTGTATGCAGTAAATAAGAGCATTTGTCTAGCAGATAGTTTGATTGATGATGCTCCTCACAACCTAGAAACCTTCAAAGGTGAAAATAAATTATTGTTTAATGCCTCTCATAATCAAAGCGAGGATCGATTTAATCGAATGATGGACTGGAATGACATTGCTACTTTCTTTGGAGTATAGGAGGAAATATGAAATCCGACGAGCGAAACAAAAAGCAATTTAAACAGAAGGAACATAAGTTCACCAGTAAGAAGTTCAGCAATCCCAAGGAGTCTGGGAAGTATAAAGACTTCCAATACGATCACTACGTAGAAGGAATCAATTTGGGCAGAGTGGATTCTTTTGAATTCTAAGGAGGGATTGAATGGCTCAATATCTAGTGTCAATATTGCATAAAGATGAGAAAACCCAAGAAACAGTAACAAGAAAAATACATAGTGTTACCGTCGAAGGATTAAACGATGAAGAGTTCGTATCGCCTGCTATAGTTAATAAGCGTAATAGTATGGCAGTGCAGATCGCAATTTCAAAACATATGCTAGATTACGGTATCTTCGAAGGTGATTCAATTCATATCGAAGAAGTGAAACGAATTAAATAGGCGATGAAAATTATAATTTATGGAGTGGAATCTTGAGAAGAACTTTATACAAAGTATTAATTGATAAGTACCCTCACAAAATTAATGATGCTGATTATGATTTGATTAAGAAGGAAGTATCCTTTTTTCTTCTAGAAGGGTTTACGGTTGATGAATGTGTAGATGCAGCACTGTTGTTTTATGACAGACATCCTATTTACGATGATGATCCTGCTGCTTGTTTTTCTTATGGCATGAATCAACTCTTAATCCATTAACAGTCTTTGAAAGTCATCTTTTATGACCTAAAGAAAGGAGGACTCGCATGGGAGAAATTTCAGCTCAATACATAGATAAGTTGGTTGATGATCGACATTATCCGCTGAACCATAGAACGAAGAAGAACATTGTATGGACTTCGGCTAATGGAACAACTTATGAACCTGAAGACATGGAGAGTAGTCATTTAATGAATGTGATACATCTCTGTGAACGTAGGGATGGACATAAAGGTGTGAAATTTTTGAATAATGCGCCGTCATACATAGGGATGGTTGATGAGTTAATTAAAAGAGGTTGCTTGTCAAATAAATATTATTTACTTGAACTCGAAGAACGTAAAAATGTAAGAATATAAAATATTCAAAAGCGACTCATTTGCTGCACTCATTATCTCTTAATCGCAACAGAATATATCCTCATTGAGTTGTAATCAAGAGATAATGAGGAGGATTATGACATGTTAGAAAAATTGATTGGTGATTTTGGTCAAACAAGCCATTTAGAAACTGCTTTCCAATGGAAATTTGCATTTGAGCATCCATATTTACACACGTTTATCGAGATATCAGATTCATTTTTATACGTTGTTGTTGCCTTCGGTGCTTATATTGTTGTAAAACACATTATGAAAAAGAAAGCTGAGTAAGGTATAAATATGAGTGAACTAAAGATCCAGTTAAGCAAACCGAGTTTCCGAAAATTATGGGATGTCACTAAGGCCGCATCAATTGCTGAAAGACCTGTTAAGGTAAATAAGTTGAACAAAGAATACATAGTAGTTAACGCTAAAAGCATGCTTGATCTGTTGTCGCTGCACCTGAGAACTGGAGACATTCTAGTTTTCAGGTCTGAAGATGATGAGATGTTAAATGAAATTCGTAAGTTGTTTAGATAGGCGGTGCACATAAATGGAGGATGAAGAGGTTACAAGATTTATAGGATTGCTAACTGAATGGCGAGACAAAGGATTGAATTGGGGAGATTGCTGCGAACTAAGAACCTTTAAAAATCAATTCAGCGATGCAATCGAAGAGTATTATCAAGAGTGGAGTAGTTTTGTGTGAGGCATGTCATAAGGAGGAAAATATTATGCAAGAATTATTGCTGTATGTGACTTGATAAAGGAAATTCTTGATAGGAACTATGGAAAAGAAGTTGTTTTCTACAACGAAGGACAGTGGTATTCAAGAGATCACAGCAGAAACTTAACACTAGATGAGCTGAGAGAATATTTATTACAAGTTATAGAGCCGTTGTGGTATGAGGAAACAGAGCAACCTTTCATGGACTAGAGGAGATCACGACAATGGAAAATCAGATTTGGTGTAAAAAGTGTAATCAAATGTTTGACTGTGAAGGAGCAATTCCAAACGCAAATTGGAATGCGAATCTAAATAAGAAATGTCTCCTGCAACGAGATGAAGATTGCACTAATATAAAACAAAATTCAGAGGACTTTAAATAAATGAGCACTGGTGGACTTTCTATAGAAGAAAAGGAAATTGCTGATCATATTATTGCTGCTTGGAACGGATTTATTAAGTTGCAACAATCTCATCCGAACGACAAAATCGAATTTCATCGAGGCATCCATCTTATACAGCATACGTTGGGGATGAGAGTTCTTAGAAGAGACTATCCAGATTATTGGATTGATAAAGGCGAATAAAACATCAATTTAAAGGGGAAATGAAGCATGAAAGTTGTAATCAGTAAATTGGAATTAGATCAGATTATAAGAAACCATTTAAGTGATACAATCGTCGCACTTCAAATGTCTGAAGAAAACTCTATTGTTGAATATGTTAAAAATAGTAGTAGCACAAGAATTGATGAAGTTCATGTTGAGGTATGGGAAAGAACATAAAATCGTTCTTTTAAGAGGAATTGGGAGAGGCTGCATGAATAACTGTACATTTTATTACTGTCCTGAATGTGGAAAGAAGGTTGATGAGAATGAGTAAAAATGTAGTTCTAAGGGTAAGTGGTTTAGGGAATAGGATTTATGCAGGAACGATTAGCAAGCGTAACCCAAACATAATGAATGATAGTAGAACAGATGTAACAGATGAAGCGATTAAAGCAGTGTTTCAGCATCTACAGATGGAGCATAAACGAAATGATAAAGGTACAAAATCTTTTGGTTATGGTTTTGATGGATTAGGAGAGATTCATTATCATCCTCCAAAAAGTAATAGCCAATAGAATCAGGAATTTATTCACTATGAAGGGAGTGATTGAAAAGTAAAATGGGTTTAAGTAAAGAAGAAATAGATGCTAGAAAACAGAAAAAGAGACAAGAAAAGTATGATGGCACTCATAATGTTATTGATAAGACAATTTATAAAATTTGCAGTATTCATAATGAGTGGTTGCCAATGAATGATACATACTATTATAGAAACAAAAGCAGCGTAGATGGTTTTAATCCATATTGCATCGAATGCACAAAAGAAAAGACTAAGAAATGGCAAGAAGATAATAGTGAGAGATATTACGAAATGATTACGCATAGAGGTAAAAATCCATCTCCTCGGAGATTAAAAACTCTTAGTGAAAGATCATTGAAACAAAGGTTAACTGGTTACAACCAAAAATGGAGAAAAGAAAATCCCGAAAAATCAAAGAAATACAATAGAAAGAGAAGCGAGGAAAAGGATCATGAAATTTCTGATAACGAGTTAAATGTATTATATGAATACGCTAATTACTCTTGTATGTACTGCGGAATGACTGAAGAATACAGTAAATATATTTTTGGTGAAAGACTTCATCGTGACCATGCTTATAACTMAGGATCAAACGGCATAGACAATTGCCTTCTTGCCTGTAAGAGTTGTAACAGCACAAAAAATCATCGAGATTGGGATGTGTGGTATACACCAGATAATATTGTATTCGATATAAATTCTTTTAATAAGATTGTGGATTGGCTGAAAATCCAATAAATTTTGTCTTTCAAGGGGTGGGCGTGAATAACAATGAAATTAGTGGATTATGTATTTGAGAAAGCAAATGAAGTGGATCGAATTGAAGTTATGGCAAGTCACTATGATATAAAAGCAAAAGATTATATCACTACAGGATATTGTCCATCTGCATTTAAAATTTTATCAAATACTCCTTACGAAAAGCCATACTCACCTGAAAAGAACGATAAGAATAGTTGTAAGTTTTTGAATGGCGACAATGAAAAGAAATGTCTTGAGTGCTGGAATAGAGAAGTTCTGGTATTTGAGAGGTAATAAAACTTGACTTTTATGGGGTGAATAATTTGAAAGAAAAATCAATTGATCGTTATTTGGATGATTTAGCAGCTAAGAGTAAATATTCATCTGATGAGATTATCAAAAAACTTCGAAATCAGATATCTACAACTAATTTACATGATAGAAGCGACTACAATATTGGCTATAGAGATGCATTAAGAGATATKATTCAAGAATTTAAATAAACCAATCAAACTGGAATTTCATTAGGGAGAGGGGAAGGTTTAAAAAATGGGGAGTTTTAGTTGGCTAAAAGCCGATAGTTTAACACAAGTAAATAATATTGCATATGGTGAACCATTCAAATGTCTAATACCTCAAAAGTATGGTGGTGGTTTCATCAAAGATTATTACCAAGATTATGGGTATTTAGGTAGAACGGAAGAGGGTAAGCCAAAATATGATATGTACGAATTACTTGCGTTTTGGAATCATGAGCAGTTAGAGGCTAAAAGTAAAGAACTGTATTATGAAGGCGAGTTTCCGAAGTTAAAAACAATTGACGATCATACACAAAAAAATAGAAATCGCGGAATTGATATTGGTTGCTACGATGATGATATTGATAAACTAAAATATCCTCTTAAGTTAGTATCTGTTTCATTCAAGGGTACATATGAGGAAATCAAGAGTCCAAGTTATGGTGATCCGAATCAAGGATTTTATAAAACATACAGAGCATAATAGGGTATTGAAATGGAAATTTCAAGAGGTGAAAGGGAAATGAGAATTTTAAACGATATTGATCTTCATCAAGAAAGTGTAGACTATTTGAGTAAGGTATTTAAGGAATATCGCGAAATTGAAGCAATACCTGACACAATTAAAGATCCGATTATTCATATCTATCCAAAGAAAGATACCTATGAATCAGACGGCGAATTAAATGGATATACAGATGCTTTGTTCTCAGAAATACATATTTATGAACCGCATAATATGACCGTATGGAAGAGTCGACGATTACATGATGCTATAAATTCTTTTGAAGATTTAACAGTAAAACAAATAAAAATTTTCAAAGACTTAAGTACAATGATTACTTTGTCAGGCCGCTATAGGGTTAGTTCGTTTACTGCATTGGAGCTTAGAAAGGCGAAGCAATAATGAGATTTCATTCTCCTACTTTGCTGTAATCATTTCCAGATAACGAAATTTAGTATATAATTTTCTTGTTTGTTAAAAAAGAACAAGGGGATAAACGATGAACAAGAAAATGATTATCGGAGTAGTTGCAGCTTTAGTAATTATAGGATGGGTACTTGGAAGAAATGATGACTCTGATAACACGAACGAAACTGCTAACACTGAATCAAATGAAGTGCTAACTAGCGAATCGAAATCAACTCAAGCACCACAATCGCCACAAGAACAACAAGATGAAAAATACGAAAGCCTATTTGAGCGAGTAGCAGTAAGCCCTCCGACACTAGGCGAAAGCGAAGATGACTATATAAAAATATTTGGCGATGATTACGAAAAAGCGTCAGACGTATTTATTTATGATAACTATACGTTTTCCTTTCATCCAAATAGAAAGAATAAGGTTTTTGAAGTGAGAATCGAAAATGATATTGACGGTAATAGCAATTTTAAAGATGGGCTTACTAAAGAAGAGTCTATACAAATTGCTCAAAAATATCTCCCTTCTGATTCTGAGTTGATTGGAGAAGTAACGCATGGAAAGTCTAGACTGTCAGACGATGAGCAAGAAAAAAACTTGTTTATGCTTTATAAAAGCGAAAGCATCAAATCTATCTCTGAAGGCCTCAGATATATGGAGGTAGGCCAATCACAAGATGGAAAAATCAAGATTACTATTTCTTACAATGATAAGAAAGTAAAGGGTATAGGGGTATCAGTTGAAGACTGGAACGATGCGCTGTTAGAAGAGTAGATTTAAGAATCGAGTCTCTGATGTTGTTCAATCAGAGACAGCAATATAAATTAATTATGAAAATGATATACGAAATTTATTTAGGTGTAGTCATTGAAATACGGGATTTATGGGGTGAAATTGGTTGATTAATAAGATTTTTTGTGATGGCAATCTAAATAAATTAAAACGAAATCCTGATTACGTTCGCACACTATCCCAACTCGAACAAGATGACAAATCTTATGTTGTTGGTTTGGATATTAACCACGAGCCATTTTTCGATAAAACAATGATGTGTTGGTTTTCTGAAAACGAAGACGGAAGTCTAAATTATGAAGGTTATAAGTTTCTTGAGGTAAATTAGAAATATACATTAAAAGACGGATTTAATTGGGGGACAAAATGGAATTTCTAAGATGGATTAGATCATGGTTCTGTATTCATCAATGGAAATCGAGGGCTGACTTACATCATGTATGGTGCTGTAAATGTGCCGCACGTAGATGGAAGTGCGATGTAAAGAAATATGAAAACGTGTGACATGAAAGGGAACTATTATAAGGGAAGTGAATATTGAATGGGAATTATGGCTGAGGACGTGTTTTCTTGTTTGAATTGTTCCAGCACAGTTGTATTTGAGCCATACCATACAACAGGAATCGAAGTGTGTACGAAATGCAATTCAAAACATTCAGTCAAAGTAGGGAAGACAAAGGTTACTTTGTATGACGAATCAGCAGATAGACATGTGAATAATGCACTTCTAGAAATTGAAAGTTGGCCTGACTGGAAGAAAGAATATTATTATAAATTGCTTAAGTTGACTACCTAGTAAGAGATAAAATATCAGGAAGGATAATATAAAATGTGGAATCACAGACCAGTTGTTGGCGAAATAGTAGATGTGTCATTTGTGCATCAAGATAAAACTCAAACTGTAATTGTGGATGAGGTTGGCGTTGATTACTACGTTTTGAGTGGGAGTAAAATACATTTGGATAACATTGACGGAATTCGCGAAAGGAGTTAGTCAGTATGAGAACATGGCTACTAGTTGGCATTGCTTTAATTCTGATTGGTTTATTCATACGAGATAAAACTATTTTACTAAAAGAAGACGGTAAACGATGCTTCAAAATTGTTAAAACTGTTCAATATAAAAGAGGTGATTGATTGGATCAAGAAACCAGAGAAAGAACTAAGAGTCAACGTAGCAAAATACTTAATCTCTTACGAATGAAGGGATTAGATGGAGTTACCAATGTAATGTTGTCTGAAATGGCTCTTAGATACAATGCAAGGCTTCAGGAATTGTATCAGCTAGGTTATGTGATTGAGAAGAAAGTGTACCCTAATGGGATTACAAAGTATAAGTTGATTTCTGAGCCGAAAGTTCTTAACGGTAAAGCTGAAGATGCTCTTAGTTTGTTGATTAAAGAGATTGATAATACATATGATGGCGTTGTGAGAACTGAAGAACTAGTTAAATTGCTGGAAGAGAACGAGTTCACAGTTAAACGTAAAATAGGAAGTTTTAATAAATAATTAATGAAAGTATGTGGTATTAATTAAGACGCTTGTTATTTCAGATATTCATGGTTGCCTTGCACAATTTGATGATTTACTTAAACTTGCTGAATATAATCCTGACAAAGATAAGCTCATTTTGCTTGGTGATTACATTGATCGTGGCCTACGCAGTAAGGATGTAGTCAATAAAGTAAGGCAATTGAAGAAGGATTATGGCGTGATCGCACTAAAAGGAAATCATGATCAAATGATGGTCAATGCTTTTAGGTTGGGCGAAGATGGTTTGTGGTTAAACAATGGAGGGGTCACAACTGTTCAAAGCTATGTCGGTTCAGATTTATTTGATGAAGGTTTTGATTGGAGTGTTTACTTAAGAGCCAAGAAATTGATGAGTGAAAATTTTATGGATCATATCGATTTCCTCGAAAACCTGTCATTGTTTCATGAAGATGATAAACACATTTTTGTCCATGCTGGAATTAATCCATTATATCCAGATTGGAAGAAGCAACCTGAAAGTGATTTCTATTGGATCAGAGATAGTTTCTATAAGAACGGTACGAACCTGAAAAAGACTGTAGTGTTTGGCCACACTCCAACTGAATATTTGCATGGAGTTTCAGACGTTTGGTTTGGCGATAGAAAGATAGGTATCGATGGAGCTTGTGCCTATGGACGACAACTAAATTGTCTGGAGATTAGAGAAGAAGGGTTCAGGACGTTTAAGATACTAAAGAACGAGAGGAGATAAAAGATGTTTCTATTTATGCTGATTATTGCTTGGTTTTTAACTTGGTTTGATTTTGATGAACTTTTCATAAAGGGATTTAATGAGCTAACAAATAGATCAATTACAATTGCTGGATACTATATAATCTTTTTTGTTATTGGACTATTAGTTGATATTTTTAATGAAATTAAGAGCAAATAAAAGCGACATTTCATCATCAAATAAAAAAAGCAACCCGAAGGCTGCTTATGATACTTTTGATGGAGTCCATTTAAGTTTATTTGGTGGATTACTTTTAAAGTATTCAGTTCCTTCACCAATATATTCAAAACCAGTACTATGGATAATTATGAAGCACATTGGCCTATCGAAGTATGCGACAAGTTGCGAAAGTTTTTCATCATTAAAAAGTATATCCCTACTCACTATTATTGCCTTGTGCTCCTTTCCATTGTAGTTGAATTCAGAAGTATAGTTTTTCATTTGTGTTCCTCCCAGCGTATTGTATGAATAATAGGCTAATGCCTTTATAATTATTATTTCCCAAATCGCCTAGAGTTATCCTTAAAACCCACCATTAAAAAAGGAGCTGATTAGAATTAGCTATTCTTCAGCAGAGCGTGAAACAGTCATTCGATGTGACGATGAAACTAAATTATGGACAGTTTATACCTTGCAGCAAACTATGATTACCAAGTTATCTAAAGTCGGTGCTAGACCATATAGAGTCGATTTAGACGGTGCTCATTGGTTTAAAGATTTGAAGTTTAATCAAGTGTCATTTCGGTCTGGTAAGGAACGTGAGATATCAGATGAGCAAAAACTCGCAGCTTCAGAGCGATTTAAGAAAATGCATGAAGAAAAGAAGAAGGGCGTTGATCCAACTGATTATTGATGTGATCCTTGTCTTTGTGTTGTATGTAATAGTTGCAGTTATCTGGACTATTGCAGAAAAGATGATGTATGGGCATGCCACAGCAAGGCTTATTGATGATGTAGTAGCACTGATTTTAGCAATATCTATTTATATGAATATAAAATGACAATTGTATTAGGAGAGGTCTGATGAKATGGATTATAAACTTATGGCATGGGACTCTGATGAATGCGCTTTTGTCACTATACCGAAAGAGGACATTGCAGAAGCAATCTACTATGCATGGAACTACGAGTTTGACGTTTATGATAAGGCTAGTGAAGACTTAATATTTGCACCTTGGGAAGATAATGACTACAACTCGGAACTTCTTAAACCGTATGGGTTGAGAGTTGTGGATCATCTCAAGCATCGGAAATTACAAAGTATCATAACTGGTGAGATTTACGAAGCAAATTGGCATTGAAATCGTGAATTCAATGGAAAGAAGGTGTTGGAAATAGAACAAATAGAACTTGATAAACTTGCAAAGTTGTCAGCAATGAACCAATTGATATCTGAATGGGAGCATTTAGATGACATATCTAAGTCGCAAATTATGTTACTTGCTAAGACTGGCAAGGGTGGCTTGCAAACATTCTTCAGACAGCTATATGTAATTTTAGATACTATGAAATTGTAATTTCATATGAGGTGAGAAATGAACAAAAAATATAAGGCCATGCCTATCTACGGTAAGAATAATAAGGTGGTTTGGATATCTGAAAAGTTATTTAAGGACATCCAAAAATGCTCCGACATTCAAAGTGTTGAAGTAGAAACCGAAATCGAAACTTATTACGATGAATTAAAAGCTAGGCGTTGCTTTCTTGAAAATGAAAAATACGAACCAAATAGAATCGAACACAACAAAGTGAAAATTATTTATAGAACCGAACATAGCTGCGGTACGTTTATTCTAAATGGACTAAAACAACATCAGATCAAGTAGACGACAAAACAAGTGCAATATCAAAAAAATTAAAGGAGAAATTATATAAATGACATCGTACAATCAGCAAATTGAGGATATGTTACTTGAAGAGGATGAGATTTATCAGCTACAACAGGATCAGACATGGAGAATTAATGATCTGGGTAAGGCAGTATGGGCAGATGGTTTAGTCCATGAGATTGAAATGAAAATTGAAGAAATAGAACAAATATATAAAGAACGAATGGAGTCATATACAACAAAGTTAAATGAATGGAAAGAGAAAGCAAGTAAAAAGCATGTGAATGATATTGAATTCTTCAAGACTCATCTACATGCATATCACCAACGAATTATTGCTGAAGAAGAAGCAAACAAGTCTAAGAAAAAGACCAAAACAATTAAATTGCCTTACCGCAGCTTAACAATCAGAGATCAAGCACATCAAATTTTGGTTAATGGTAAAGAAGTAGATAAGGCGAAAAATGATCCTGAGTTGATTGCCCTCGCTAAGATTTTTGGAGATAATCTAATAAAAGAAGAAGTCAAATGGGCTGATTTGAAAAAGAGTTTAAAAGAAGCCACCTTTGACGATAAGCCAGTCTATATTGATTCCGAAGGAAATGTAATTGAATTTATTCAACTTATTGAACGTCCTGCGAAATTGGATTGGACTTTAAATAAAGAATAAATAAATGAATTATAAAAAAATACATAATATTGACTGAGAAACAGACGGTGTGCTACAATGAACTTACAAAAGGGAAATTGTAGCACATTCGGTTTTTTGGGGGAATTACATATGAAAGAACCAGAAGAGTTGCACCAAATAACTGACGCTTTAGCTAAGTGTTGGAATGAGTACGATGACCTAAGTTTTGGCGAAATGATCGACAACATATTTTCTTTAACGAAAGGCCATAATCAAACAGCGTTTTGGAATATGGAAACAGATGAATGTTTAGCTGCTATTAATGAATATAGAAAAAAGCGACGTCTTGAGAGAGAACGAGGCTATTTAGAGTAAGATAAAATGGTTATTTTATGAGGAGGTGGAAACGATAATCAAACCTTTATGTCAAAGTTGCGGTAGTGAAAACATTTCGAGATATAAAGAAATGGTTCATGTAACATATAATAAATTCACTAGTAAAGGTCGACTAATCAAAAAACCTTACAATAAGCAGGTTTCCTCGTTTTCAAGTCCTGATTATGTCGAATGTCAAGACTGTAAAACAATTCATCATTATCTCTTGAACGAAGATGGGTCTCTTAAAGAATTATCAATTTGGCATTGAAGGACTAGTGAACAGGTGGTGAAAAGTAATGTGGTTTCAATATGAACACAGGGAAACATTAGATAATGGTGACAAAGCGTTAGTCAAAGTGGGATTGAATGATTCAAAAGGCGAGTTGTATATTTATCGAGTCGCATTGATTCCCAAAGGTAAGCGTAAAGTAGTGTATCTGAAAGATATACTTACTGATGAGTATTCTTACAGACGTTTAAACACTGAGGACAGGGGAAAAGCCGAAATTAAACGATATGTTGAGAGAGTTGGGTTACAGGTTTTAAATAATGCCTTAATGGCAGCTTGGGAAAATATGAAGCCAAAACTGATTGATGATGAGGATTATAATATCGAATACTAATGAAAGACTAGTTTCAATGGGGATCTCAATATGAATGATTAGGGTGAGAATGAATATGGCAAAAGGGAAAACGGTATACCTCACAAGTCGCGAACTAGATTTGCTTCAAATGGTATTCGATTACGGCAATTGGTCTGCGGAAGGTAGGGAGGACGAAGAGGAACTAAATGCTATTCGCGACAGCATAGTCCGTAAAGTATCTGAGTGAATACAATTGCCCATAAGGAGCGATAAGAATGACAAAAGCAGATTTGTTAAAGGCAATTGAAAATATGCCGGATGAGTGCGAATTGGTTTGGCACGATGGCAAAGGTGGATACACGTCCTTCAAAAGTGTTGATACTGATAATGTCCTTATCTATTTGGAGGAGCAGTTCGACGCAACATTATGAATAGGGAACGATTGTTGAAAGGAGAGTTAGCATGATTGTAATTATGGACGTCTATGAGTGTGGTTTTTGTGATTCACACTTTGCAGTCGAGAATGGCAAGGTGGAAATTTGCTGTCCTGTATGCACATGTGAGATAACCAATACGGAAACGGATAAGATAAAACAAATCGAGGTTGAGGTGTGTGATACATCTCAAAGAATAGCTTTGAACATGAGGTGATTGAATGAATTACAGCAGACCTGTTTGCGAATGTGGCGATGAACTCACCTATGAAAAAGAACTTACGGTTAATCGTTATCACCAACTCACAAAACGAGGGAAAATATCAAAAAAATTTAGAAGCAAGGATAACCCAATAAATCCCTTGGAGTATTTATTGTGTGATACCTGTACCAAACGATATGAGGTTGATTATGACGATCAAGATCGGGTAATACGGSGCGAATTAGCGTTTTAGTAACATAATGAATAGGCGGTGTACATGTGAAAAGGGCTGAAATTGAACGTCGTCTCGACAAGTTGGCGGTGGAATTGGATAACGCCGAAACCGAACGCAATATGTGGGAACAAATAATGTACAGATTACAGCGCGAGAAAACCGAGCTTGAATCCATGCTCGATGAAACACAATGAATATGGTGAGTTCATGATCGAAGGAGGAAGGACATGGAAATTGACGATAAAAAGGTTCAAGAGATTGCAGTAAGGTGCGCTGATTTGAGCCTGTATGATGATGATGATTTTACGCCACCTGAGAGTGCTCCTGATTTCGAAGACATAGAATTTTGGGATTGGATACAAGTGCTGTTGTGCGAGAGTGCAAAAAACGCACTTGGTATTCTACAGGACGAAGGCAATACAACATAATGAATAGGGTGTTGTATGGGGAAATAAAATGCTGATTTTATTGTTTGGGGGTCGATTAATCTTGATAAAGGTCACAAGACCTACCCGTTGTAAAGTTTCTAATAATAGGTTAATTGAGCTTGAAAAGTTGATAAATGAAAATTGTGAGTGGCGACAAAAAGACAAGGATAAACGTGAAGCCTGCACTTGCTTAGTATGTAATAACCAAAGAATAGTACCTCACCATAATTCTAAAATCTTAGAAGATCCTACTGTGAAAAGGTATAGATGGATGCCTTGTCATAATTGTTTGCAGAGTAAAAGGAAGTCTTGACTAATAAGATATATCAGGTATGGAGGTTATCATTTGCATCAAACATGGAAAGATGAAATCGCGAATAGACTTCAGAATCGAGTTGAAAAACGAGAGTTATTTGAAGTTCTGTTAAATCAGATTGGTCGAAATTTAGCCCAATTGTTAGAGGAACTTGCTTCCGAATATCATATTGAAGCAAAGTCTATTGAGCAGGGTGAAAGCCTCAATACAAAATGGACGATAAAAATTGAGGACAAAAAGTACATCTTAGATTTGAATACGGCAGCTCAGTATTATCAACGGAACAATAATCTCAAGGAAGCTCTAATTGAAGTCATATTGGATAACTTCAAATTTGTAGATTGATCTTATAATATTGTGAAAGGGTGATCGAATTGGCAAAATTCAAATTTAGCGTTAGCACTGGATTCGTGGGTAGTGCTAGAGAAGAAATCTATGAAATTGACGACGACGATTTTGTAGGTTTGAGCGATGAAGCGGCAGAAGCGTTGATCGACGAACATTATGACGAATGGATGCATGAGAAAATTTATTGCTCGTGGAAGAAGATTGGTGATTAATGAAAGGTTAATTTTAAGGGGGAGTATGATGAACGCAAAAGAGTTCCATAGAATCGTTCTGAATCATCAGCCAGTTGTGAGCTTTAATGCTAAAGTAGAAAGAGAATTTGAAACTGGTTTTGATGAAGATATGATGGCTAGGGCTGTAACAAGTACAGATGATGGGAATGGCTGCATTAAGATTTCGTTTGGTTTTACTCAGTTTGAATCGGAAAACAAAGTGCTTGAGAAAGCTAATTGGATTGATAGAGAAGGGAACGCTACCCTAAAATGGAGTGAAACAAACTTTTATCCTAAAAACAAAATTGAAGAAATTTGGTTTGATTATGATTATGAAATTGACTGCTTTCAAATCATCGATGAAAAACACGAGACTAACTGGCAAGATGAAGTTAACAAACTCAATAACTGCCCCCAAAGACAAGACTCTACTGTGGATCAATTAGAAGACTTAGTTTTGATAGCAAATAAACTTGGGTTTTATGATGCAGCAGATGCAATAAAGTCCCTAATTGTGAAAAGTGATAAGGCATTGAAAAGATAATTTTATGACGATGTGTAGATGCATACTAAAATTTATTTAGGAGGAAAATTATATGGCAGAAATTTGGGCAGCTATTATTGCAGCGGTAGCATTGGGACTAGGAATTATTTTAACATACGCATATAGTAAGAAAACCGAGGCAAATAGAGTGCGATTAGAAATTAAAAGAGAAGCGCTACTTCAGGCTCTCAATCTTACCGATGCGATATTATCTCACAAGTCAACAAAATCAACAACTGTTAAGACAGATTTCACTATGGAGCAAGTTAGAAGCTGTTATAACACATTAACTACTGTAATTGATAATAAAGAGTTGCTCAGTCTTTTTAGAAAAGCATGGGGTTTAGGTCTAGTAAATCCAACATTCGATATTATTACAGACCTAAGAAATGAAGTTAGGAAAGAGATGGGGTTTGGGAAAGACGATATCGATATGCATCGAGATAAAGCTTTTTTCGGTTATATTGATGGAGCAAACAAAAACAATCAAAACCCATAAAACAAGTGATTTATTGGGGAGGAGGTTTGAGAATGGATTACGAACAAATGTGGAACAAGTTAAAGTCTACATTGACTCTAACACATGATGGCTTTATTAAGAAGGGGAAGCATGGAGAAGCAGGAACATTAGAATTCGTTCTTGATGAAATGATGCAAAGCGAAGAATCCGAAGAAGTACTAAAGGTCTTAAAATAATTCTTTCATGAGGAGTTCAGGACAGTGAAATATACTTGCAAGAGTTGTGGACAGTCAAGATACTTCTACAGAGAGGTATCAGTCGTTGCCAAACAAAGAATTGATTTAAAAAACGGTACTAAGCATGGTAAGACATATGATATTGATCCAGAACACTTAGATGGTATTTATGAAGATGTTATCTATTGCGGTAAATGTAATGAGCAAGTTGATATGAGTGAGTGGGAGGATTATAGCGTATAAAATCTCGTTTTCAAGGGGGTGAGTGAGTGTATCAAATGAGCAATAATAATGGCATTGTGATTAATGGTAAAGAAAGATATGTTTATAAAAATGGACAAAAAGTAGATATTCCAGATTACATAAAAGGCAATAACATTACTAATATAGATGGCAAAGTGTATGTTAATGGGTACAAATTGAAAGATGACGGAACTTGGAAAAGAAGTTTAATTGCGATGTGGCATATGTTATTTTAGGTAATGAAAACTCTGTTTCATTGTCTTCAAAAAGAGGTTGAAATTACCAGAGGCGAACTGATAGAATGAATTGAATATTAACCTTATTAATAGAAAAAGAGGTATGCCAATGTCAACATTCTATGAGTATCTAATCGATCCAGCTTGGCAATCAATAGGCGCAGTAATTGGTGGCGTTGGCGTGTTTGTTGGAGCATGGTATGGTACAAGACTTGCTAATAATCAAAAATTAAAAGAACAACTGGCTGAAGAAGCTGCAACCAGTGACGCTTTTCTAAAAATATTGAACAGTGATATGGAGCATAACAAAAAAACTTTAGAAAATATGAGTCTGTATCTTCATTCGGCAATAAATTCACCGATTGAATCAACTTTTGATGCAATATGGGCTGCTTCAAAACATTTGAGATATTCAACATTTCACGATCTTGTTAGAGCAAAAGTTGCTCATCGAATTAATTCACTCGTACTTTATAAATTTGAAACTGCAACTAATAGAATTAGAAGTGCAGCTATGACCATCGATATGGAAGTTCATGATTGGAAAAGGTTGTTTGAGCATGATAAGTACAGAATCGAAAATCCTAGTTTCAATCTTGAGATTCATGATCTTAAGAGGAGTCAGAAAGAGATCTCCAGAAGTATAAAAATGATGCTCGAAGTGAGTTTGAATGCAGTAAACGATATCTATGCAAACGAAAACGGGTCTGGATAAAGGAGGTTTTATTATGGTTAAGATTGTTAATGGAGATTTACTGAATGCGATAGAGAATATCATTGGACACCAAGTTAATTGTCAAGGAGTAATGGGGTCAGGGGTCGCTAAAGCACTTCGTGACACCTACCCTAATCTATACCCCTCATACAAGCAATTTTGCGACAGATACAATCCCCATGATTTGTTGGGGAGATGCCACATAGTCAAAACTGGTTCGAATTCTACTGCTAATTTGTTTGGGCAGCTTAACTTTGGAAGACAAAATGTTCGATATACTGATTATGATGCTTTGAAGTCAAGTTTAATTGAATTGAAAAGCTTTGCACGTAAACAAGGTTATACTATTGCATTGCCATTTAATATTGGCTGTGGCCTTGCAAATGGTGATTGGTCAATTGTTGTGCAGATTATCGATGAAGTGTTTAGCGATTATGAAGTGACGTTATATAAAATTTAAAGAGTAAGAGGTGATTATACATGAAATTTGTTTATGAGGTTTACGAAGAAGAATTCGGTTATGAGTCTGGACAGAATCATGTGCTATTTGAACAATTGGATGATGCTAAGGAACACATTTCAAAAAGAATTGAAAAAGTAAAAACTGAATTTGACATGGTGATTGATGAGAAAACAATTCTAGAATTTGAAGATGAAATGAAGATTAAGCATTCGGTGTTTGTTGAGAAGGAGTTTGAACATTATCCAGATCGGATGGGCGAAGTAAGATTGCTATATTATCCGATTCAGATTGAGATTGAAAATGAGGATAGATGGTGTGCTGAGTATAGGGTTATCTTACAGAAGAGAGAGCTGCGATAAAACATAGCTTTCATTACCTTAAGAAAGGAGAGTAATATAAAAAATGCATATTGGAGATATTGTAATGGTGGTTGGCTCAAAGTCACTTCCCGAAGATTTTCTTGGTAGATACGGAAGAATTGACGATGATCATGAATATAAAGTAACAGTGGAGTTCAATAAACGAGTTGGAGGCAGGGGCAGTATGAAACATACAGCATTTAGAGAGGATCTTATCAAGGTTGGAGAATCGAATTTCTAACACATATGGAAACATGATTTTATAAGATGAAATATTGAAATATGTAATACATATCAGACTTCTGTACGATAAAATTTTCCTCTTGCACAACGAACGTATGTTTGTAGTATAATGGTGAATACTAATACCAAACAAACGTTCGTAAAATGGAGGAGTAGTAATGACTCAGAAAGCTAAACGCTCCATAATGTTAATCGATATGCAAAGTTTCTACGCATCATGTGAGAAGGCCTTGCATCCAGAATATAAGGATAAGCCATTAGTTGTTGCCGGAGATCCTGAACGGCGTTCTGGTATAATTTTGGCAGCTTGTCCTCTTGCCAAGAAAAAAGGTGTTACTACTGCTGAAGCTATTTGGCAAGCACTGCAAAAGTGTCCTGAACTAACAATTGTTCGACCACATATGCAACATTATATTGATGTTTCTATGCAGATTACACGGATTTTGGAGTCTTATAGTGACCTAGTTGAGCCGTATAGTATAGATGAATTGTTCGTTGATTGCTCAGGTTCGTTGCACCTTTTCGGTAATTCAATTCATGAAATGGCTCTTCTGATTCAGAAGCGGATTATGGCTGAAACAGGCATATATGCACGAGCTGGTATGGGTGAAAATAAGGTAGTCGCGAAATTGTGTTGTGACATGATTGCAAAGAAAAATGAGAACGGAATTTTCTATTTGAAAAAGGATGAACTTGACCAACATATTTGGAACAATCCGATTCGTGATATGTGGGGCATTGGGTCGAGGATGGAAAAACATCTGATTAAGATGGGGATTCGAACGATTGGTGATTTGGCTAAAACTCCACCTAAACGTCTTGCAAAGTGGGGAGTTAATGGGCAGGTCATCTGGAGGGTAGCAAATGGTATAGATGACTCTCCAGTGACACCGAGCACTCATAGTCACCAGAAAGTAATAGGAAATGGTATGACGCTCCCAAGGGACTATAGAGAGGCATGGGAGATCGAGGTAGTGTTGCTCGACCTAACAACAGAAGTAACAAGAAGAGCACGAAAAATGGGCGTTCAAGCCTCAGTCATTTCAGTTGGTTGTTCTGGTGCTGACTGGGATAATCCAACTGGTTTTAGTAGGCAGAAAAAAATGATTGATCCTACAAATTCAACGTTAGAGGTTTTTAAAGAGGTAAAGAAAGTTTTTCATACTCATTGGGATGGTCTACCTGTAAGAAGGCTTAACGTTTCACTTTCTTCACTGTCTGATGCTGATTCATATCAGCTAAATCTATTTTCTGAGAACAACGAGAGAGAAAAAACAATCGATAAAGTTATGGATGAAATTGAAGATCGATTTGGTTCTCTGGCGATAATGAGAGCCAGTTCGATTACCACAGCAGGGCAAGCTATTGATCGTGCAGCAAAGATAGGAGGGCATTACAAATGATAACTAAGGAGGCACGTTGGAGAAAATTGTTGGTGTATATTTAATTGAAAATAGGTTGAATGGGAAAATTTATGTAGTTAGTAGTTTAAATGTGAAAAGAAGGTTAATGACCCATGTAAATAAGTTAACAAAGAATAAGCATCATTCTGATAAACTGCAAATGGACTGGGATATTTACGGCTTAGATAGTTTTAAATTTGAGGTATTAGAAGAAGTCGATAACACAGATGAACTCGATAAAAGAGAGCAGTATTGGATCACTTATTATAGATCCAGTAGCGATGATGGGTACAACGTAAAATCAAAAGCGACAAGAAAGAAAACTATTCCTGATGAATCAAGACAAAAGTCAAGTGAAAGTGCAAAAGCTCGGATTTTTACTGAAGAAATGTTAGAGATTTCAAAAAACAACCTAAAAAGGGCAATGCCGACTCCAGAAGGCATAAAAAAGACCTCGGATAAATTGAGAGGCAGAAAACGTCCTGAAGAAGTAAAGGAAAAGATTCGATCAAAATTACAGGGACGTGAAGTCTCAGAAGAAACCAGAAAGAAGCTTTCTGAAAGTTCAAAAGGTAAAAAACACACAGAAGAAGCTAAAAAAAATATGAGTGAAGCACATAAGAATCGACCTCATCTTGGATATGGATCGAAACTAAGGGAAGAGGATGTAGTAATTATAAAAACTCTTTTGCGTGATAACTTACCAGTCAAAATAATTGCAGATAAGTTTCATCTTGATGTAAGTTATGTATATCAAATCAGAAAGGGACGAACATGGAAGCACATCGTGGTTGATTCAGAGGAGGTAAATTGATGAGTAAGAAGCTAACAGGAAACGGACTATGGGAATCATCTCGAATGATGTTGCCTTCCCACAAAGAATCTATTAACCAAAACTTAATACAACAAAAAAGTACGGTAAAGCCAGTAATACATGCCGATGAGTGGGATATGATTCTGACTGATTTGAATGAATCATACTCACAAAAAAGTGCTGTAAAAGTTGAAATATTTGGCTCAATTTCATCTAGAGATGTTATCGGTGTTGTAACAGCATTTAACCAATTTCAGAAAAAGTTTAAGTTGGAGTTCGAGGAAGGCTATGAATGGATTGACTTCAAGGAGATAGTGAGCGTGAGACGAATATGACCATTAAGCCAATCACCGAAGATGAACTTTTACTTGTTAAAGAAGCAATTCTTTTCCCTTACATCTTAAGCACTTTAGAACACGACATTAAGTTGATAAACGAGTCTGAACTTAAGATGAAAGAGCTGTATGTCACGCTATTTAGGAAAGCTCAAGACAATGTTTCAGCTGCATTAAGTTTGATTAGGAAGAACATGAGGAATAATGGTATTAAGTTGATTGAAGAGAAACGCGAAAAAGATAGGGCTACTACTAGTTACTTATGTAGGGGCTATCAACATGAATACGTAATGGTTTTTAGTCACATTAAAACTGAGGTTGCTGCTAGACTGGAAAAGCATTTGCAGATCAATATGGAAGATTAGAATGGGGAAGTGAAAGGTTTAATGTTAGTCAATGTTACTGATTTACCGATGGGAGCACAATTAGATGTCATTGGTGGGTGCAATTGTAAGACAACGCCGATTCAAGTACGGATGTATTGGTTTAATTACTTTGAAGATAAATCTTTTGAGTCTGCGATTGAATGCCCAATATGCAATTCCGAAATAGTTTGTATATTGGGTATTGGAACAATAAACTCAGATGAGGAGGCGATTGACATGTATCATTAAAAGTTTTCGACATTGGTCGAATCCTGCGATTACCCAAGAAATAATGAGGGGATGAATACATATGAATAAACCGTTTCATGAAGAAGAATATAGATGGTTTGATATTGAGCTATATAATGCTGAAAATGTGGTCGAAATGGGTGAACATGCTGACATTAAGAAATTTGGAAGTGATGAACTTCCTGATCTTAATGTGGTGGCTGCAAAAGCCAAGGAGTTTGGCTATGATTCTTTTTTAATAAAAGAAAATTTAGAAATTCAACGAGATTATAATGTCGAAGATTTTGGATAGAGAAGGAGATATTTGTCACATTGGAAACTTACGAACAGTTTAAAGAAAGATGCAAAGAACCTGTTGATATTGATAAGGCAAAAGTAGCACTAAGTAAATTACTTGATGGTACTTATACTTTAAGTGTACCTGTAAGTATAGATGACCCAGATATTATTATTAGTAGAACAATTAATGAATTAGAAACACTGAGGAAAGAGCATGAGAGAGTTTTAGAGTGGATCAAGAACGTTAAGCAGTTCCGTTAAAACAATCTTTTCATTATGAAAATACAAAGGAGATTATTAAATGACCAGAAACGTACTTTTCGATGTAACCAAGGAAACTGTAGGAAAAGTTGCCGAACAAATTGCAGAACAACATCAAGATAGTATTCTGGTGCTAGCTCCAATCTCAGGAACTGCATCAACGTATGCTCCATCAACAAAAGGAAAAAACAAAGGATACTTTAGAATGAAATTTGAAGTATGGATTCCAGAGGATGCGATAGTTGGCGATAATGCGCTTAACGATTTTGGCATTGTTACATTGATGAGGCTACCAAAGAGCAGAGTGGCAGATCATTTAATTAGAGACTAATAGGGTAATGAAAGAAGTCTTTCAATGAGAGAAAATATAAAATAGGAGATGGTAATTATGCCAATTATTAAAGATGAAAAGGGAAATGTTCAATTGCAATTCGGGACAGGAGATATCTATGTGTCTCCAGCCTTGCTTGAATACCATGAAGTGTGCGGAGCAGTATGTTTCTTTCAACGAGAAGATGAAAATGATATCGGAGCACATGTAGATTACGAACCTAACAGGATAGTAGAGCCAGAATTTATTCCAGTGAGAATGTCATTCGATAAGATTGAATCAATCGATGTTGTGATCTGGGCTTTACAGGAAACAAAATTGATGATGATAAAGAAGTACGAAGAGAGCCTATAGAATTATACATTTATGAGGTGAGAAGCGATGATTAGTATTTATGAAAAGCAATATGAAGTCGGAAATGTAAGCAATTTTCAACAGAGAGTAATTACTTCGTATGAGAGTTTTGATCAGTACGCTGAATATTTGGAATCAGACAAAAGTAAAGATCCATATCCGAGCTTACCTAGACAATGTAAAATTGTCGAATTTCATAAGAATGGCAATGCTTTAACTCTAGAGTTTGAGCATCCTGTATTTAGAAAGAATTTTATTCACACAGCTATATTAGTAAATAATTAAAAAGGCAATAGAACTTAAATTTTAATGGGCTAAGAATGAAGGGACGTGAGAATGATTTCAGTAAAGTTTAATCCACAGCAACAAGCAGCTATTGATTTTCGTGAAGGAGCATGTGCAGTAATCGCAGGAGCTGGCTCAGGAAAGAGTACGGTTTTAGTAAACAGGATCGATAATTTAATCACTAAACACTGTGTCTCTGAGGAATGTATTCTAGCGATTAGTTTTACAAACAATGCCTCAAAGGAACTAAAGAACAAACTTAGTAATTTGGGTTATAACAATGTAAACACAGGTACATTTCATAGCATTTGTGCGAGACTTTTGGCTAGAGAAGGAAGGTATTTTGAGCAAGATAAATTAATCCAAGAATGGCAGATTGAAAAGGCACTAAGCGATTCCCAAAGTGGCAAGTTAGATATCGATGACATAAGAGGCTTCATAAGTTATCAAAAGAATTATCTACATACTTATAAAGATAAATTTGAACCAAAAGAAAGTAATTATGATGAACTTGAACTTCGCAGATACTTCAAGATGTATGAAGAATTCAAGAAGGCGAATGGACTTCATGATTTTGATGATTATCTAATTGAATGCCTAGAGATGCTTCAGGTCAATCCTCAAAAGTATACATATGACTTTATATTGGTAGATGAACATCAGGATTCCAACTTGGCAAATAACCTATTGATTAAGGCACTTACTAAGTCTGGCAATGTGTTTTGCGTTTTCGATTACCGACAGGCCATCTACAGCTTTCGAGGTGGGAATCCAGAGTACTGTATGAATTTTCATAAGGATTGGGATAATGCAACTGTAATTAATTTAGATAAAAACTATCGCTCTTGCAGCAATATTGTTCAAAAAGCGAACAACTTTATGAAAAAGTATTATGGACACTATGAACATTATTCAGATGCAATTCCTCATCGTAAAGAAGAAGGTTCGATTGACATTTTCAGACATTTGGATAGGGAAACGGAAGGTAAGAAAATAGTTGATAAGATTGAAGCATTCATAAATAACTTTGAAGATCCAAACGAAATTTGTGTGCTTTATCGTCTTAATGACCATTCCACGCACATAGAACATCAATTAATGAAACGTGGAATTGATTACGACATCACAAGTGACGGAAGTTTCTTTAAACGAAAAGAAATTGCTGGTATCCTCGCTTATCTAAAATTGATTATTAACCCCCATGATGATGGAGCTTTCTTAGATGTGTTTAAAATGCGGAACTATCCACTTGGATTCTTCAGTGGAAAGGTGTTAGAGGATATTAAACGCCATGCTGGTTTAAACAACTTATCTTATTACGAATCCCTATTGGATTTACGTTATGGTGTTGAATGGCAGCGGAAGAATGCAGAATTATTCGGAGAATACCTTACAAAACTTCGATTACAAAAAGATAAAGGAATTAGCACTGTTGATCTAATTGCGAACATAATTAAAGTTTTTGAAGTTACAAAATACATAGAACAAAAATATAATAACCCTGACGATAGAAACGAAAGGCTTGCTTCACTCAATACATTGAAGTCATTCGTTAAATCAGAAAGCCCTGAGAAGTTTTTAAAATATGTGTTTAACACAAAGAAGAAAGCAAAGAGCAATTGCATTAAGTTAATGAGTATTCATGCAAGTAAAGGACTTGAGTATAAACATGTCTTTCTTGTAGGTATTGAGAATACGAAGTTTCCACATGAGAGAAGTCAATTGATCGATGAGGCCAGATTATTTTATGTTGGTGTGACACGTAGCAAAGACAATCTTACAATTAGTCACATTGGAGACAAGAACTTATTTGTGGAGCAATATAGGTGAGGTGAGTAAATGGCAGAAAGGAAAGTTAAATGTCCAATATGTAATCAGTTGGACTTTCGAAGCATAATGGTTCAAGTGGATAATATGAGATATTATCATATTAATGATTGTCATCAACAATACATAGAACAACAGGAATATCAAAAACAAGAAAATAAAAAGTGGTCAGATTTATATGAATACATAAAAGAATTACATGGATTGATCGTTTTACCTCCTTGGAACGTGACTAGATTAAAGAATCTTCGAAAGGGAATTGACACTAAAGAAAAGAAAGAATTCCAACGCTATCGAATTGGTGTTGAATTTGATTTGATGTTGGAAGCATATAAATTACAAGAAGATAAGATTAAGTGGTTCATTAAGGATGTCCTAAATGATGGAAAAGATGCAAGCGACATCAATAAGTGTATTTCGATGATGTTAAATGGATTGAACACTGCTTGGAAGAATAGGCAGATTAAAATTAAGCAAGAACAAGAGATAGCAAAAGCTTTGTCGGAAACAATTGCAAAAGACATGTCTATTGAAGAACCAATTAAGCAAAAAAGAAAAAATGACAGTAGAGATATTTCACATCTATTGTAAAGGAGTGGTCATATTAGTACGAAATATATTGATGAGTTTGTATTACCATCCGAAGTTCACGAAAGCTTGTTTGTAGGAAACCTCTGGAAAAATCCTAATCTTTATTCAAAATACAAATCGCATAAAATTGAGCAGAGTACATTTACAAAGCCTATATGGTACTTTTATTATCATATAGGTAAAGAGATGTACGATAACAGCATAAGAAGTTTTGAAGATACATCAGTTTATTCATACTTGACATCCAAACCTAAAGAACAAAATAAAAAATCATATTTTGAATATTATGATGAATCAGGTGGGTTTTCAACAATTCAAGATTTAATGAATGAATGTGCAAAAGACAATAGTAATGATGATTATCATTTTAGTGAAATTCAGAAATATGAGAGCTTAAGAATATTGCAAGATGAAAACTTGTTAAATGTTCATAGTGCTGAATTTATTAAAAAACTTGCAAATATGAACCTGAAACAACTACAAACATTCTGCCAACATAAGTTCAAGACATCATTCTCACATATCAATTCAGGTGATGTAATTATCTATAACCTTACTGAAGACATTGAAGAAATGGTTGAGGAATTAGATCAAGGTGAAGAGGTTGGATTGCCGCTATTTGATTCTCCAAGACTCACCAAGAAAATTAATGGTCAAAAACTTGGGAATTTGATGTATTTGGTTTTATCATCAGGAGTTGGTAAAAGCAGTATTGTCACTGAAAAGTTTGTGCTTTCTATCTTCGAAAACAATGTTAAAGCTCTTGACCCAGAAAGTGAATTGGATTTTGAAAAAGCATTAATATTCGTGAACGAGGAAGGAAAGAAGCGTTGGCAGGCTCGTTTACTAGCTACTGTAGCGTCGAGGATTCTTAAGAAGCCAATAGCGAGAGACACTGTAAACAGAGGCAAGTTTACTCCAGAACAAAAGGCAATTCTTATTGAGTCTGCTAAGTGGTTAAAACAAAACCAGCCAGATTTTATCAAGTTAGTCATCCTTAAAAAATATGGAATAGAAGATGTAATTAGTAATATCGAACTACATAGACCGCTAGGTTATAAGCATATTTATTTTGACACCTTCAAACCAGATCTGACTCAACAAACGGATCGTTGGCTTGCATTCTCAAACTCAGCTCAAGATTTGCACGATTGTATAAAAGATGAAAATTACAACTGTGCAACGCTTGCTACCGTGCAAATGAAAATTGGTAAAGAATATCGTTACTTGGATTTGGATAGTATTGGTAAATCAATGGAAATTGTCGAGGTTGCTGCGGTTGTAATGGCTGGTAGATTGATGTATGACGATGAATTTGATGGGAAGCATAAAGTATTTTGCTACAATTATGAAAAGGATGCTTTTAGCGGTAAATGGGGAAAGAAGGAATACGTATTAGACCCAGAAAAAAAATACTTGATACTCTTCTTACCAAAAAATAGGGAGGGAGACGAGGGGGAACAGATTGTATTTGAGGTCATATCAGACTTAAACGTTTGGAAAGAAGTATGTTATGCAAAGGTTAAAAATCTCGGTTTGAACAAGTAAAAGGAGAGGAGGCTAGTGAGTGCTGATCTATGGAATATCAAGAAGAAAATCCTAGAGGAAGAGCGAATAGAATATTTACTGAATGCAATGGGTTGTCAGTTGATTAAACCTAGATCAAATAGGTATGAAGCGCAACTCCCAGATAAATTTGATTCGAACAACCAAAGAGCAGTTCAAGTTTATATCAATGAAAATTTAACAAGCAGAGTAAGGAACATGGGATTATCCAGTAATTTAGACATATATGGGCTTGTGTCTTTTTTGGTTTTTGATATACATAACGAATCTTTACATCTTAAGAACTTACCAAAAGCTAAAAGATGGATCTGTGAAACTCTTGGTTTTTCAGAATTTTTAGCATATAACGGCAGCAGAGAACCAAATAAAGCAGATCCACTACAATGGCTAAAGGATTTAAAGAAAAAAAGAAATAAAAAAACATTACGTGAATTTAGTCAGAATGAAATGCTTCCAGATTCCATTTTAAATCAATATGTAATGTATCCTTATTATCAATACATAAAAGAAGGATTAGAATATCAAACACAAGTTGATTTCCAAGTGGGATATGACATTCAATCCGAAAGAGTGGTCTATCCAATACATAATCAGTTTGGAGATATCATCTCAATTAAAGGAAGAACTACTGATCCTTTGTACAAAGATAAGGGCATTTACAAATTTTTGTATCTATATAACTTTAATAAGATGATTGAATTATACAATTGGCACAGAGCCATTGATTATATTCATGAAAAGAAAGAAATTATTATTTTTGAAGGTGAGAAATCCTGTTGGCTGGCAACTCAATTTGGATTTTCAAATTGTGTCGCAGTCGGTGGCGATGATTTAAGCGACTATCAAGTTAAGATGATTAAGGATTTAGGTATCGAAATCAAAATTATGATTGCACTCGACAAAGATAAGTCTGTAGACGATTTCAAGAAGCAAGGTAAAAAGTTTGGTCAGTCACGACAAGTATACGCTCTATGGGACGCTCATAATCTGCTATCTAAAGAGTTGAAGCAATCTCCTGTTGATAATGGCTATGAGACGTTCCTGAAGCTTTACAAAGACTCATTTAAGCACCGTATGGCCTAAATACCGTCCATCCGATAAAACTACTCTTTTATCGGGAATTTCACTCTGAAAAACCCTTATAAACACTGACTTTTTATATGTACTTTTACCCGAAAATCATGAAACGCAGATAAGTTGCTTGGTTTTCGGGTAATTTTTGTAGTGAAGTTAAGTTCTAAATAAATTATGCAAAAATAGTTCTTGCCAAATCATGTGCTCTGTATTATCATTGACCTACTAAGTAAAATATGGAATTTTAAAAAGGGGGTTGAGTAGTATAGGTGTCCTATCTATCGCTTGTCTGATCTACATAATCTTGTCATTAATAAGTTTGGTTTGCACTCAACTAATAAAGATGAAAAAGGAGAATTGTGAAATGAAAATAAGAAGATGTGTCATATCGCATTATAGGAAACATTGTCCAGTAAGTTCTTCAAAATGCAATAACGATAGTGAAATCGAATTTAAGATACATAGAGCAGTGACTTTAGGCCAAGTTATAGATATTCAAAACGGCGGCGATACATTAATCATCAGGTACTATGATTTAGATTTTACAATACATAAAAACAAAATTATGAAAATGGAAAGAAATAAAAACGAAAAAATGGTATATATCGATTCAAATTTGAAGAGGAAATATAATCAACATGTTCAAACTACTGCGAGTGCATGGCTATAAATGTAGGTTCTAATGCTAATTCGAAGGGAGGCTGTGTTAATGAAAGCGGACAATGAGTTTCTTGCAGCAATGGCAAACAAATTACAAGAGATCGCAGATAATTCTGTAGACGTTGACACCCAAAGCGAATTGTTTGATCTTGTTGATGTAATTGTTAATTCAATGAGCCTTTAAAAACTAAATTCCAAAGGAAGTGAAATCATGCCTAGTGAAAAATTTATGACCGATATGCTATCAAAGCTATTGATTGAATACAAACGAATGTTGAATCTGAAGGATTCAAAGCACAGAGGAAATTTGAAATTTGTAGAGTATTATATCAAACGAAATAAAAGTAAATTATTTGATTGTTTATGGTTTGTAGAAGAAGCGATTGATCTGCATTATAAAACATTGGGAAGAGTTCGTTAGTCGAAAAAGGAGTGAGCAAATGACGGTTATTAATAGTGTTAAAGAAGAGGATAAACAGCATTCAACAATCGAACTAGGGGTATCACTTAGTGTAGATAATGGATTAGATGATTCCGAAATGTATAACATTACTCAAACAGCAATTAATGCATTAATAAAAGTGCATGGTGTAAAAGGTGTAGGTTATTCTGATATTGAAGTTAGGACTGTTAATGTAGATAAACGAGTCTTAGAGTATCATGAATCTTGGGGTTAGGTTATTAAATATCACTTTCATGGGAGTCGATGAGATATGAAGATTCGAATTACTGATGGGGCTGCATGGTATCAAGACAAATTAGGAGATGAATTTGAAGTATACGAGATCTCAGAAGTTGGAGACTGGGATACTCCAGAAAAGGGCTATGTAATTGATCCTCCTGATGGATGGCAGAGGTACGTGTCAGAATTTAATTGTATAGTTATTTAAAGGAGGGAAACATGTTTAACAAACTCAAACAAAAGCTTGTTACTAAATTGAAGTATATTCTGCTTAATCATGACATAAAACAGGGCAATTATGATAAGCCCAAATACATTTGCGATAGGCTAGAAACAAGAAATCGATATAAAAATGAGGAATCAAAAATCCCGTTTGATAAACCCCAGTGTCCAGTATTTAACGATAATCGTTGCTGCGGCGGATGCGACTTAGTTGAAACATGTGATTACACAGTTAATTGTGGATGCTTCGGTTTTGTGTACGCCGCAATGGGTGCAACAGATGATCGATATTATCTAAACAAATCAAGTGAGTATAAGACGCATGGGAAACTCGATCAAAACGGTAAGTTCGATTGGGATGCTTATAAAATCAATAAGTTTAAAAGTAAGTTTGCACTAGGCAAGTATATTAAAATTCAAAGTAATGATAAGAAGGCATATGCTTTAATCAAATCAAAAATTAATCCTCTAACACAGAAGTTTAAAGTTTTTGTGCCTGAACAAAACAAGCATATGAAGATTACCTTTAAAGATGTCATAGATTATACACCTGTCTTGACCAAAGAAGAGTATGAACGATATCAGAAGCTTGGCATATAGGCCAATCAAATATTAGATTTATTGGTTCACATTTGACCAAAAATCGAAGGAGCTGAAGTAGATGAGTGAGCCACAGTTAATAAAAAACTGGGAGGAACTAAAAGAGTGTAAATCAGACACTCATTACCTAAAGATTGAGGAGTATTGTGGTTGGATTCATAGCAAGAGCAATGAGGATGACTATTATTTATCTACTCACACGTTTTACGGTAAGACTCATGAAGGGTCGACAAAATTATTACAGTCATGTGGTTTTAATGTCGTGTTAGCTAACTGGGATGCATAATCTTGAATTAGTAATAGAAGATAAAAATAATTATTAACAAAAAAGGAGATAAAAAATGAAAAAGAAACTCGTAAGCACAATTTTAGGTATTATGGTAATTCTATTGGCAGCATGTACAACGGAAGCAGATACGGTGTCACATAATCTCTCAAAGTCAGCCGATTCATTTGAAGTACAACGCAGGATTGTCTTTTTTAATGGAATCACTGACAAGTATCTGCTTACTGTTGAGGGGTTATGCTCATTAGGGAATAACGACGATCCAAAGAAATTGAGCGTCACCTGTAAGGTGGGTGAGAACTCTTACAAGAAACACTATTTAGGATTAAGCGACAATGTTAGCTTTCTCGTGGAGCAGACTGATGCAGCTAGCGTAGATCCATTCCATTATCGGATGGTGTTTAGGCCAGAAGCTATCATTCCAGATATCGATTTGCAGACAAGTAACCGATAGTAAGGACATAAAAGAGAGTTTTCATGAGGTGGTGTGAATGTATGGAGTTATTATTTAACATTCAACAAGAAGATGGTCAAATTGTTGAAGGTGTATATTTTATTAGTTATGATATACCAGTTCGAGGAGCAAAAGGATCGCCAATACTAATGTACTGGCCTAGTCACATTAAAGCCTTTAATTGGAATGACGAGGAATTAAACATAAATATAAATAATTCAAATATTATTAAAGTTTACAATCAGGAAACAAAAGAGGATTATACTGAAATACTTACTGCGAAGTTTAAACGTATGTCAGGGTTTCTGAATCGGTCAGGTTCATTCCCGTTTGCTAGAAGAAATGAAACTATTGAATAAAGATTGTTGTCATTATGACGATAGAGAGGATGAATGGCAATAGATATTGAGAAGTTATTGTTAAAAATTAAGCCAGTTGGTTCAGATGAGAATGGAAAATATAATAAGAAGTTATACAATATGCTTAGAAAACTAAACAACAATAAAAAAGGAACTTGTAAGGTGAAAGTATGGTTTAATACGAAGAGTCGGTGGGATGGTAGCCATATCGAATATCATAAAAACATTCATAGAGAACTAGGCATTAAGCGCCAAATAATAATTGATCCAAGTGGGCAGTTGGTGAGTGGGTATTTCCTTGGTGAAAGCCTAGATAAAAATAATCCAACAAGATGGTCGTTATGCACGTTTCATCCCAATCACATGATTGACATAACCGAATGGTTCTTTAATACATATATTCAAATTGGCCGCTGTATGTTTGATAAAGATCATTATGATTTTGATAATAGCTATAATCAACGCTATCACATTATTAATAAGAATAGTCGTAAGTGTCGTTATTGCGGTGAACATTTTAAAAGGCAAATTAAGAAAGTTGTTGAAGTCAAGAAATATGAGGTTTGGAGACCCTTGAATGAAACAGCATCAAACAGCAAATGAAACGGCGATTTCAAGAGGAGATGTGAAATGAGTAGTGTTCCTACTAGTAGTTTTTCTAATGATCCTAGCGTATTACGCCTACAGATACGATGGCTCTTAAATGAAATGTCATATACCATCGATTTAATTAAAGAAGAAAAATATGACGAAGCAATTTCAATTCTATCCAAAGAAGTCGTGGAAAATAAATGGCTACTTTTCAACGATAAGAATAGATTGCTCGAAGCATTAAAACAATGATTTCAAGAGGAGGATGATATTATAATGAGCAAGTTTAATTATGAAGTTGGAGAACTATTAGAGCGTGACGATTACACCAATGAATATGCAAAGGTGAAGGAGATCTTAAATGAAGAGAATCAAGTTGTGATAGTACTTTCTATTTTGGACACTGATGGAAATGAAGATCATGAGTTTAAGATTGCTCAAGATTCTTTGATGATGGTGTACTCAAGAGTAAATAAAACATGATTTTCATTGGGTGATAAGGAGGACATATGAAGCAAAGAAGAAGGGACTATTATGAGCTCAAAAAAGCCGATCATGTAGTCATGCACACATGCATGGAACATGATTTTCCTAAAAACTTCGGCAAGGTCTGGGTCTGTAAATCTGATGAATTTGTCAGGAAAGGTCACAACTATAGCGAGGTATTTTTAGAAGGATTTAGTGGTTCGTTTGCAACTGAATATCTGCAATACATCAAGCCAATACATATATGCCACGATTTTGGTATTGCTGAGTTTGATCTAACACCTACTGCAATGGTCAAGACGCTATGAACCTCAACAAAGCAATAATGAAACTCGCTCAAGGAGCTACAATCGTCTCCTGTACGGGTAGAAGTTATACATATGATATGTTGCAGCCAGAATGGTTTGGAGAGCATTATGCGTCATTTAAGACGTGTGGAATGACAAAGATCGAAAGAGAAGGAGAATGGGAAGCAAAATGAAATATTGTACATATTGCAACGTGGTTTACTCGGAAACAACTTTAGAATGCGAGTGCCAAACTAAATATTCATGGAAGAGTTACGGGGAAATTAAAAAGCTTCCTATTGAGGCCAAATGTAAAACATGCGATTCGTCTGAATCATTAAAGTATCGTGAGTCATGGATGATCGGAAGTTATGAATACGGGAACTATTGTACCTGTAGCAAATGCCAAGAGAAAATAGATAATGAAAGTAGAAGACAAGAAACAATGAAATATCTACTTATCGACAATTATCAAAATGAAACTCACCTCTGTGATGATAATGATGAAGTTGAGGAGCATCTTAAATATTATACCGAAAACGAACCATGGGATAGTGTAAGCACTGTTAATGAGGAGATTCTGATTCTTAAGCTTGAACCGATAGAAAAAATTAAAGCAGATGATTTTAAACCGCCGCTAAACACACACATAGTTATCTGGGATCATGAGTATTACCGTGTAGAAGAGGTTATTAAACCTGAGATGGAATGTGAAGGCGACTATTCAATTAGATGGTAAAGGAGAAAATATAAAATGACAATTATTAGAAATGACAGGGGTTTAGATTTTAAAAGGATTGAGAAATTAATCTCCAATTTTCATAAGAAGTCTTCAAGCATTATTCAAGGTTATAGAAAAGAAAAAGAACGAGCTATTAAGGCTAAAGAAACGAAAGCCTTCGAGCATTTTGGACTCACAATTGTAATTGAAGATATCGGGAAAATTAATACGCAAATCAAGGAACTTGAAGAGAAACGAAGAGAACATGAATCTAAAATTAGGGACTATACCCAAGGCATTGACAAGGATCGAAGATATAATTCATATGATACAATTCGTGAGGGAAGTCCAATTCACCAATACATAAATGATGTAGAGATTAATTACCAAGAGAATGAAGTTAGATTGAAACAAATAGATGAATCACTAGAGGAACAATTATGGGTAGCTCCTGATATTGATATTGCTTATGAGATTATAAAAGCACATGAACAATTACGAGCAGATATTACAGGTAATAGTAATCCATAAAGGGAGAGTGTCGGTGCTGCTTGAACTAATTAAGATTAATAAACTTGAAGAAATGGTCAAATACGAAGATCCGAAGACATCCAATATCCACAACGGAAGTAAAAAGTGGACGAAAGGTGTTCCGATTATCCTAGTAACTAAAGACGGTGAAATGATTACTACTGATCATTGGGTGTATATTAATAATCATGGTGGAGAATTGGTCTACAATAAGCGCAAAAATTTATGGACACAAGGTACAGAGTACTATGATATTGGAAAATCAAACATCAAAGAAGTCTACGTTGTAACTAACAAATAAAATAATGCATTTATGAGGAGACGACAAGAATGAAGATTAATTATGTGTTTCTAGAGCCTGTTAACATCAATGCATATCGTAKACCAAATTTCGATATTCCTTTGATTACTGGACTAGTTCACGTTGAACCTGAAGGACTGAAGGAACATCTTTGTTTTGAAGTTACATATGAGGATGGCTTTAAGGATTACGTTCCAACATCTGAGGTTGAACAAGGCAATCATAAGTTCGTAGTACAATAACTTTTATATGGAGAGGCGATCAGTACAATGAAAACAAATATATTTATCCCTAAAACAATTAAAGTAGGCTATCAAAACCGCAACGATACATACACACAGAAACTAGCATACGTAATTTATATTGACGAAAAAGGTAAAGTTCGTAAAGAAGCATCTTGGCAAAGTTGGAGAGATAAGAAGATTGATCCAGATGACTTCGCGAATGAGCCAACATCAGGATTTGTTCTCAATAAAAAAGCAGGAGGATACTCGACAGGTTGGAATCACAGACAGACTTACACAAGGGTGTATGATCCGCGAGGATTTGAATTCGAAATTACAGTTCCAAATCTGCTGTATATACTTGAGAATACAAACTCGATTAAAGGTAAGGGTCTTGAGGGTGAGTTTGTTTATGGATGGGATGGTTCGGATCTTATTCTCATTCCTACGGAATCTCCTGACTATGTAGAAATGTCACAGTTCAACAAAACTGTACACGAAAAGAAATATGTGAAATCCAAAGATTTAGTAATGGGAGGGACTTATAAATCAAAAGACAACACAGAATGGATTTACATGGGAAGATTTGATTTGCTCGGAACTAGGTCAGAGCGTATAGAAAAAAGTAGAGGGAGCAGCTATTGGGATAGGAGCTATGAATATATCTCTCACAATGTCAATAAGGGTAAGCATTATTATTTTATAAGAGAAGCAAGTGACAATTATAGTGGAACTCAACGATTAAATCTGCTTACACTTAAATCATTGGGGGAGAAGTTTATTAATACAATTTCAAATGAATGCGTTGGTAATTACGCAGATTTATTTGATCGCTTAGAACGAAGAACAGAGTATTCACATTATGATAAAACAAAAGATGAATACATAAATTACTCGATTGATGAATTTAAAGATTTTGTTGCGAAGAAAGAATTGGGTAAATATCAATGGAATAATTATTTTGAAATTAGAGTGAATATGACCTCTACCATGAAAGTAAATTACGACCCAGAAACAGCGGAGTATTATATTCAGGGAAACTACGATAGAGCACTTGGCAAGTATGAGAAGAGTAGTATCGGAAATCTAGAGCAGGTTTTCAATGAATTCAGTCCAGTATATAAGAATGAATATTTAGAAAACGGAAAATTATATCGGAGGGTTACATACTAATGGTAAATACAAATGATCAGAAGATCTTAAATCTTAAAAAGCAAATTGAAGATAAGAAATTTAAGCTTGGAAAATCGCAGAAATTCTCCCCTGTCACGAATTGCTCAATTGAATTGGACGGAATTAGAACCAACATTCAGACTCTCAGTAAAGAACAGCTTATCAATATGCTAGTTAAAATTAATTCTTATGCTATGGCTGCTAAGGATCTTGAGTTGATCAATGAATATAGTATCAGTGGATACAATGTGATGGATTGGATTACTGACTTGAAGGGCAAACTCGACTTCATGGGGAGAAAAGAAGAGGAACAAAAACTGAAAGCAATGGAGACAACTCTTGATAAACTTCTATCTGATGAGAAAAAAGTGGAAATTGAACTTGATGCTATTGCTGCTAGTCTCAAAGAATAGCCATTAAAATAACAGATTTATTGGGAGGTAATCAATTGTTTTCACAACACGATCTTGATGTTATTAAAAGCTGTAACAATGAAATTTTTGAATCAATTTTTAGTTATAACTATGATGGTAGCATTCACATAGATGTTTTTGATCTCTATAGAAGAGATGAACATGAGGAAGTGTTTCTAGTAATTGAGGAAGGAAACATTAGACTTGAAGACAACCTTTCAGGATGCTTATCGTACATTAACAGGTGGCTATAATTGTTTCGTTTGGCGGTTAAATTTTCAGGAGGTGAAATAGATTGAGTAAAGATTGGTTCATTTCAGATCCGCATTTTGGTCATAAAAATGTGATTACATATGAATCTAGGCCGTTTGTTGATACAGAACATATGGATAATGTAATCATTGAAAATTACAATAAAGTAGTGTCAGAAGGTGATACTGTATATTGGTTAGGCGATATGTTTTTCTGTAAATCAGATAGAATGGAATACATAGCTAAACGGCTGACCAAGGGCAGAAATATTTTGATACGTGGCAATCATGATAAAGGTGTTACCAATGGAAAGTTCCTTAAGCTAGGATTTAAGCCATATAGAATGTTGCAATACCTCAACGCTCTTCTAACTCACGAACCTATTTCAGAAGAGAATATGAGCCTTCTGAACGCATCTGGAATCGAATTTAATATTCATGGGCATGTGCATAGTCAGATCGAGGGCTATGACCAATCCAAGTACCAATGCGTGTCAGTGGAGAACACTAACTACACTCCGATTAGCATCGATGACGTGATTAAGCGATTTAAAATGAATCGTCCTAAACTAACGAGGTCGGAATAACATTAGATACGTCTGTCATGAGGAGTTGTGATAATATTAAGAAAAAGTGGTCTGAAGTTTATAAAGACTTTTTTAGAGACGGAACACCTAAGACCAAAGTAGGTTGCTTATTTTTTATCTTCTTATGGTTGGTGCTTAGCTATTTGATTGGTCTACTAAACCAATAAAAGATCTCTTTAAAGGGGTGTGACAATGAAGCAAATTGAAAAGGACATGATGATTTTAGCTTTGATTTATTTTGCTGCTGAGGCTAATGGTGAGAAATTAGCATCTTACATTGATAAATTTGATCCTGTTGGATTTGAAAAGTTATCAACTACACTGCCATTTATGAAATCGCCTAACGCTGCTATTGATGGTCTGAAGTATCTTGCCAATGATGCCTACAAGAGAGTATCTAAAAAGTTTCCGAGTGGTGAAGACAGTGAACCTTAAACCATATAAGATCGGAACTGTAGTGACGGTCGAGAATTTCAATTATGACGAGTTTACTATTGAGGGTTATCATATTTACCTAAAGATACATAAGGGAGTGTATGAGGAGTCAATTATGTACACCGTACGAAAGAAAGACGGAAAGCTCTGGCAGATTGTACATGACCTAGTTAGGCCGAAAGAGGACAGTTGCGGAGTATATATTAAATCAGCTCAGACGACAGACGAGTTGTTGGATATGCTGAAGGACTATAAGGTTCTGTATGATATGTTTGGAGATGACGAGTATATGTCGAGACTCGAAGAAGTAGAAAACACCTTAAAACACAAAATATCGAATCGGAGGTAATATGATGGATAGATGTAATGTGACTGGTGAAACAAAGGGACAGTTGTATGACTTCCATATTAAGAATGACTTTAACTACAATACAAGACATGGTTTAGAAGGAGAGAATTTTTCGTTCGTTCTAAGTCAATCGGAATATGACAAATTTATGATGAAGGGGCTAGAGAACCTCGATGAAAATTCCAAAAAGCATTATACAAGACAGTATGAAAAATGGTTCTCTGGTGAGCAGATTTATGATTTGATCAGCACATTCAGATATGTTCCAGTGGGGTATTTCAGGGATGGTAATGATACATATACCGATGAAGAAGAACAGTTGTTTTGGGACAATATGGATAAAAGCATAAGAGATTTATTGAGTCCAGAGAGAGTGAAAGAGCTAAGTTATTTTATCGGTGAGTAAATACATATAATAATAAAATATAAAAATATTGACTAGTATTTATAACGAATGGTAAGATGAGCAAACATAGAGTGGAGTTGAGCAGTGAACAGGGAATGGAGACAGAAGAAGCCTAAGAAAGAATACGATGATACATATAGCGTKATCGATAAGTTGATAGCAGTGAATGGTATAGAAGATCCATTTCGATTTCTATATCCAAGCGAAGAAGAGTTGCACAGTCCGTATCTCTTGAAAAATATTGAAGCAGCTAGAGATAGAATTGTTGAAGCCATCGAACTTAAGCAGTCAATCGGTGTACACTTGGACTGTGATAACGATGGCTTGAATTCTGGAGCTGTTATGGATCATTATCTGAGGAACTTCACTAATAATGTTCAACTGATCTATAACGAGCGTTCTATAGGCCACGGAATTGGATTAACGATGACTATACCGAAAGTTGATTTACTTATCATACTAGATAGTTCAAGTAATGACATTGAAAAGTGCAAAGAACTAGCTGATCAAGGAATTGATATTATCATCATAGACCATCACACAGTTGATGAAGATAATTATCATTGTATTCTTGTGAATCCTCAACAAGTTGATTGTGAGTATCCCAACAAAGAGTCTTCGGGATCTTTGTTGACATGGAAGATGTGTCAGGTGCTTGATGATTACTTTCACGAATCATATTCTGACTCTCTTTTGGAGTTTGCAGCCTTTGGATTGTATGGAGACATGATGAGTGTTGGCACAGAGAATTTTGAGAATAGATATCTTGTAAGTACGTTTTTGGATAATATTCTAAGTTATGGCCTCAAAGCACTTATAAAAGTGTTAAATAAAGAAAATCAAAAACTCAATGGAACTACTATAGGTTATAACCTTGCTCCATTTATAAATGCTGCGACACGATTAGATAGGCTGGAACTTGCTTTAAACTTACTAACATCAGATGATCCAGAAGAAGCACTAAGCCTTGCAGTTGAACTGAAAGAACTTAATGAGCTTCGAAAGAAGGTACAAAAAGAAGCAGTAGCTAGGTTGCGACAAGATGTGAATGAAGAAGATAAATGTATTGTTCTGATCGATAGCAGCTTAGGAAAAGGATACAACGGATTAGTTGCAAATGATCTTGCTGGTATTTATCAGAGACCAGTTATTGTTCTAGGGGTTGTTGGTGATGAATTACACGGCAGTTTTAGATCATATGCGGAGTTCGATTTCTTAGCGTTCTTATCTACATTTGAAATGGTGATTAATACAGGAGGGCATCCAGAAGCTGGAGGCGTGAAAATTTTAGCGAATGATCTTGAATTATTCAAAGAAGCCTTGAATGAGAAGCTTGAACATGAAACATTTGAACAAATAGTTGAGTATGATTTCGAGTTGGATGCGTCTGAAATTAACKAGAATTTGATCACAAAAGTACAAAACTTCTGTAGAGTGTCTGGAACAGGTTTTGAAGATGCTAAGTTTATGATTAGGAATTTGGTAGTGAATGAGAAGAAGATAGTTGGTAGTGGCGATACACTTAAACTGGGCTGCTTAATTGAAACTGATACTTGGTTTATGGATAAAGAGGATATTAAGAATACTAAGCCTTCTTTTGTGGTAATGAAGTTTAAAGCTGATGAAGAGACAATTGAAGGGATCAATGAGGATGATAAGATTGATGTCATTGCTAGTCTGAATCTTAATCTTTGGACTAAGTATAAGCCTAAGTATGAGATCGTTAAAACCAAGCAGTTGTTTATAGAGGATTATAGAGTGGTAAAGAGCTAATKAAAGTCGAATTTTAATGGGAGATGATTGTTATGAGAGCAGTTGTATTTGAAAGAAAACTTATGCGAACATATTTTCTTGGTTACTATTATTACCGTTTCATGAGCTTTCTTCCCAAGCAGATTAAAATAGAATCAAATGAAAATGAGGCAGGAGATGTTGTTTATAAAGATAATTTCGTCTCGTGGGAGGAAGTTTTTGAAACAGAAGATTATATACGTGAGTTTTCTGAAAATGAATATCTAAATATTAAAGGTGAAAATTATAAAATAGAAAATGTTTCGCATGCTGAGGATGGCACAATCTTTTATAGAATTGATAAGAACATTATTGTTGTAGATGAAGAAAGTAAAATAAAAGCTGAATCTGATCTAGAGTCTCGTAAGAAGATACTGGAAGAGAGAAAAAAGGGACAAGAAAATAAAAAATGCTGTGTTGAAGAAGAAAATAAAATAAATAATATTGATAAAGAAAACTTAATTCCTACCAAAAAGTGGTACGAGGTTTGGAAATAGTATTTCTAAGTAGAAAATTAAGGAGTGACTATATGAAGCTTTGGGAAATGCTCAGAGATGGTACTAAAGGAGACAAATTTGTATGCGATAGCGATCAGGATAGCTGGAACAAGAAAGAGTATGAATTTATTGCGACTACCAATTCATTATGCATTGTAAGAGTTGGAGGTAGGACTGGTCAGGCAGGGTACTTGTTAGAAATGTGTAGTGCAGCGTTAAGTGCTGAATGGATCAAGCTGCCAAAGCCAATTATTAAAGTGACTTTTGAAGCAGCGTTTAATGCTTTTAAAAATGGAAAGAAAATAAAGCCAGTAACTGAAAGCCACATCAACTCATATGATCCACTTCGAGACAGTACTTTCTTAATAGAGGATATAGAATGTGAATGGATAATTGTTGAAGACTAAGTTATTGAAATGCTCATTTAATGAGGGAGATGAAAAAATGAAGGCAGTAGTTTTTGAGGAAAAATTAAGTAGAAAATATTTTCTTGCCTACCGTGGAAGTGGATTTTCGGCATATGCAGTGTATAAATTAGATGTAAAAGAAGAACTCACAAATGTCAGCGGATTTGTTAGACATGAAGATGAGCACATGCACTGGACAGAACTATTGAGAACAGATGAATACACTCGTGAATTTATAGTTGGCGAAAAACTGAACATCAATGGAAATAATTATGAAATCACTTCTGTTTCACATGCCGAAGATGGGACTATTCATTATCAGATTGCCAAGAAAGTAATTATTGCAGATGAAGAATCTAAAGAAAAAGCAGAAGAAGATTTGGCAATACGTAAACTGATCCTAGAAGAGAGAGAAAGATTAAAAAAATTAGAGGAAATTAAACAGTATAAGCATTGTAGTGAACTTGCTATTACCAATGCTAATAATCATGGTAATAATAAAAAATGGTATAAATTTTGGAAATAAAATCGTCCTTTCATTGGGGAGGTGAAAACTAAATGAAAAGTGAACAATTGTATGAATTGATTGGAATTGATATCACCAGTGGTGACACCCAATATGCTGAACAAGTCTTTAAAAGGATTAGTGGGAAATGGGTAGAAATCTCTGAAGAGTTAAAGCAGCAGGTATCAGAAGTACTTACAGAACATAGATCATGAATCCATTCTTTCATTTATTTGTAGAAAATAACTAAATGAGGTGATCAAATGAGAGAGGGTAAGATTAAAGCAGTTGCCAGACAACCTTATCTGAGTCGGGAAGAATCGAAGAACTATGAAGCTAATGATACATTATGGAGGTTGAATGACTTTCATCAGGAGCATGGAGGTTCTCCGATCATAACAGGTATAGTTACTTTATTAGACGCAACAGTAGCTGCTAAGAGAACACCAAGATATAAGCTGGAGTTTCCCGATGGGTTTGTAGATTATGCTAGGGTAGATAATTTTGATGATTTTTATGTGATGGACTTTTTCATCCAATGAAACAGTTCTTAATGAGGAGGTGATAACATGAACAATGCTCACGTATATGTAACTGGCAACACAAAAGTAACCGCTAAAGAGATTATGGAACACGTTAAGATTCAATATACAGTTTTCAACTCTGTTGCACCTGAAGAGCTCTCAAAAACAGTTGGTGCTTTAAATGGTGTAGACATGCAAACGTATAATCAAGGCTATACAGATGCACTGCTCCAGATACTTAACTTTTATGAATCCAGAGTATAGGTCATAAAATTGTGCTTTTATTTGGCGGTGAAGGGAGGTGAGGATTAGATGCTTGATGTACTTTTTGGTTTCCTTCATGTTCTGGCATTTGTCGCTTTAGGATTGTTTTTGTACTTACATATCAAAGGCGAAGACTTAGGAAGGCGTTTCTATGGATGGACAATTGTCTTAGCAATGCTCCTGTTTTTACTTGGATTTACAGATATCGTAACTAGCAACTAAATAAAATATTTAATTTATTAGGAGAGATGCTTACTGCTTGTAGTATGGGATTCGAAAACAGGAAATGTAGAGAGATTTATTAGGAAATTAGAGCATCTTGGGATAAAGTGTAGGAGAGTCGAAGAGGGAACGAAAATAACAATGCCTTTTGTGCTTGTAACATTCACTACAGGGTTGGGATTAGTTCCATCGACAACAAACGATTTTCTTAACTTAAGTGGTGAAAATATGGTAGGAGTAGCTTCAAGTGGTAATCGTAATTGGAAGACCTTTGCTAAAGCAGCAGAGATAATTAGTGAGCAATATAAAGTGCCAGTAATACATAGATTTGAATTGAGTGGAACAAATAGAGACGTAGATATTTTCCTCGAAGGGTTGCGAAAAATTAATGGCTGATAAGGCAATTTTGCTTAACAATGAACTTATGATAAAAAAAGATGGTTTCTTTAACTTAGATAAAGATAAAGAAGCTGTAATCGAATTTATGAAGGACATTAAAAAGAAAATGGTATATTTCAATTCGGTTGAAGAACGAATTAAATATCTGATCGAAAACGACTATTATTATAATGTTTTAAACGAATACACAATTGAGCAAATTATTGAAATTGACAAGATTGTTAAGAGTTATGATTTTAAATTTCAATCCTATATGGCAGTTTCTAAATTTTATAAAGATTACGCTCTGAAGACTAATAATAAACAACAATACCTAGAGTTCTACGAAGATCGTATTGTAATCGTTGCTCTGTATCTTGGTGAAGGTGATTACCAAAAAGCTAAAGATATTGCAATCGCTAGCATTGAGCAGCTTCTCCAAATGGCGACACCGACATTCTTAAACTCAGGAAAGTCACGTAGGGGTGAGTTGGTATCTTGTTTCTTACTTGAAATGGATGATTCGCTTAACTCGATCAATTACATTCTTGGCACATGTATGCAACTCTCTAAAATCGGTGGAGGAGTCGCAGTCAACTTATCGAAGCTCAGAGGTCGTGGTGCTGAAATTAAAGGCGTGGAAGGTGCAGCTAAGGGCATCATGCCAGTACTCAAGCTAATGGAGGATGCTTTCTCTTATGCAGACCAAATGGGTCAGCGCAAAGGTAGTGGTGCTGGTTATTACAATATTTTTGGGTGGGATGTCATTGAATTCTTGGACTGCAAAAAAATCAATGCAGATGAAAAGTCTCGGATTAAAACACTGTCCATTGGTTTGATTATTCCTTACAAGTTCTATGAACTTGCATCACAGAATAAACCGCTACATGTGTTTGAGCCGTATTCAGTATACAAAGCATATGGAAAGCATCTGGATGATATGGATATTGATTTGATGTATGAAACGCTCTTAGCAGATGAACGTATTAAGAAAAAGATAGTTATGAACGCTCGTGAAATGTTAACAAAGATAGCAACTATTCAGTTGGAATCAGGATATCCATATATTATGAACCGCACAAATGCTAATAAGAACCACGCCCTTAAAGACATTGGAACGATAAAAATGTCAAACTTATGTACAGAAATTTTTCAGCTCATGGAAACTTCAATTATTGCAGATTACGGGAAAGAAGACACGATTAAAAGGGACATCAGTTGCAATCTAGCTAGTTTGAACATTGTAAATGTAATGGAGCGGAAGAAATTACGCTACGCAACGAGAACTGGTATTGTTGCTTTAACAGCAGTTAGTGACATGTCTAACATTGAGAATGCTGCTGGAGTAAGAAAGGCTAATGAAGAACTTCATTCCGTAGGGCTTGGAGCATTAAATTTAAATGGATATTTAGCTAAAAATAAAATCGCCTATGAAAGTGAAGAGGCAAAGGATTTCGCTAGTGTATTTTTCATGATGATGAACTTCTACTCAATTGAAATGAGTATGGAAATCGCCAGAGAACGTGGTGTTACCTTTAAAGATTTTGAACGTTCAGAATATGCCAAAGGAACTTATTTTGATAAGTATACTAAAAATGATTTCCGACCTAAGACAAGCAAAGTTAAAGCCCTTTTCGAAGGTATGGAAATTCCCACACAAGAGGATTGGGCTATCCTAAAGGAAAAAGTGAAGAAGTATGGATTATATCATGCTTATCGACTTGCTATTGCTCCTACTCAAAGCATCTCTTATATTCAAAATGCGACTTCGAGTGTTATGCCAATTGTAGATCATATAGAAACTCGTACTTATGCAAATTCTACAACCTACTATCCAATGCCTTATTTAGCACAAGACAACTATTTCTACTACAAGTCAGCTTATAATATTAATCAATATAAACTGATCGATTTGATTGCAGAGATTCAACAGCATATTGATCAAGGTATATCTACAATTATTCACGTAAACAGTAACATCAGCACAAGAGAATTGTCTAGATTCTATTTACATGCTCAGAACAAAGGACTGTTTAGTTTGTATTACACCAGAACGAAACGTTTGTCAGTTGAAGAATGCACATCGTGCCAAGTGTAAGAGGAGAATATGATGACAACATATAATGCGGTTAATTGGAATATCCCAGAAGATGATTTTACTTATACATTCTGGCAACAGAATGTTATGCAGTTTTGGACAGATGAGGAATTTCCTCTATCTGAAGATAAAATGAGTTGGATTGATCTAAGTAAATCAGAACAAGAGGTCTATAAGCGTGTACTTGGTGGGCTCACCCTTCTTGATACTATTCAGGGTGGGGTTGGTATGCCGAAGATTTTAGAACATGTAGATGGATTGCAAAGAAAAGCCGTTCTATCATTTATGGGCATGATGGAGCAGATTCATGCCAAATCATATAGCAGCATCTTTACCACGCTAGCCACAACTGAAGAAATTGATGAGATCTTTAAATGGGTCGAACACAACAAATATTTGCAACTTAAAGCAAAGATTATTACGGATTACTATAAAAACATCAAAACAAAACGGGATCAATACATGGGCATGGCAACATCTGTATTTCTGGAGTCTTATTTATTTTTCTCTGGATTCTTCTATCCTTTGTATTTAGCTGGTCAAGGTAAAATGACTGCAAGTGCTGAAATAATTGATATGATTCTTCAAGATGAGGCTGTCCATGGTTTGTACGTGGGTGTTTTAGCGCAGGAGCTATTTAAAGATTTCAATAAAAGGACTAAAACAAGTGTTAAAAATGAGGTTTATGAATTAGTAAATGAACTTTACGAGATTGAAGTTAAGTATGCAGATGAGCTTTATTCTACTATCGGTCTCGAAGAAGAGGTGAAAAAGTATGTTCGTTACAATGCAAATAAAGCATTAATGAACCTTGGCCTCGAAACTTTATTCCCAGAAGAGGATATAAATCCTATTGTTCTCAATGGTATTCGAACAGGTACAAAACAGCATGACTTCTTTAGTAAAAAAGGTGGCAGTTACGTTAAAACATTGAATGTTGAACCACTTCTGGATTCAGATTTTGATTATTCTACATACATGTAACCAATGAAAGGAGAATTTCAAGAGGAATGACTAAAACAAAGTACGAGAAAGTTAAAGAGTTTCATGAATCATTCAATATTTCTATGCCAATCTCGCCAACAACACTTGATAAGGAAGCATTGCTCAATCGAATGGATTTTATTACAGAAGAAGTAATTGAAGCAATTCATGCAGTAAGCGATAACAAAACCGAATTTGAATTATTGTACTGGAGACTCCTAGAGCGTATGGAAAATTCCTTTGAAAAGCAATATGAGAAGCCAATTCCAGAAGATAAGCTTACTTCTTTGGCCGATGCGTTTACTGACATTTCATATTTTAACAACGGTAATTTTACGCTTATTAATGTTGACCCAGATCCGTTGTTTGACATTGTGCATAATGCTAACATGGGCAAACTTTTCTCTGATGGAAAGCCACGATATACTGAAGTTGGTAAAATCATCAAACCTGATGACTGGAAAGAAAAATATGCTCCAGAACCTCTACTAGAGGCTGAAATACAACGACAAATCGAAGCAGCGAAACAGTAATACACTCTACTGAGGACTATGTAATGTAGTCCTCTAATCTTAATATAAGGGAGAAACAAATGAGCAATAGTGAACAGCAGTATCTTAATTTGCTTCAGCATGTCTTGAATCACGGAACAAAGAAAGAAGACAGAACAGGAACAGGAACACTCTCTATATTCGGTTACCAAATGAGGTTTGACCTAAACGAAGGTTTTCCATTGTTTACAACGAAGCGAGTACCTTTTAAACTCATTGCAAGTGAGTTACTTTGGTTTATTAAAGGGGATACAAATATCCGCTATCTTCTTCAAAACAATAATAACATTTGGAATGAATGGGCTTTTAAAAAATGGGTTGAGAGTTCAGAATACAATGGGTCTGATATGAGCGATTTTGGTTTACGTTCTCAGATAGATTCCGTTTTTGCATTGGAATATGAGTTTGAAATGAACGAATTTAAAAGTCGCATTCTGACAGATGATGAATTTGCAGCTAGGTTCGGAGAACTAGGAGATGTCTATGGGAAGCAATGGCGTGCTTGGAAGACAGCACATGGAGACACAATTGACCAACTCAAAGGAGTAATAACATCTATTAATAACAATCCTGATTCTAGAAGGCTTATTGTATCGGCATGGAATCCAGAGGATGTACCAAGTATGGCATTACCACCATGCCATACACTGTTTCAGTTTTACGTTTCAGAAGACAAACTCTCTTGCCAGCTCTATCAGCGTAGTGGAGACATTTTCCTTGGAATGCCGTTCAACATCGCCAGCTATGCACTTTTGACTCATCTAATTGCCCATGAATGCGGCCTTGGTGTGGGAGATTTCGTACATACATTAGGGGATGCTCACATTTACTTAAACCATCTTGATCAAATCAGCAATCAACTGAGTCGTGAAATGAGGCCTCTTCCAAGATTGGTTTTAAATAATGAAATAGCTACAGTATTCGATTTTGAAATGGCTGATTTGGCAATCGAAGACTACAATCCTCATCCAACAATAAAGGCTCCTGTTGCCGTATGATTTCCTTAATCACAGCTCACGATATCAACTGTGCTATTGGCCTCAATGGTAATATGCCTTGGGGTAAATCAATTAAATCAGACCTAGAATGGTTTAGGAAGCAAACAACGAATAAGGTTGTCGTTATGGGAAGTAGAACTTTCGAATCTATAGGCAATCCACTGCTAAATAGAATTAATGTTGTCCTAACTAAAGATGAATCGAAGGCAGAAAATTATCGTGATCAAGTTTGTTATGTTGCTCATTCTATTGAAGAGATACTGAGCGAATGGACATCAGCAGATTATGAGACAATGATAATTGGAGGATCAGAGATATATCGTCAATTCCTCCCCTATGCAGACCGTCTATACATCACTCACATTGATTATGAGTTTGATGGTGATACATATTTCCCGAAGTACGATTTGAAGGATTATGTAACTGTCTACAAACGAAAAGAAGAGAATGGCGCATATGGCTTAGATTTTAGAATATACGAAAAAACAAAGAGAAATATTATAATTGACACTTAAATATCGCCATGCTATCATTGGGGTAACTTAGAAATAGGTTATCCCATATTTTATATTAAAGGAGGAGAGAAAAATGACTTTACTAGCAGTTAGGCACTCATCTCAATTACTTGGTCTAATCAATAAAATACAAAGTGACTGCGAGATGCTAAATGAAAAGGTTCAAAAGTATGATAAAGAGGTGTCACGTATTTATCATGAAATCGAATTGAAGGTCTTAAACGAGAAAGAAGCGCTAGATATCTCAATAAGATTGCAAAACGCATTGAAGCTCAGAAGGAAAACAAAATACGAATTGACACAGTTAAGAAATATGCTGAAATCAATAGGCTGCAATAAACTTAAAATGAAAGTCAAAATGGTTAAAGAGAAAATAATGATCGAAGAACATTCATACATAGAAACATATCCATTATATAAAAACATCATTCAAACCGATTATCACAAAATAAGCAAAGAAGGTGCAAGAGGTCATTAAAATAACTAATAGAAATTACATTCTAATTATTTCATTCTTCACTTTAACGATTATCTTATCAGTCTTGATTCCAAACAAATACACTCAATTGTTTTGTTCGCCAGCTACATTGATCTTCATTACATACATATTCAGAGAAGAAATTAAAAACTTCAATTGGAACACGGTATTGAAGAATGACCAAGCGTTTGACAAATCAATTACAGCCTTCGTATTAGCCTTGGTTGCACAGACAGGGTTAAACTTTATCTCGATAACACTGATGAATCCATATCCACCAAACTCCCAATCATTATTCTTACCAATCATTCCAGTCTATACAGTCCTATTTGCTCCTCTAATCGAGGAAGTCATCTTCAGGCGAATTATCTATGGTGTCTTACAGAAGTACAGAGAAAGGTTTTCATGGTTTGCTGCTTCGATAAGCTCTATCATCTTCGCAGCATTACACATGAACATTATCTATGTTGCTGGATACTTTACAGTAGGTATGATACTCTGTTACTTCTACTTTAAAACGAAGAACCTTTATACAACGATCTTAGCCCATATGTATTTCAATCTATACGTAATATTGGTTCAATCCATTCATTCTTAGTCGGGAGCAATTATATGATCACTAAAGAAGCAGCAGCATTTATAAGCATTTCTTCTAGAACTTTTTCTGTAAACTTATAATCATTCACATTTGCATATTTTACACCAAAGAATGGTTGAATTCCTGTTGGTGTTCCATCTTTGATGCACATTGCCAAGCGGTATGGTGAAAGTACTTAGCAGGAGCGAGAAAAGCGTTACTCTGATGGGTGTATAAGATGAAATTATTTCATTTAGAAAGGAGAGGAAGTTTGTGACAGTTAGCCTTTCATTAACAGATAATCAGTACGAAGAAATAATGACTGAAATTCGAAGAAATCATAGGTTCGGACAATATCCTTTCCCTGCTAATCACAAATGTATTAAATACATTCGACCTAACTGGGATATGCGAGATGGGAAATGTTTTTTAATATCCTTTGATGATAAAAAATTCAGTCCTTATGACAGTACAATACCCATGTTTGATAGAATTTTAAAATGGCTGGAAAGCAAATGAAAGACACGTTTTATKAGGGAGGKGAAGAGAATACATTGAATAGTCAAGACATAATTAACCTCGGAAATCTAACTTTAAAGATGATCCCAGAAGAAGGGGAAATGATTGAGGCTAGAGGTGGACTTGGAAATAAAATATTACACCAAAGAAAGAAAGAGGATGGAAAGTACTACGTTAGAAATAATGAGAATGAAKAGTGGAAAGAACGACCAGATTTACTATGGGAAGACTATCTTAAATTGAAGAAAGCGTTGAATATTTAGCTAACTGAAACCAATATCAACTATATAAAGGAGAAATAAAAATGAATTATTATAATTTGAAATGCGGAGATATTTTAATGATTGAAGGACTACCATTTGCAATCATTGATTATTGGGATAAGAATAATACACACAAATATAGCCTACTTTGTTTAAATACCTTTACAACGGACTATTGGATGAAAAACTTAGACGATATTTATGTTGGTCAGACCGTGTTTGCAGGTGTTCAGGATGATGGCAGTGATGGCATGAAAATTAAAGCAATTATTCCTAAAGAGACATATGAGCTTGAATTTAAGTTGACTTATAGGAAATAAAATTAAGTTKACTTATAGGAAATAAAATACCTGTTTCAATAGAATAATAACGAAAATTGGTTTAGGAGGCTTGTATGTCAAATTATTCAATAGAGTATTTAGTCGAAAAATGTGGTTCAGAAGAAAAATTTATGAAGAGATACTATAGGTTACTGGAGTCATATGTGTATCAAACTGGCTTAACATTATCTGAAGCAGAAGAGTTGACCTTAATATCGAAATATATAAAATCTGATTTGGAACAAAAAATGGGAATTTCCGATTATGGGTTTTTTCATACTACAGAAAGATATGATGGATATGATAGGATTGTTGAAATTTTTGGTTATTCTAATACTTCGTGCAATGAATGGTCAATTAATAATGCTACTTTTTTAGGGAGATATGTCTACAATAATAGTACAACAGACTTTTATCAATTTTTAGATTCTTTAAAGATAAGTTATAAAAAGCTAGACGATATTAATGAATTATGCTCTTACTGCTTTGCCAATAAGAAAATAAAAAAATCAATCTGGAATACATTTGATATTCCAATGTCTATAACTGAAAATGAATTCCGACGACTCAAGTCATACTTAGAAAATACATATACCGATTTTAGTCTTGAGAAGCGCCCTGAAATGATTGGTATATTAAAATGCTCTCATTCATCCTGCAAAAGTCATTCACTCGATAAACAGGAGGTTCTGGAGAAAATAGGTGTCTTCATGTCAACTGATGTTGTAGAATTGAATGACTATAAATTATCTGAAAAAGACATCGAGTCTTTAATAATTAGAGATGTGTCATTAATTGAGGAAGGTATGGTTCTTGTGAAATCCCAACATGTCCTTCCTGAAAGGAAGGGGAGAATTGACATACTTACAAAGGATGCTGCTGGGATGACATGTATTATAGAGATAAAAAACAATGGTGATGATGAAAGATTACCATATCAATGTTTGATTTATCCTTCATATTTTTCAGAATTCGTTAGAATGATTACGATCTGTCCTTACTATAATGATAAAATATATAAATCACTATCAAGAATAAATGGTGTAGAAATGTTCAGGTATATTATGGTCAATAAACAACATATTGTTGTTGAAAAAATATCTGAGTCTCCATGTGAACTAGAAATTGATGAAAGAAGTCCACTTGTTCCTAGGAGAAATGTTTAGAGGACATAGTTCTATAAAGAATTAATTATCTAACTTGAAATGTGATTATTAAAAATACATTATAAGAAGGGGAAATATGTGTATTTCATTGGACGTTAGTGGTTTACTTTTCACAGAGTTGAAAAACTCTCAATTGTTCAGATACTATATCCCAAAAACAAATGGCATTTACCTGTTGTTCGACTCTAGCCACGAATTAGTTTACATTGGAAAAACAAAAAATTTATATAAACGAGTCAACGATCATCTATCAGGAAAAACTCATACGGTAGATTTTCATAACCATTTTAAATACGTGAAATTAACAGAGATTAAGTGTGAATTGTTAACAGATATATATGAAACTTACTTAATAAATGAATTTAGACCAATCTACAACAAAAGTAAGGTGTTCGAGACAAACATGATATTTGATAAAAATAAAAACATCAGCATAAAACTATCTGATAATGAAATCATAACATCTAAATACCAAGATGAAATCATGAAACAGATCAGGTCTCTTGGAGAAGAAATCAATAATTTGTTGAAAAATAATAGGTATTATCTTTCAAGTTTCTCTTATATTTCGAGGAAAGATAATAAACATTTTTACTATCCAAATGAAAGATTCTTTAAAGAAGAACTCAAGGCGATGGGGATACTATATAAAGAAGGATTCTTCCATAGAGACACTAAAAGGGAAATTCATAGKGAAGGAGGATAATTATGATTTATGAACACATGAAGGAAGCTATGAGAAGAGACTTTCCAAGATATAAGCGGATTCAAGTAGCTGCTACAGTTAATGAAGTAGATGTTGTGCAACGAAAAGTTACCTCTGAGATGAGAGTTTTCGGAGTAATATTACATAGGGAGTTTGATTACGAGAAAAAGACAATCCCACTAAAAGAATTTACAGTAGCCTATAGAAGACTCTATATAAGTAAACTTGATAGGAAACAAATGTATGTGGCAGTAGATGAACCAAATAAAACAGTCTACTGGAACTATGTAAGCCTAGAAGATATTTTTTAATCCAATAAAAACTCCATTTTATACAGTTTTTCAAGAAAGGAGAAAATATGAACAGTAAATTTCATAAAGCTTGGTTTGATGGATCATCTAATCCAATAACGAAAAGGTCTGGCATCGGTGGCTATATCTTAACGCCCGATGATGAGATAATAGAGGATTATAGTATCGAAATTAATTATGAGTCAGACTCTACTGTGGTTGAATTTATTGCTTTAATAGAATTGCTAAAAAGAATACAGAAACACAATATCCTTATAACTGATATCTATTCTGATTGCCTTACTTTATGCGATTCTATAAATGAAAAAAATAAAGTAAGGAAGAAAAATAAAAAAGTATATGAATTGCGAGAAAAGGCGAAGTATTTATTAAGTAATCTCACTTACTATGAACTAACTTGGACTTCTAGAGAAAATAATTCATTGGCAGATAGGCTGAGTAAATCATATCTAAGCAAAGAGGAATATTATCAATCAACAAGAGGACGGATCAATGTTGATGAAATGGCAATTACTTTGTACTCACAGTATTGCCCTAAGAGTGCAAAGAAATGCCGTACATTTGATGAACTGAAATTAAAAATTGAGCGCTGCATAGAACTTGGGAATTATCTCGGGGATCGAAAGGATGGATCAAAGACATATCACTATTACAACAACTTATTTTATGTTAAAGATGGATACTTAGTAGATATGAACTACATAAACAAATTATTTTTTGTAAGTGAAGCAGAAAAAGTTTATTATAAGCAAAAAGCAATTCAGAACGCAGTTGAGCGTAATCAAATGGCTAATTAGAATCGATAAATCATTAATTTCATGACCACAAAAATGTACGTAGAAATGTCAAAAAGAAATATTGTACAGAATAATGTACAAAACCAAATAATGAAATGTGATTTTTAAGGGGAACGAGACTATTGAAAATTCAAACCACTATATTATAGGACTTATTTCAAGTATTTCGCTATTTTTAATATTGATTTTGTTTATTGCTTTTCTATGTCTTAAAACAGATATTAAGGCTGCAATGGATACCTCAAACATCGTCACACCTAGAACCATTTGTATTAAAAGTGGTGGTGAATACAATCAATTACGAGATGGGTATTTGTGTGTGAAAGAAGGATTGATTATCGACATGAACTAAATGGCGATAAAAGTTAAATTTTATGACCTATAAGGAGAATGAGAAATGAAAACAAATCAATGGGGGGATTCAATCTTTATAATAGCCGCGATGTTTGGCAATGTGAATGGTTCGATACCAAAGAAGAAGCAATTCAAGCAGCACAAGAAGAAATTATTGAGAATGGATTGGATAGAGAAGAATTTCAAATAGGGCAATTGTCTAAATATATTCCTAGTGTTGATCTAGATACTTTAATCGACAATGCAGGAGAGCAAGCATATGACGATTGTGGTGAAGTTGCTGAATCTTGGCTCAATCTGAAATACATATCGAAGGAAGTATTAGGAAAATACAATGGAAAACTTAACGATCTGTTTAATCAATTTCTAGTTGAGGCAAATGAAGTGCCTAGTTTTGGCAGGATTGTTAATATTGAAACTATAGCCAATAAAAACTAGGTTTTAATATCTATTAACTTAGCCATAGTGAATGCATTAAGGGCAATAAGGTTGTCAAAAATTGACTCCTGAAGATCATGAAGACAGAAACAAGTATCTGAGCCACAGTCGACACAATATGCCTGATGTGAATGAGCTATATTTTGATATCTTTCCTCAGATATGTTGTAACCAACTTTTATTATGTCGCCTCGTTCTACTGTAATGTAAAAATAGGCGATCCCATCTTTTTCATTAACTATTCCACCAACGTCTTTTACTGATGAAGTGAGCTTCAAGCATATAACCACCTTTAGCAAGTATATTTTTAATAGTAAATTATAGCATGAAGTTAATGAAAATGTCATTGTATTGGGAAGGAGAATCAATTGAATAAAATATACGATATTAAGGTATCATATCATCCTGTTAATCATCCAATGACATGGAGTTATCCAAATGATTATAAATATCGAACTTACATTGATGAGAAAGAATTGGGCGGCAAGTATATTCACACATACATAATGTCTGGAGATTTGGTTTGCGTACACGAAGGAAGCCGAGATGAACCACCCTTTTACGAACCCGATTGGCAAGAAATAATTATTGTGCAGCCTAAGTTGAAATGTTGGGGTAGAGGGATAAGCAATTGAAAGAACACTTTCATTATCAAAAAAATCTGAGTGCAACACAATATATAGTTAATCTGTTCTCTGTAGAGAACTTTTGTGTATACATATTGATATGCTACTGAATGTATGATATAGTTGGAAATGCAATCCACAAAACATACGTTCGGAGGTACAAACTTATTGTATAAAAGTGCTCGCAATAAATTCAAAGTCAAACTAGATGCCCGAAAAGAGCTGTCCAAGCCCAAACCTATTTCGATTAATATTGTTCTGGATAATAGTCGGGCGCGTATTTTTGATGATGCAAAACTTGAATGGCAACTAGAAAATGCGATCGATGAGACATCTGAAGGGTTTACAAACGTTTGTGGCCTTTGTAACAATCCTCATCTAAAGTGTAATTTTGTAATTCGAAATCCTCATACGAATTCGGTATTACATGTAGGATCGACATGTATCATAAGGTTTGGACTAATAGAAGGTAATGTAGACTTTGAATCTGGAGCAGCTATCATTAATAACTTTGTTGACGAGAAATTTTATCTTGATGCTATTAGAGGAATGACTAACTCGTTGATGGTTTTAAGACCAGATTATGTGTTACTAAATGAGTTCCTCAAGATGATGCGAAAGTATCTTGATATAAAGGGCATAAAAAATCCTACTAGAAATCAATTGGGGGAGATTGCCTTTGGTGACAGATGGTTAGAAGTAGCCAAAGATAATTTCAAACCACATTGGTTAATGACGATATGGGAGAAGCCATATACTATAGATGCAATAAAAACAAAAAAAGCTACAAAACTTCCTGTTTACAAAGAAGGCTCTACATGGGGGCATAAGAAGAGAAAGGGAGCATTTATTTCCGATTCATTTGGACGTTCAGAAGAGTACAACGTTCAAAAGTATGTTAACGATAAGAATAAATAGAGGAGGGGTTACTCCCTCCCTAAATACACTTATTAAGTTAAATATATAAATTAACCTATTTTCCATTCTATATTCCAATCTTTGAAATCACCAGCTCTAAAGAAATTACCGAATGTGTCTTGTGATGGGAAACCATCTGGATGTGCTGGATAAACAACCATTTCATGATTACATTTATGACACCAAGTGTTCTTTGCATATTCAGGGATATAATGCGATCCTCGATTATAACAAGCAATACACTTGTAATGTAATCTGTAGCTTTTGTTTCCATCTTCTCGAATCTTAATGCCTGTTCGAATGAACTCAGGTTGGTCTTTTACTTCCTTGTATGTAGATTCTAATTCTTCTTTATGTTCTGTCAAACCTTCAGTTAATTCCTTCTTAATATCATCCTTATGTTTTAGAGGTAATTCATTATCTGATACTTCTTCTATAGGATTAACTTGAGAGAAGAATGTGCTGTATGCGTCACCTACCTTTTGATATGTCTTTGTCATTTCTATAACATCTGTGTCTACACCGAATAAGTTGAAAACTTTTTGGATGATAAGAATTTTTGTTTCACTGTCAGCTTCATTAATTTCTACTTCAGCTTTCTTTCCGTTTCCATCATCAATAGAGATTTTTACATTAAGCACAGCACTGCTCCTTTATTAGAGAATACGTCCTAATTATACATTTGTAGAATTCGAAAGGAAATATAACATGACAAAATATAAGTTGATAAAGTATGGCCTCGGTATCGAAGAAGAAGAGGTTTTCGAAAGTTTCAAGCTTGGTGACGCAGTTTTAGCTGGTATCACACTGTCACATGAAGATGCAGAACATATTGGATTTTATACATATAGACTTGAAAAGTGGATTGATTATAAATTGCAGATGGGGTTTCGTTACTTTAATAATGGGAGAGATGTGACTGATGAGTTTAGAGCTGCTATTTTAGGAAGTATCCTGCCCACATATAGTCAATAAGATTGGATTCATACACTACATATAGATGCTAAATATAGAAAACAGGCGTTGAAATGATAGTTTTATTGTGAAGGAAGTGAGAGATAATTGTGTTTCTTCTGTAACTACCATAAGCATACTGATGAATCCAACATATATGTACCAGACAGTCCAGTTACAATAATGGATTATGTGAAGCGTACTAAAGAATTAGATCACAAAATTCTTGCTAGCATTGAACATGGATATCAGGGAAGATACTTTAATACATATGACTTAGCTAAGAAAAATGGTCTAAAATTCATCTTTGGTACTGAAGCATATTGGGTAAAAAACAGATTTGATAAGGATAAGACTAATGCGCATATCTGTCTCTTTGCGAAATCTGAAAAGGGAAGACGCGATATTAACAGGATCTTGTCAGAAGCAAATTTGACTGGCTATTATTATCGACCAAGGGTTGATATAGATTTACTTTCAACTTTAGATCCGAACGAGGTATTCATCACTTCTGCCTGTATTGCATTTTGGCATTATGAAGACATTGAAGCTATTGTCAAAGATTTAAAATCATACTTCGGAAAGAACTTTATGTTTGAAGTTCAAGCACACAATACAGAACCACAAAAAAATCTACATAAACGTATTCTCTCCTTAGCAAAAAAGTATGATGTTGAATTAATTGCTGGTTGTGATAGTCATTTCATATACCCTGAACAGAAAGTGGATAGAGATGATGTATTGGAAGCGAAAGGTGTACATTATGAAGATGAAGTCGGATGGTATATGGATTATCCTGATGGAGAAACACTCGTCAAAAGGTTTCAGGAGCAAGGCATATTATCCGATGAACAAATCAACAGTGCAATCAAAAACACATTAATTTTCTTGGACTTTGAAGATTATGATGATAATAACATTAAAGTATTCAGCAAGGACATTAAATTACCTACCCTATATCCTGAATTAACACAGAAGGAAAAAGACGATAAATATAAGCAGTTATTAAATGAAAAATGGAAAGAGATTAGAAATACTATCCCAAACGAGAAACATAAAAAGTATCTGGAGGAGATTAGAAAAGAAGGAGAAGTTGTTGTAAATACAGGAATGGCCGATTATTTCTTAATCGATACAGCCATTGTTGATGAAGCAGTTAAAAATGGGGGTATCATTACCTCAACAGGAAGAGGTTCAGGAGTTTCGTTTTACACTAATACTCTTCTTGGGTTCTCGAAAGTGGATAGAATATCTGCCCCAGTACATTTATACCCTGAAAGGTTTATGAGTGAAAGTCGAATACTTGAGACTAAGTCGCTTCCCGATTTAGATCTAAACCTCGGAAACGTGGAAGTATTTGTAGCAGCTCAAAACAAGGTACTAGGTGAAGGACATGCATATCCTATGATTGCATATGGTACATTTAAAATTAAATCAGGTTTTAAAATGTATGCTAAGTCACAGAACTTATCATTTGATATTGCTAATGAGATATCAAAACAACTTGAGGAATATGAAAATGATCTTAAGTATGCTGAAGACGATGAGAAAGATTTGATCGACGTATATGATTATGTAGAAGAAAAGTATCATCATCTTATTAAAGAGAGTGAAAAGTATACTGGCATTATTTCTGACAAGAAGCCTCATCCTTGTGGATATCTTCTATATCAAGGAAACATCAAGGAAGAGATTGGTTTAATTCGAATTAAAAGCGAATCAACAAAGAAAGAAGTCATCGCTGTTTTGATTGATGGAGATATAGCAGAGCGATTTAAATTCCTGAAAAATGATCTATTGAAAGTAGATGTCGCAAAAACAATACATGATATTTATAAGCGAATTGGATTGCCTATACATAGTGAAACAGAATTACTTAATACGATTAAGAATAATGATAAAGTATGGAATGTATATGCAGACGGATATACCGTTGGAGTAAACCAAGTGGAGAAATACTCTACAACACAGAAAGCTAAAAAATATAAACCGAAGAATATTTCCGAGTTAACTGCATTTATAGCAGCTATACGGCCTTCTTTTAAGTCAATGTATCATACATTTGAAACAAGAAAGCCTTTCTCATATGGGATAAGTAGTTTTGATGATTTGATTCAGACAGAAGAAATGAAAAATTCATACGTACTATATCAAGAACAGACAATGGCAACTTTGGCTTATGCTGGATTTCCTTCTGATGAAACTTACGGAATCATTAAAGCAATCAGTAAGAAGAAACCTGCGGTAGTAAAACCACTCAAAGAAAGGTTTCTCAAAGGTTTCAGTGATAAGATTTTGCAAAGAGAAACGGTTACCCTAGATGAAGCATTAGAAATGAGTGATAAAGTATGGAAGATCATTGAGGATTCTAGCGGATACGGATTTAACGCTAGTCATGCTTACAGTTATGCACTTGATTCTGCATACTGCGCTTACCTCAAAAGCCATTATCCGTTATATTTTTATGAAACATTGCTTCGTCACTTTGCTGCAAAAAAGAATAAAGATAAGGTAGCAAAACTTAAACACGAAATGGGATTTGCTTTTAATATTAAGGATGGTGGTATGCAGTTCGGGAAGGACAACAGGAGTTTTGTTGCCGATACTGAAACAAATTCAATCTACCCTGATCTAGCTGGTATTAAACACATGAGTAACAATCTAGCCAATGATCTTTATGATATGAGAGACAATACATATGAAACATTTACGGATTTACTGATAGATTTAACAGAAAATACATGCGCCAATAAAACACATATTGAAATACTTATTAAACTAAATTATTTTTCGAGATTCGGTGGCAATAATGAGCTGTTAGAAATATACAAGAATTTCTTAACAGGTAAAAATCAGTACAAGAAGACCTATGTAGAAAAAACAAAAATTAAACGAACAGAAGCACTAAAGGAAGAAGAACTACAAATCAGAAGTTCTGATATAAGTAAAAACATCTTCCCTTCAGAAATGATACTTTTTCAAAAAGAAGCTTTGGGTTATGCAGATGTGAAATATGAACATCTAAAAGAATATCATGGAGTAATTGTTGAAATTGATACCAAGTATTCGCCAAAATTATCGATATACAATTTGCAAACAGGTGAAGAGGAAATAATAAAAATGTCTGCCAAGATATTTAAAAAGAGTGGATTGGCAATAGGCTCAATGATTAAAAATCTTGATATCGAAGTGAAAAATAGAAAAAAGAAAGATGAAAATGGCGAGTGGATTGAAATGGAAACAACAGAGCCTTGGCTTATCGGCTGCTCGATCATTAAAGGTTGAAACACGATCATTAGGAGGAATGTAGAAATGTCCAAAAATAGCACTAATAAAACCCTTACAAACACTAAGATTTATCTTCAATACCTTGATGAGTCAGGTGATAAAATTACTCTTTCATTCAGAAATGTTGATTCAATGAAATCACATATCAATAAGTATAAAATATTGAAATCAAGAATCATTAGCATTGCTAATGAGAGACCGATCAATAAAGAATCACTGAGCATACTGAAAACGGTAGGTAAGTTTGTCAGTTATCGCTATACATCAAAACGAGGTGTAGCTAATGGATAGGCACAAAAGTATCCAGTTTGGAATAAAAGATCGGCAATGCGCTAAAGTACTATATACTTGTGCGGTTTCTACTGAAGAGATTTATGAGGAAAATACATACTTGGAGACTCCTGAAGGTGATGTACTACTTGACGACAAGGAAGTTTTGATGGAGCGATATGGTGTAGTGCGTAAAATCGCAGGAGAGGAGATAGAGGATTGATCAATAGTAAAACTAACGGTGGTAAAGCGTTCGAAGCATGTTGGAAAAATAGTTATGCTAAGTTGCCCATTTACTATCTAAGGTTAAAGGATGCTGCTAAATGGCAAAGAGGAGAAGGATCAACTTTTACTCCAGAAAATCCATTTGACTCACTTCAATATAAATCACCATTTATTTGGTTGCTTGAATTAAAAAGCACTCAAGGAACAGGTATTAGTTTTAATCCAAAGAAGCCATATGAGAAACCAGAAAATAAGAAAACGCAAGTAATGATTAAATCTAACCAAGTTAAGGAACTAATGAAGGCAGTTGAGGTTCATGGAGTTATTGGGGGATTTGTTGTTAACTTTAGAGAACGAGAAACAAAGACAAAATGTTTCCCTAATGTCACATACTTCATACATATAAATGATTTTATTAAATTTGCTGAGTCTAATGATAAATCAAGCTTAAGTAGAGAAGATTGTGAATTGCTTGGAATTAAAGTAAAAAGCAAACTATTGAAAACTAATTACAAATATGATATCGATGGTTTTAGTTTAGAGTCTCCAAAGTTTTACTTGCATAGAGGATACATAAATAAAGAAAGTTTGATTCAAACACGAGATTGGATAAATGAACTTATACGATAAAACATATCATTCAACAGTAATACATAGAAGTGAAATATTAAATGACACAATTTCATCTCTACAAAAAGAACGTACTCGACCAGAGAATAGGACAATCAACTTATTGAATAAGCATCTGTATAAGGAAAAAGCGGGAGGATTTGAGAAGTGGAGAATTGTATGTTGGTAGAAGAAGAATTGGATCAGGTCATCGTAGAACTGTGGGAGGATTACAAAAAAGCGGTTAGATTATTCGGCTATGGGACAGAATCAAAAAAAATTCTAGTCAGTATATACAACCTTACTCATAAAGAGTAAGGTTTTTTGTTACTCCATTAAGAACTTACATAATACAATTTGCTCCAGAACGTTTCTTGAAGCTCCATGACGACAGTGCCGCCCTCCTTCAGCTTATGGAAAGCCGCCTTAATAATCTCCTCATCTTTATGTACAAGAGAGAGGCTGATGTTGTTGCCTTGTGTGAACGGCATGCCCGGGAACACATCGGAGAACATGACGTTGCTGCCGTAAATGTTAAGTCTCGTATGCATAACGAGATTTTTTGCTTCTTCCGGAAGCGGATATTCCGGGTTTTGCGGAGTCTCGCCAAATGTCATAATATGCGGCTGCTCTGTCCCAAATACCTCTGCGTAGAAAGTTACTGCTTCACGAGTATTACCGTCAAAATTCAGATAGACGTCAACGGACAAGGTTATCGCTCCTCTGTTCTCATTGGTATACTTTAACTCCTTTACTATTGTAGCAATATTGGATAACAAATACAAAATAGAAAAACAGGAAATCGCTGTCGATTCCCTGCTTCTTATCTACTATTTCGAATATGTAGGAAAGCCTGAATGAACAGGCTCCCCCTGGAATCTTAGCAATAAGGTTTCCATTTTTTGTGATGCTCTTTTTTCTTCCAGCAATGATGAACTTTTTTGCCGCAAGAATGTTCTTTTTTGCCGTAGAAATGATGCTCTTTCTTACAGCCGTAAGAGTGCTCTTTTTTGCCGTAGAAGTGATGCTCCTTCTTGCCGTAGTCGTAAGAAGGGCGCTCTTTTTTACAGCCATGCTCTTTTTTGCCGTGGTGCTCTTTTTTCCACGATTTTTTGAACACTGGTTTGAAGCATTTTTTAACATAGTATCCCATTCGAATCTCCTCCTTCTTTTAGAAGTTAATGCAGTTTATTCGCTAGGTTACAGATTCGATTGGACGAGTGCGTTTAATAGAATAAAATAGGTTTTCATTGATAGATTGATATGTAGTGTGATTCCGATTGTCACGAGTTTGTAAGAAGTTCAGCGTATTCCAGCAATACAACTTAGTGCCGATTCTTAATGTATATGAAAATATCGTGCTTCCGATCGAGCTTGACGGAAATGCCATCGATAAGCCGTTTCTTGATCATATCGTTAAGACGCTAGGTCTAGCGGATAAGCTGGACAAGCTGCCGAATCAGCTGTCCGGCGGGCAGCAGCAGCGTGTCGCGATCGCCAGGGCGCTTGCTACGAAAGGTCTCTATCTGGCCCGTAAGATTATTACCGATCAGTCTGGCTATATGAAGGTAACATCCGAGTTAGGCAAAGGCAGTATATTCTCTATCTATCTTCCGATTTAACGATTTAGGAGGTATAATGAATGGGGCTGTACGACTTAGGATGAAGAAAGAAGGATTTCACTTGGAAAATTACGAAGTATTATTAGCAGAGTTGCTTGAGCAGGAATCCGAATTACAGTTCACCTCGTTCTCGAATCAAACAGCTGTCCAGATTGGCAGCGCTATTCTCGCGAAAGCGCAAAATGAGAACAAACTTATTGTCGTAGACATCAGAAAGAACGGGCAACTACTATTCCATGCGAAGATGGATGGTACTGGCGCTGGACATGATCGCTGGATCGAACGCAAAAATAACATCGTCAAACATTTTGGACATAGCTCCTACTATATGCACGTGCTGTACAAATCATGGAATACCAACATTAAGGACAGCGAATATCTCGATCCAATGGAATATGCGACGGAAGGCGGCAGCTTCCCGATCATCATTAAGAATGCTGGACCTGTCGGTACGATTACGGTATCCGGGCTTGAAGGCCATATGGATCATGAGATGATTACGACAACGCTAACCAAATTATTGAAATCATAGACAAATAATAAGGTACGATAAGAAGACACTAACTGTGCAGTTAGTGTCTTCGTTAACTTCAATAGAAAAGAATGTGATCGTATTGATTCCGATTCGTTTGCGAACGCAGATGAGTGCGTATTTGAATAAGTATTTGACTGGCGAGTCGATGGATTACAGGGCGATTATCGCTTTGTATATCCCGATTCTGATTGATCAGGCGTTTATCGTCGGACTGAATCTCGTGAACACCGCGATGATCAGCTCCTCCGGCGTATCGGCGGTTAGCGCGGTCAATATGGTCGATTCCTTGAATTTATTTCTTATTAATGTTTTCGTAGCCGTAGCAACCGGGGGCACTGTCGTCGTAGCGCAATATAAGGGGAGCGGGAACAATCAGATGGTAGCTCGTGCCACGTCGGGCAGCATTGCTTCCGTCTCCATGCTCTCCGTAGTAATCGGGCTGCTCATCATTGCATTGCATAATCCGCTGCTGCGTTTACTGTTCGGTTCCGCGTCAGCCGAAGTGCTGGATAGTGCAAGAATTTATCTTATAGGGAGCGGCATTTCTTTCCTTGGGCTGGCGATTGTTCAAGCCGTATGCGGCGCGCTTAGAGGAGTCGGGAAGAGCCGCGCTTCGCTCGCGCTTTCGTTAATAATGAACCTGTTGTATGTGCTGCTTAACATTGTATTCATTACGATGTTGAATATGGGTGTTATGGGAATGACGATTGCGATCAATATCGCCAGATTTGCCGGGGCTGCTTGCGCGATCTATTATTTGTTCAAAATGGATGGGACAATGCATCTGCGCTTGCGCGATATGTTCCATGTCCCGATCTCCATGCTGAAGAAGATTATGTCCATCGGACTGCCATTCGCCGCCGAGCAGATGTTCTTCAACGGCGGCAAGCTGCTCACCCAGGTGTTCATCGTTAGCCTAGGAACGTACGCGATTGCTACGAACGCGATTGCTTCTGTACTGACTGGTCTCCTGCAAATTCCAGGTGCCGCATTGTCCTTAACGATCGTCACTGTTGTCGGTCAGTGCATTGGACGAGGCGATGTGGCCGATGCGCGCAAGTTCGTCAAGTCGTTCCTATGGATAGCATCGCTAATGTTATTCGTGATGGGGATTATACTTATGCCGTTCTATCCGTTATTGGTAGGGTTGTTCGAACCTCCTGCCGAAATTGTAGACGACATCTTTTGGGTGCTGCTGCTTACGGCAATCGTGCAAATCCCGTTGTGGGCGATGAGCTTCATATTGCCGTCCGCGCTGCGGGCGGCTGGCGATTCCCGCTTCACCTCGTTGTCTTCGATGCTTAGCATGTGGTTATTCCGCGTCATACTAGGTTACTTGCTGGGCATTACAGCGGGCTTAGGCATTATGGGGGTATGGATTGCAATGAACTGTGAATGGGGCGTACGCGGAGCGATCTTCCTATGGCGCTTCCGCGGGAAGAAGTGGTATAAGCATAAGCTCATATGAAGCATGAGCACGATTGGAAAGACGACTCGCTTAACGCTTGGCGTCTTTCTTTGTTGCACCCCCTGCATCATCGGACACGAAAAGTCGGAACGTTCGGCATCATATTTGTTACGTTATAGTTGCGGAAGAAGGAAGGAGTCATACCGAATGCTTGAATCTATGAATGCAGCGTTAAACTATATCGAGGAACATCTGGCGGATGATATTGACTTCAAGGAGGCAGCGCGGCTGGCATTTTGCTCGGAGTTTCATTTCAAAAAAATGTTCTCGTTTCTTACAGGAGTGCCGCTGTCCGAATACATTCGCCGCAGACGCTTAACGCTAGCCGCCTTTGAGCTTAAGGAAAGCTCCGTGAGGGTTATTGACGTGGCGGTCAAATACGGATATCAATCGCCGGATTCCTTCTCGAGAGCGTTCCTGAGCATGCATGGTATAACTCCAACCGAAGCGAGGGTTAACGGGCAGTCATTGCTTGCATATCCTCGTATGACCTTCCAGCTGACCATCAAAGGGGTAAGTGCAATGAATTATCGTATCGAGCAAAAAGAAGCTTTTCGCATCGTCGGCATTATGAAGCGGGTTCCCATTCAATTCGAGGGAGTGAATCCTGAAATTGCTGCGATGTGGGGAAGCTTGAATGAGGAAATAATCGGACAGTTGAAAAGCTTATCCAATACGCAGCCTATCGGGTTAATCAGCGCATCGGTCAATTTCTCCGAAGAGCGAATGGAGGAGAAAGGAGGGCTCGATCATTATATCGGAGCGGCTACGACATTGGCATGTCCGGATGATCTGGCGTGCTTGGAAGTGCCGGCATGCGACTGGGCGGTGTTCGAGGCGGTTGGTCCGTTTCCCCAAACGCTCCAAGAAATATGGGGTCGCATCTATTCCGAGTGGTTCCCTTCCTCGAGCTATGAGCAGATTAACGGACCTGAGCTGCTGTGGAATGAAAGCAAAGATGTCTCCTCTCCGAATTATCGAAGCGAAATATGGATACCGGTTACGAAGCGAGTTCTCGAGCAGCAATAATGGAAAATGTAATGGAATGTAGAAAGAGATGTCGATCTTCGACATCTCTTTCTGTTTGTTTGTGAATTAACAGACTGAAGTTTCTTCATTTAGTTAACTTACAGAATACTTACAAGTTTTTTCACCTACAAGAATATTGAGTCGTTGAGGCAAAAGAACATAAATTCAGGTGAATGTATGAATGGTACATATTTTTGGTCCAGTCACATGGTATTAATTGACGTTATTAGCAGGCAGAGAATTGAACTGCTTATCGACCATCTAATTATACAAGACAATTTTCAGTCAGTCTTTAAACGATATCCTGATGTAGATACGGACGAAGATAAAATCTACCCAGATGGATTTTTCATAGCCTAATCATTGAGCTAAGTAGTATTATTTAATCCAGTATGTAGTAAATTTTCGAAGATCACTGAACCTCAAGTGAGTTTCATTAATGAAAGGAATGGGAACAGATGGGCACCGATATTCATGTATTTATCGAGCAGAAAACAATCAAAAAAGACAATCCTTTGTTAACTGAATGGATAAGCTTAGACGAATGGATACATACCCCTGACTATGAGGAAACATGGGTTCAAAAACCATACTGGAGGGATAGAAATTATCTCTTATTTGCGATACTAGCGGATGTAAGAAATCATTATGATATCCATCCTATTGCGTTACCAAAGGGACTGCCTGACGATGTTAGCCCAGAAGTGAAAAATCGAAGTGATATAGAAGGTGAGGATGCACATACCAGAAGTTGGCTTACTTTAAAAGAACTTCTCGAATATGATTGGCAACAAAATTTCGAGGATGACAATGATGAAATTTTTCATCTAGAGCGATGGTAATTCCTTTTGTGGATGAGTTTATCCCCCGTTTAATTAAAATTGACGAGCCAGAAAATATCCGTATGGTCTTTTGGTTTGATAATTAGTACAACTCATTATACTAACGGGCTAGAGATTAATAGATTGGTGGAAAACATTATTCTGGGGTTTATAGAAAGAAAGGTGCGTCGAATGAAATTCAAATTTTATAATGACACTGGAAGACTAATCAGTATTCACCCTGGTACGGAGATAAGCGGCATTAAGTGTGATATGGACAATATTAAGCCATTTGAAATAAGGACATTTCTGCTTCCTACTGGAACATATCCGTGGGTGAAATTATGGGATTATGGTGAAGAACGGGGTTTATCAATTTTAGTGTCAGCTCAAGTTGATGATTAACCTGAAGGTGAATGACAGATCAACAAAAACAAAAAGACAACCGTCCAGAAATGACCGGTTGTCTTTCTTCAACTACATCAAATTAACTATATATCTATGGTAGTCCATGATAATTATATTTAGCTTATCGGCATAGCTGCTTCAGTTGGCTATCGTTTCTTGTTATCGTTCCGAGCGGTCTTGATCCACAAATAAGGCTTGTTCTTTATCAAAATAATATCGCCGATAGTTGTTAATGTGTCCAAAAAAATAGCGCGAGACACTAATAATACGCTTCACATTTAGGTCTTTGTTGTACCAAAGTGAGCGGATCACTCTTTTCTGCTTATAAAGCTTATCGATCTCGATCGACAACGCCGGATCGGTGACGTAGCGCTTCAATACCATTTTCGGTACGTTAGTCCATAATGCGGTAGCTTGACCGTATTTGCATTCGGTGTCTTCGCCGTAAACGACGTGACTTATGAGCGCTGTTATCATATTCAACCCGGCCCCCCGTACGAACAAACTACTTCTACCTAATCGCGGGTTGATTTCGAACATCATGTATTTGCCCGTCCTGCTATCGAACTTCATGTCGATGTTGGAAAATCCAACATAACCGACTTTCTCCAAGAATGCCTTAACCTTCTCATATATGTCCATATCTGAGCGGCTAATGATAGCGGCGTAGTTACCTAACGTATTCGGCGCATATTCTTCGAGCACAGGCTGACCGAGACACATCATTTTCACGTTCCCACTATCATCGGAGTAGCTGTTGATCACTCGCATTGCGCTATCGCCGCCGGGAATAAACTCTTGTATGATCAGTTTGCCATTATAGCCGGATGTATTCATGTTGCTGATCATCGCTAAATATTCTTCACGATTGTTAAAGAAGAACACTTTCTTTTTGCCTTTGAAGTAACAATGAAGGTATTCATAGGCATTACTATTCTCAGGTTTTACAACAATCGGAAATTGAAATTCTATGCGTTCCAAAGCATTTTCACGTTCATGCGGCTCACAAACAAGCGTCCTTGGATAGTCTAAACCGAATCGATCGCACAGTTCATAGAACTTGTCTTTAGTATCGAGCGTTTCCAACAACATGTCTGATAGAAAATGATTTGCTATCAATCCATTGAATTTGCCATAGTGGCGCGACAACATCCCGGCATAGTAATCAGAACAAGGAATGACGATCAGTTTCTTGTTCGAGGAGGCAAATTTCTCCAAGATGGACAACAACGCGCCGGGAAAAACATCCTCATTGTCGAAATGATCGATTTGGATAAGATCGAATAAGTTGCTGTGTCTGGTTGGAATCAACAGTCGAGTACAAACCAGGAGCGGTTTGATCTGATAGGTTTCATGGATAAGTCTGACGTTGCCATAGGCATTCTCATCACTGCCAAGAATTATCGCTACAAAATCGTTAGGATTCATACTTTCTCCTCGTTCAATAAATTTTTCGTTCTTTGCTATTATTATAGCTTATTCTCAGCATCAAGAAGCCTATAATGCAATAGTCTCCTGTATAGTACTTCGCCATCATCTTCGATTTTCGAGTACTAAGTAAAGATAGTACTATTGTAATGTTCTAACAACACCTAGAATACATAATGACATGTTTAACGGGAGCGTGATAACTTTGAGGTTTCTGTCAAAGCTACTATTAATCGTTGTTCTGATAGGTGCAGGATATCTAGTGTTTTTTGTATACTCCTTGGCTTACGGCAGTCCATTTCAAAAATATAACTTTAAGAATGAAGCAATTCAGTATTTGAAAAAGACTTACCCTGACGAAAAAACGAAATTACTTGATATTGAGTACAGCTTCAAATGGTCTAATGGAGATCATGATTACTTCGAAGCTCATTTTTATTTTCTTAACGACAACTCTCATAAGCAATATACCGTTTATAAAATCAATATGAATACAGAATTAGACGATAATTTCCGCGATCCGATGTGAAATTGTTTGTTGAGAAACACTTTTTTTATATATACTATTACTCAATTAACGATATCTTAATATCACCAACCCGGTAACAGAATGCCCAAGGAGCAGAACAGCCTTAGTGGTTCTGCTCCTATATTTATTTTTGTTGAAGTAACTGGCAGTTTAGTTCAAACCTTGAGAATGTAATGAAGCATTCCAGGATTCCGCCGATGATTAATCAAATCGAGACTCATCCGGAGTTTCCACAGAACGAATTGCACGAATATCTCGCTCGGCATAGGTTACATGAGGCCTGGGGACCATTGGGGCAAGGAAATAAAGCGTTGCTTGATCGTCCGGAGTTGGTCAAAATAGCCTTTCATCACAATAAGTCGGTGGCTAAAGTCATCTTGCGTTGGCATTTACAAAGGGGGGTTATTGTGATTCCAAAATCCTCAAACTCACGAAGAATAAAAGAAAATACTGAGATATTCGACTTTGAATTAACAGAAAAAGAAATAGAAAAAATAGATCGATTGAATACGGGCAAAAGGTATTCGGTCAATCCGATTGGTTATTTGGTTAATCCATTTTATATAAAGATGATGAAGTTTTTTGTGAAATAAATATTCGTTCTCTTTTATCATTTCATTAACGCTGGATGTAAAGCCTGTTGTTGGACCACATATTTCTGGTTGTGTACGCCCCCATGTAGAAACGACCGAATGGGGAAGTGCTACAGCAACAAGGAATTCACATGAAAAAAAGTTGTTTTAGTTGATTCAAATGATTAAACTAACGGATAATAGTAGGTTCAAATAATCGATGAGACGAAGAGGGGGAAACCGAAATGAAGACGATTAAGTGCATGATGGACCACCTATACTGGGCGGACGGACGCATCTTGGACGCGCTCGAGGAGAGTGAGACGAAGAACAAGGATCTACTGAAGCTGGTTCGGCACATCGCGGTCGCGGAACGAGTCTGGCTGTCCCGATTGCAGGGCAAGGGCAGCGCGCAGTATTCGTTGTGGGAGGAAGTGGATGACCTGATGGCGATTCGAGTGATGTTCGAAGAAAACGCCGATCAATATCGCGTCTATATCGAAGGGCTGGAGGAATCCGAGTTGGACGAGATGATCGACTATGCGAACCAGAGCGGGGTTCCGTTCCAAACGTCCATCCGGGACATCCTGTTGCAGGTTCTCTTACATGGGCAATATCACCGGGGGCAAATCAACCGGGCACTTCGGATCGAATCGGCAGAGCCTGTCCAAGTCGATTACATCACGTTCGCGAGGCTCTAACTGGCCTGATAAGATCGGCTGCTGTTCGCCATTGAAGTAACGGACAGTTTTGCGCAACATTGTTGTCTTCAAAAAAATTCAGATTTCCACTTGAACCTTACGTTACGTAATGATTTATTATGAATGTAACAGCAGGGTGATACGCGGGCCAACGGCCAAAAAATCGAACAAATAAATTCAAAATTGGAGGAGAAACGAACATGAGAAAACTCGTTCTATTTCTGCACGCATCGCTTGACGGTTTTGTAGAAGGGCCGAATGGTGAAATGGACATTGGCTGGGTTTCCTACGATGCTGATTTGGAGAAACACGCGAAAGAAATTCTGAGTACTGCCGACACTGTCATTTGGGGACGTGGGACTTATCAGATGATGCACAGTTACTGGCCGTCTGTGCCTTCGAACCCATCAGCTTCGCAGCATGAACGGAATCATGCCGAGTGGATCGAAAAGACAGCCAAAATCGTGTTTTCCACGACGCTGGAGAAAGTCGAATGGAATAATTCCAGACTCGTGAAAGAAGATGTCGAGAAAGAGATCAATAACCTCAAACAGCAGCCAGGCAAGGATATGGTCATCCTCGGCAGTCCTAGGTTGGCACATCACCTTATGCAGCTTGATTTAATTGATGAGTATAAAATTACGGTTTCTCCCGTCCTGATCGGTAAGGGATTGCCGTTATTCCAAGGTCTCAAGGAGAAGGTCAATCTTAAGCTAATCGAAAACAAGACCTTTAATTCTGGAGCCTTAGGTCTCGTATACCAGACGGTAAGATGACCTTGTCTCCTATAGTAGATTATGTTCTGTGAAAAAAAGTCATCAACTTCTTAAAAATAAGTTTTAGACTGGTCCAATAAATAAAGCAGCGACAGAACAAGACTCGATAAATAAAGTCTTAGACTGCCGCTGTAGTTGTTCATATTACTGAACATGTATTTCTGATTTGACATTTTGACTTAAAAATTTCATTAAATCATTACTCAGCTTCACAATCTCATTGTTAGCACTGTTCGCATAATCCGGCAACATCATATCCCTAACCATTTTAGTTCGTAGCCATGCCATAAAGAAAAGATCCAAAAATAAGTTTGGGAATTTAAACACCATTTTAAGCATTGGTGGATCAATTGAAACGCCTGCTTTTTGTATTGCCCTAAGATATGCTTTTAAAGTGACTGTTATTTTGCGTGCCTTCATTCTGGTTCTGGTTGTTTTTTTGTCAATTATCTTATTCTCAGAATGCAAAAAGCTCAACATGGCAATGTCTGATACGGAATGTGTGATTAGATACGCTTGCATATCCTTTTTAACAACGTAGGGAAGCTTTGCTGTTTTAAATAATTTTGCGAGGGTTTCTATGCGTTCTGTCACTACACCATTAATTTCTCCAAAAGCAGTTGCCGCTATAATCTTTGGTAGAAATCGAGCATGCAATACTCCATCTTTAATCTGTCCGCCGAAGCCGGGAAAAGCTGGTAAAAGCCTATCCCCTACAATATCCAGCCACGAAGAAAATCCAATTGAATTACTAGTCATCGTAACTATATTTTTGCTCTGATTATCTTTTAGCGCTAACAACGCTGATTCGGACCGATCATAACGAACGGTAACGAAAATAAAATCGTATACATCGTCATTTTCGAGCGTATCAATGACATTCGCTTGTATCGATCTAACTTTACTTTTTTCTTTATATTGCAGGCCATTTTCTCTTAATGATTGAAATCTATTAGAATGTGCAAACAGGCTAACGTCAAACCCTGCTTCAATAAGCTTAATTGCGTACATGCTTCCGATGACACCTGCACCAAAAATTAAAATTCTATCTTGTTTTGCTGACATTAAAACCACCCCTGCTTTTCCTTTTGATCATCAGACAACATGTTGTATGATGTGATTGTAAATCTTTATTATTCCTTGATCAACCATCAGTTTTTTATTATTTGTCGGATGATATTGGTATTCGCTAGTAGGAGGGAAACATGAAAAAACAACCCCAAATAACGGAGAAAACAAGACATAAGTTTGTAGAGGTTTTTTGTGAGTTATATAGCCAAAAGCCGATTGAGAAAATTTCGGTTCAGGAAATTGCGAATAAGTCAGGATTTAACCGCAGCACCTTTTATCAATACTTTACTGACATTTACGAACTGTTAGATTCTGTTGAAAATGACTTATTGAATGACATAAAAAAAGAATTGGCGAATAAAGAGCTATCGATGCATACGGTTCAAGATACGTTTTATTGTCTGGACAAAAGAGAACATCTCCTGGTTCTTAATGCTCTTTTGGGTGATTATGGAAGTATCCGTTTTTTAAAACGCTTAAAGAAAGAAACCACTTTGAATCAATTAGAACTAAACGTTCCGCAAAACCATACCTTAACGCCATACTTAATGGAGTTTTACCTGACAACTTCCCTTTCTTTATTTCGTCTTTGGCTCCAGCGTCAAAAGGATTTATCGTCAGAACAATTTTTCAAGTTAGTGGAGAACCTATATTTAAGAGGGATTACGCCCTATTTTAAAGAATGATCATTCAAACCAAATCCATATGTTGTATAACAATAAAAAAGCGCGCATAAGCTTGTTAACGGTGTAAATAGCAGATGCAATGACAGTGAACGTTTTATTTGGATTCGGGAGTGGGAAGGTAACTATTTAGGGGGCATTCGTTATGTCGATTAGTAAAAGGAAACTCATAATTTCAATTTCATTTGGTTTAAATATTATTTTTATTGTGTGCTTATTTTTCTTGTATCAGTTGTATCAAGAAAATACAGATATGAAAAAAGGAGTTATCCTTCAATATGCTATACAGCAAAATGAAGTGCTACTAGATTTAGAAACTGCACTTAACCATGAAGATGACAAAGTAGATTATGTTAATTCGCTAGTCGGAGCGTACGCGAACATCTATCATAACTTTAATCTAACCAAAAACTATAATTCTGTTGGAGAGAAAGTGAATTTCCCTGAAAATATAAATATTTTCAACAACCCGAAATCTTCGTCGCCTGTTGTCTATTCTTTAGATAATCGTGTAACAGATGAATTCAACGATGAAATGAATCAGAAATTGAAACAATATATCTCTTATGTTTCGCAAGTAGTTAAAACACTGGATTTTCAAAATAAAATTAAAGGCAAGAGTTTAAGTGAGCAGTATAAAACATTAAACGAAGTTAGCGTTTTAATCGATGGATTTAATTTAGAAAAGTAATCGAATCCGTTTATTACGATATCGGGGAACGATAGTTGAATAACACACTCTGGATCAGGTGCTACGGTAGTAGTCTGGGATCCGGCAGTTGCTCCTTTTTTTCTTTAGAGTAAGGGCACATCAAACAAACGCGTGCCATTATTGGCACGCGGGAAGTTTGGATGTTATTAATTTTTTATAATTGTGTGGACAGATAATTGGCCAGTTGCTCGAACGTTCCCTCCATACCTTGTGCAGCCATCAGTGCCATTGCATCGTATGCGGCCTGTTCTTCATCTGAAGCATTCAGTGGGCCTCCTTGAAGCGTCAGGATTGTCTTACCTTCGACTTCTTCAAGCGTCAGGATGTTCAAGATTTCAAGAGGCCATTGTGGGTTAAATGGAGCGCGGATGGTATTGCCATTTTCATCAGAGAAAGATTGGACCCATATCAGCTTCTCAGGCGGCTGAACTTCTTGGTAAACAAACTTGCCCCACATGACATGCTGTCCGTCCGGCGACTTCTGACATCCGAAAAACATTCCGCCTGGATGCACTTCCATCTTAACGACTTCAAGGGTGAATCCCTGGGGGCCCCACCAGTTGCCGAAGTGATCAGGTTCGGTCCATACTTTGTACACCAGCTCGCGCGGAGCGTTAAATTCACGTGTCAGAAAAATTCCTTTAGGGTTGCTCATTTTTAATCCTCCTCAGATCTAAGTATTGTACTTGATTTCTGCAAATTCTATAGATGCTTCTTTGTTCCGTCCCGATTAAGGCTTTTACAGCGTGTCTGAAGCTTGTTTTAAAAGCTCCGACAACAGTGAAAGATCCGCAGAATCGTCTTCACGTAATTTGATCCACTTTCGTTCGGCAGGCCCATCGAATGTTTTTGGGAATTCTATGCCGTTAGCATTCATAATCATAAATGCAATCGCATCTTTAGAAGGCGAAATAACGGCAGCATAATGTCCATTTTTCAGAAAATGAGGCTTCTTATATTGAATTCGTTCTTCTACCGCCGGAATTGTCTCATGCACTAGATTGCGTAGCGTGGAGCTGATAATGGACTGCCATTTTGGCAAATTTTCAATATAGGCTGTAACTTCCTGATTCATTTTTTATTTCCCTCCAGTTGGGATGTTTTTTACTCACACGTCAAATATACCTGTAAAGGAATATTCCTGTCAATGCATATTTTGGCGCGTTGATGTACCTAAAAAAGGCAGGATCGGGGATCTCCGATCTCCCTAATCTTGCATTCATGCCTGTTACATGTTTTTCTAGTGTACTAAATTATCCAAATCCGGCTGCAATTTATTTCGTAGAACATACAGCATGATGGCTCCAACAAGGAATGCGACAGCATCCGCAATGACCAGCGACCAGACTACCCCGTGGAAGCCGTTCATTTGATTGGCGATATACAGCACAGGAATTAGAGTAATTCCTTGAATACCTGACATAATAAATGCCGCGGTTCCTTGCGCTGTTGCCTGGAAGATCCCCGTAAACAACGATGTCATTCCTGTAATGAACAAGGATAAGAACGTTACATGTAGAATATAGCTGCCCATTTCAATTAATTGCGGATCATTTGTGAATAATCCAATTAAATGATCGGAAATCAGATAGACGATAACGCCGAACACGGCTGCTAACACCACAATCGCTTTGATCGTGAATCCAATCGTATTTTTCATCCGTAATTTATTCGCTGTAAAAGAGAAGGCAATGAGCGGCACGACGCCCTCGCATAAGCCCATCAGAATAAACTCAGGAAATTGCAATAGACGTGATGAAATTCCGTAAGCTGCTACGGACTGATCTCCATATTCGACCAGAAAATGGTTAAATATAAGCGACATTGCACCCAAAAAGATACTCATAATAAAAACGGGAACTCCGATTTTGAATACATTGCTCAAAATGTCCTTGGTTGCCTTGAACCATTTTACGGAGACGGTTAAGAATTGGCTCTTATATCCGATATGGAAGGCGTAAAACGCACTCGCAACCAAATTAGAAAAGACCGTAGCAGATGCAACGCCGATCACGTCCCAATGGAAGACAAAAATGACTAGCGCATCGAGAATAATATTTACAACTACACTAAGAATCATACCGACCATCGACGTAATTGCTGCACCCTCAGATCGGACGATATTCTCCAGCGTGAAGAATAATACGACGAATGGTGAACCTATTAGCATAATCGTGACGTAGTCCTTCGTGAAACCGAAGGATTCAGGCGTTGCCCCCAKGCCATGTACGATGGGATTAATCAACGGGATGCCGACGGCCATCACGATAAGACCGAGAACTAAACTGCTATAAAAGGCGAATGAAGACACATGCTTAAGATCATCATATTTTTTCTCTCCTAATAAACGGGAGATGAATGTACCGCTTCCCATGCCAATCAAGTTGCCTAGCGCCATAATGATCGCGAATAACGGCAAGGTTAATGCGAGTGCGGTTAACATGGCCGTATTGTGAAGTGTGCCAAGGAAAAAGGCATTCAAGATCGAATATATGACACTCATTGACGTGCCTAGCATCATCGGTACAGCAAAGTGAGCTACGGCTTTTGCGACCGGTGCTTTTTCAAAGTAATGGAAGTTTTCTGTATCCATGCGGGTCACCACTTTCTTCATTTATTTCGGCGTAGTCTAACGGTGTTAGATTGAACCTTACAGTGTTAGATGATATCATGATCTTATGAACCTGTAAAGTACAAACTTACACTGTTAGATAAAAGGGCGGATGACGATGAAAAAGCAGCAGCCTCAGATCTCAGAGGATAAGATTTTGGAAGCTTCGTGGGAGCTTCTAGGGGAAGATGGCATCGAAAAATTCAGCCTGAGAAGATTGGCCGACCGTCTGGGAATTCAGGCTCCCTCTCTTTATTGGTACTTCGAGAGTAAGCAGAATCTTTACTACCGTCTGGCCAATCAGGTATCGAAAATGATCTTGGAGGAGTTCCGCTCCGAAGGCGACTGGAAGGAGCAGATGACGGGTCTTGCGGTAACCGTTCGGAGTGTGCTCAGCCGGTATCCCTGCTCCACGCAGCTCATGATGATGACTTTGCCCCATGAACCGGACATTATCCGCTTCACCAACCGTATGCTGCTTTGTGTGGAATCGACGCCGCTTGAGCAAGAGCAGAAATTACAAGCGGTTCTTACGCTTGTGAACTATGTCTTCTACTTCGTTCTGGACGATTATCAGCATCAGCGCAATGTTTCCGATATTCTTAAGGAGCAGGGAGTGCCTACAGACGGGGAGATGATGCGCCTTCTGGATTCCATGAGCGAGACGGATGCGGGACTATTCCGTAGGATGTTCAAGAGTGGGCTGTTCGATCTGATGGGAACCGACGGGGCTTTTGAGTTCGGAGTTAATCTTATTCTTTTGGGAATTGATCAGGTAATAAAGCAACAGGAAAAGTAGAATTAGCGCAACAAAATATATATCAAATGATTTTTAAGGCTGGTGATGTGCATGTCAAAAAACAGTCGCCTTACGAGTTCACAAGCCCTGGCCATTCAGTATATCAAACAGTATGCCAGTAGCCGAAGAGAAGCTGCACAAGCATCTATCCGAGAAATTCTCCAGTTGTCGAATATCCCTCTAGGTATATTTGAGGATGCTGTCGCTAAACTGCGATCACATGCCAGAGTCGCGTTACATTTCCATCCTGACCGTCCACTTGCAGACATGAAAAGTGTGGCACAAGCATTACATGAGCAAGGGATCTATAAGAGTCAGTTTGAAACGCAGATTTCTAATGGCAGCGTGTCTGCATTCCCAGGCGGTGCTCGAGACATTTGGGAGATGGGGCTGTTTGGAGGAGTTTATCAGTTGGAGGGAGTCAGCAATATGGAGAGGCCAAAATACGGGGCTTTAGATTTAATGTTACATTCTGATGGTCCGTCTCCGAGGTTTGGGTCATGCTATTTCCTTCTTTATCCACAGGTTTCCTATCGTAGCTCGTATACTTACGGTGGCTCCCAGGATGATCCTGCAGAAAAAGGCACCTATGAAGAATTCGATGACATTATCGCTGCCGTTCTTAAAGACGCATTCTTCCGAGAATATGCCCTTGGGGAACAAAATCTATCACCTCGAAAAGTGATCGATCGACTGTTAACATGCCAAGAGTTGCCTATTACTAATCGCTTAAAACAAATGCCAAGCCGAAATCTTAATCACTTTATTGAGGCTCAAGTCCATGGTGACATATCGCTTGAAAATGACGTGGAAATACTGATAGTTGACCCTTCATTTCAAGGAACTGACGTAGGGAGAACATTAGAGAAGCTATGCTCGAAATATTCAATTGAACTTCATTGGCATAAAGGATTTTCTATTGAGGCTGATGACGTACCATCCGATTTTAGGGGGCCAACTATGCCTTCACTGGCTAAACGAATAGCCAAGAAAAATCGAATTGATACCCGCATCGTTGGAGCTGCTGTTAATGACTTGAAACGTAATCCCGAATTATGGAGCGATAGAGGAACTTATGAAGAGGTACTCCAAGAATTAAAATTCATGTGGCACGTACTGGTAAGGTTCGGCAATCCTGTTGAATGACAACAGAAAAGAAGTCGACCAACTCGTTGGTCGACCTCTAATTATTTTATTGCGCGGTCAGGATCCGTGGACCTTCAGAAGTGATGGCGATCGTATGCTCGTATTGGGCGGCGAGCTTGCGGTCCAGCGTCCGCGCGGTCCAGTCGTCCGCATCGATTGTCATGTAGTAGGTGCCTTCGGTGATCATGGGCTCGATCGTGAATACCATGCCTTCCTTGATGCGGAGGCCTTTGCCGGGCTTCCCGACATGCATATAGTTCGGCGCCTCGTGCAGGTCTCGGCCGATGCCATGCGCGAGAAGGTCTCGTACGACGCCGAAACCGTTCGATTCGGCATGCCGCTGAATCGCGCTCGTCACGTCGCCGAGCCGATTGCCGGGCTGCGCCTGTGCGATGCCTAGGTCAAGGCATTCCTTCGTGACGCGCATCAGCTTCTCGGCCGTCGGCGAGATCTTCCCGACCGCATAGGTCCAGGCCGAATCGCCGAGCCAGCCGTCGAGCTCCGCGACCGTGTCGATCGTCACGATATCACCTTCCTCAAGAGGCTTATCGCTAGGGAAGCCATGCGCGATCACGTCGTTGACGGAGGCGCAGGTCGCATATTGATAGTCCTTATAACCCTTCGTGTATGGCCTGGCCCCGTGCTTCAAGATAATGTCCTCGAAGATTCGCTCAATCTCGTTCGTCGTGATACCCGGTTGGATGAGCGGGGCGATCGTGCGATGGCATTCGGCTACCACTTGACATGCCTTGTGGATGGCCTCGATTTCATGCATGCTTTTTAAGATGACCATGTTCGTATTAGGACTCCTTCGTAATGGCTTTCATCGCGAGCTGGGTGATACGATCGACGTCCAGCTCGGAAGTGCCTGCATAGTAGTACAGCCCGCAGCAGCCGACCAGAACGGCAAGCATATGGTCGACGCTGTCGTCTTCGCATTGGGCGATCGATTGGAGCGGTACGTATAGCCGTTCCATGAATTGTCTCTTAGCGGCGTGCCGGTCCTTCTCAGGCAAGCCTGCATAATGCTCCGCCGCCATTTTGTAGACAAGATAGGTGCGGGCGTCCGCCTGCCACAGCCGGAGCAGCGCCTTGCAATACCTCAACAGCTGCTTATCATTCGGGGTTTCGCCACGGATTGTCGCCCATTCTGCTAGGGCTTGCTCGCATCGCTCGAAGCCGCTGCCCAGCACATCTTCAATCAATAAATGTCGGTTGGGGTAATAATGGTACACCGTGCCGTAACCGAGCTCGGCCTCGCGGGCAACGTCACGAATATCAAAGCTGCCGCCGGTGCGGAAGTAGGCGCGTGCGGTGGCGTCAATGATCTGTTCTCTACGCTGCATGCGGATAAGCTCATTTTGTTCTTTGGTACGGGGGCACATTGGCGTGTGAACCTCCTTTTTATAGACCTGCAAATTTGTCGATATAAAGATTGTAACGTATTGGGCGGGGATATGCAAATTATCTGTTGGTGAATGAGTAGGGATGGTCAGATATTAAAATAGAGGATGCAAATGGTTATCCAATTAACATTCAGGACTTTTTGATATTCGTAGCAGTCGACGTGTTAGAGGAATTAGATGTAATATATGTAAATGAAGAGGAGGTGGAAGTGGATGCGAGAAGGTGTAATCATTCTTCTTATCCTTTCGCTTGGAATAAATGGATTTTTGTTTCTGAATGGGAAGTCGAAGCAAAAAGAACTTGAATCTGCAATCCTTATGAATGAGTTTGTTGATAGGGAGAAAGAATTGAGGATCTTCAAAGCATTTATCAATGAAATAGCAGACGATGACGATGTTTTCCCATACTTTAATGAAGAACAATCTGATTTATATTGGATACTTGAACAACCCTGTTATAATGTAATGCCAAAAGTGACTCATGACATTAGGAACGCAGATTTGGAATTGTATAATACCTATTCGGATTTTCTTATCGAATTTGATTCAGCATGTAACAGAATCGTAAATAGTCTTAAAACTAAATTGCCTCTTATGGATAAAGAGCAGTTATTAACGCTTTCTAATCGCTTAGATACGATTTACAATTCATTTACGAATAGTCTAAAGGGGTGGTCGGTCCATTCCAGTGTCAACAAGTTCGATGTACAATTCGAACCACAAAGAGAACTACTTGACGACGTACTAAAAGAGTTAGAGGTTGTATTTGAAGAACTCGAATATTTGAACCTAATGAAATAGAGATGATGCCTCAAAGACATCATCCCTACGTATGCTTGAAACAAGAAATCTCATAATTTCTTACTCTTGCGGGATCGCACTTTCATCCATAAATCCGATTTCCCATTGATGACCGTCTAGGTCAAGGAAGCTTCTCTGATACATGAAGCCGAGATCTTGAGTGTCATTTGCAATATTGCCGCCTGCCGCAATCGCGCTGTTCACTAACTTGTCCACTTTTTCGCGGCTCTCGACCATTAATGCAATTAAGACTTCGGTCGTTTTGGATGCATCAGAAATCTCTTTCTTAGTAAAGGTCTTGAAATACTCTTCAACCAACAACATGGAGTAAATGTTTTCTCCGATGACCATACAAGTTGCATTGTCGTCAGTAAAGTTTGGGTTGAATTCAAAGCCTACTGTGGTGAAAAACTCCATAGATCTCTTCAGGTCTTTAACTGGTAAATTAACAAACATACTTTTGGCTGTTTCTGCCATTTCGATCACCTCAAGTATACAGTAGCATTATGATAAATTGGATGTCAAACTACATTGAAGTAGGGCTTTCAAGTTGTATGGGACCCAAATTACKACAGGAGGTTGAAACACAGTTAATTCGGGGCTACCGATATGAAAATTACATATTTTAGTTTGAGGGGCACATTGTTGGAATCTTTTGCATGGTTACCAGTTAGGTCGCGAAAAAGATTTTTGTAAGGAGTCGAATCTAATGCTTTATATTTTTAGCGGGTTACCCGGCACGGGGAAGACCACGTTGTCATCAGCTTTGACTAAAGATTTAAAGGCAACGTATCAGTACAATATTTGGGACCGAGATCATATCGTCATCGACACTGCTAATCAAACTGTGTCCGAAAGCCTGATGATATTATACGAAAAATTGAATAGGGAGCGTTGAATGCTCTAACGAGGATTGCGTGGAACGTTTCATGCGCTAAAATAAGAGAATGCAGGTGAGAGATTGAACTTTGTTTTCATTAAAAGATTTTTAATAGTAGTAGCAATTCTTTTCATCTGGTTTCTCATTCACACTACATTCGTAATAATAGATGGGTTGAATGATGAATTGAAACCTGCTGATGTAGCTGTAGTATTAGGAAATAAAGTAGAAGTTAATGGTCAGCCTTCTAATCGGTTAATAGCAAGATTAGACACGTCTGTAGAACTTTATAATGGGGGCTATTTTACTATTATCATTGTAAGTGGTGGTATTGGTAAGGAAGGTTTCGACGAGGCAAGAGTTATGAAATCTTATTTAGTAGATAAAGGGATACCGGAAGATAAAATTATAGAGGATAATAATGGGTACAACTCATATATGACCGCCCAAAATACCAGCAAGATTATTGATGATTTAGAATTAGACTCCGTCATGGTTATTACTCAATATTTTCATGTATCTAGGACAAAATTAGCGTTTAGAAAGATGGATATTAAAGAAGTGTATGCAGCTCATGCCAATATCTTTGAGTTTAGAGATATATACTCAATAATACGAGAATTCCCAGCATATTATAAATATCTCTTTAAATACTGACTCAACAAGACGTTACGGCAGCCGGTCTCATGATCGGCTGCCGTTGTTCGGTGAAACAGTTATTTATTATCGCCTTACATTTTGCCTGAGTAACACATCCGCTTCACCTACAATATGATGAGTCTAGAAACCTAAAGAGGTGAGCCAATGGCAGTCGTAAAGGCTAGGCAACAGGATATTGATATGTTGGCAAGATTGCTTCGGGCTGAAGCTGAGACCGAAGGCGAAATGGGCATGCTCCTTGTTGGAAATGTCGGCATTAACCGAATAAGAGCGAATTGCTCCGATTTTAAAGATATCCGTACAATTCCCCAAATGATCAACCAGCCGCATGCGTTCGAAGCATTGCAGCACGGTATGTATTATCAAAGCGCAAGAGACAGGGAACGCCGTCTGGCGCAACGGACTGTGAACGGGGAACGGAATTGGCCAGCCAAATACTCCCTATGGTACTTCCGTCCAGGATCATTCGAAAATCCCGGCCCGTGTCCGCCAACTTGGTATAACCAACCAATCGCAGGACGATGGAAGAAGCACTGTTTTTATGAACCGACTGCGGAAGAGTGTGAAAATGTATATAATACGTTTTAATATTTGTGTCGCATAACAAAAACTTTATTTCATTAAATGCCGCGTAAATCGCGGCTTTTTTTGAGTTTAGTCGAATAAAGTTGCTATCTACTCCGCAAAATGAATGAAATTCCTAAACAAGCAATGATCAAAATCCACAATTGATAGGCATACGCATTGATCTCAACGGCGATGGACAATCCGGCCCACTCAAAAATACCTGCTAGAATACCGATTCCACATCCAATCGTGAGAATTGCCACCCAGTTTTTGATATTGCCCGATTGATATAAAGTAACACTCATTAGAATTGCCCACACGCCCATAGTCACAAAACCAAGGGTTTCTCCGACAGTTACGCCCAAATACAGATGGAGTGTATTAAAAATAATATCGACAGTTTGTTTTTGGGCCAATGTCAGCTGTTCATTACCGACGAACTGCTCGGCTAAAGAATCAACGGTAAACAACCATCTTGAGAAGCCAACCACATGAAAGATCGCACTGGAGAGCCCAATGCCGGCTGCAACGAGGCTTAAGCCTCGTTGCGTATGGCTTGTGAGGCGGTAAAACATCATCACGATCGGTATAATGAGCAAGCTCGAGACGACCATTCCGGCCCAGTACAATTTCAATGTCAGGCCGCCTTCGCGATACTTATGCAGGATGACTTCAACGGGTTCTCTCAAAATATCGGGATAGTCGAATGTGATCATAAGTCCCGTCCACGAGACGGAAATAAGAAGAGGCATCACCAGCAGCAGGATTCCCATTGTGCGCATTCCGGTACGGCTCATTATTTTTACACTCCCTTGGCTAACTATTTGATAAAATAATCATAGTAGGGAGTACCTCATCTTCAAATGTTGCAAAACGCAAAAATATTGCTCCGTTGCGAAAGGAGGAACAGCTTTTGGGCCCTGGCTTGTCTGTTACGCTCATTCACCCGATTCTAAGTTACTTGATAAGGGAAGGTTATGAGTTGGATTCATTCTGTCAATTTGCTTCGTTCGATAAGGAGATCCTGCATCAAGCGGAGGTGCGAATCCGTGAAGAGGAATTCGACCGCATGCTGGAAGCCGCAGCGGCTTTTACGAATGACAACCTATTTGGTATTCATTTAGGACAAACAATCGAACTTTCCAGCCTCGGTATTCTTGGTTATGTGTTGCTGCATTGTCATACGATAGGGGAAGCACTTGCTGCTTATCAGAGGTATAACGTTATTGTGTGCAGTGGAATTGATGTGGAGTGGGAAACGGATCAGAGGGAAACGGCCATCCGGTTCAACGTTTGTGATTCGGCCAGACAACCATCCAGACACTCGGTAGAAGGTATGGTTAGTTCCTTGTATCAGATTCTTCTTAAACTGAGCTGTCGCAACATCGCGCTTACGAAGCTGCAATTTACTCATAAGGCTTCGGACAATAGATCGGAATATTTCAACCTTTTCGGCGTTAACCCTAGGTTTGAAAGCGAGGTCAATCTCATTTGTCTTGAAAATGAGACGATGCAGTATCCCATCATTCTTTCGAATCGTGAGCTGTTAAGCACGTTTAAGGAGTACGCGGAAGAAGCGAGAAATCAACTGCTGAATGGCCGAACATTTGCAGACCAGGTGTACAAATGGATTGCCCGCAGTATGCCTTCCACGTTTCCGGGCGTTAAAGATGCGGCACGAAATTTTAATATCAGCGTACGTACGTTGCAAGCCAATCTGAACCATGAGAAGACAACGTACAACAACCTATTCAACAAAGCTCGAATGGAATTTGCCATTCATTATCTGAAAAGACCTCAGTATACTGTTGCTGAGATCGGTTACTTGCTTCAATTTTCAGATCCTAGTGCATTTCAGAGTGCATTCAAGAGATGGACTGGGCTGCCACCGGGACAGTATAGGGAAACTTGCAGTTATAGCTAACGCGGTTAACCGTATCACAGTAAAACATTAAGCTATCGGAGAACGTTAGCTTAGTTGTGAAAAATCAACCAGGCGATCAAAAGCCAGAATGGCACAACCAAAAGCGCTCCATTAATCATGCCGGTCGTAAATTTTCCTCTGCGCTTCGTCGATCTGTTCTCTACGGCTGCCGTTGCGGCGAAATTCGAAGAACGAGTCCTAATGCCTGCTTGAAGCAAAGTAGCGTTGATCGGCTTGCGGTGAATTATTCTCATAAAGTAACCCTTCTTTCCTGATATTTCATGACTATAGTCGCGGTAATGAATCAATATTCTTTATATCGGTCGCGAATGAATAGGAATGAAGTCCTCATTAAACAAATAATACAAAAATACTGGCGTGTTAATGGGTGTCTAGAGACACATCGCTGACGTGTGTCAAAAGACACAAAAGTGGCGACATAAATGATCTTATCAAAGCTTACGTTATGGCCGCATACGTTTTGGCGCCAGCAGATATAAAAAGGCGTAAGGCGTTCAGTGTCGGATGACAAGAACATCTCTACAACAGAGGTCGCATAAACTGCGGCTTTTTAGTTTTTTGTATAGAAGTTCTTGTCACCGACTCAAGGCAAGAACTTCTATACAATCCCGTGATCCCAGGAATGCACGATTTATTAAACTAACGGGAGAGGTTACTGAATAACTACACCAAGGCAGCCGGTCATACGATTGGTTGACTTTTTGATGAGCAAATGGGTCAGTTACTCGAATAGGTTGAATGAATTGGTGAATAATATTTGAGTTTAAATTATGATTATTTAGATATTAGTTATTGGGGGAATGAATCAATGCAAATTCGTGAAATTGAGGAAAAGGACAATCAAACAATAGAGCGAATTATTAAGTGCTCATTGGAATCATTTAATCTAAACATTCCGGGAACAGCCTATTTTGACCCTCAATTGAGCAAGCTGGCACAATATTACAAAGAACAATCAAAGGCTAAGTATTGGGTTGCAGTGAATGAACAAAATGAAGTGGTAGGCGGAGTGGGAATTGCATCATTTGGGCAGCAGTCGGGAATTTGCGAGTTGCAAAAGCTATACATTACACCCAAAGCTCAAGGTATGGGTCTGTCGAAGGAGCTTATGAAAGTAGCACTCGAATTCGCGAAGGAACACTATACACATTGTTACTTAGAAACATTGAAGAAACTTGAAGCAGCAAATCTCCTTTACATGAAATTAGGTTTCCAACAACTTGAAAGACCACTAGATGGTTCAGAGCACAATGCTACGGACGCTTGGTTTATAAAAGAATTATCGCTTTAGGAAGAAGGGTAAGTTGTATATTGGACGGTTTATCTATTGGACGAGGAGCGTTGGCTCATTATGAATATAGCTGAGCTTAAGCGGTTTATCCTATCAATCGAGATTCAAGCCTTGGAGAAAACATTAGTAAATGTAGAGGGGGAGAGTCAGTTCTCCCTAATGATTCGAGACAGAATTTAAAACCTCAAACGAGAAGGAAAGTGGATTCATCAGTTTGATAATGGTATGGCGATATCTTTCGGAAAGCTGTCACGGGCGATGTCGATACGATCCGTGACGTGTATCGCCGAGCCTCGTTGACAAACGAAGCCGACCACGACCTAATCGCCGCTCATCCTGAGTGGCTCGCCTGGGACGAACCGATGCTGCCGTTCGCGCTTGTTGCAGTTATTGACGGGCGGGTCGTCGGCTTCGTATCGGCGCGTCCGGTCGACGACTTCCTAGAACTCGAAGATCTGTTCACTGATCCTAACTGGATGCGTCAAGGCGTTGCGAGTGCATTAATCGCCGATATTGCGCGTCGCGGTTTGCGTATAGAGGTGTCCGCCAATCACGCCAAGGCGTTTTATGAATCGGTGGGGTTCGTCGTCATCGGCGTCGCCAACTCACCGGGTGGACCGTTGCTGCGGATGCACCTCGATGTTACGCGTGCTCAACCTTGACGAGCTTGATAGTTCGTCAATATGTAAGTAGGTGGTCGTACGATTTTATATAAGGACCTCAATATTCCACAAGTGCGTGGAGTATGAGGTCCTATCTGTCTATTTAGGCTGATTACCTCAGCGCTTCCCGTAAATACCTTCCAGTATGCGAGGCATCGACTCGGGCCACGTCTTCCGGTGTTCCTTGGGCAATTAATTCACCGCCTTCATGTCCTCCCTCTGGACCGATGTCGATAATCCAGTCGCATTCACGGATGACATCGAGATTATGTTCGACGACGATTACGCTGTTGCCTGCGTCGACAAGCTTGCCCAGAAGCAGAAGCAGTTGCTTCGTATCCCGCGGGTGCAGGCCGGTAGATGGTTCGTCGAGCAAGTACAGCGTGTGTTGCTTTGACTTGCCGCTAAGTTCCTTCGCCAGTCGAATTCGCTGGCCTTCGCCGCCAGATAACGTCACGATGGATTGTCCCCAATGCAAGTAGCCAAGACCGACTTCATTCAAGAGCGAGATCGGCGCGTCCATTTTGCCCTGCCCTTCGAGCAGCGGTAAGCTTTCTTGAACGGTAAGGTCAAGCAGGTCGGAAATGGACAGCCCTTTGTAGGTGACGCGAAGTACCTCTTCCTTAAACCGCTTACCGCGGCATGCAGGACAACGAACCTCAAGCCCAGGAAGGAAGAACATATCCATCGGTACGACACCTAGCCCTTGGCAATGCTCGCATCGCCCGCCTGGCGTGTTAAAGGAGAAATGCTTGGATGTAAGTCCCGCTTTCTTCGCCTCGGGCAACCCGGCATATAGGTTGCGCATTGATGTGAATACATCGGTATACGTTGCTACGTTGGAGCGGCTCATCCTGCCAAGAGGCGATTGGTCGACCGTTACGATGTTGCCGATTGCGTCAAAGCCGGTTATGCTGCCGCAGCCATTACGCTTGAGATCATCACTGCCTCCGGCAGCAACGAGGTCGAACAGCAACGTTGATTTTCCCGATCCTGACACGCCAGTTAAGGCAACAAGGCGTCCGAGCGGGAACGAAACATCGATATGTTTCAAATTGCGTTCGTAGGCGTCGCGAACCGTAAGCCATTTCCCATTTCCGATACGTCTAGTCGTCTTCCCGTTCATCTTGGCGGACTCTCGCAGGAATGTGCCTGTTACCGAATGCTCGTTGTTGATTAGCTGTTCCAATGTGCCTTCGCCAACGACGCTGCCTCCGAAGCTGCCGGCACCTGGCCCCATGTCGATGACATGATCGGCAGCTTTCATCATTTCCACGTCGTGTTCAATGACAAGCACCGTATTACCCAAATCTCGGAGCTGCCCGAGCACCTGAATCAATCCGGCTGTATCCTTCGGATGGAGTCCCGCAGTAGGTTCGTCCAAAATATAGAGCACGCCCGTCAAACCTGAACCTAGTATAGAAGCGAGCCGAAGCCGCTGAGCTTCGCCGCCCGAGAGCGTTACCGACTGTCGATTGAGTGTGAGATAGCCGAGTCCGACGTTAACGATACGTTTCGTCCGAACGGTCAAGTCATGCAGCATCGATTCGACCTGCTCCTTATCATCCGGTCCGAGTTGACACATCAGCGCATCCAGCCACGACACGGTGTCTTGGAGTGCCCAGCCTGCGATATCGGAGATAGAGGAGCCGCCTACGGTTACGTCCCGAATCTCTTTCTTGAGCTTAGCCCCATGACAGTCTACGCAGAGCTGTTCCCGAAATAAAGCGCCTTCGCCCGATTCTCCGCCTTTCTCCTTGTAGCGGCGCCATATTCCCGTTACAACGCCTTCGAACTTGCCTCCGTTCACCGTCTTTGGCGGCTTCATATCCGGGAAGTGACGAATGAACGCATCGCTCTCGACGCCGTAATACAACAGATCCCGCTGAGCTTCGCTATATTCTTTTAGGAGCTGCTCTGGATTATAGGGTAATCCATAATGCGTTGCGGCAGCTTTCAGAACGGAAGTATGGTAGTTGGCCAACATCTCGAACCATATCGATACGCCGCCTCCGAGAACGCTTTTCTCCTGATCGAATACGGCTTCGAGATCTAAGCTCACCGTATGCCCAAGGCCGCCACAGGTTTCGCAAGCGCCGTCGGGTGTATTATAGGAAAAGTGTCTCCGCGTCCAACGCTCCATCTCTCCATGGCAATGCGGACATCGAACAGCGGCCATACTTGCCGGCTCATCGTCTTCGTTCGTAGAAGTTTCCGCATCCGCTGACGGACTCGGAATGAATCTTGTACCGCAATGCACGCAAGAACGTTCCCCAAGCTTCTCATAAATAATGCGCAAATACGTGTAAATATCAGTTACGGTTCCCACTGTCGATCTCGGGTTTCGATTCGTCACATGCTGCCCGACGCTAATCGAGGGGGAGAGACCTATAATGGCATCGACCTTCGGCTTAGCTAGCGATTCCGAGGTCATCCCCATGGACTCCATATACTGACGCTGGCACTCGCGCTGCAGCGTATCCATGGCGAGCGTTGATTTGCCAGAGCCTGAGGGACCTGTAAGGACGACCAGCTTGTACTTTGGAATTTGAAGCGTAACGTTCTTGAGGTTATTTTCACGCGCACCTCGTATTTCAATGAAGTCGTTCAAAGCTGTACCTCCATCAGATAGATTAGGATTAAATTAAACTTGCTMCTCCTTCGTTCCTTTGATACCTTAATCTTATAATATTAATGCAAGTGATAAGGTTGAGCTTAATTTGATCTTACTACTCATGCATTCTTGCTTTGAAAGTTTATTATTGCTATTTAAGGTTATAGATGAACCTTTGTTCTTTCGAAGTAAGCAAACTTGCCCATCTAGGAGGCGTACTTTTTATGAGACCGATCGACATTGCCAAGAAATTGAATATTAGTACAAGTGCGCTCAGGCATTACGAATCATGGGGCGTTCTGCCGCCGGTAGAGAGGAGCGACAACGGATACCGGAATTATTCGGAGCTTCATTTCGCTTACTTTGAATGCATCCGCGCAATGGGCGAAGGGTTCGGGATGATGAAAACGGTAGAAGTATTAAAGCTGCTGCTGAACAATAACACCGATGAAGCGTTATGGGTTGTGAACGAGTCGCAAGCATCTCTGCAGCGCGATAAACAGATGGCTGAGAAAACGATCGAAGCATTGGATTCCAAAGAGCTCGATCATCTTGACCAATGGGGAAGACGGAAGTGGATGTCCATTGGCGAAGTTTCGAAAGCCACATCGGTGCCGGCATCGGCGATTCGTCATTGGGAGAAGATGGGCTTAATAACGGTTTCTCGCAATGAAGAGAATGGATACCGCGTGTTCAGACCGACGCAGATCAGACAAATACTTATAATTGGAACGTTGCGAACGGCTGTATGGTCACTAGATACGATCAGGAAGGTTATTGAAGAGCTTGATCATAACAATATCGAGCAGGCTAGACGTATCGCGAAGGAATCGTTGCAGTTTTTAAACCAAATTAACCGAAACCGAATGAGAGGAATCAAGTATTTGTATCGTTTAATAGAGATGGAAGAAATGGGAGACCTCAAGCCATAAATAAGAGACTGCGGCCGCAGTCTTTTTTTGGCTGTTAGCATTGAAATTTTTTGAGAATAGGTAAAAAATGTAACAATAGTTCACTAAAGTCCGAATTGTACGATTTCCACATCAAAAAGACATGCCTATAATCAATAATGTAAGCGCTTTACAAGTCCAAACCATGAAGGGAGATTTGATGATGTTGGTTGAACGGTTGAACACGCGTAACAAAATGTTTCTGTGTATGCTGTTGCTGGTATTGCTTGCAGGTTCGCTAGGCTTGTCTCAATTCCCAACTGTTGCAGAAGCGGCAAACGTAAATGTGACGAGTGGCGTTCAGTTTACAGACACAAACGGAAATGTCGTACACGCGCATGGCGGCGGCATGCTCAAGCATGGTAACTATTATTATTGGCTAGGCGAAAATCGCGATGGAACAAATCTGGTATCCCTTTATCGCTCGACTGATCTGAAAAACTGGGAATTCCGCGCCCATTTGCTAAGCAAAAGTATGGGTGGAGAGCTTGCCACCGCTAATATTGAGCGACCTAAGCTGCTATACAACAGCTCGACAGGCAAGTTTGTCATGTGGATGCATAAGGAAAATGGAGTGGATTACGGGGAAGGTAGAGTTGCTGTTGCATCATCGTCTTCAATTGAAGGGCCGTATACGTATCACGGCAGCTTCCGTCCTCTCGATAAGGATTCGAGAGATATGACCGTATACAACGACAATGGCATGGCGTATTTGATCTCTTCCACGAGAGTGAACGCGGATATGAACATTTTCCGATTAACGTCTGACTTCCTTGGCGTAGATGCGCTCGTTCATACACTTTGGATCGGAGCCTACCGGGAAGCTCCTGCTATCTTCAAGCGCGGCTCGACCTATTTCTTAATTACTTCAGGAGCAACGGGCTGGAATCCGAACCAAGCCAAATACGCTACCGCATCCAGTATCGAAGGGACATGGACGAATCCGGTTAACTTCGGCGATTCCGTCACCTACAGTTCTCAATCCACTTACGTCATTCCGGTCGTTGGCAGTCAAACGACGTCATATCTGTTCATGGGAGATCGATGGGCTGGCGCCTGGGGCGAAGCGGTCAATAATTCTCAATACGTATGGCTGCCGCTAACTTTCCCGACGAGCACAACGCTGCAGATGGATTGGTATCCGAGCGTAGATATCGACGCGGCGACGGGCGTTATCGCAGGGAACACGGGCGGAGGAATCTTCGATCCCGCCAAGAAATATAAGATCGTTAACGTAAGCAGCGGCAGGGTGCTTGATGTAGCAGGGCAGTCAACCGCTAACAACGCAGCAATCCAGATATACGACAACTGGGGCGGCAACAACCAGAAGTGGAACATTCAAGCCGCAGGCAATTACTTCAAGATTGTGAATGTGAACAGCGGGAAGGCGGCCGATGTAGCCAACGCTTCTACTGCCAATAACGGAACCGTCATTCAATACACGTATTCGGGCGGGAACAATCAGCAATGGACATTCACCTATGTCGGCAACAATTCATATCGGATTATTAACCGCAATAGCGGCAAATCGCTGGATGCAAGCGGTACAGCAAATAATTCGGCCGTCATCCAATACGACTATTGGGGCGGGGCGAATCAGAAGTGGCAGATTATTGAAGTGAATTAAGATGAATCGGAAGAGGGCGGCCAGGAGAGCCGCCCTTTTTTTGCGTTCACGCGATTGATACAATGAATCAAACATATTTACGATTAGGATCGTACAAATGAACCCGACTGTAGTCGATTTGTCCGATATAATGATAGTACTGACAATGAAACTTGACAGGATGAAAGGCTTAGGTGAACCGTTTTGTTGATGAGCTCCAGCATTCAGCGTAAAATGACGCTTCTTATTTTTATATGTGCGCTTATACCGCTCCTTGCCCTTAGTATTCTTTCTTATTCGAAGTCGGCCAATATCGTAAACGATCAGCTCCAGGATTACAATCGGTATGCAATGAAGCAGCTTGTGACCGTTACGGATATGCATTTGAAGGAAATGGATGCGTTGTCGAGAGACATTCAAGGTTATTTGCTCGCTCCCGGCAAAAAAATAATGACAGATCCGAAGTCCTATCACGAATATTTGGAGCTGAACAGCTTCATCGATTTTCTTTCCTTTCACGTATCTCCGATCGTTGAAGGGCTATTCGTCATTACGCCGGACGGCGAAATACTTGGCAGCCGGAATGTGAATTCAGCTTCGTTGCTCGCAGCAAATTGGTGGAACGGGTCTCAGCCTCAGCAGGCTTGGCAATGGACCGGCTTTCATTCAGGCGGTTATTACAGCTCTCCTCAGCCGAACGGACCGCTTATTAGTCTAATCGTACCGCTTCATTTGCAAGCGGCGGCCGTACCAGTGGGCAGCCGAATTCTCGTTGACGTGAATGCGAAGGCAATGACGAGTCTGTTCCAATCCTTCGAGCAGGATACGAAGTCTTATTTACAAATAAGCGACGCCAGCGGCCAGTTGATCTACGAATCGGCGGAAAAACCTGCGTTTTCGGGCAAAGATTACGTATTCACGGAAACATTGGGTATAAATGATTGGACCATAACAGCCAGGCTGCCGCAAAGCGAGATCAATAAGTCTTCCGGAGTCATTCGGAATTACGGATATTTAATCGGACTTCTGTCTTTGATCGCTGCTTTAATAATGGCGCGCGTATTGTCGGGCAATTTCACGGGTCGAATCGTGTCGCTCCACAAGTCGATGCTGGAGTTCAGCAGAGGCAAGCTTGATGCCGCGGTCGAGGTGAAGGGCATGGATGAGCTGTCCAGGCTTGGCGCTCGCTTCAACTTCATGACGGAGCAAATTCGGTCCTTAATTACCAACATTACGCGGACCGAGAAGCTGAAGAACGAGGCGGAGCTTAGAGCGCTTCATTATCAGATCAATCCGCATCTCATCATTAATACATTAAATGCAATCCAATGGCGGGCGAGGATGGCGGGAAGAAGCGATATCGACCGTATGATCTACCATTTAGCTGCTCTGTTGTCGGAAAATCTCGATATTAGCCATGAGCTCGTTCCGCTCGAGGAAGAGCTGGAGACGATTGGCCACTATATTAAGATCCAATATTATCGTTATGGCGATTCTTTCACCTATACCGAGGATATAGAGCCGGGATTGGAACGTGCTTGGATTCCTCGCATGACGTTGCAGCCGCTGTACGAAAATATTTTTTATCACGCGTTCGACGACGGTACGGGTTCGATTGCCCTTGAAGTGTACCGCGATCGGCAGCAGATCGTGCTTAGCATCTATGACGACGGCAAAGGGATTGAATCGCCTAGCGACGTCATCAAGCCTTCCCCTCCGCGCAAAGGAAGAGGCGGACTCGGGATGTATAACGTCGACCAGAAGATCAAGCTGCACTTCGGCGAGCAATACGGTATTCGCATTCTGCCGAATGCGGAGAAGGGCACTATTATCGAGATCAGATGGCCGTACCAGGAAGGGGAGAATGTGCGTGACGAAGATTAGAAAAGTCATTATCGCCGATGACGAGCGGCTCGTTCGTGTCGGTCTTATGCATACAGTCGATTGGAAGCGCTGGGACATGGAAGTGGTAGGCAACGCGCCGAACGGCGAGATTGCTTGGGAGATGTATGAAGAACTTCAACCTGATCTCGTCATCACCGACATTGTTATGCCGCAGATGGACGGCATTCAGCTTGCAACGAAGATTAAAGCAGCGAACCCCGAAGCCAAAATATTATTTCTCAGCTGCCACTCGGACTTCGCTTATGCGCAGCAAGGGATGGAGCTTGGCGCATCAGGTTATTTGCTTAAGACGGCGATGGACGCCGAAACGGTGGACCGCTATCTGATGAAGATTACAGAGGAATGGAATCGGTCGAGCGCGCCAAGCACGGAAGATACCAATGCCATGTATCGAACCTGGTATACGGAAGGGCGGAATAGCGAGCAGCTTAACGCGTTCATCGGGCAGTACATGGAGAAACACTCGCTTGAAGGAGTCGTTTTGTTTAGTCTGTTCGGACTTGACGCCAAGGAAGGGCTAACCATTGTTCATAGGCTGGACGAGAAGTCTGCTTCAGATTTGAACGGTCAGGATCTGCCAATTGTACACCTTCATGCGGAAGGCGCTCCGCTAATAATCGTCACGCCGGCTCGAGATGCAGAACGGCTAAAGCTGCTGTTGCTTGAATGCTCGAATGCAGCGGAAACAATTATGACTTGGAAGAAGTCGGATGTTCTGACGAAGCAGTCTGATTTCATGGAAGCGATTAGCCGGACGATGAAGACGGCAGAGCTGGAGAAGCAATACGAGTTCAGAACAGACGCCGTATCGACGCCGATTATGAAGGCGGTTGCCTATATAGATGAACATCTCGATGAGCCGATCGTTTCTTCGCAGCTGGCGGAGAGCATCGGGCTTAGCCGAAGCCACTTCAGCACATTGTTCAAGAAGGAGCTGGGTGTCAGTTTTCTTGAATTTCTTCATCGCAGGCGGCTGCGCAAGGCGTCCGAGCTGCTTGTACAGACGGATTGGCGGATTAACCTGATCGGCGAGAAAGTTGGAATGGAAGACAACAAACATTTCAGCAAGTGGTTCAAGGGTTATACCGGAATGACGCCGTCAGAGTACCGCGAGAACAAATTAACGACTAAATCAAACAAATAGCAACCTGCGCGCTGCCGCCGAACAAAATAACGACGAAGGCCTAACCGATTTCCGTTTTACGCCCGAACGATAACCGATATGCTGTTCATGCAAACATTAAAAGGAGGGTACACACAAGTATGAAACAGAGATGGAAATCGTCCTTATTTCTGCTTATGGCTGTTATTTTGCTGCTGAGCGCTTGCTCTTCGGGCGGTAATAACAACAATGGCGCAAACGGAGAAAGCAAAGATGAGAAGGTTAAGCTAGTCGTATGGATTTGGGATGCGGCGAAGATCGGTCTTGACGCTAACATGGAAGCGTTCAAAGCAGAGAACCCGAACATCGAAATTGAATATCAACTCATGGGTCAAACGGACCTTTATCAAAAATACTTGATCGCAGCGAACACAGGCGACAAAGTGCCTGATATTATCGCGGTTGAATCAAGCAACCTGGCTCAAATGGTCAACATCGATTCTTTGTACGATCTTAGCGACAAAGTCGCGCCATACAAAGACAAGATCGTTCCGTTCAAGTGGGAAGACGCAACGAAAGACGGCAAAGTGTACGCTATGCCTTGGGACAGCGGTCCTGTAGTTATGTACTATCGTAAAGATATCTTCGAAGCGGCTGGTTTGCCATCCGATCCTGAAGCGGTTGCTGACCGCATCAAGACGTTCGAGGATTACAAGGAAGTCGGCAACATTATCAAGGAGAAAACAGGCAACTTCATGTTCCAGGATTCGAAGACGCGTTCGAACAACCGTTTCTTCGAAACGATGATGTGGCAGCGCGGTCTATGGTACTTCGATAAGGACGGCAACGTGTCGCTTGACGATCCTAAAGTTATTGAAACAGCAGAATTCTATGCAGGCATGGTAAATGACGGCATCGTGAACGACGCCGAAGCTTTCTCCGAAAGCTGGTTGAATGCGTTCGCGGACGGCAAAGTAGCGACGATCGTAGGCGCTGCATGGTACGAAGGCTTGCTTGAAAATATGATCGATCCAGACAGCGCTGGCAAATGGGGCGTAGCACCGATGCCGAAATGGTCGGCTGACGACCAATATGCAAGCGCGAATGACGGCGGTTCGAACCTCGCGATCAACGCGAACTCCAAGCATACGGAAGAGGCTTGGAAGTTCATTGAATTTATGCTTGGCAAAGAAGAATCCCAAGTGACGATGATGAAGGATGCAGGTTCCTTGCCATCGCTTACGACGACTTATGAGGATGCGGTATTCTCCGAACCGGTAGAATACTTCGGCGGTCAACCGGTAAGACAAGTGTATACGCAAGCGCTCGAGCAGATCGCTCCGCAATCGTATACGGTTGATTTCCCAGTTGCCAATCAGTTGACGAAGAACGCTTTCGCGGAAGTTTTCCTTAACAAAGCATCGGTAGCCGATACGCTTAAGAAAACAGCGGACGAGCTCCGCAGCCGTACAAGCCGTAAATAGCAAATCAATGACAAGGGCCCGGCGAGGGCCCTTGATTTATGGAGGATGAGGCACAATGGCTTCCAAATGGTGGAGATGGCAGCAGAAATCCGCGCCTTACTTGTTTATATCGCCATTTTTTATCCTGTTCGGCGTATTTCTGTTTTATCCGTTTCTGTACTCTTTCTACTTAAGTATGGTGGAGTGGAACGGCGGCAAAACGAAAACATTTGTCGGCATGGACAATTTCTCGCGTGTCATTCAGGACGATGTGTTCTGGCTGACCATCGCGAACGGTTTGATTATTATGGTCATTTACGTACCGCTCATGCTGCTGTTGGCTACGCTCGTAGCGGTCTTGCTTAATTCGAGTTGGGTGAAAGGGAAGGGCTTCTTCCGAATGTCGCTGTTCACCCCGAACATTATGGCAGTCGTTGCCGTGGCGTTCGTATTCTCGATCATGCTGAATGGCGACAACGGCCTTATTAACGTGATTTTGAAGCAACTGGGTCTCATTGACGCGTCGATTTTGTGGCTCGATTCGCCTGTATGGGCGCGCGTGTCGGTAGCGGCAATGGTATTTTACCGCTGGATGGGCTATAACATGATTCTTATTTTGGCTGGTCTGCAGAACATACCGAAAGACATTTATGAATCGGCATACGTCGACGGCGCGACGCCTTTCCAAGTGCTTATTCGCATTACGCTGCCGCTGCTCAAAAAAATTCTCGTTTTTTGCGTCATTTTATCCACGCTCGGTTCGTTCGGCTTGTTCACGGAACCGCTCGTATTGACCAAAGGCGGCCCGCTTAATTCGACGACGACGCCGGTATTGCTCATCTATCAAGAAAGCTTCACGAACTTGAATTTCGGATACGCATCCGCGATTGCCATTATGTTCTTCTTCCTGATGATGATATTTACGTTCATTCAAATGCGCGTAACGAGAGATAACGATTAAGACTTCTGGAGGGGATTCCCTTGTCTTCCGCAACGATAACTGMGACAACATCGCCCAAGAAATCGCTTAAACCACGCGATTTGATCAACAAAGGGCTTGCTTATTTAATGCTGATCATCATTACGTTTGCTTCATTATTCCCATTGCTTTGGATGATCAGCTCCTCGCTGAAGGAGCGAAGAGATATCTTCCTTAATCCACCGATGTGGATTCCGACCAATCCGCAATGGAACAACTTCACGCTGCTGTTCAAAGAGCGGGCTTTCGATACCGTCCTGTACAACAGCTTCTTTATTGCCATACTTCATACGGCGCTTGCCCTGTTTTTCTGTACGCTTGCCGGTTATGCATTTGCGAAGTACACATTCAAATTCCAAGGTATTTTGTTCGGCATCGTACTCGCTTCCATGATGGTGCCTTCGGAGACGACGATTATTCCGATGTTCGAAATCTATCGCGCCTTCGGCTTGATCGACAATCCATGGGGCGTTATCGTAGCAAATGTGGCCAGCGCCTTCGGTATTTTCTTCATGCGTCAGTACAGCTCAGGCATTCATACGGAAATGCTTGAAGCATCCCGAATCGACGGTTGCTCCGAGTTCAGAATATTTACGTCGATCGTGCTGCCGAACTTAAGACCGGCGCTTGCCAGTCTAGGCATTATCACTTTCGTCAATCAATGGAATAACTTCTTGTGGCCGTTAATCGTTCTTCGTTCACCGAGCGAGCAAACGATATCGCTTGCGATTCGGACGCTGGAATCTGGCGCTAGAACGCCATACGAGCTTATTATGGCAGGTTCGGTCATCAGCATTATTCCGCTGTTGATCATCGTGCTGCTGTTTCAAAAGCAACTGATCGGCGGTTTGATGGACGGCGCGGTCAAAGGTTAAGTTATATCGGTCAAATAAGGAAAGGTGGTGATCATTCGCCGCCTTTTTTTGTGTTTCCTTTTATCGAGCATTGTTTCATTCGGCTTGAACTAGGGAATAATTTGGAGATATTGGCTAGAGAAAGCGGTGCAGATGTGAAACGGCTGACGACCATGCTTAAGAGACGGATGGTAAACCAACACAACGGTGGCACGGAAGCAGAACAAACCCTATTGTCGGAGCAAATGAAAAATAACGTGAATGCCATTCATTCCTTGCTGCATTCGCCGGGCGATTTGATTACGAAGGAAATCGATATCGGTCAATCGGGACGTTATTGCATCATCGTTAACATTGATGGATTGATTGACAAAACCTTGATACATGAACATCTCATGAGACCGCTCATCAACTACAAGCCGAATGAATCTGAAGCGGATCTGAAAGAGATGAATGGCGATGAGCTAATCAGACGGCTGAAAGACGATGTCCTCCCATTGCAAGAAATTCAGTTGATCGACTGCCTGGACGAGGCAGTATTCTCAATTCTGTCGGGAGATACTTGCTTATTTATCGACGGTACGCAGCGGGCGCTCATCATTGGAAGCAAGGGCTGGATGAGGAGAGCGATCGAAGAGCCGCAGACGGAATCGCTCATTCGCGGGCCTAAGGATGGATTCACGGAAGACATTCGCACCAACAGCGCCTTAATTCGCAGAAGATTGCGTGATCCTGGCTTGCGAATGGATTCCTTTTTGCTTGGCACCAGGTCGAAGAAGGAAGTCATCGTTACCTATATCGAAGGGATTGCCAATCCTGAGCTTGTGAAAGAAGTGAAAAGAAGGCTTCTGACAATCGAGATGGATGATCCTGAGGGCTCCGGATATATCGAACAATGGATAACGGATAGCTTTCTATCGCCTTTTCCACAAATCTTGAATACGGAGAGGCCTGACCGTGTGTCCTCCTCGCTGCTGCAAGGGCGGGTAGCCATATTGGTTGACGGCACGCCATTCAATTTAATTATGCCGGTAACGATTGCGCTTGCCGTCAATTCGCCCGAGGATTACTATCAGCCCTGGCTGCTATCCTCGCTGGTTCGGCTGCTGCGATTTATTTCCGCGTTCATCGCGACTTTTCTTCCCGCATTCTACATTGCTTTGGCAGAGTTTCATCACGGAATGATTCCGTCAAATATCGCTTTCTCCATCGCGGCATCGCGCGAAGGGGTCCCGTTCCCCGCGGTGATCGAGGCGCTGTTGATGGAAGTGACGCTCGAAATATTGCGTGAAGCCGGCGTGCGCCTGCCTAAGCCCATCGGGCAGACGATCGGCATCGTAGGCGGTCTTGTTATCGGCGAAGCGGCCGTATCGGCAGGCATCGTCAGTCCGATCATGGTCATCGTAGTTGCGGTAACGGCGATCGCCTCGTTTACTTTGCCGTCGTATTCGTTTGGGATTATTACGCGGATTCTTCGTTTTTTTGTCATGCTGGCGGCGTCCGTGTTCGGCTTGTTCGGCGTTATTCTCGCTTTCTTAATGATTTGCATCCACGTCGTTAATCTAAAAAGCTTCGGGGTGCCTTATTCCTCGCCGATTTCGCCGATGTTCCTGAAGGATTGGAACGATCTCATATTGCGAGCGCCCGTTTCTTTCTTGAAAGAAAGGCCGCAAATGCTGCAACCGGAAGATAAGAAACGATCGAAATAGGAGGCATCTCTTGTGAGCACGGATAACTGGGAATACGGCGACCAGAAAATCGATCAGAAGGAATTGATGTTTTCGACGGGCTCGCTGATGGTAGGCGTTGGCATCTTAACGCTGCCTCGCGCGGTCGCGAAGGCGACCGACTCGCCGGACGGCTGGTTATCCATCCTGCTTGCGGGAGTTGCCACTCTGCTGGTCGCCTATATGCTTGCGCGATTATCGCTTCGCTTCAATGGAAGAAATTATTTGGATTATATTACGTCGATTACAGCCAAGCCGGTTGCGTTCTTCATCGCTTGCGTGTATGCGGGTTATTTCATCATCTTTACGGCGTACATTACGAGGTCGGTGGCCGAGCTATCCAAGCAGTTTTTGTTCGATAAAACACCGATTGAAGTCGTTTCGCTGGCCTTCCTGCTTGTTGTCATCTATGCCGTCTCCGGCTCGAGGGTCGGCTTGATCCGATTGACGGTTATATTTTTGCCTTTCGTGCTGCTCGTGAMGGGTATTTTTTTGTTGCTTGGCATGAAACTGTTCGATTTCAATAATCTTAAGCCGCTCCTCCATACGGGACCTATGAAACTATTGGACGGATCAAAGGAATCATTGTTTTCCTTTTTGGGCTTTGAAATCGTGTTGTTTTATAGCAGCTTGGCTAGAAACCCGGCCAAAACACCTAAGTATACGATGTTTGCCGTACTTATATCAACGGTCACGTACATGATGATATTTATAGCGGTCATCGGCATTTTCTCTGTGGAGGTCACTCAGAACATTTTGTATCCGACGTTGGAGCTTGCAAGAGAGGTTAGCGTACCCGGCGAGTTTTTCGAGCGGCTGGAGTCTCTTTTCCTTATTTTTTGGATCGTATCGATCTTCGCCACAACATCGCTTGCATTGGATGTGACCGTCATCTCCACGAACTTTATGTTCTCGGCGGAGAAGAGGAAGCTGATGTACGTCCTTGCGCCAGTCATCTATTTATTGTCTATGATTCCCGGGAATATCGTGGAATTAAGCAATCTGGGATTGGTCTTAAGCTACTATGGGATATTTACCGCACTGATCATACCGGGGCTGTTGTTCTTGATCGTAAAAATTCGGGAGGGGAAAGCCCGTGGCTAGAATCGTACTTGTATTTATCTGCTTAATGGCTGCTTCCGTGTTCGCTGCGGGTTGCTGGGATCGGATCGAGCTTGAACAACGGGGCTTTGTAATTGGCGTTGCCATAGATGAGGTCGAGAAAAAATCGTTTTCTGAGCAGCAAGTCAGCGACGATCAATCCAATCGGAAGGACAGCATGCAAAAGTTCAAAGTTACGTTTCAGGTCGTCGTTCCCGCTGCCCTCAAAATGGCGGAGCCGAAAGGAGGGGTCTCTTCGAGCAAAGCTTATTTTAATGTGCATGTAGAGGGCAGGACCATGCAGGACGTACTGGCCAAGCTTTCCTCCCAATTAAGCCGGCAGCCGTTTCTGGAGCATCTCAAGCTTATTATCGTATCGGAGAAAGTGGCGGCGACCAAATACGGATTTGCCAACGTACTCGACTATTTCCTAAGGAACAACGACGCGAGGCGCAACGTATCCGTTATGATTGCCAAGGGTGAGGCGTCGCGCGCGCTGGACATAATGCCAAAGAGCGAGCGGACGCCCGTCCTGTTCATCAATAACATCTCGCGCAACGGCAAGGAGCTGATGCGCATTCACATGGACACGAGAATTGGCGACGTTCACGAGTATTTGCTGAAGCACGAAAGCTTTACCCTGCAGAAATTGACGGTGAAGAACGGTGACGCGTCTTTGATCGGGGCTTCCGTCATGGATAGCAAAACGAATAGTCTTATCGGATTTCTTAACGAAAGCGAAACGCAAGGGCTCAATTATATTACAGGGAATAATAGCCGGGGGTTAATCGAGGTCGAGGTGGAGGATAATTTGGTCGTCTTCGAGGTAGAGCGTTCGAAAAAAGAAATAAAGGTAAATGCAAGCGATCCGAAACATTTGAATTTTCATGTCGTCATTACGATGGAAGGCAGTATCTCGGAGGCGTTTGAACGCGAGGACTATTTAAGCGATACAACGTTGGACAATTTGGAGAAAAAGGTGGAGGCAGCCGTCGTCAAGCTGACGGAAGAAACGATTTCGAAGACTCGGGATGAGTATAAGAAAGACGTGTTGGGATTTGCCGCCTATTTGAGAGAAAACAAACCGAGCATATGGCAGGAGGTTGAAGAAAATTGGGATAACGGAATCAATTATTTCTCCAAAAGCGATATCACAACATCGGTAACCGTGAAAATTCGGCGAATCGGATCGGTTAATCAGACCGAGACAAGATAGGGAGAGCATCTATGGAGTTCAAAATCGGACAGATTCCATCCGGACTAAGCTTCGTTTGCGCGATACTGAGTATCGCTGTTCCGTACGCGGTACACAAAATCAACAAGCTGCTCCACGATATCGGTGACCCGAGTTGGAAGCGAAAATAGCATGAAGGAATTCATGTGGACATCACTCTGGAAGCATTAGATAATATTAGAAGCTTGATATAACGATTTATCAGGGAGGAGAAATAAACGGATGTACGAACAGAAAACAAAAGAAACCGACCACAGTGTCATCGAGTTTATCGAGCAGATTGAAAATATGAAGAAGCGTGAAGATGCTTTTCGATTACTTGATATTTTTACGGAAACGACGGGGTTCGAAGCGAAAATGTGGGGGCCAAGCATTATTGGATTTGGTTCTTATCACTACAAATATGCGACAGGTCACGAAGGGGATGCACCGCTTGCGGGATTTTCTCCCCGGAAAGCAAAGATAAGCTTATACTTTGAACCAGGGGATCCAAGACGGGTAGAGCTCCTATCACGGTTAGGAAAGCATACATCTGCGAAATCATGTGTCTACGTTAATAAATTGGCAGATATAGATATCGATGTTTTAAAGGTATTAATTAAACAATCTATGGTGTTTACGCAAGCAATGTATCCGGACGCGCAATGACAAATCATCCTTTTATTTCAACTTAATATTGCAGCCTGTTCCGATAATTGGGGTCTAAACGAACTACAATTCATACCGTCCTATTCGGCTAATCTTGGATTTAAAAGTTATTCAGAAAGCTTTGGAGACGCGGTGTTGAAAATAGGCAACGAATTGGTTACAGAGTATAAAACCTTGATCATGTACAATGGCAGGCGTTTCTTGAACAGTGTGTGCAACCAGGTATTCCATTAAGGGATGAGATCTCTCTTGATTAAAGACTTTTTGTTCTGCTCCTTGTATAAAGGTTTGCACATAGCTCCTTCGGCCGCAGAAGATTTTCCGACTTATGGTGATTGGGTCTTAGACAAAGTCTTTATGTGGAAACGACAATGGGTGCATGCTGGAGCGTGTAAGACGGGGCAACGTCCGAGGAATAAGCTGATTTATTAAAAACCGTTGCTTTCGCTGAAGCCATAATGAATATTTAACTTTCAATTGAAAATTACATAACTGATAATCAAAAAATAAGAGCTGTACCGATGCCAACAGTGGCTTCCGGTACAGCTCCTATTCTTATTTCATTCGAAGCATCATGGTCCAAAGATCGGCGCTTTCGTAGCCGAGTCTCCAAGCTGCGACGCCTGCTAAATCGTATTTGGTTGCTAGCGCGACGCGTGCTTTAGTTGTTTCAGTAGTCTCTGCCCAGAACAGGTAGGTGAAGCCATCCTTCACATACTTGTATTTTATTTGCCCAGACGCTGCATTTGGAACGCCTGTTGCTTTGTTATCCGCGATTAGCGCCGGAATATCTTTCATAAGAACGGCACGGTTGCTAACCAGCTTGCCAGCGGCGTCCAGCTTCCACTCGCGTACGTAGAACGGAATGCCTAGCATAAGCTTGCTTCGCGGGATGCCGTAACCGAGAAACTGTTTGATGCCTTCCTCTACCCAAGGAAGACCTGCTACGGATCCCGGCGTATCACTGCCGCTCCAATGCTCGTCGTACGCCATAATGATTATCGTATCTACAATTGCAGATAATGCCGTATGATCGTATGCGGTAAGATGGTTCCAGCTTAAGCTGCCTCTCGGCAAGTCGATGGATACGTTCAAACCTTTGGCATGAGCTGCCTTCGTAAGCGTCTTAACGAAGTCAGTATAGCTGGCACGATCAGCGCCGGCTACTTCTTCGAAGTCCAGATTAAGGCCAAATGCCTTAATTTCAGATAAACGTCCAACGAGCTTAGTAATGAAAGCCTGCTGTGCTGCCTTATCCTGTAGGAATGCTGTCGTCATCTTCCGGTTGAACTGATTATGGACAAGCGGTGAGACGCGGATGCCTTGCTCCTTAAGCGTCTTCACTAGCTCGGCGTCTGATGTATCGTTAATCGATCCATCAGCGGCGGTGAGTTCGAACCATGTTGGCGAGTCGATCGACAAGCCTTGCGTGTTCGCAACATGGCTTAACACGGTGCTGCTAGATGCGCTGCCATTCCAAGCCAAGTAGACGAGCGACTTAGCGTTGTTCCATACGCTGCGACCGTCTGACGTACGGACATAGGCGTTTGCGTATTTTTTAGCAAAATCGATCGCGCCCGAACGAGTGTTGAACGAACGAAGCTTCTTGTCGCCTTGGAATACAGTAAGATACGGAACACCTGACCACCATACATTGTCTTTGTACATGACCTCAGCATTCGGCGTTTTCTTTGCTAGTGCAACTGCGTCATCTAGGTTAATAAAAGCACCGATAAGCTTGCCGTTCTGAATAACCTCGTAGGCAAGCACGTTGGAATGGAGTACGATGCCTGTCGCAGTATTGACGACTTCACTTCCTAGAATTACAGACGAACTTTTGATGGCGTCATAGAGGAAGCCGTACAGCTTGCCGTTGTTCGCTGGAACACCGTCAACGCTAATTTGATAGACGGCTGCTGCAGCGCGCTGATCCTTCTTCTGGGCAGCGGTTAAGTTGTCCCATACCCAAGCGTTTTTCGTTAAATCGACAATATGTGCGTTACTCCACTTCTTTGCTTCCTGGATCGCTGCCTCAATGGTCGTGAACGTCCATATCGGCTGTGTCTTGTCACCTTGATACAATCTGAACTTGGCATGATTCGCATACTTCCAGCCAATGTTCTCCAAATCGCGAATATGTACGTTTCTTTGTGTCTTAGCGAATGCCAGCGCCTGCTCATATGTCCGGTATTCCCATGCGCTTGACGAGATGCCGTTTTTGTACACTTTGTAGCGAGGGAGATTGTCCCACACCCAGGTACGTCCAGTAATGGTTTCTACATGGCTGTAGCTGACGTTTTTTGCATAGGCAATCGCTTTGCTCTCTGTCGGGAATTCCCGCAGTGCTTGGTCGTTCTGATAGACGCGGTATTTCGTTACGAGACTTGCAGAAGCCTCAGCAACGCCGCTCCCCGAAGTTCCAGCCAGCAGCGAACTGCTCAGCAGCAGCAACGTAACTGCAGCGATCAGCTTCTTTTTTAACACTCTATTTGCCACTCTCCTCTCAGTTGTCCGTTTAGTTAGACGCTGGAAGAGGAGGGGAGTTGCTCCTAATCTATGAAAAGTTTGGCGGTAATTATTGCTAGTTGATCATGAAAGAAAAAAAACAGAGCGGATTCGCTCTGTTCTGAATTCAGCTATACCATTACTAATCTGCAATATCGACCCAAAATTCCTCGTCCGCATCCAGTTTTATATCGGATCGGAACACGCGACGATGATATTGCTTATACATGTATTGCTCGATTGCTTCAATAATGTTCGCTTCAAGAATGTATTGGCTTCGGCCCTTGACCCACACTTCGGCTGTAAAACCGTATTGCTCCTCCCATGAGAGCTGAACCTCCACGTCCGTAGGGCTAACCCCTCTGCGATCGGCATAATGGAGGCAGACAGCATTTAATATCTCGTCCGTATAAAGACGCACGCGCTAGTAACGACTCCTATCGTCAGGCCGCCTGCGATTATGTCGGAAATTGTTCCATATAGCGCGTATAATCATAACGACGGCGATAATCGCGATTACGTTTATGAGCAATCCGAGCAGATTGCCGAAGGCGCCCCAACCGCTGAACAAACTGCCGAACAGCAGTCCGGCAATTCCGCCGACCATTAATCCTCGGAAGAAGCTGCCACCGCTCCAAAATCCCGTTCGCCCCGCTCCGGTCGCAGCTCCGGAACGCGCTCCGTTATTCGTCTGGCTTGTATTGTCCTTTTTCTTTGGGGTCTCCGTATAACTTTGCCTTGGTGATTTGATGCTCCGTCTTGGTTTAGCGTCAGCAGTTGAATGGAAGCCGACTGTCATAACGATCGACAGGGCCATGAGCATCAGTATTCCTTTTTTCATATCAAGTTCTCCTTGGATGCGATTTTTGGTACGGTGCCAAAGCGACGGCGTGAGCAAGTTAAACACTAAGCACATTGCTAACATAAGCAATTACAGCTAATATATACGGAGGTTGCTTGTCATTATTACTGATCGCTTATGCAGGAGGTTCGAATGAATACGATTCCTGATTCCTATGTTTCCTATTTGGTTGAGTTTCATGCAACAAGGGATTATTTTGAATGCCATGAACTGCTAGAAGAGTATTGGAAAGAACACCCGAATGACGGCATGTCGGATATATGGGTCGGCTTAATTCAATTAGCAGTGGGTCTTTACCATGAAAGAAGAGGCAATCGCAAGGGAGCATGGATGATGCTGGAGCAATCCCGTCTGCGATTAGCGGGATCTGATTTGCTTCCGCTTGGTCTAAGCCGCGAGCCGTTGATTGGGATGATTGACGAACGGCTTAGTGGGTTGGGAGAGCAGAGTTTTGTTCATGTCTATGCGGACATGGACTTACCGATTGCGTCGGAAGAGGTAGCTAGGCTTTGTGAAGAAGAATGCGCAAAGCGCGGGGTGAGATGGGGAGAACCAAGTCCATTAACGAACGAAGCCCTTATTCATCGCCATAAGCTTCGTGACCGGAGCGAGGTTATTCTAGCCCGGGAGATTTCGCTGCAAGCGAAACAAAAAGAGCGCAGAGGCTAGTCCGTATTGGACAGCCGCTGCGCTTGCTTTTACTCTTTATCTTTCGGCAAGCCTTCCGTTACGAGCTCGAGCGCGCCCGTCTCAGGATCGATGATGAGTCCGTGGACGAGTACGGCTCTAGGCATAAGCGGGTGGTTGCGAATAATGTTAACGCTGTTAATGACGCTGTCCTTCACGTTGTCGAAGCCAGTCAGCCAGCGCATGAGGTTAAGACCGGAATGCTTAAGCGTATTGATGGTGTCCATCGGTATCCCGCGGTCAACCATATGCTGAATGATTTCTTCGGGGTTGATGCCTGTCATACCGCAGTTATGATGCCCAATGACGAATACTTCATCGGCTTGCAGCTCGTAGACTGCGACGATGATTGATCGCATAATGTTGCCGAACGGCTGAGTGACGATAGCGCCGGCATTTTTAATGATTTTCGAATCGCCATTTTTCAGGTTCATCGACTTAGGAAGCAGCTCGGTCAGTCTAGCGTCCATACAGGTAAGAATAACCATTCTTTTGTCGGGAAAACGGCTCGTCGCGTATTGCTCGTATTCCTTGTTCGCAACGAAGCTGCCGTTAAAATCTAAAATGGATTCGAGCTTATTCATCGTGTTGCCTCCAATTAGCTGTGTATTATGTGCTGCTCTTCAAAAACCGCAGGTTTGTCGTATAAATCTGATTGTCGCTCTTCAAGCTGAAGTTGTCCCGATTCGGGTCGTAATCGACACGCAGCTTCGGCTCGTAGAACACTTCATGGCGAGGCTCGAACCAGTAGGGAAGGGGATCGCCTTGCTCCTGGCGGTCGTCGACACTTGGACTATCTATGAGCTGGAGGGCCGGTACGCCGCTAACGACGCAGCCGCAGCCTTCCGTATCGTGGAGCAGCTTAAGCTGCTTCGTACCGTCGGATAAATAGGGGCCGAGCTTATCGGCAGCAGACTTCGAGAATGTAATATGCATATGATGACCTCACTTCCTATCTATCGCTTGCATTTTATGTAGGTTTAAGTTGATTATAAAGATAGGAATAAGTAAGATCAAGTTAAGTTCCGTTTAATGGAATCCAAGTTCAATATTGGGCAGAGAGGCGGTAATCTGATGTCAATATCAACCAAAGAAGCGCTAACCAGCTTTAAAGAAAGAATTCATAAGCTCAAGAGCTATGAAGAGGCGCTAGGCGTCCTCTACTGGGATTTGCGCACGGGCGCGCCCCGCAAAGGAATGGATACGCGCTCCGAAGTGATTGGCGCATTATCCGGGGATATGTTCAAGCTGGCTACTTCGCCTGAGCTTGGTGAATGGCTGTCTGTACTAGAGCAGAATGCTGCATATGCCGAATTGAATGAGATTGAACAGAAGCTTGTGACGGAGACGCGCAAGGATTATGACCGTAGTGTAAAAATTCCTCCGCAGCTGTATCAGGAATATGTCATTATTTCATCGCAAGCCGAGTCCAAGTGGGAGGAATCGAAAGCGGATAATGATTATGCCGGCTTCCAGCCCTACTTGGAGAAGGTGATATCGTATACGAATCAATTCATCGATCTATGGGGAGCGAAGGTGACTCGGTATGACACGCTGCTGGATCAATACGAGCCCGGCATGACAGTCAAGGAGCTGGATCACGTATTCGGCGGCCTTAGAGAACAGCTCGTACCGCTTGCGGCAGCGATTGCCGCTTCGCCTCATCAGCCTAATACTTCGTTCTTGCGTCAGCAGTTCGATAAGTCAGCTCAGAAGTCGTTCAGCCAGTACATACTGAAGCAGATGGGCTTCAGCTTCGAGGCCGGCCGCCTCGACGAGAGCGCTCACCCGTTCGCAACGGGTCTTAATCCCGGCGACGTTCGCATCACGACGCGTTACTTAGAGGATGATGTCCTAAGCGCGTTGTTTGGCACGATTCATGAAGGCGGTCATGCGCTCTATGAGCAAAATATTATGCCGGAGCTTATCGGAACGACGCTCTGCACAGGGACGTCGATGGGCATCCATGAATCGCAATCCCGCTTCTGGGAGAACATTATCGGACGCAGCCGGCCGTTCTGGGAACAGAACTTCAGCCAACTGCAGAAGCAGTTCCCTGGACAACTGGATGTGTCGGTAGATGAATTCTACCGCGCTAACAACGTCGTGCAGCCTTCTCTCATAAGGATTGAGGCGGATGAGCTGACGTATAACTTGCATATAATTATCCGCTACGAGATCGAGAAGCTTATCTTCAATGAAGGGGCGAAGGCGGCTGATCTGCCTGCGATCTGGAACGAGAAGTATAAGCAGTATCTCGGCATTACGCCTCCGAGCAATGCGCAAGGTGTATTACAGGACGTCCACTGGTCCGGCGGCGCATTCGGTTATTTCCCATCCTATTCGCTAGGCAATATGTACGCTGCGCAAATCGCCGATACGATGGAGAAGGAGCTGGACGGCTTCTGGTCGCTTGTAGGCAAGGGCGAGCTGCTGCCAATCAAGGAGTGGCTGACCGAGCGAATCTACAAATACGGCAAGCTGCGTACCCCGTCGGAGCTCATTCAGAGCGTAACGGGCAAGCCGCTTGATCCGCAGCATCTTGTTCGTTACTTAACGAACAAGTATACGGAAGTCTATAAGCTCTAACGAACACGTTMATATAGAAGAGCACAATCGAAGATGGCAGTTCAAGGATAATCCTTGAACTGCCATCTTTGTTTATGTTAGACCGATTCACCGCCCAGAGTATTTCTGCATAGGCTGATGTACATCTACTAACGAGAATGAAGGCGGAGGGATTGGTATGAAGAGACGCATTATAACAGCGCTGCTGCTAGCTGTCGTGCTTACGATAACGGCTGTGCTTGCGGGCTGTGGCAAAGGAGATTCGGAGAAAACGAAAGTCCGGATCGGCGAGGTAACGCGGTCGCTGTTCTATGCACCGCAATACGTTGCGGTAGAGAAAGGATATTTCACGGAGGAAGGACTTGATGTTGAGCTTACGACTACGCCAGGCGGCGACAAGACGATGACGGCACTGCTGTCGAATGTCATTGACGTTGCTCTTGTCGGCTCGGAAACGTCGATTTATGTGTATCAGCAAGGAACGGATGATCCGGTCATTAACTTCGCGCAATTGACGCAAACCGACGGCACATTCCTCGTCGCCCGCGAGGCGGATAGCGCATTCGACTGGAATACATTGAAGGGCAAAACATTCCTCGGCCAGAGGAAGGGCGGAATGCCGCAAATGGCGGGCGAATTCGCTCTGAAGAAGCTGGGAATCGATCCTCAAGCGGATCTAGAGCTGATCCAAAACGTTGATTTTGCCAATATTCCGGCTGCATTCGCTTCGGGAACAGGCGATTATGTCCAGCTCTTCGAGCCAACGGCATCGATCTTCGAGAAGGAAGGCAAAGGTCATGTCGTTGCCTCCTTCGGTACGGAAAGCGGGCATCTGCCTTACACCGTGTTCATGGCCAAACAAAGCTATATCAAGAAGAACGAGAAAACGATTCAATCATTCACGAATGCAGTTCATAAAGCGCAGCTGTGGGTGAAGGACAATAGCGCCGAAGCGATTGCCGATGTTGTATTGCCGTACTTTGAAAATGTCGATCGCGACATCCTCATAAGTTCGATCGATCGCTACAAGCAGCAAGGCTCATTCGCAACCGATCCGATCGTCGACGAATCGGAATGGAATAACTTGCTGGACGTCATTACGACGGCAGGCGAGCTTGAGAAGCGTACAGAACATGATGTGCTCGTCGATACGAGCTTTGCAGAGAAGTCGATCAAATAACCAAAGTGATGTGGATAGCAGAAAGGAGGGATGTTATATGGCGATAGTTCCCGTACTTGCGCTGCGGCAGCTATCTCATGTTTATGTGAACGCGAAAGGTGCTTCGCTTGCGCTGGAGCAGCTGGATCTTCGTGTCGAGCGAGGCGAGTTCGTTAGCCTCGTCGGCCCGAGCGGCTGCGGCAAGACGACCGTGCTGAGTCTGCTTGCCGGATTATTCCCGCCGACGAAGGGGCAAGTGCTGCTTGACGGCGAAGCTGTCGCCGGTCCTTCCCCGAAGGTAGGCTATATGCTGCAGCAGGACTTCCTGTTCCCTTGGCGTACGATTCGCGATAATGCGGCTGTCGGTCTTGAGATCAGCGGCCGCAAGACGCCGCAGGCGATGACGCTCGTCGATGAGCTGTTAGCCGAACTAGGGCTGCCGGACTCTGGGCGGCGTTATCCGCATGAATTGTCCGGCGGCATGCGCCAGAGGGTGGCGCTCGCAAGAACGCTTGCCACCGAGCCGGAGGTGCTGCTGCTCGATGAGCCGTTCTCAGCGTTGGATCTGCATATTAAGCTGCAGCTAGAGGATCTTGTGCACGAAACGCTTACGCGCAGAGGGAAGACGGCGGTGCTTGTCACCCATGATCTTGCTGAGGCTGCCGCGATGAGCGATCGCGTCATCGTGCTTGGCCGTAATCCCGGCCATATCAAATGCGAGGTCGTTATTGACGAGGAGCTTCGCCGGGTTAGTCCGATGGCGGCAAGGAGATTGCCGAGCTTTCAAGCGACGTTCGAGCAGCTATGGGCGGAATTGGATGCAGTGGAAGACGAAGGAGGAACTCGGAATGGATGAGCGCGAAACGCGGCAAGCAAGCGGAGCGAATGAGTCCGCCGACGTTCAAATCGCGGGCGTGAAGGAAGATCGGCTGAGCTGGATGGGCGCTCTGCATGCGAGCTACCGCATAAGGATGCGTAAGCTGTCAGCAGCGGTAGCCGTAACACAGGTCGTGCTGCTTGTCTTATTTGTAGGGTTATGGGAAGCAGCGGGAAAAAACAAATGGATCGATCCTCTTTTGTTCAGTTATCCGTCTAAGATGGCTGCACAACTATGGCGTACGATGTCCGATGGCTCGATATGGCCGCACGTCGGCATGACAGTAGGCGAGACGGTTGTCGGGTTCGCGCTTGGCACGCTGCTCGGCACGGCGATGGCTGCGGCTCTATGGTGGTTTCCTTTTCTCTCCCGCGTATTCGATCCGTACCTTGTTGTGCTTAACAGTATGCCGAAGGTGGCATTAGGACCGATCTTTATCGTCGGTTTAGGGCCAGGTTTCATGTCGATTGTAGCGGTTACGCTGTCGGTGACCGTTATTATTACGACGCTTAATATTTATAACCGGTTCCGCGAGATCGACGCCGGCTTCATTAAGGTCGTCAGGCTGTTCGGCGCTTCGCGCGGCCAGCTGTTCAGGCTCGTCATTCTGCCTGCGTCGTTTCCCGTTATTATCTCGACGCTCAAGGTGAATGTCGGTCTCGCATGGGTTGGCGTTATCGTTGGCGAATTTCTCGTCGCGAAGCTCGGACTCGGTTATTTGATCATATATGGCTTCCAGGTGTTCAACTTCACGCTCGTATTATCCAGTCTTGTCGTGATCGCTGCGGTTGCCACGGTTATGTATCAGCTTGTTGCCGCGCTGGAGAGAAGGTTGACGGCCGGCTGGCGCGAAAGGTAGGATGGAGTCAACATCTTACTAATCGCGAGGAAGTTTACTATGGGCATACGTGTCGTCAAAACAGCGCTAGCCGCTATCGCAGCAATTTACACAGCCGTCTATTTCGGCCTTGAGCCCCCGCTTGGAGCGGGCATTCTGGCTATTCTCGGCGTCGAAGTTACGAGGATGAAAGGGCTGAAAAGCGCAATCGTCCGATTTATTGCTTCGGTTCTGGGACTTTTTTTGGCATCGCTAATCTTCACGCTGTTCGGTTTCCAAATCTGGGCGGTTGCGGTCTTCATCTTGATTACTTTTCCGATTCTTTCACGCTTCCAACTGAAGGATGGAATCGTAACGAGCTCGGTCATCGTCTTCCATCTGTTTAACAGAGAAGAAGTGACGTCAGCCATTATCGGCAACGAAATTATGCTGTTATTCGCTGGCCTCGGCTGGGCGACCGTGCTCAACTTCGTCTATATGCCGAAGGACGAGAAGCAGTTGACGAGCAATCGGCTGGCAATCGAGGACAATTTCAGCGTTATTTTCACAGAGATGGCCTTGACGCTACGCAATCCGTCCCATGTATGGGGCGGTGAGGAATTGCTGGCTGCATTCCAGGCAATTGAGGACGGCGCGCAGCGCTCCATTCGCAATCGCGAGAATCGGATATGGGGGCAGGAGCACTATTGGTCGACTTACTTCGAGATGAGACGACAGCAGCTAGATTCCGTGCAGAAGATGCTAGTCGAACTGGCCTTTGTCTACGAGAAGTGGCCGCAGGGTGTCCTTATTGCCGAGCTGCTCGAACGGCTTGCCTCCGACGTGAAGTCGGAGGTTTACGAAGGCTCGGTCGAGACTCGTTTGCAGGAGTTGTCGCTGCGGTTTCGAGGTATGGAGCTTCCGAGAACGCGCGAGGAATTCGAAGTGAGAGCTGCACTGCTGACTCTGCTGCACGAGCTGCAAAGATATTTGGCCATCGCCAAGCGACTCAAGCGTAAACGGCTTTCGCTAAGCACGAACCGTTAGCTGCGTCTTTGCGCAGCTCGGTTCTGTGCCGTCCTTGGAGGCATAAGCTTCCGTTTCGCGGTGAAATAGAGGCGTAAGGATGTGTGAAACTCATACCTTCCTATATTTCAAAAAAAGAAAAGTCATTTTGTCCGAACAGGCGTCATAGCATATAGAGGGAGAAAATTCGTTGCGAGGATCGCGAAGAAATATAAGCTGTTATATAAGAATATCGCTTATATATATCTTATATTTCCGAAAAAGAAACAGTCACCCTAGACGAATGTCCTGCATACACTTTAAATGAATGATTGTATGGAGGAGGTTAAATCAATGACTATTGCAGATAAACAGCTTCAGTGCAGAGAAATCATTACGAAAGCTGTCTGCGGCAAAGGTCGTAAGTTTTCCACTGTAACCCATACCGTAACGCCGCCTCATCATCCGACCAGTATTCTGGGAGCATGGATTATCAACCATCAGTATGAAGCGGTTCGTTCGGGCGACGGTATTGAGGTAATCGGTACTTACGATATCAACATTTGGTATTCGTACAGCAAAAACTCGCAAACAGACGTAGCTAAAGAATCCGTACATTACGTGGAGCATGTCGCTCTCTCTTATGTAGATCCTAAACATAGGGCGGCGACAGAAGAAGTGTCCGCAGACGTGCTGCAAGAACCTAACTGCATCGAAGCGAACATTTCATCCAACGGCTCAGGCGTCGTTATCCGGGTTGAACGGGAGTTTTCGGTAGAAATGATTGCCGAGACTAAAGTTTGCGTCGCCGTTATTCCAGGCGGTTGCGACGACCTGGACGGCAAAGATTTGGAATTCAGCCTCGGCGGCGATGAGGACTACGAGGATTTGGATCCAGATTTACTGGACGATGAGCTCTAAGTAAGCGGGTAAGCGCTACTGCTACAGTATCATATGCTGCGCGAGCAGTATGTCGAGGGCGAAAGCCCTCTTTTTTTTGAAAAATTATAGGTAAGCGTGGATTTGGGCGGAATCGTGAGCACTCAACCAACGTCAATCCAACATCCAACCAACGTCACAAAGCGGCTAATAACGGGAATTTCTCCTGTTAATATGAATCGTATCAAGCATTTAAGAACATTAGCTGGAAATTCTCCTGTTAATTTCGTCCATTTCACTCATATAGATCATTTCGATAAAAATTAACGGGAGAAAATCCAGTTATTGAACAGATTGCGGGCAATCACGCTCAAATAACGGGAGCAATTCCAGTTAAATTGTAAGGGTGGTAGCTATGGCTCTGGAGTTATGATCAATTATTTGCGGCAAAGGCGGCGAGACGATGGGCTCGACTTGGATATGGCGCGGCAACTACGACCGAATGGAACGGGTAGATACGACCGGTCAGCTGAATCGCTCAGCTGGCGAGCGTGCAGGGAAGCCGCTGTCGGCTCAGGGGTGGATAGCTGTGAAAGAAGGCGACGCCGTCATTGTCTGGAATGACTCGCGGCCCTTCGACGAAAGCCGCTTCAAGCCTATTTGGGTTCTTAATGCCAAAGCCGCTCAAGCTGCACGTATGGGAGAGGCGGATAGGGAGCGCATATGGAAGCGCGCAGGTCTAATTGGCGTTAAACCGCTTGAGAGTGTTCGCATTTACTTGGTGCGGGTATATCATCTTGAGGCAGTATCCGTGGAGCGGCAGGGCAGCGGGGGTAAGGTAATCGACAGTCAGGTCGCGACTGACGATCCGCTCATTCGGCGGGTTGTACGCGCCGCCGTACAGGGGTTGTACGCCCTCGGCCTCGATATTGGCGAGGCCGAGGTGGCGCTTGGCGGGGACGGGCGCACTGCCGTCCGCGCGGTATGGCCGCAGCTGCGGAATGCGCAGCTTGAGGCAGAGGCAGCGCAGCGCTTCGCCGCGTGGTATGCGGCGGAGAGGGCGGCGGTGACGGATCGGAGGCCGCTGCTGATCGGCGCCGATCCGGAGTTTGTGCTGGTGACGCCGGCAGGGCGGGTGGCTGCGGCGTCGCGCTTCTTCGGCGCGGATACGGGCGGCGCGGCCGGCGCGGACGCGATGCTCGTCGGGCGGCGGCTCGTGTATCCCGTCGCCGAGCTGCGCCCTGAGCCGGCCGCTGACCCGGCCGCGCTCACCGCGGGCGTGCGGCGCTTGCTGCTCCGCGCCGCGCAGCGAATCGGCGACCCATCGCTGCGCTGGGCCGCTGGAGCCATGCCCGTGCCGGGGCTCGCGCTCGGCGGGCACATCCACCTCAGCGGAGCGCCGCTTACAACGCGCTTGCTCCGCCTGCTCGACAGCTTCGCGGCATTCCCGCTCGCTCTCATCGAAGACCCCGCCGGGCGAGGCCGCCGTCCCCGTTACGGAACGCTCGGGGACTATCGCCTGCAGCCGCATGGCGGGTTCGAGTACCGCACGCTGCCGAGCTGGCTCGTCTCGCCGGCAGCGGCCAAAGGCGCCTTCGCGCTTGCGCTGCTGTGCGCGCGCGAGGCGTGGACCTTGCCATACATACCTGCTCTGGAGGAGCGGTATGTCGAAGCGTATTACGCCGGCGACCGCGCAGAGCTTGCCGGCTGCCTGGACGGAATTACCGCGAGCTTAACCGCCGCGGCGAGCTGGCGCGATCTCGCGCCGTACATCGAGCCGCTGCTGGATGCGGCCCGACGCGGCGCGAGCTGGAACGAGAAAGCGGACATACGTTTGAAGTGGCGCATCCCACTAAATTAATGTTGTAAATTATTATTGTCATAAATTTATTTTTAACAATACTCGAGTCACCTCTTTMACAATTTGTTGCGAAGGCGGTGGCTTTCTTCATATATTGTTCCTCGCTTCAGAAATAAGACGCATTTCCCATCCTAAAACCCCCATATGAACGATAGTCGATTCCTCTAAGCGGTTATTTCCATCTTATTCTCCCCGCACCGTTTCTCTATGCGCATATGGCGTACATCTGTTCCGCTTGGTATAATAAAAGTCTATTGTTCACGTTACTCGGAGAATGGTTCACATTGCCATTGTCCCGCATTGCCCATGAGGAGGCTCGAAATGTCAACCTATACCCCGATGATTCAACAATATCTTGCTGTTAAGGAGCAAGCGAAGGATGCGTTTTTATTTTTTCGCTTAGGCGACTTTTACGAAATGTTTTTCGACGATGCGATCAACGCATCGCGCGAGCTGGAAATAACGTTAACCGGCCGCGAAGGCGGCACGGATCAAAAAATACCGATGTGCGGCGTTCCCCATCATTCCGCGGAAAACTACATAAGCAGGCTGGTCGAGAAAGGGTATAAGGTAGCGGTTTGCGAGCAAGTCGAGGATCCCGCGGTTGCGAAAGGCGTTGTGCGGCGCGAGATTGTTCGCATTATTACGCCGGGAACCGTTATGGAGACGAAGTCGCTAGAGGGCAAGTCGAATAACTTTATCGTTGCCGTCGTGCAGTCGGGCGGAATGCTTGGCTTATCCGCATGCGACTTGTCAACGGGCGAACTATACGTAACATCTGTACCCGATCAGCTTGAAGCGCTTATCGACGAAATTAACGTATATCAACCAGCCGAGATTGTCGGCGATACCGTCTTGATGGACAAGCTGCAAGGCGCGGCAGTATGGAATCGCCAATTGCTGCTAACTGCTCGCGAACCGATGGAGCAGGACAAGCTGCAGCAGCAATTCAAGTCCGGTGAGCTGGAGAGTCTCTCGCAAGCGCGATTACTAGCTATCAGCGTCCTAACAGGATACCTTGAAGAGACGCAGAAGCGCTCGTTAGGCCATGTTCAGAAGATCAGCTCCTATGAGCCGAACCAATATATGATTTTGGACCATTATACTCGCCGTAATTTAGAGCTTACGGAGACGGTGCGAGACCGCTCCAAGAAGGGGTCTCTGCTTTGGCTGCTGGACCGCACGCAGACGTCAATGGGTGCAAGGATGCTTCGCAGATGGATCGATAAGCCGCTTCTAAGCAAGTCGGCTATCGATGCCAGGCTGGATGCGGTGGAGGAGCTCTATCGCAATCTGATCTTAAGGGAAGATATTCGCACTGAATTGCAGCCGATCTACGACCTTGAGCGACTAGTCGKCAGAGTGGCGTTCGGCAGCGCGAACGGCCGCGATCTCAATGCGCTTAAGAGCTCGTTGCGCCGCATACCGGGATTAGCCGCATTATGCGATCAATCCGGTTCTAAGGTGCTTCGCGAGCTCGTCGCAGGCGTAGACGATTGCGGTGATTTGGCAGATATGATCGATACGGTTGTGGTTGAAGATCCGCCTGTAACGATTCGTGAAGGCGGCCTTATTCGTGCCGGCTACGACGACTACTTGGATCAATTGCGCGAAGCGAGCACGAACGGGAAGCGCTGGCTGGCTGAGCTGGAGCGTCAGGAACGTGAAGCTACTGGCATCAAGACGCTGAAGATCGGCTACAACAAAGTTTTCGGTTACTTCCTTGAGGTGTCCAAAGCGAATCTCGCCATGCTTCCGGAAGGACGTTATGAGCGGAAGCAAACGCTTGCCAATGCCGAGCGTTTCGTGACGCCGGAGCTTAAGGAGAAGGAACGTCTGATTCTCGAAGCCGAGGACAAAATGGTCGATTTGGAATACGAGAAGTTCATCGAGCTTCGCGACCATCTTTCTTTGCATCTGCACCGGCTTCAACGTGCTGCTGCGATTATCGCAGAGATTGACGCTTATCAATCGCTGGCTCATGTGAGCGCGGAGCGACGATACGCAAGGCCGCAAATTAACGAGGCTTATGACCTACAGATCGAAGACGGCCGCCATCCCGTTGTAGAAGCGATGATAGACGGTACGCCTTTTATATCGAACGGCACATCGCTGCGCAAGGAGCAGCAATGGATGCTTCTCATTACCGGACCGAATATGGCCGGCAAAAGTACGTATATGCGCCAAGTTGCGCTCATCTGCATCATGGCCCAGATTGGCTGCTTCGTCCCTGCCAAGTCTGCGGTTATTCCGCTTATCGACCGGATCTTCACCCGAATAGGCGCGGCTGACGACTTAATCGGCGGTCAAAGCACGTTCATGGTCGAGATGAAGGACATTCAGATTATGACCGAGAAAGCGTCGGCAAGCAGCCTTGTCATCATTGACGAGCTTGGCCGCGGCACTTCTACAGGTGAAGGCATGGCTATCGCACAAGCGGTTATCGAATATGTGCATCATCATATCGGCTGTAAAGCGTTAGTCTCGACGCATTTCCATGAGCTTGCGCATTTGGAGGATTCGTTGCCGGCGCTTGCGAACGCGCGTATGGCGGTTGAGGAGAGCGGCGACAACGTCACCTTCCTGCGCAAGCTTATATCCGGAGCGGCGAGCACGAGTTACGGTATTTATTGCGCGCAGCTTGCCGGGTTGCCGCAGTCCATTATCGGCCGCGCCTATGAGCTGCTAGAGGATACGGAGCATTCGGTACCTCCGACACCAATACCTGCTGCTGGCAAGCCGGTACCATCAATCGAAGCAATAGCCGAATCTGCTGCCGCTTACGAACCGGCTGTCGTTTCTTCAGTTACGACAGACGTCGTACAGCTGTCAATCTTCGACGAGCCTCCGCCAGCGGCTAAGCGCAAAGCGAGCCCGAAGGCGGAGCAGCTTGCCGAGCAGCTGCGCAAGCTGGATTTATTCAACTTAACGCCTATGCAAGCCATGCAATGGCTGAATGATATGAAGAGCAAGCTGAACGACTAATCGCGAAGCGAAGGGAGGTCAACCTGCGTTATGGGAAAAATCAAAATACTGGATGAGCAGCTTGCCAACCAAATCGCTGCCGGTGAGGTTGTTGAACGGCCTGCTGCCGTCATCAAAGAGCTTGTCGAGAACGCCATTGATGCGGGCAGTACGACGATCGATATCACGATCGAAGAGGGCGGCCTCACCCTAATGCGTGTCGTTGATAACGGTTATGGTATAGAGGCATCCGACATCTTGACGGCTTTTCAACGCCACGCGACCAGCAAAATATCAACGAGCAGCGATTTGTTCAAAATCGCCAGTCTCGGTTTTCGTGGCGAGGCGCTGCCAAGTATCGCGGCGGTATCGCGTTTATCTTGCACGTCAGCCGATACCGACACGGGGCTTGCTAGACAAATCGTCATAGAGGGCGGCAATATTACCGTCAACGAACCGGCCAATGCGCCGCAAGGCACCGATATGATCGTTCGGGATTTATTTTACAACACGCCTGCAAGGCTCAAATATATGAAAGCGATCCAAACCGAGTTAGGTCATATTTCCGACTATGTGAATCGGATCGCATTAGCTCATCCGGGTATCGCCTTTACGTTCAAGCATAATGGCAGCACGCTGCTGCAGACCGTTGGCACAGGCGACAGACTGCAAGTCATAGCGGCTATATACGGTACGAATACGGCCAAGGCGATGCTCGCGGTAGAGGCGGAAAGCTCCGATTACGAGCTTCGAGGCTATATCTCCAAGCCGGAGCTGACGAGAGCGAATCGCAACGGTATTACAGCCATTGTGAACGGCCGCTATATACGAAGTCATGCCATAAATCAAGCATTGCTGCAGGCTTATCATACGCTGTTGCCAATCAACCGTTATCCGCTTGCCGTTATTGAACTGGGAATGCATCCAAGCTTGCTTGATGTGAACGTTCATCCATCCAAGATGGAGGTTCGATTCAGTAAGGAGGCCGAGCTGCGCACCCTGCTAGAGGAGGCTGTTCGCAAGGTGCTTGGCAAGCAGCGTTACATTCCCGGTCCTGACGCCGGTAAGCAGGAGCGCTCCAAGCCGCTGTTCGTGCAGGATACGATCTCGTTCCATCGGTCCGAGGAGCAAGTATCGACATCGCTGCCGTCCATTGCCGAGATCGCGGCATCTAGCCAGCGTGAGACCAAATCAGCATATGCCAGCCCAAATCGAACTGAAATTCCCGCGTGGACTAGGACGCAATCGACGGCTGTATCGCGATCGAACCCAAGCCCGAGCGCGTATTCTGCCCMTTATTCGGCAAGCGCGGATAAAGAATATGTACCGCCTGATGCAACGAACCGGCTTTATTCGCCCCAAAATATTGATAAGCAAACGAATACTATCATTCGGGAACAAACAGCGCCATGGCCTGAGCCGCCGCCAGTTGTCGAGGCTTCCGAACCGGCTATTGAACAGGAGCAGATTGAAAGTCAGAAGCCTGCTTTTCCTGAGCTGCACTGGATTGGACAGCATCACGGTACGTACATTGTTGCGCAAGCGGAGGACGGGCTGTATCTGATTGACCAGCATGCGGCGCATGAGCGAATTAATTATGAGTATTATTACCGCAAGTTCGGCAATCCCGAAGCGGCAAGCCAGCAATTGCTCGTTCCGCTGACGCTGGAGTTCACGCCGGGCGAGGCTTCGCAGCTGCGCGAGCAGCTTCATCTATTCGCGGAAGCAGGGGTAGAGGTGGAGCCTTTCGGATCGCAAACCTTCCTTGTTCGCTCCTATCCGGAGTGGATGCCTAGCGGCGAGGAGAAAGCGATCATCGAGGAAATGGCTGAGCTGCTTATGGCGGAGAGAAAGTCGATCGATATTGCAAAGCTTCGCGAGAAGGCGGCAATTATGTGTTCCTGTAAGGCATCGATCAAAGCCAATGACCGGATGAACCGCGAAGAAGGCGATGCCCTACTCAGTCGTCTTGGCGCATGTGAGCAGCCTTATACTTGTCCGCACGGGCGACCCATTATCGTACATCTGTCTACCTATCAGCTGGAAAAAATGTTCAAACGGGTGATGTCATGATTGTCACGACAGCGCCTAAGCCATCTGATCGAGCTGCAGCGCAGGCACAGCGGCTTGCGTTAGAGTTATCGGCGAAGTATATGCTTCGCCGCAATCTAACGGTTCGCAAGCTGGCCCGGATGAGCAGCGATGGTAGGCTCATCGTTGTAACGGAGAATGAAGTGCGCTATTATGAGGGGCAAAGCGACTTACCGCTGTACTTCCACCCTAGCATGGCGTTCGTTCGGGTGAAGCGGCTTCGCAAAGGCGAGACTGATCCGCTTATTGAGCTTTCTCGCTGCCAAGAGGGCGATTTCGTTGTCGATTGCACAGCGGGTTTCGCCGCCGATTCCCTCGTCTTCTCATACGCCGCAGGAGAGAGTGGAAGCGTAGTCGCAATAGAAAGCGAAGCTGTCCTCTGCGCGATCGTACGGGAAGGCTTAGCCGCTTACCGTACCACATTAGAAGATGTTGATGCGGCGATGCGCCGAATTACGATGATCCGCGAAAATCATTTGGATTATTTGAAGTCTTTGCCGGACCGAAGCGTCGACATTGTTTATTTCGATCCGATGTTCAGACAGCCGATCCACGAGTCCAGTTCGATGGAGCCGCTGCGGATGATTGCCAATATGAATGAGCTGTCAGAGCAGTCGGTTGCCGAAGCGAAGCGTGTTGCGCGCAAGACTGTGCTCATGAAGGAGCATCAAGCGAGTGCGGAATTTGGCAGGCTCGGCTTCGAGCGCCGCCATGTCAATACTTCGAAAATCGCATATGGAGTGATACAGATTGATCAATAACACCAGTGAGAAGGAGAGTAATAACGTAGGTGCAGGCAAGCGGAAGCAGCCTCTGCTCGTATTAATCGGCCCGACCGCAGTTGGCAAAACCCGCACGAGTCTCGATATAGCCAAGGCATGGAATGCCGAGATTATATCTGGCGATTCGATGCAAGTATACCGTGGGATGGATATCGGTACAGCGAAGCTTCCGCTCGAAGAAAGGGAAGGCATCCCTCACCATTTGATTGACATTTGCGAGCCCGATTATGCGTATTCGGTTGCCGACTTTCAGACGGAAGCCATTAAGTGCATAGAGGACATTGCAAGCAGAGGTAAGCTGCCCTTCATCGTTGGCGGCACAGGCTTATACGTGGAGTCGGTCTGTTATCAATATCAGTTCGCCGAGATGGGATCAGATGAGCCATTCCGCCGCGAGATGGAGCTGTTCGCACTGGAGCAAGGTGCCGAGGCGCTTCATGAACGGCTTCGATCGGTCGATCCGCAGACGGCTGATCGGCTCCATCCGAACGATCAGCGGAGAGTCATTCGCGCCCTTGAGGTGTTCCATCTGACCGGACAAACTTTCAGCGAGCAACAAGCCGGGCAAGTAAAAGAGTCCCCATATGAGCTATGTATCGTTGGGCTTACGCTTGACCGGGCAGAGCTGTACAGCAGAATCGAGCAGCGCGTTGATCTCATGATTGAGCAAGGGCTGGTTGCGGAGGTAGGGTCTCTATTAAATGAGCATCATTTGCCTGCCGGTACGGTATCGATGCAAGGTCTGGGGTACAAGGAAATCGCTGAGTATTTACAGGGTGAATGTACGTTAGAAGCGGCTGTAGAGCGCCTTAAGAGGGACACCAGAAGGTTTGCTAAGCGTCAGCTATCGTGGTTTAGACATATGAAAGACATTCATTGGATCGATATGGGGGAAAATTTTCACAACAATTTGACCTCGATTCATGATATAATAGCAGGAAAGCTTCAAGTCAATCTTGAATATACTTCTAATCAATCTCTTTAAGACGGGGGTAACGTCCAATGAACAAATCAATCAATATTCAAGATACTTTCCTAAACCAACTTCGCAAAGACAGTATACCGGTCACGGTTTTTTTGATGAATGGATTCCAAATTCGGGGCGTTATTAAAGCATTCGATAACTTTACAATCATTATTGACAGCGAAGGCCGTCAACAAATGGTTTATAAGCATGCGATATCGACGTTCACCCCGCAGCGCAACGTATCGCTCATGCAGCAGGATCAAAGCGGCTCTGACGCTTAAGACTCGGCAGTATGTGAAACTTTCTTATTAGGTGTCACGTTTAATTAGATAGCGGCATGCAAGAGCAACCCGCTCGAAGCTGGGTTGCTCTTTTCATTTCGTGGGAAGTATAAAAAACAGAGACAGCATACGGATGGCAGGAGGGGAATCAGCAATGGCTGAACAACCACGAAAAAAAATGGCAACAAAAAAAGGGAAAAAGAAAAAAATATCAGGTCGCAAATTGTTTTTTGGATTATTTTTTACAGTCGTAATCGCAATCGTTTGCGGGATTATTGGGTATTTGTTCATTATTTTGAACGGCGAACGATTGTTGGATGAAAATGGAAGCAAACTTGATTTCGGTGAAGCTTCCATCATTTATGATCAGAACGACAAAGAAATTGCAAGGCTGTACGATCCGGTGCAGACTCGCGACGTAGCGGAATTCTCTGAAATTCCTGAGTTATTGTTTGATGCAATTGTAGCGACGGAGGATCAGCGCTTCTTCGAGCATTCGGGCATCGACTTCTTCGCGATCGGACGGGCCGTTGTGAAGGACGTCATCGCTCGCAGCGCTGTAGAAGGCGGAAGTACGATTACGCAGCAGCTAGCCAAAAACGTGTTCCTGAGCGCGGACAAAACGTTCTTCCGTAAAGCGACGGAAGCATCGATCGCGGTTGCGCTCGAGCAGCAAATGTCCAAACAGGAAATTTTGACGATGTATTTGAACCGAATCTTCTTCGGCGGAAGGATATACGGAGTCAAGCGTGCTTCGGAATATTACTTTGATAAGGATGTTAAAGACTTGGAGCTTTGGGAGGCTGCAACGCTTGCAGCAATGCCTAAGGCGCCTAACAGTTACAATCCGATCAAGCACCCAATTAATTCGAAGGAGCGCAGAGCCGTCGTTCTTAAGCTGATGTACGATCAGAAGTATATTACGCTGGATCAGATGGAGGAAGCTAAGGCCGTAGATTACGTGCCTCCTAAGAAGGTCGAACAAGACCAGCAGGACGTTTATCAGGCTTATGTCGATTACGTTGTTGAAGAAGCGATGGAGAAAACGAAGCTGTCGGAGGAAGAACTTCGGATTGGCGGATATCAAATCTATACGTCTCTTAATCAGCAAGCGCAGAAGTCGGTTGATAAGGCTTTCAACAACGACGACAACTTTGAGCAAAGTCCCGATGAACAGATCTCCCAAGCGGCGATGATCATTATGGATCATCGCGACGGCACGATTCAGGCGATGGCCGGCGGACGCGACTATGTGATTAAGGGAACTAACCGCGTCGTAGCGAAACGGCAAAGCGGTTCGACGATCAAGCCGATCTCGGTATATGGACCAGCCATAGCTACTGGCAAGTATTTCCCGTGGACAGAGCTTAAGAATGACAAGAAATGTTTCGGCAGCAATTATTGTCCGAGAGACAAGTGGGGACCTGTTCCTGTTACGATGAAGCAGGCGATGAAGGACTCCCGCAACCTGGCGGCTGTATGGACACTGAACGAGATCGGCATAAAGCGCGGCATTTCTTATGCGGAGAAGTTCGGGCTGGAAGTGACGGAAGACAATAACAATCTTGCCATTGCGCTTGGAACGATCGAAGCTACACCGCTTCAGATGGCAACCGCATATAGCGTATTTGCAAATGGCGGCAAGTCAGTCGATCCCCATACGATTCGGAAGATCGAAGGCGGCAAACAAGCTTCTTACACGTATAAAGCTCCTGCAGTCAAGCAATTGATTTCGGAACAGGAAGCATGGTATATGACCGAAATGCTGCAAGCCGTTGTTGAAAAAGGCGGCTCCGGGGTGAAAGCGAACTTCGGACGGGCGCTTGCAGGCAAGACCGGAACGACGCAACACGGTATTCCGGCAAGCGAAGGCTATAAGGGCAACGGTATACGCGACGCTTGGTTCGTCGGCTATACACCGGAGTGGACAGCGGCGGTATGGATGGGATACGATAAAACAAATGCGACGCATGTCTTGGAGAAGGGAAGCCCGCAGGCGGCTGCTTTCTTCGCTAAGGTGATGGAACCGGCAATGAAAGGCATGTCCAGCTCCAGCTTCAATCAACCGGGAGGCGTGAAGGACGAGAAGCCGCCGGTGGGCATTCAGAACTTCAACGCGGTTTACTTGCCGGAAGAAGCGAAGGTTTATCTTACTTGGGATCAGCCAGAGGAAGAGGGCATGACGTACAAGGTGTACCGCAAGGAAGCTTCAGAAGCGGAGTTTATCCATTTCGTTGATTCAGTAAATACGAGTGTCGACGATATGAGCGTTTTCCCGGGCATGACGTACGAGTATTACGTGACGTCGTACGATGCCGAATCGGATCAGGAAGGTACGCCATCGGCTAAAGTATCGGTAGCCATTCCTGAAACGGAAATCGAAATTCCTGATATTCCGATGGAGCCAACGCCAAGCGATGATATCGATCCAGGAAATGGAAATAACGGCGGCAACGGTGATGGCAACGGCAACGGTGACGGCGGAACGAACTTACCGGGAGAACCAACACAACAGCCAGGCAATCCGGATGAAGGAACCGGTGAGCCTACCCCTACCCCAGATTCAGGTGACGGCGGTCAGAATGGCGGCCAAGGTAATAGCAATACGCTTGGAAATACAGGGGAGGACGGGAATACGGCAGAAACGGGTGGGTTGTAATGAGGTTAGGAATGAAAGCCAGTTTTGCCGGTTTGATTGTTTTGCTCGCCGCAGCTCTGACATTGTCAGGCTGCGGCGGGAAATCGAACGGCAAGGATGGCGACCATGCACAGAAGACGATGAGCTGGGACAAGATGCCTGAGATGTCCATTGATCTCAATAAAGAGTACTCAGCTACATTCGTAACAAGCAAAGGCGAGTTCACTGTTAAGCTTTTCGCCAACGAAGCTCCAGTAACGGTTAATAATTTTATTTTTTTAGCCAAAGAACAGTTCTACGACGGACTTAGCTTTCATCGCATTATTGAATCCTACATGATCTTGGCAGGCGATCCGAAAGGTGACGGAACGGGAACGCCGGGTTACACCATTCCCGATGAGCTGGACACGGATTTAAATTACGAGCCTGGTGTGCTTGCAATGATGAATGCAAGCGCTCCTAACACCGGAGGCAGTCAATTTTTTATTTGCACKGGCGATGACGCCGCTAACTTGAACAAAGCACCGAACTATTCGATCTTTGGCAAGGTTGAGAGCGGGATGGATATTGTACAAGCCATTGCGAAGGCGCCTGTCAAGGATAACAAACCGGTGGAAACKATACTCATCGAATCGATCACCATTCAAGAATCATAGCAGTTTGCGGAATCGTCGTCCTTTGTGGACGGCGATTTTCGTTTTTTAAATTGAAAGCTTGGTTTATTTTCATAGTCTGCTGGAGAAGAGCGTTAAGATATGGTAATCTTTTTTTATAGTGTAAATTCATTGTTGATGGTCGTATGGTGCGCGCAAGATGGATCATGAGAAAAGAGGAGCATTCGCATTGATTTGCGGGCTTTTCCCAAATGAACGGAAAGGTACGTTCCGCATGAAGAGAAAATTTTCTGACCGGGCCAACTGGAGGCGCATTTTGCGCAAGAGCTATTCATGCCTAGCGCTGGATGGCGATGAGTTCAAGGGCCTTGTAACGTTTTACCGCATACACGAGCTGCGCGAGCCGCTGTGGAAAGAGTATAACGGCCGTCGTTATTGCTTAGCGGATCGCGGGTATTTGTGGATGCAGCACTTTCCCAAGGGCGAACATTTCGTCGTAACGACGATGTTCGATGATAAGGGCCGAGTCGTGCAATGGTATATCGACGTATGCAAGACGCAAGGATTGACCGATCAACAAGTACCGTGGTTCGATGACCTCTATTTGGACGTCGTTGTCCTGCCAAGCGGAGAGGTTTTCCTCATGGATGAGGATGAGCTGGAGGACGCACATAAATCCGGCGATGTGAACAACAAGGATGTTGCGCTTGCGCGCAAGACGGCAGGACGCTTGCTGTCGAGCATCCGCAACGGCAGGTTCCGGTATTTCACGCTGAGCCTCAAGCATCGGAAGAGCTTGATGGAGCGTGCCGGAGAGTTAAGTGAATCATGAGGGCAGCTGCACAGAAGAAGAGCAGACCACGCAAACGAACGAACAAGTTTCGGCCGTGGCTGCTCTTGTTTCGTTTGTCCGCGTGGCTGTTAGTCGCTTTGGTTCTATGGTGCGGTTATTTGTTGTGGTTAATAAATAACCACGTTAACGATAACTTAGCAGAAGCAGATGCCGGTATTGTGCTAGGCGCTGCGATGTGGGGAGATGCTCCGAGTCCTGCGCTTCGTGAAAGGCTCGAGTACGCTTACAGTTTGTATGCAGAGGGTAAGGTAGATTTTCTAATATTATCGGGCGGCCATGACGCGAACGGTGCAGTGAAGTCAGAGGCTGAAGGTATGCKGGACTATCTTTTGGCAAAAGGTATAACAAGCGACAAGCTGTTGCTAGAGGACAAGTCGCACAGTACGTATGAAAACTTGCGCAATAGCCAAGCTATTGCAAATGACCATAACTATTCCAGCGTCATCATTATTACGCATGATTATCATGCGGCCAGAGCGGCTTCAATCGCTAAACACTTGAAGTTCGCCGAAGCGCAGGTTGCGGGTACGAAGTCTGAAGTGCTGAACCCGGTCTATAACGAATCGCGCGAAGTGCTCGCTTTTACGAAATGGAAGCTCGATTCGATACTGTTGCTGTTCGGATTTATTTCACCTGATCCGATGCTGTAAATCTGCTAATAAGCGCAGCCAAGCTAGAATAAGCTTGTAGTGCGGGCAGACGCTGCCATAAGGCGATGGCCGTTTACCGTTTAAAATATAGCAAAGTATAAGTTTCACTCTTATCCCTATGCCTATATTTCTCCGGAATGAAACGCGCCTCGCCGCCAAAGGACGGCGATAGCCGTTTCACCTTGCACCTGAAAGGATTGGTGATGCGACAGATGAACGGACATGTTGTAACGGGCACGAGCAGCGGATCTACTAGACCGTCTCGCCAAATTAACGTTGTACTTCGAGGGCAGGAGTCTGTTCAAGGAGCGGCAGCAGCGCAAGTCTACGAGCCGGAGCCGCAGCTGGCGGTCAAGCCGCTGCCTAGCGTGGATCACTTTGCCGATATTCAGAAAGAGCTTGAACCAATGGTCGGTATGGATAACGTCAAATCGTTAGTATATGAGATATACGCGCTCCTATATGTGAGCAGAATGCGCTCTGAGGCGGGCTTATTCGGTGGCTCTCATGTGTACCATATGATTTTTAAAGGCAATCCCGGTACCGGCAAGACGACAATCGCCCGCATCGTGGCAAAGCTCCTGCAGAAGATGGGAGTGCTGACGAAAGGCCATTTGATCGAGGTTGAGCGTGCCGACCTGGTAGGCGAATATATCGGCCATACGGCACAGAAGACACGTGATCTCGTACGTAAGGCGATTGGCGGCGTTCTGTTTATCGATGAGGCATATAGTCTTGCGCGAGGCGGGGAGAAGGATTTTGGCAAGGAAGCGATTGATACCTTGGTCAAGGCGATGGAAGACCATCGGAATCAATTCGTCCTTATACTCGCCGGCTATCCGGCTGAGATCGAGAACTTCTTGTTAACGAATCCCGGCTTGCCGTCACGCTTCCCGATCCAGATCGAATTTCCCGACTATACGATCGATCAACTCGTTCAGATAGCCGAAATGATGGCTAAGGATCGGGATTATGTGATGCAGCCTCAGTCAATATTCAAGCTCCGCCAGCATCTCATGCAAGAGAAGCTGAATGCCATGTTTTCGTTCAGCAACGCGAGATATGTGCGCAATACGATCGAGAAGGCGATTCGCTATCAGGCGGTGCGGCTTCTTAGTCAATATGCCAACTCTATTCCCGGCAAGCAGGAATTAATGACCATACGTCCAGAGGATCTGAGATGGGAGACGAAAGCGTAAGCGACGATTCCCAAGAGGAGCACGATATGAGCGAAAAAACCTATGATACGAACACCGGCTTGCATGAAAAAGCGATCCTAATTACGCTCGTCACCTCAGAAGGTGAACGATCCGGCGGCGATCCGGAGCATTCCTTGCAGGAGCTCATCCAATTAGCGGAGACAGCTGGCGTAGAAGTACTGACGACGATTAAACAAAATAAAGATAGTGCCGATTCCAGATGGTTTATCGGCAAAGGCAAAGTGCAAGAGGTAAAGGCGGCCGCAGAAGAGCTTGGGGCTACTACCGCCATCTTCGACCAAGAGCTGTCCGGCGCTCAGGTGCGGAATCTCGAAGAGTCGCTTGACCTCAAGATCGTAGACCGTACGCAGCTTATTCTTGATATTTTTGCCGGACGGGCGAAGACCAGAGAAGGCATCATTCAAGTGGAGCTGGCGCAGCTCAGTTATTTGTTGCCTCGGTTGTCCGGCCATGGCCGCAATCTGTCGAGACTAGGCGGAGGCATTGGCACGCGTGGACCGGGTGAATCGAAGCTGGAGATGGACCGCAGGCATATTCGGGGACGAATCGCAGATTTGAAGGCACAGCTGGAGGAAGTCGTGCGCCATCGCAAGCTGCACCGCGAGCGTCGCAAGAAGGCTGGCGTAACGCAAGTAGCCCTCGTCGGTTATACGAACGCAGGCAAGTCGACTTTGTTGCGAGAGCTAACGAATGCGGATGTCTACGTCGAGAATCAGCTGTTCGCAACTCTCGATCCTACATCGCGTATACTTGGTCTGCCGAATGGGCGAGAGGTTATATTGACCGACACGGTAGGTTTTATTCAAAACTTGCCGCATGATCTTGTTGCTGCGTTCCGTGCTACATTGGAGGAGGTCAATGAAGCTGATCTCGTCCTGCATGTAATAGACAGCAACTCGCCTATGCGTGATGAGCAGATTGCTGTCGTTGATCGTATACTAGAGGAGCTGGGCTCTGCTGGCAAGCCGCAGATTAGATTGTATAACAAAAGAGATTTATTTCTTGCAGATAATAACAATATTATTCATGCTCTGCCGCGTACATCCGGCGATAATATTGTAATAAGCGCCTATGAGGCAGATGATCTTGCGCTGCTGCGGCAGGCAATCCAAGATAAGCTGACGGGCGATACGCTAGTCTTCGTATTACCGGCTGAGCGAGGGGATTTGATTGCTCTTGCTTACCGCAGCGGCGAGGTTGTGGATAAGCAGGTTGGGGAAGACAGCTTAAGTCTGACTGTTCAAGTAAGCAGACAGCAATACTCGCTTCACGGACAGCCGCTCAAGGCATATGTGAAGTAACGAAAATTAGGTTGTAAGTGGAAGAGGAGAAGATAGCAGTGGTTCAAGAGCATCAGGATGAACAAAAAGTTTGGAAGCAGCTTGAAGAGCTTGCGGAGGCGGCGGAGCTTAACGCAAATTCCGCCTTTCGCCGAATCGAGCGAATAGCTGAGCAAAATCAGTGGAAAGTTATTCAAGCCTTCCAGCGCCATAAAGTGAGCGATTTTCATTTTAACGGATCGACCGGATATGGTTATAACGATCGCGGCAGGGAAGTGCTTGATCTTGTCTACGCCGATGTGCTAGGCGCTGAAGCGGCGCTGGTACGACCTCACTTTGTATCGGGCACGCATACGATAAGCTGTGCCTTATTCGGAGTGCTTCGGCCTGGCGATGAGTTGCTTTACGTTACAGGCAAGCCTTATGATACGCTGCACAAAGTCATTGGCAAGCCGGGAGACGGCAAGGGCTCGCTGCAGGATTGGGGAGTCATCTATAATGAGGTGGCGCTGCTAGAGAATGGCGGGCTGGATTGGCCGGCGATTGAAGCGGCGATCAAGCCCGAGACGAAAGTAATCGGTATACAGCGCTCGCGCGGATATAGCTGGCGAGCTTCTTTTACGGTGTCCGAAATAGGGGATATCGTTAGCCGAGTAAAAGCGCTTAAGAGCGACCTGCTCGTATTTGTCGATAACTGCTACGGCGAATTTACCGAGCTGCTGGAACCGACCCAAGTCGGCGTTGATCTGATGGCAGGCTCGCTAATCAAAAATCCCGGCGGAGGGCTGGCCGAAACCGGCGGATATATTGCGGGTACGGCAGCAGCCGTAGAAGCTGCTTCTTTCCGGTTAACTGCCCCAGGTATTGGAGGCGAAGTCGGAGCAACGTTAGGCACGCTGCGTCCTATGTATCAAGGTTTATTCCTAGCGCCTCATTTGGTCGGACAAGCTGTGAAGGGCAGTGTTCTGGCGGCAGCCTTATTCGAACAACTAGGCTTCGAGACGAAACCTCGCTGGGACGAACCGCGTACCGATCTGATCCAAGCGGTTCGATTCGGACAAGCCGAGCATTTGATCTCATTCGTTCAGGGTATTCAACAAGCAGCGGCAGTTGACTCGCATGTCGTACCAGAGCCTTGGGATATGCCGGGCTACGAGAATGCCGTCATCATGGCGGCCGGTACATTCATTCAAGGCGGCAGCCTTGAGTTATCCGCAGACGCTCCGATACGTGACCCGTATATTGCCTACATGCAGGGGGGACTTACTTATGCCCATGCCAAATACGGCGTTTTAACCGCATTGAAACAACTTGTTTCGAAAGGATTAATTGTGATTAAACCTTACATAACTTGACACGTTTCGGGTGCAACGTTAAAATGAACATATAAAAGAGCGACTGGAAGGTTGATGCGACATGGCTGATGATATTCGCAGAAATATGGCATTATTTCCGATTGGCATCGTAATGAAGCTTACGGATTTAACGGCCCGCCAAATCCGCTATTACGAGCAGCATGAACTGATCGTGCCTGCAAGAACAGCAGGGAATCAACGATTGTTTTCATTTAATGACGTTGAGAGGCTACTAGAAATTAAATCATTGATCGAGAAGGGCGTTAACATCGCCGGCATTAAGCAAGTCATGAATCCGGTTTCAAAGGAATCGGACGATGCAACAATCGTAAGCGAGCAATCCGAGGTCAAGCGGCGCGAGCTTTCGGACGCGCAGCTTCACCGCATGCTCAAGCAGCAGTTGCTTGAGAAGAGACCGGGCGGTCAAGCGTCATTGATCCAAGGACAACTGACTCGCTTCTTAAACAAGCGATAGTCTTGCTACAATAACAAGCATACTGAAACGCAAACAAAGGAGATGATAGTGTGGGTTACACTAAAGAGGACATCAAAGCAATTGCCAAAGAACAGAATGTACGTTTCATCCGTTTGCAATTTACCGATTTGCTTGGAACGATCAAGAATGTCGAAATTCCGGTAAGCCAGCTTGAGAAAGCGCTCGATAATAAAATGATGTTCGATGGATCTTCCATTGAAGGTTATGTTCGTATTGAGGAATCTGACATGTATCTTTACCCGGATCTGGACACATGGGTTATTTTCCCATGGGTGACACAAGACCGTGTTGCTCGTCTGATTTGTGATATCTATATGCCTGACGGCACGCCGTTCGCAGGCGACCCGCGCGGTATTTTGAAGCGTGCGCTTAAAGAAGCGGAAGAAATGGGCTACACGGCAATGAATGTTGGTCCTGAACCGGAATTTTTCTTATTCAAAACCGATGAAAAAGGCGAGCCTACAACGGAATTGAACGACCAAGGCGGTTATTTCGATCTTGCGCCAATGGATATGGGCGAGAACTGCCGCCGTGAAATCGTATTGACGCTTGAAGAGATGGGCTTCGAGATCGAAGCTTCTCACCATGAGGTTGCTCCAGGACAACATGAGATCGACTTCAAATACGCGGATGCGATTCGCGCAGCGGATCAAATCCAAACCTTCAAGCTCGTCGTTAAGACGATTGCACGCGAGCATGGTCTTCATGCATCCTTTATGCCAAAACCGCTGTTCGGCGTTAACGGTTCCGGCATGCACTGTCACCAATCGTTGTTCCAAGGGAATACGAACGTATTTTATGATGAGAAGGACAAGCTTGGTCTAAGCGCAACTGCTCGTTATTATATGGCAGGCGTCCTGCAGCATGCGCGAGCAATGGCTGCGATTACGAACCCAACAGTTAACTCTTACAAACGTCTCGTACCGGGCTATGAAGCTCCAGTATACGTAGCATGGTCGGCGAGCAACCGTTCGCCAATGATCCGTATTCCGGCTTCGCGCGGTCTCAGCACACGCGTTGAAGTACGTAACCCAGATCCTGCGGCTAACCCTTACCTCGTACTTGCGGTAATGCTGAAAGCGGGCCTTGACGGTATTAACAACAGAACGGAGCTTCCTCCTCCGACAGACCGTAACATCTACATTATGACAGAGGAAGAGCGTCTGGACGCGGGTATACCGAGCTTGCCAGGCGATCTGAAGGAAGCGCTTGACGAAATGCTTCGCAGCGATGTCGTATGCGACGCGCTAGGCGAGCACGCGCTTGCTCACTTCTACGAGCTCAAAGAAATCGAGTGGGACATGTACCGCACGCAAGTTCACCAATGGGAACGCGATCAGTACTTGACGCTTTACTAATCAATAGGATCAACTATAACCCGCTAAGGCTTCTGCGAATGCAGAAATCTTAGCGGGTTTTTCTGTAAATATTTTGGATCTTTATAAAGATGAATTTAGAATTATTAATTGGATTTCTGAGACTGTCGATTAACTGTTTACCAATTTAGATATGATTTCAATTTATATGATTTTTCACACAACGTTAGTAAAACAAGACATAAACTGAAAATACTTATACGATTTATCATACAAAAGTGGTTAATTCATCCACGCAGCCGATGATTTTGTACGATTTTTCGATCAAAACCCTTGATTTGGCCTCTCTGTAAGGTTGGTTATACGATAAATCGTATAACTATTAGTTAGTCACAATTAATCGACTGCCGCTTTCTTACAGTCAAAAGACTAATAATGAGACAATAGTAGTCTTTGATAGGAACTTATGCAGTCAGATGGACGGGGGGAGGACTTCTGTGGGTTGAAATGCAACTTTCTAATATCAGTAAATCAATATAAAGAAGAGGAGGAACGATGCGCTAGGCTATCGTTCTTCCTCTTCTTGTTCGTAGCTCAATGATTAGTGAATATCTCTGAACAATCCAATGACTTTACCGAGGATCGTCACGTTCTGGAGTAGAATAGGCTGCATGGAGGAATTCTCCGGTTGGAGACGTATGTAGTTCTTCTCCTTGTAGAACGTCTTAACGGTAGCTTCATCATCCTCGTTCATGGCTACGACGATATCGCCATTGTTGGCAGTACGCTGCTGGCGAACGATGACGTAGTCTCCGTCGTGAATGCCGGCTTCGATCATGCTCTCTCCCTCAACGTTCAGGATGAAGACGCTGCTGTCGCCAACAAAATGTGATGGAAGAGGGAAGTAGTCCTCAATATTCTCAGTAGCTGTAATCGGCACGCCTGCTGTTACTTTACCGACGATTGGCACTTTAGCGACGGCAAGCGGGATAATACCGTCCACGCCTTCCGTATCCAAAATTTCAATAGCGCGAGGTTTGGTAGGGTCGCGGCGGATAAGGCCCTTCTTCTCTAAACGGTCGAGGTGACCGTGTACAGTCGAGCTGGATAATAATCCGACGGCTTCGCCGATTTCCCTGACGGAAGGCGGGTAGCCTTTCTCCCGGACCTCATTCTTAATGAAATCAAGAATAGATTGTTGTCGGCTGGAAATCTTCGACACTGCGATCACTCCATTAGTATGTTTGTACAAAAGTATAGCACAGAACTCGGGTTCGCACAAACATAAGTTCTTAAGCACAAAGGTTCGTATTTTTGTGTTGACTACAAACGTTTGTTCGTGTTATTCTCAGAATAGAACAAACGTTTGGGGTGCTGAGAGATGATGATGAGTCCAAGTTTTTACAGAACAATACATACGCAACCAGAGATGAAGGTTAGTCCTATATATAAACGATATACGGTTGCAGTGAGACGTCATGCACTTAAGCTGATCGTATGCGCAATGCTGTTCGTACTTTTGTTTACGAGCTTTCTATTGATCGGTACGAAGGCATCTGGCAGCAAGAACGCTGTTGCTGCGGTCAACGAGGAACTTGTGACCGTATTTACAGGCGATACATTGTGGGGGATCGCTAATCGTTTTGCCAGTGAGAAGGAAGATATTCGCTACGTCATCTATTTGATTAAGGAGCGTAACGGATTAKAGTCGACGGACCTGTATCCGGGGCAGAAGCTTGTTATTCCTTCTATATAATGAACTTGTACGCAGAGAGCATCTGAACCGGAGACGGTTTGATGCTTTTTTTCGTTATTTCAGCTTAACTTTTTGCGGACATAATCTAAGTGCCGCCTTGACAATTACGCTTTGAAAATGTCAAAGTAAAGGATAGAACATTTACAGCATGAGGGGAGTTTAACGTTCAATATGGATATGGATAAGTTAATAGCTCGGATCAACGAGCTTTCTCGGAAAAATAAAACGGTAGGCTTGACCGACGAGGAAACGTCCGAGCGTGATGAGCTTCGAAGGCAGTATTTGAACAACTTTAAGAGCAACTTCAGACAGCAGCTCGATACGATTAAGTATGTTGAGGACGAGGACCAGGATAACGTTAAGCATTAAGCGTCTGTTATGGCCGAGTTCCGCTTGGCCTTTCTTCCATAAAGTCTTGTGTACGAGAACCATTTCTGAAGCAATGGGGGAATTCATCTATGAAGTATCGGTTGCTTGGCAGAAGCGGGCTTGCCGTCTCTGAATTATGTCTAGGAACGATGACGTTCGGTAACACGACAAGCGAACAGGATTCGATTGAAATGATCGGCCGTTTCTATGACAAAGGCGGAAATTTTATCGACACGGCAGATGTTTATGTTAGTGGTCGATCGGAAGAGATTGTGGGTAAGGCAATACGCGGCAAACGTTCGGAGACGGTACTTGCAACGAAAGTAAGAATGGCGACTTCTGGCGACATTAATGGGGTAGGACTATCCCGCAAACATATTATGGACGGCATAGAGGCGAGCGTGAAGCGTCTTCAGACCGATTACATTGATCTTTATCAGGTCCATGTGTGGGATCAGGCTACGCCAATTGAAGAGACGCTTCGGGCGCTTGACGATCTTGTTACGTCGGGCAAAGTACGATACATAGGCTGTTCTAATTTTTTTGCTTGGCAATTGATGAAGTCGCTTGCTCTTAGCGATGTGAATCGATACGTACGCTTCGTCTCTATTCAGCCTCAGTACAGTCTAGTAAGCAGGCAGATGGATAGGGAAATGTTATCGTTATGTCTAGAAGAGAAGGTAGCGATCATCCCTTGGGCGCCTCTCGGTGGCGGTTTCCTGACAGGACGATACAATCGCGACATACCGACGGAGGGTCGTCTGACCTCGAAGGTTGGCGAAAGCGCATGGGTGAACCGTGCATCTGACCATAACTTTGCTATTCTAGATGCCGTGGTTGAGGCTGCGAAGCTATTGGACAAAGCGCCAGCCGAGGTGTCATTACGCTGGCTGCTGCAGAAGGAAGGTATTACTTCTCCAATATTCGGCGCTCGTTCCTTAGAGCAATTCGAGGAAAATATGGGCGCGGCGGACTGGGAGATGCCTGTCGATATTTGGGACAAGTTGAACGAAATAAGCGCATTGCCTGATGATTATCCGAACCGGTTCATTACGAAGTTCCAGCGTTCACTAGGATAATTGAGATTGTTCGCATAATAGACAGGCTTGCGGATGTAGGCCGAAGTAGGAGGAATAAGCTTGTCACGTTCTTGGGAGCGCAAGGTGCGCAAAAACATGAGTCAAGTTAACAAACAACGCAAAAAACATGGTGAAGGTTCTATCGTACTAAACGGCGAGAAAGCGGTAAAAATCGTCGGCCGCAATTATATTGCGCCGATTCTACTGCTCCTGTTCATCGGATTGTACGTTATTCTGATCCAGAGCCAGAAGGACTATCAGATCGATACGATGTTTTATGTAACCATTGCATGTTATGTCGTTTTAGCAGGTCTATTCTTCTTAAGACGTCCTTATATCCAAATCGGTAAGGACTATGTACAGACGCGTAGAATGATGGGGGACAAGCGTCTGACGGCTTCTTCCATTAAAGGCATCAGCACGCAGCCTGGTTATGTTGTTATTGAGCCGCAAAAAGGCGGTAATTGGGTGTTCTCGCGTTTGATTAACCGTTACCCTACGGATGAAATTAATGAGAAGCTTAAATTGTTCGCGCAAGCGAACGGTATTTCATTTCAGCAAAAATAAAGGCATGGGAGAGTAATGATTATTATGGCAAAGCAAGCTGTATTATTTGACTTAGACGACACTTTGCTGTGGGATGACCGCAGTGTGAAAGAAGCATTCGAAGCAACCTGCCAGGCAGCTGCTGACCTAACGGGTGTAGACGTTAACGCACTTGAAGAATCGGTTCGCCGCGAAGCACGGGCGCTGTACGAATCGTATGAGACGTACCCATTCACGAAGATGATTGGCATCAATCCTTTCGAAGGCTTGTGGGCGAACTTCCGTGAGGGAGAGCAAGAGGAATTCCGCAAGCTGGAAAGTCTTGCGCCAGGCTATCGCAGAGAAGCATGGACGAAGGGGCTGCTAGCGCTTGGTATAGATGATCCGAAGCTTGGCGCTGAGCTAGCTGAGAAGTTCCCGGCTGAACGTCGGTCGCGTCCGATCGTTTATGATGAGACTTTCCGTGTGCTGGACTCGCTAAAAGGGAAATATAAGTTGCTGCTGCTAACGAACGGCTCGCCGGATTTGCAACGCGAGAAGCTGGCAGGCGTTCCTCAGCTCGTTCCCTATTTTGATCATATTATTATTTCGGGTGAGTTCGGTGAAGGCAAGCCGGCCGCATCGATCTTCAAGCATGCCCTTGAGCGTCTTGGCATCGAGCCGGAGCATGGTATTATGGTTGGTGACAAGCTTACGACCGATATTCTTGGAGCAAATACGATTGGCATGACATCCGTATGGATTAATCGCCACGATATGGTTCGGAATGACGATATTATTCCTACTTGTGAAATTAAGCATCTGGAAGAGCTGCTGCAAATTCTCGAGCAATAAAAGAATAAGCAATAAAATAAGCCCCTCGGCTACGGCAAAGCTGCAGCATGAGGGGCTTGCATTATTGAATTCGATCCGTTACGCTTTGTCCGTTTCGAATACCGGATCAGCGAATGGATGAGCGATCCAGCCTTCTGTTTCGATGAACAAACGAACAGCCACGATTTGACGGTTATCCATTAGCGTGAAGAAATGCGGCTTGTATTCCGGTACGGAAATGACATCGCCTGCTTCAAGCTCAACATCAAAGTAACCAACATCGTCAGTGCCTTTGATGATGAATATGCCTTTGCCAGCTGTAATCGCGCGAACTTCATCTTCGGTATGTGTATGGACGTTCTCGAATTTCTTCAGAAGCTCATCCAGATTAGGCGTTGCTTCGGACAATGTAATGATGTCCCAAGTTTTGTACCCGCGGCGTTCAGCGAGATCTTTAATTTCATCAGCATAAGTAGCAAGCACTTGCTGCTTCTCTTCATCAGAAAGAATGAACTTTTCTTGCAGCTCGGGAGCAAGCTTGCTTGTATTCCAATGTTCATATAGAACTTCCTGTTGCTCTAGAAATGCACGGACGTTTTCTTCGCCGGAGATACGTTGTTCGGTATTGCGAATTCTAATTTCAGCCATGATCATTCCCTCTTTTCCAATAGAAATTAAATGATATAATAATTATAAAACAAATGATGACGGATGTCGATGGATTTGCTTTTCAGTCCTAAGCGATTCTGATAAACTAATTGTTAATGATTTTGGGAAGGGTGTACGAATTGTCTAAACCAACCATACAACAAATGCTGCAAGAGCGCATACTTATTTTGGATGGCGCTATGGGTACAATGATTCAACAAGCAGACCTGAATGAAAATGATTTTGGCGGTCCAGAGCTAGATGGCTGTAACGAAATGCTCGTTCTAACTCGTCCGGACGTGATTCAGTTGATTCACGAGCAATACCTCGAGGCTGGAGCTGACATTCTGGAGACGAATACGTTCGGCGCGACTAGCGTCGTGCTTGCCGATTACGATATACCGGAGAAAGCTAGAGAAATCAACCTCGCTGCGGCTAAGCTGGCACGCGATGCGGCAGACAAGTATAGTACGCCCGACAAGCCGCGTTATGTTGCAGGAGCGCTCGGACCAACGACGAAGACGCTTTCCGTTACGGGCGGCGTTACGTTCGATGAACTGGTAGAGAGCTATTACGAGCAAGCGGTAGCTCTTATCGAAGGACAGGTTGATGCTCTGCTTCTAGAGACATCACAGGATACGCTTAACGTTAAGGCTGGAAGCATCGGCATACGTAACGCGTTTGATACGCTTGGCGTTGAGCTGCCAATTATGATCTCGGGTACGATCGAACCAATGGGAACGACACTCGCGGGTCAAACGATTGAGTCGTTCTATATTTCCTTGGAGCACTTGAAGCCAATCTCGATTGGCTTAAACTGTGCGACAGGACCTGAATTTATGCGTGACCATCTCCGAACGCTGAGTGAAATCGCGAATGCTGCAATTAGCTGTTATCCGAACGCTGGATTACCGGATGAGAACGGCCATTATCATGAATCGCCGGAATCGCTTGCCAAGAAGATGTCGGCATTTGCAGAACAAGGCTGGCTTAATATTGCTGGCGGCTGCTGCGGCACGACGCCTGCGCATATTCGAGCTTTGACGGAGACAATGGCAAACTATACGCCGCGCACGAAGATGGGCGAGCACCCGGATGCGGTATCGGGTATCGACACCGTGTTTATCGAAGCGGATAACCGTCCGATTATGATCGGCGAGCGTACGAATATTTCCGGTTCCCGCAAGTTCAAACGGCTTCTTAAAGAAGAGAAGTTCGATGAAGCTTCCGAAATTGCAAGAGCGCAAGTAAAGGGCGGAGCGCATGTTATTGATATCAACTTGCAGGACACGGATATTGATGAGGCTTATGCCGTACATCAGTTTTTGCCGCAGGTCGTCAAGAAAATTAAAGCGCCGCTAATGCTCGATTCCACCTATGACCATATTATTGAGCTCGGCTTGAAATATTCGCAAGGCAAAGCCATCATTAACTCGATTAACTTAGAGGACGGCGAGTCCAAATTCGAGAAAATATTGCCGCTAATTCACCGTTACGGCGCTGCTGTCGTCATGATTCTTATCGATGAAAGAGGACAAGCTGTTTCGCGTGAAGCGAAGCTCGAAGTGGCGGATCGTTCGTATGATTTGCTCGTTAATAAATACGGCATGAATCCTGCTGATATTATTTTTGACCCGAACATGTTCCCGGTTGGCTCTGGTGACCCGCAATATATCGGCTCTGCTGTTGAGACGCTCGAAGGCATTCGGCTGATCAAAGAAAAGTATCCTCATACGAAAACGATCCTGGGACTAAGCAACATCTCATTCGGCTTGCCGGATGCAGGTCGTGAAGTACTTAATTCGGTTTACTTGTATCATGCGACGAAGGCAGGTCTTGACTATGCCATCGTGAATACGGAGAAGCTGGAGCGTTACGCTTCTATTCCTGATGAAGAGCGCCGCTTAGCCGAAGAGCTGATCTATAATACGAATGATGAGACGTTAGCTTCGTTCGTAGCTGCTTTCCGTGACAAGAAGGTCGAGAAGAAGGAGAAAATATCGAATCTTTCCCTCGAAGAGCGTCTTGGCTCATACGTAATTGAAGGGACGAAGGAAGGTTTAATTCCTGACCTAGAATTAGCACTGCAGAAATATTCGGCAATGGACGTTATCAATGGACCTCTCATGAGAGGGATGGAGGAAGTTGGCCGTCTCTTCAACAACAATGAGCTCATTGTGGCCGAGGTGCTCCAGAGCGCTGAAGTCATGAAGGCGTCCGTCAGTTTCCTTGAGCAATTCATGGAGAAAAACGAGTCGTCCGTGAAAGGCAAGATCATTCTTGCAACGGTTAAGGGCGATGTTCATGATATCGGCAAAAACCTCGTTGAAATTATTTTATCGAATAACGGCTACAAAATTATAAATCTCGGCATTAAAGTACCGCCGGAACAGCTTATCGAAGCTTACCGCAATGAGAAGGTCGATGCTATCGGCTTATCCGGTCTGCTCGTAAAGTCGGCTCAGCAAATGGTCATTACAGCGCAAGATTTGCGCAATGCGGGCATCGATGCTCCGATTCTGGTCGGCGGCGCCGCGCTCACGCGTAAATTTACGAAAACAAGAATCGGTCCTGAGTATGACGGACTTGTTCTCTATGCGAAGGATGCAATGGACGGGCTCGATATTGCGAACAAGCTCATGGACCCTACGCATCGTACGCGTATGGAAGAGGAGATGGCTGCATATAAAGCTTCGGGCGGCGAAGTAGAAGAAGAGAAGAAAAAGATGCCTGAGCTTACGCGTGCGGTTCGTTCCAAAATATCGCCGGATGCTCCTGTATTTGCTCCGCCTGATCTTGAACGTCATGTATTGCGTGATGTGCCAATTCCGCATGTTATTCCGTACGTGAACATGCAGATGCTGCTCGGCCATCACCTTGGATTGAAAGGCAATGTCGACAATCTGCTTGCCGAAGGAAATGAGAAGGCTGTACAGCTGAAGGCTACTGTTGACGAGATTTTACGCCGAGGCAGCGCTGAAGGAATCATTCGCACGCATGGCATGTACCGCTTCTTCCCAGCGCAATCGTCGGGCAACGATATTATTATTTATAATCCCGAGGATCAGACGCAAGAGATTAAGCGTTTCACATTCCCGCGTCAGCAGGTTGAACCGTTCCTTTGCTTGTCTGATTACTTGAAGTCGGTTGAGAGCGGCGTAATGGATTATGTAGGCTTCCTCGTCGTTACGGCTGGCGAAGGCATACGAGATCTTGCGAATGAGTGGAAGGATAACGGCGACTACTTGCGTTCCCATGCGTTGCAATCCGTAGCGCTTGAAGTAGCGGAAGGAATGGCTGAACGCGTCCATCATATGATGCGCGACATTTGCGGCTATCCGGATCCTGCAGAGATGACGATGAAGCAGCGCCACGGCGCACGCTATCAAGGTATCCGGGTATCGTTCGGTTATCCGGCTTGTCCGAATTTGGAGGATCAAGAGCCATTATTTGATCTTATGAAGCCTGAGGACATCGGTGTACAGCTAACGGAAGGTTTCATGATGGAGCCTGAAGCATCGGTATCTGCAATGGTATTCGCTCATCCAGAGGCGCAATACTTCAATGTCGAGAAAGTATAAACGATAACTTTATAAGCAGCAATGAAGCCCTGCAACGGTTCGATAACCGATCTGTCGGGCTTCATTCATAGGCATTAACGAATATACATAAGCTATGCAGCGAGGTGAATTGGCAGTGCACATATGGTTTCTTGGGACTGGCGCAGGCCGTCCTAACAAGCATCGTAATGTTAGCTCGATAGCGCTGCAGTTGCCTGAGCCGTGCTGTGATTGGTGGCTGTTCGATGCAGGCGAGGCTACACAGCATCAATTAATGAAGACGCCGCTTAAATTAAGCAAGCTGACTACCATCTTCGTAACTCATCTTCATGGCGATCATATTTATGGATTGCCAGGCTTGATAAGCACACGCTCGTTTGATGGAGGAATCACTCCGCTTCGTTTGATTGGGCCTCGCGGGTTAAGACGTTACATCGAGACGGTGTTCGAGATTAGCGGAACGACACTCGACTACGATCTGCAATTTATAGAGCTGGATGAAGAGGACGGCCAGCTTGTCTATGAAGATGAACGATTCACTGTTGTGGCATCTACGTTGATTCATCGTGTTCCATGCTTTGGCTATCGCGTTGTCGAGCACGATCAGCCTGGGAAGCTGCTCGTTGATAAGCTTGTGCGGCTAGGCGTTGCAGCCGGTCCGCAATATGGATTGCTTAAGCAAGGGCATGATATTACGCTGCAAGATGGAACGACTATTTACGCGAAGGAAGTTACGGCGCCTGCTTTACCCGGTAGAATTGTAACTATACTTGGTGACACGACGCCATCTCCGAATGCTCTCGAGCTGGCAATGGGCGCTGATCTTCTCGTTCACGAGGCTACTTTCTCCGAAGGGCTCGAGGAAAAGGCTCATTTATTCGGCCATAGCACGACGATTGAGGCTGCAAGTACGGCTACCGAGGCAGGAGCTAGCATGCTGGTCATGACTCATTTCAGCGGCCGCTATCACAATGAAGATTTGTCGAAGCTGGAAGAAGAAGCTAAGCGGTTGTTTGATGGGGAAATTGTTGCAGCTACTGATCTTAAGTGCATAGAGATTAAGAGACGGGTATAGCCGCAGACCGCAGGTGATGGCATCCCGTGAGAAAAGACATATAGGCAGCTCGCCTGTATGTCTTTTGTATGTTGCGCATAGTTGGGAACTCACTGCTTAAGCGAACTTCGGGAATAATAGAAGCCGAGACTATATGTGACGACGACCATTGCTAAAATGATCGCTGCAATGGTATAGCTTTGTAACGGAGTCGGAATCATCATAGAAGCCAAAATGGCAAGGCCTGCTATGACGAATATTTTAGCCCCTGATTGATGCGTCTTGCGCCATACTTCCTCATTCGCGAGTGTGTGCGTAGTCTTAATGCCGACATAGCTGTTGTATTGGAATCTTKGCATATAGTTGCCTATGACCATTAAGAGAATGCCTAGAAACKGGAGAATGACATACGCGATGCTGAAACTATAGCCATATCCAATAGCTATGGTATAGCCATGAATCGCCAATAATCCGATCGTCATAATTAAACGAATGAGATTGAGGCTTGATTCAAATTGCGCATAATTACGCCTTCTCGGATCGATGTTTGGCAAGATGGATTGGAATGCGTTCACGAGCACCATAACGGCAGGCAGTAGAAATAGGGCAATTGCTTTATGGGCGTAATTGTCGATTTCATGTTTGGCATTCCAGTGGATCGGCATTTGATCTGGCATATCTCTATAGACGACGGCACTTGCAACGAGGGCGATGATAATAATTAACCACGTAAAGCGTTTGGTGTTCATCAGCATTACTTCCCTTCTGGTTTGGATGATTGAAACGAAACGATCCATTTCATTAACTCATGGAAAACGGTCGTATTCAGCGAATAATAAATATGTTGCCCCTGTCGTTCATCCCATACTAGTTCCGCTTGCTTCAGCAAGCTTAGATGATGCGAGATGCTGGGCTTCGTCATTTGGAAGTGGTCGGCAATCTCGCCTGCGGTCATATCGCGTTCGCGGAGCAGATCCAATATTTTGCGGCGAGTGGGGTCGGATAAAGCTTTGAATGCATGATTGATGGACATCGCTTTCCTCTTCTCTTTAAGAAAACAAATGATAGGTGTATATATTTAGATGATTATCTAAATGTTTAATCGAATGATAGCAGATGACACGGCTAAGATCAAGCGGATTCAAGTTCCATTTGTCAAAAAATAGAATTGCAGCACGAACATGTATTCTGTAAAATAATAAGCAACATGGGGTTAACGAGGAGTGAACGGTCATGAACCGTTGGACAGGCAGAGCATCAAGCCTTGAGGAATGGCTTCAGCATATACGACAAAACGACGAGATTATGGGCAATGTGACGCATTGGCGCACCATTGAACCGAAACAAGCACGAACAGTACCTCTCCCGGATCGTCTGCATCCTGCGCTCAAGGGTGCTTTGCAAGCGAGGGGAATAAATGAAATATATACGCATCAAGCGGGATCGTTCCAGGCTGTCAGCGAAGGCAGACATGTCGTCACGGTCACACCGACAGCGTCGGGCAAGACGCTGTGCTACAACTTGCCTGTCCTTCAATCATTACTGGACAACGATGAGGGAAGGGCACTATATTTGTTCCCGACGAAAGCACTGGCTCAAGACCAGGTGACGGAGCTGCAGAAGCTGGCAGATCTGATGGAAGTTGATATTAAGACGCATACGTACGACGGCGATACCCCGCCGACGGTAAGAACCGCAATTCGTAATGCAGGGCATATTGTAGTAACGAACCCCGATATGCTTCATTCAGCGATTCTGCCGCACCATACGAAATGGGTGAAGCTGTTCGAGAATTTGAAGTTCATTGTCATTGACGAGGTACATGCTTATCGCGGCGTATTCGGCAGCCATGTAGCTAACGTCATTCGCAGATTGAAGCGCATCAGCAAATTTTACGGGTCTAATCCGCAATTCATTTGCGCCTCAGCGACGATCGACAATCCGCGTGATCACGCGGAAAGGCTGATCGGAGAAAGCGTTGCGTTAATCGATAATAACGGCGCTCCGATGGGCGAGAAACATTTTGTTTTTTATAATCCGCCAGTCGTCAACAAGCAATTGGGCATCCGACGAAGCAGTGTGCTAGAGACACAGAAGCTGGCCGGCATGTTATTGAAGCAAGGCGTTCAGACGATCGTCTTCGCGCGCAGCCGTGTCAGGGTAGAGCTGCTGCTCACGTACTTGCAGGATATCATTAAAGACAAGCTGGAAGCGAAGACCATACGGGGCTATCGGGGCGGTTATTTGCCGAAGCTGCGGCGCGAGATCGAGCATGGATTGCGAACAGGAGAAATTCGGGGTGTTGTCAGCACGAATGCGCTGGAGCTTGGTATCGACATCGGTCAGCTTCAAGCATGCGTGCTGAACGGTTATCCGGGTACGGTCGCAAGCACATGGCAGCAATCTGGACGCGCAGGAAGAAGACAAGAGAGCTCGGTTACATTCATGGTCGCAAGCAGCAATCCGCTCGATCAATACATGATTCAGAATCCGGACTTCTTCTTCAACCGGCCGCCTGAACGAGCGCTCATTCATCCTGATAATTTACTTATATTGATCGATCATGTGAAATGCGCGGCATATGAGCTTCCTTTCGAGGCGGGGGAGAGGTTTGGCTCCGAGTCGCTTGAGGATATGATGGAATTTCTCGTAGAGGAGAAGGTGCTGCATAAGGCCGGCGGACGCTGGTACTGGATGGAGCAGTCGTTTCCCGCTCATAACATTTCGCTTCGTTCGGCGGCGCAAGAGAATTTTGTCATTATCGATATATCGAACGGCAGCCGCGTGTTAGGCGAGGTTGATCGGTTCAGCGCTCCTACGCTTATTCATGAGGAAGCGATTTATATTCATGAAGGTGTACAATATCAAGTCGAGAAGCTGGATTATCCGGAGAAAAAAGCTTATGTTCGCGAGGTTAACGTCGACTACTATACCGATGCAAACTTAGCTGTGGAGCTTAAGGTGCTCCATGTCGATAAGGAACGTGAAGTAGGCGAGCTCGTCCGGCAGTACGGCGAGGTGACCGTCAATGCGAAAGCTACGATTTTCAAGAAGATTAAGCTTCGCACGCATGAGAACATCGGCTCAGGCCCGATTCATCTGCCGGAGGAGGAGCTTCATACGAGCGGCTATTGGTTCTCGTTCAGCGAGGAGGCGGCGGCTCGCAAAAGCAAGAACGAAATGCAATATGCGCTGCTCGGCATCGCGAACGTGCTCGTGCATATCGCGCCGCTTTACTTAATGTGCGATCCGTTCGATATTCGCGTCGTGCCGCAGGTGAAAGCCGTCCATACGCAGCGGCCAACGATATACTTTTACGACCGGTACCCTGGCGGGATTGGCCTCAGCGAGCGATTGTACGAGGTGCATGACGCGCTGATCGAGCAGGCGAAGTCAGTGATTCAATCGTGTTCCTGCTTGAGCGGCTGTCCGGCATGTGTAGGACCGATTGAAGAGGTAGGGCTGCTCGGCAAACAGCAGGCGCTTGATCTTCTTAATGAAGCCGGAGGTACGCCATGAGCGGCCTTCGGGATCGGATGAACCGGCTGCGCGGCAATAGCGCAAGCGAGGATACGAAGATGTTCGAGGAGATCGTTAACGAGCGAGTCGAGAATGAAGCTGTATCAGAAGCAGAAGCTATGGTTGAAGCTGAAGAGCATATAGATGAGGCAGAAGAAGTACTGTCGCCTAAGTGGAAGAAGCTTGGCGTACAGCTGCAGTCGAATGAGACGGGACAATTTCTGCTGCGCAAGATCGTATATCCGCTTGATTATCAGCACGGAACACATACGTTATCGGAGCTTGGACTCGTTGCCGGCAAGCTGAAGGCCTTTCATCCCGGCGATGACAAGACTGCGGAAGCGAATCAAATTATGTTTCTTGACCTGGAGACGACGGGTCTTGGCGTCGGAACAGGCAATGTTCCGTTCATGGTGGGACTTGCGTATCAAGGAGAAGACTCGATCATTGTAKAGCAAGCGGTTATCAGGCATCCTGCTGAGGAACGGGCCATGCTTGCTTATTTAGCAGAGAAGCTGAACGATTATACGTTTTTGGCTACCTATAACGGCAAAACCTTCGATTGGCCCGTCATGCAAAATCGATTTATTTTGAACGGATTTCATCGGGGGATGTGGCAGCCGTTGCATCTCGATTTTTTGCATCCGGCTAGGTCGATATGGAGAAATACGCTTGCGTCTTGCAAGCTAAGCCATGTCGAAGAGGAACGGCTAGGCATTACTCGTCTAGATGATGTGCCGGGTTCTCTTGCTCCGCAGCTTTATTTCGAGTTTCTTGCAACGGGAGATCCCGATACGCTGGAAGGCGTATTCCGCCATAATGAGATCGATATGCTGTCGCTTGTGAGCTTAGCGATTCGATTCGGCCATTTGCTTGACGATATGGAGGCTGCGACGTTCCTGCGTCCCGATCAGCCGGAGGAAATGGTACGCACAGGATTATGGCTCGAGAGAATGGGGAGCTATAAGCTGCCAGACATCTTGTTCGAGCAGGTTGTCCGCTCCGAAATCGCAGCGCCATCGGCGCTTCTTATGCTAGCCGCGCGTGATAAGAAGGCTGGAAATTGGGGGCGCGCTGTGTTATTGTGGCAGAAGGTCATTATTCATTCATCGCTTGCATACGGCATTTACTCAATTGAAGCTTGCACGGAACTGGCCATGTATTATGAGCATAAGCAGAAAGACTTTCAAACAGCGTTGCAATATGCGCGGGAAGCGCTCGAGCATATGGGAAGCCAGCCGCTGCAGCGAAGGGATAAGAAGAAGTCTGCGGAGCTGGAAGCGCTTCGCAAACGGATATCAAGGCTGACGGGTAAGGCTGAACGCTATGGTTATCTCAAATAGCCGTTGCATAACATGCAATTTTTTTCTTAGGACTTAAGGAGGTATACCGCAATGACAACCAAACAGCGAACGATGAGCGGTCTACTAATTGATCTGGACGGTACAATCTATCACGGTTCGAAGCGGATTGAACATGCTGACAAGCTCATATCCGAATTGAGAGACAGCGGCCTTGCTTACAAGTATGTGACGAACAATTCGTCCGCGACGCCAGAGGAAGTAGCCGATAGGCTGCGATCGATGGGTATATTGGCAGAAGCGGATGATGTATGCACCTCCGCTCAAGCTGCTGCATCGTATATTGCTGAGCAGTCGCCCGGCGCCTCCGTATTTGTCATTGGAGAGAAAGGGCTTCGCGAGGCTGTCAGCGAGGCTGGACTCACGATAACCGAGGACAAACCGGATTATGTGCTGCAAGGGATTGATCGGGCATTCAATTATACTCGATTGGCAATGGCTGTACGTTATATTTTGGAAGGCGCGACATCTATTATGACGAATCCCGATTTGCTGCTGCCTACTGAGAACGGGCTGCAGCCGGGAGCAGGCTCGATTGGCGCCATGCTCGCCGCCGCTGGGGGCAAGCAACCTGTCATAATAGGAAAGCCATCGCCTATTTTAATGAACTATTCGTTGAACCGATTAGGGCAATCGGCAGAGGAAACATGGGTAATCGACGATAATATCGCTACCGATATTGCAGCCGGCCATGCTTCGGACTGCGGTACGATCCTCGTCCTGACAGGCTTAACCAATCGTGATAATTACGACTATTATGCAGAGAAAGCCGGCTGCAAGCCGGACGTCATTTGCGAACAATTAGATGAGCTTCGCTCGTATATTTCTACACATAGAGGGATATAAGAGAAACAAACGAAGGCACAGGAAGGAAGATAGCTTTCATGTTGGAACTGCCGGAATTAGACCATGTTCGAGGAGCGCTGACGAATCGATTCGCAGGCGCACCAATTACCGGTATCGAGGTAACTAACAGCAAAACCTTTCAAGTAAACGTTGACGAATGGCGCAAGGATATCGTCGGAGCTGTCGTTTGGTTTATTGAACGCAGAGGAAAGCACTTGCTGTTTCACTTGGATAACGGCAAACGACTGATTCTTCATTTGACTCAGGCGGCATACTTGTATATCGGATCGGCAGAGGATGCGCCGGATAAGACGGCACAGGTTCAAATCAAGTTCGGCGAACGCTTTGTGTATGCGGTTGGCTTGCGCTCCGAGTCCATTAAGTTGTTGTCTGTTCGAGAAGTAGAAGAGATGTTCAGCGAGCTTGGCGCGGATCCGCTGGATAAGAAGCTGACGCTGAATCGTTTTATCGATAGGTTCGCCAAGAAAAGAAGTTCGATTCGGCAAGCTTTGCTCGATACGAGCATATTGAATGCGATTGGATCMGCATATGCGGATGAAATCTTATTCCGAGCGGGTTTACTGCCCGATGCCAAAATTCCGTTACTGGAGAAGGAAACTTGGGAACGACTCTACGAAGCGATGCATAATGTGCTACAGGAAGCGATTTCATACGGAGGCGCGGGCGACTATCCGTTTGCAGCGGACGACCAGTTAACGGGCGGCTATATAAGTAAGTTTAAGGTGTACAATCGGGAGGGCGAGCCGTGTCCGACTTGCGGCGCCGCAATTCTCAAGCTGGAACAGTCAGGTCGCAAAGCCTATTATTGCGGCACCTGCCAGAAGGATAGGTAGGAAGCTGCTTCTGAATCAAATGTTTGAATGGGGGATTCATTCATGATTCATGTCTATTTGGACGATTATCGCGGATGTCCGAAGGGGTTCGTGCTTGCCAAGGATGCCGAAGAATGCAAGCTTCTGCTTGATCAGGAACCGATCGGCATCTTGTCGCTCGATTATGACTTAGGCTGGGCGCAGCCTACGGGCTATGAGGTTGTGAGACATATCGTAGCAACCGGACGTTATCCCGAGCACATTTATTTGCATACGTCGAGCGTGTCAGGTCGCTTGCAAATGTATCATGAGCTGTATCAAAACGCACCTGAAACGACTAAGCTCCATAATGGTCCCATGCCAGATTCCCTTCTACAGCAAATGGCAACGAGTTAGGCACGGCTAATGGAGATCATTTGTAGTTCGACTCACATCGAAGTCTGCGACATTAACTGGATTTCCTCCTGTTAATACGCAGACATTTGGTCGTTTATCCTAAACCTAAGAATAGAGGCACAAACATTGACTGAATGGATCGGAACGGCGAATCAGAGTTATTCGCCATACGCAATAGAGGAGCTGCGCCGCATTATTGATGGCGTAACCTTCTCACAGCTAGCGGCTGGGGAAGTGTTCCTCATGAATAGCCCGCTTGAACGGGAAGAAACGTTGCAAGCTGTCCATCAGCGCGAACCGATCTTTTTGCGACATATACAGGCTGTGGACAGAACGGTAGAAATAACAGGCGATGCCGAAGATATGGAGCAGCTCTCGACAGTGGTGCGCAGCGCCTCGCAGCAGTTCGCTGGTAAGCGCACCGCCGTTCATATTCGGAGAGCGCACGGAACGGCTTTCATCCATTCGGCATCCGAGACAAAAGCGGTAATCGATGCAGTCTTAGCGGAAGTTGGAGCGGAGCCGGTCGTTCAGCAACCTGAAACGATCATTGCAATCTATGCGGCAGCATCAACGCTGTATATCGGTTTCGGTTCACCGCAGGACATGCTCTCTGACTGGCCTGGCGGCGCGGTTCGGTTCCAGCGGGAGGAAGGACAAGTGTCTCGCGCGAAGTTTAAGCTGCTGGAAGCAGAGCGGGCATTCGGCTTGCATTATGAGCAATTCCGCAGAGCGCTAGACGTTGGCGCAGCGCCTGGCGGTTGGACGTCGCTGCTGCTGGAGAGAGGTCTTCGCGTTACGGCTGTCGATCCGGCTGAGCTGCATCCATCGATTGTTGATCATCCGGCACTCACCTATTTGAAGCAGAACGCTTCGGAAATTAAGCTGAAGCCGGGATCATTCGATCTATTCGTATGCGATATGAGCTGGAGTCCGATGCTCATGTCGCGGCTCGTGCTTGATCTAGAAGCAGCGCTTGCGGAAGAAGCAACGGCGATCATTACGATCAAGCTTATGCATCGCAAGCCTATGCAGACAATCCGCGAAGTCATCGCTAAGTTGGAATCGGTGTTCGAGCTTAAGAAGGCGAAGCAATTGTTCCATAACCGCGAAGAGATTACATTGTATTTGCAGAAAAAGTAGTGCAGTTATGAAGTGTGGACAAGCGTAAGGCCCTTCCCGCAAGGGCCTTATACTCGTAATGGATGGAGGCTTGAAACGATGCCTAATTTGAAAGCGCTTTATACGAATTTGCGAATCAAGCATAAGCTGTTCGTGCTTATTTCGGTCATCATGGGTGTCGTTGCAGTTATCGGAGTCGTTGTTCAGCAATACGCTTTTGAATTTTACGACGAAGAAGTTTATCAGCAGTCTTCCAAGGCGCTAAGTCTTTCTTCGCTAAGCATCGAGAACGAGCTCAAGAAGATGGAGAAGCTGAGCTTCATGATCATGACGGATCCTACGCTTCAAAATTATCTGAGATCGATCAAATCCGGCGGTTCCGATTACGATAATTACGTCGTCCGCACGAAAATCATCGAGCGGATGGTCAACATCGGCGCACTCGATAAATATGTGCTCTCATCTCAGCTATACGATGTTTTCGACAATGAATATGCCGTTGGGACAAGCTCGATCACCATGTTCAAGAATCGGCTTGACCTGATTAAAGCCGAGACCAATCCGAACCAGGGCGGCAATACATGGATCGCTCCGGATTCCGACGATCATGCTTTGGTTGCAGCCCGAGAGATACGATCCTTCGAGCAGCTTAAGCTCGACAATCTCGGCACGCTAGCCATTCGCATTGATATGAGGGCGTTGTTTAATGATTTTGCCAAAGGAATGCGGATGAACAGCTCAGATGCGCAGCTTATTATTATGCAGGACAATAATCTGATTTATCCGGATCAGGGAGCGACCGACTTACCGATTACTCGACTGCCGGGTATGGGGCAAAACAGCGGCTATGAGACGATGAAGATGAACGGCAAACAATATTTCGTCACTTATATCGCGAGTACGTACACCGATTGGACCTACTACACGCTAATACCGTTTGATGATATATTCGAGCGCATTGTGAAGGTCAAGCAGACGATTATCGTTATTTTTGCCGTTCTGTTCTTATGTATTATTTTGTTTTCGATCCGTTTTGCCAATGGGATTACGAAGCCGATCGAGCGCTTGAACGCGAAGATGAAGAAGGTGCAGCTCGGCAACTTCGAATATGCGGATGAGCCCAATGAGCAAGCTCTCGCGATGGACGAAGCCGGTCAGATGCACCGCAACTTCCGGATTATGGTCGAGCGGATTAATGAGCTGATTCATGAAAATTATGTGAAGCAGTTAACGATTCGAGACACCGAGTTCAAGGCGTTGCAAGCGCAAATTAATCCGCATTTTCTGTACAATACGCTGGAATCGATCAATTGGTCGGCTAAGCTGAGCAACCAGACGCATATTTCTCAAATGGTCGAAGCGCTCGGCTCGCTGCTACGGACCTCAATCAATCTGAAGGAACCGCTCATTCCAATCAGCAAGGAACTGGAGATTGTAAGCCATTACGTCACGATTCAGAAATTCCGCTTCGAGGAGCGGTTGGATTTTGACATCGACATACCGGAGCGATTGTTGCATTGCACCTTGCCGAAGCTGTCGCTGCAGCCGATCGTCGAGAATGCAGTCAATTACGGTTTGGAGCAGATGATTGATACCTGCAGCATCCGTATTCGCGCTTATGAAGAAGATGACAACCTATATATTTCCGTTACGGACAACGGCCCCGGCATGGAAGAGCAGTTAGTGTCCAAGCTGTTCAGCGGCGAAGTGAAAACGAAGGGATCCGGTCTTGGACTGAAAAATATCGAGGACCGTATCAAGCTCTTATACGGCGACGCTTACGGCATCCATGTGGAGAGCAAAGTAAACGGAGGCACGACTGTTACGCTCAGGCTTCCGTATGAAATGAGGGAATCCGATGTATAAAGTACTGCTCGTCGATGACGAGCGCATTATCGTTGAAGGCATCTCCCGCACCATTGATTGGAACGCTCACCATATGGAGTTGGCAGGGACGGCGCGCAACGGTCTTGATGCGCTTGCTTTCATTAAGGACAATCAGCCAGACATTATCATCTCGGATATTAAGATGCCTGGCATGGATGGACTCCAGCTTGTTGAGAAGGTGTATGAATTATATCCGCATATCGCATTTATACTGCTGTCAGGCTTCAGTGAGTTCGATTATGCTCGTACGGCTATGCAGTTCGGCGTCAAACATTATCTGCTCAAGCCTTGTAATGAAAATACGATCATTCAAGCGTTAACGGAAGTGATTGAACAGCTTAACGAACAGCATTCGCAAGCAGACTTCATGGCTAACATTCAGAAAGAGCTTAAGAAGGTTCTTCCGCATGCGAAGGAACAGTTCCTTAAGGAGCTCGTCACGAATAAGACGTACGGTCAGCGCGATTGGGATGATTACGGCGAGCTTTTCCGTATTGAGATCGAGAACGACAGCGTTCAACTGTTGCTCTTCCAGATCGAAGGCAAATTCGAGTTCGAGCACCTGTTTGCGATCAAGAACATTGCAAGCGATTACTTAAGCCAAGAAACCGTTCTGCTCAGTACAACAATCGGCAAGCATGTTCTGCTTCTAACGAAAATCACTTCCGAGAGTGAGGAGCTGTTCGATCGGCTGAAACAGATTAAACAAACGTTCGCTTCTTATTACAAGCTTGACGCTACGATTGCAGTCAGCACTCCCGGACGTATTACGGAAGCTCGCAGCATGTATCGCGAGACGCTGGAATGCTTGAACTACCAGTTTTACTTGGGGGAAGGCAGCATTATTACGCGTAATGACATTGCTGATGCGGCAGGCAAGCCGCAGGCAACCTTCATATATGATGACGAGCATTTATGCATGCACATTAAATCCGGGGATTGGGAGATAGCTAAGCAGGAGCTTACTCACTACTTTGCCATGTTGGCGGAGCATCGTATGGACATGCAATTAGCCAAATCGTATGTCATTCCTTTGTACGTATCGATCACAAGGCAAGGGCAGGCGGACCAGATCAATGAATTTTTACAAAAAATCGCAAGCTTCGACAGCTTAAGCACGCTTAGAACGATTGAACATTTCGTGACAGAGAACGCTGAACTCATTTGCATGAACAATTATAGCCTGCATACGAAGAAACATTCCTCCATTATTCATAAAATGGTACAGGTCATTGAAGAGCATATATCGAATCCGGATTTGTCGCTGAACTGGGTATCGAGCGAGATTTTATATATGAATGCTGATTATCTCGGCAAGCTGTTCAAGAAGGAGACGGGGGAGAAGTTCTCCAATTACGTCGTTAGATTGCGTATGGAGCTGGCGATTAAGGAAATCGAAACGACCGGAGACGTGAAAGTGTTCGAGCTCGCGGAGAAGTTCGGCTTCGGCGACAATCCGCAATATTTCAGCCAAGTGTTTAAGAAGCATACCGGCTTTACGCCATCGGAATATAAGAGGTCGCCGTGATGGCGACCTCTGTTTTTTTAACAAAGAAAGCGGTTTTTTAAATTCCGACATTTCGACATTCKACCTATAATAACGTTGTAGACAACATTAAGAGTTTGGAAGGGGCGTATCAAAAATGAAAGCTCGCAAAAAACTGCTTCTACTGCTCATGGCCTTCGCACTTGTACTTGTAAGCGCATGCGGCGGGAACAACACGAGCAACAACAGTACGAACAAGCCTGGTGCTACGAACACGGCAAGCAACGGCGAAGAGGCGAATGGATCGGAAGAAGCTAAACCGGTTACGATTCGTATCGCTTGGTGGGGCGGACAGCCTCGTCACGATTACACAATGAAAGTAATTGAAATGTACAAATCGAAAAATCCTCACGTAACCATTGAAATGGAATACGCGAACTACGATGACTACTGGAAGAAGCTAGCACCTCAAGCGGCTGCGAACGAGCTACCAGACATTATCCAAATCGACACGCAAAACTATTCCCAATACGCGGGAAGAAATCAACTGGCTGATCTGACTCCATACATCGGCAACCAAATCGATGTTACCGACATCTCGCAAAACGCGATTGACGGCGGCAAGCTGGGGGACAAGCTGTACGGTATGAACCTTGGCGTTAACGCACTCGGCTTCAACTACGACCCGGCGCTGCTTAAGAAAGCGGGCATCGAATCGATCCCTGAGAACTGGACTTGGGACGACTACGTAAGCATGGCTGCTAAAGCGAAGGATGCTGGATTGTTCTTCGACAACGGTATGCGTCCTGAAGTATTCTTCGGCTACTACCTCCGTACGCTTGGCAAAACGTTGTTCAACGCTGAAGGCACAGGCCTTGGCTACGAAGACGACCAACTGTTCGTTGACTTCTTCGGTATGTTGTCCAAGCTCGTAATCGACGGCGCAGTTCCTTCGCCAGACGTACTTGCTCAGATCAAAGGCGCAGAAGACAGCCACCTCGTTCTGAACCAAGGAATCGGCGTATGGCAATGGTCCAACCAATATGTGGGCTTGCAGCAAGTAGCTAACCGTCCACTGGCGCTCGCGCCAATGGTAGGCCCCGATATGGCAAAAGGTTTGTTCATGAAACCGTCGATGTTCTTCTCCGTCTCGGAGAACTCGAAAGTGAAGGAAGAAGCAGCGAAGTTCATCAACTTCTTCGTTAACGACATCGAAGCGAACAAATTGATCCTTGGCGATCGCGGTGTTCCCGTATCGTCGAAAGTGAAAGAAGCGTTAAAAGAAGTATCCACTGAAGCTCAAATCCAAGTTTACGACTATGTAGCATGGGCGGAGTCGAACAGCTCCCCAATGGACCCAGCAGATCCGATCGGTTCCGCTGAAGTGTTCAAATCGCTGACTAGCCTTGCAGAGCAAATGAACTACAACAAGATCAAGCCTGAAGAAGCAGCTAAGAAATTCAGAGACGAAGCTACCTCTATTCTTAAGAAAAACAAGTAACATTGCCTGAGTAGAAGCGATGGCTGGTCGACATGATCGGCCGTCGCTTCTCTACTTCTCGGAGCATGGTTCTACACGGTCAGGTACGTAAGTCTTCGTATAGGAGTTGGATACTATGAAATCGCTGTCACTTAAAAATAACCTTATCGGGTATACCTTTATCGGACCGTTCGTATTCGGATTTTTGATATTCACTTTAGTGCCCGCTATTGCTTCGTTATATTTCTCAGTTACGGATTACGATCTGTTATCGACGCCATCCTTCATCGGTATGGAAAATTACACAGAAATGTTTACCAATGATTCGAAGTTTTTTGCATCGCTTAAAGTTACGTTTCTTTATGTATTCATCGGCGTGCCGCTTCGGCTGGCATTCGCCTTATTCATTGCAATGATACTGAACACAGCCTCGAAAGCAATCGGGTTATATCGGACGGTTTATTATTTGCCTTCCATCATCGGCGGCAGCGTAGCCGTGTCGATCATGTGGCGCAATCTATTCGGCGACGAAGGCGTAATCAACCATTTCCTGAATTTCCTCGGTTTAGATAGCGTCAGATGGTTTGCAGAACCTGTAGCAGCACTTTGGATGCTTATTACGTTGTCGGTATGGCAATTCGGTTCTTCCATGCTTATTTTCTTGGCAGGCCTGAAAAATATCCCGGGGGAGCTGTACGAAGCTTCCAATGTTGACGGTGCGGGACCTGTTATTCGTTTCTTCAAAATCACGTTGCCAATGCTGAGCCCGATTATTCTGTTCAACACGATTATGCAGACGATCGGCGCGTTCATGACATTCGTGCCAGCTTACATTATTTCCAAGGGCGAAGGCGGTCCGCTTGACGGTACACTGCTTTACTCGCTGTACTTATTCCGCCAAGCTTTCGTTTACTTCGATATGGGTTATGCGTCCGCTATGGCATGGATTATGCTTATCATTATCGCAATCCTAACTGGTTTACTGTTCTGGACGTCTAAGCGCTGGGTTCATTACGAGTCGAAAGGTGGCCATTAAAAATATGACAATCAAAAAAATGAAATGGCCGATCTATCACCTGTTTGTAGCGGCGTTAGCGATTGGTATGGTGTATCCGGTTCTTTGGCTGCTCATGAGCTCCTTCAAGGAAAGCAATCTGATCTTCGCAACGGCAGATTCGCTTATTCCGCAGCCATGGATATGGGATAATTACAAAATCGGTTGGATCGGAATTGCCGGACAATCCTTCGGAACTTTTATCATGAACTCGCTTAAGATTGTCGTCATTTCCACGATTGGCGCCGTTTTATCATCGGCATTCATTGCCTTCGGCTTTGCTCGGTTGAACTTTGTCGGCAAGTCGTTCTGGTTCGGCATTATGATGGTTACGCTGATGCTGCCGCATGACGTCGTGCTTGTGCCGCAATACATTTTATTCGCTAAGATTGATTGGCTTAACTCGATCAAACCGATCGTCGTTCCGCAATACTTCGGCATTCCGTTCTTTATTTTCCTGCTTATTCAGTTCATTCGGACGATTCCGACTGAGCTTGATGAGGCGGCAACGATCGACGGCTGCGGCAAGTTCCGTTTGTTCTTCCGCATCATTCTGCCGCTAGTCGTGCCTGCGCTAGCTACAGCTGCGATCTTCTCGTTCTACTGGCGCTGGGAGGATCTGCTTGGTCCGGTACTTTACTTGAATCGTCCTAGCTTGTATCCGGTATCMATGGGTCTGAAAATGTTCCTCGACAGCGACACCGTCTCCAACTGGGGCGCGATGTTCGCCATGTCAATCGTAAGCTTGCTGCCTGTACTTGCGATCTTCTTCGCTTTCCAAAAGTATATCGTTGAAGGAATTAGCACTAGCGGACTTAAATAACGATTAGTTGGAGAATACTCATCGCTTGATGAACGGTAACCTTCTATGCTAAATTAGGTGTAATTATATTGAATTGAAATTGGGAAAGCATCCCGATCCTCCTGTATGTGAACAGGATCGATCGGGATGCTTTTTTATTTATCAAAGGGGGATTATGGATGTCGGAGCAAACAGAAGCGCAGTATCGTACGTGGCAGCGAGGTCAAGTCATCGGCGATCGTTATGAGATTGATCGGTTGATTGGTCAAGGTGGCATGGGAGTCGTCTATTCCGTGTTGGATAGGAAGCTGAACGGCGTTAGAAGGGCGCTTAAAGTGGTCAAGGGAGCTGGAATTCGTGACGGGATGTATACAGAAGAAGCTGCAACTCTGATGAAGCTGGGTCATCAACATCTGCCTGTCATCTTCGATTGCTTCCGACTTGAAGATGAAGGAGAAGAAGCATTCGTCATGGACTTTATTGAAGGACAGACGTTATCGGAGATGTTTGAAGAATCGTTGTCCGTTTTCCCGTTCGAAGAAGTCATTCGAATTGGGCTTCAGCTATGCACCGCAATTGCTTACCTTCATAATCAACCGCGACCGATTATACACCGTGATCTGAAGCCATCGAATATTATGATCGATTACTGCGGTAATGCAAAGGTTATCGACTTCGGTATATCGCGTACGTTCAAAGCGGGTCAGCAGCAGGATACGATACAGCTCGGAACAATCCAATTTGCCGCGCCGGAACAGCTTGCGATGAAGCAAAGCGATGAGCGCACGGATATTTACGGACTCGGAATGCTGCTTTATTATATGGCTAGCGGCGGCCGGATATATGCGCCGCAGCATCACCTTTCTATCCGCAAGGGTCTGTCAGGCAAATGCCCTGCTCCATTTGTTAATATGCTTGAGCGAATGCTGCAGAGTGATCCGTCAATTCGATATTCATCGATGACCGAGGTTGAATATGAGTTAAAATCGTTTACTGTTCCTAGCGGTGTGCGCTTAGCTGTGGATGCTCACGCGCTGCCGCTTGGCGGAATGCGGCAGCGGATGCTTGTAAGCGTTATTTCTTTGCATGCCGGAGCCGGAGCGACCTTCCTAACACCTCTGCTGGCGGAGCTGCTGCATGAGAAGCAAAGGAAGGGCGTTACCGCGATCGAGTATGTTCGACTTGTGCCAGAGTGGCGTCAAACTTTGCATGAAGGCATTGAGTGGCGTACAGCCGAAACCTTGACCAGCCATAATCAGCAGCGATATTTGCATGGCAAGGAAGAAAGTAGCGGGATACAATGGTATGCCGTAAATCATGAGTTCGCAGATGCACAAGGACAGGCAGATGCGGGAGAGTCGTTGGAAGATGTGCTGAGGCAAAGCAACGAGTCGGTTGCGCTGATCGACTTCTCCAGCAAATGGGAGCAGGCGGATAGCAATTATTGGCTAGCGAAATCCCGATATGTCATTGTAATAGCAGATCCGTTCGTTGCGAAGTGGCAAGCGGGATCCATGCGGCGACTGGAACTTCTCCATGAGGAGCTGGAGCATAAGGGGCATGAGCTCATATGGATTGGCAATAAGGATACGAAGTTTAATGGCCGCAAAGACTGGCTTAGGCTGTTTCCGAAATATCCGGCAGCGATGATTCCTTTAATGCCGAATGACGCATTGCTGAATTTCATGTGGAGCGGCAAGCGAATGACCGCTCATTCGGCTATTGGCAAGCAGCTTAGAAGGTCGCTGAAGCCTATTGTAGAGTTGCTTGCCAATGAAAATAACGCAATATCGCGATAATTGTGGTACACTAGTACGGATTATTTGAAGCAAGGGCTAGTGCGTTTGCCGATAAGATCGAACAAGCATGAATGGAGTTAATACACAAATGAGCTTATTAACGGTAGAGCAATTATCCCATACTTTCGGCGATCGTACGTTGTTCAAGAACGTTTCGTTCAGACTGCTGGCGGGCGAGCATGTAGGACTTGTCGGCGCTAACGGAACGGGCAAGTCAACGATGATGAATATATTGACCGGCAAGCTTCTGAAGGACGAAGGCAAGGTAGAGTGGACGCCTCGCGTTCGCTATGGCTACTTGGATCAGCATACGCTGCTTACCCCAGGCAAAACGATTCGTGACGTCTTGAAGGATGCCTTCCTTCCCATGCTCGTCTTGGAGCAGGAGATGAACCAAATTGCCGAGCAAATGGCGGATGCCGACGAAGACACACTTGAGCAGCTGCTTAATCGAATGGGCGAAATTCAAGAGGAGCTTGAGCTCGGCGACTTCTATCTGATCGACGTTAAAGTCGAGGAGATGGCGAACGGTCTTGGGCTTGGCGCGATCGGGCTTGATCGTGACGTCGCTGCGCTAAGCGGCGGCCAAAGGACGAAGGTGCTGCTGGCGAAGCTGCTGCTCGAGAAGCCTACGGTACTATTGCTCGACGAGCCTACGAACTATTTGGACGATGAGCATATTAGCTGGCTGACGAACTATTTGAGAAACTATCCTTACGCCTTTATTCTTATTTCTCATGAAACAAGCTTCATGAACAATGTGACCAATGTCATTTATCATTTGGAATTTGCGAAGCTGACGCGTTATACGGCCAACTACGATAAGTTTCTCGAGATGGCTGATCTGAACAAGGCGCAGCATATCGATGCTTACGAGAAGCAGCAGGAATATATTAAGAAGCAAGAGGATTTTATTCAGCGCAATAAGGCAAGAGCGTCCACTTCGGGCCGGGCTAAGAGCCGCGAGAAGCAGCTTGACCGTATTGAACGAATCGATAAACCTGAGGAAGCCGGCAAGCCGACTTTCAACTTCAAGGAAGCAAGAACAAGCGGCAAAGTCGTCTTCGAGGCGACAAATATGGTCATCGGCTATACGCGGCCGCTTCTGCCGAGCATGGATATGCTCATTGAACGCGGCGACAAGATTGCGATCGTCGGTTGTAACGGCGTCGGTAAATCAACGCTTCTGAAGACGATTCTCGGCGTGATCGAGCCGCTCGAAGGCACGCTGTATCGCGGCGACTACTTGAGCCCTGCCTACTTCGAGCAGGAATCGAAGGCGCCTACGATGACGCCTCTCGATGATGTGTGGAATGAGTTTTCGTTCATGAATCAGCATGAAGTACGCGCTGCGCTTGCAAGATGCGGACTTAAGAACGAGCATATTACGCGCGCGCTGAATCAACTTAGCGGCGGCGAGCAGGCGAAGGTTCGTTTATGCAAGCTGTTGATGCATGAGAGCAACTGGATTTTGTTCGATGAACCGACGAACCATTTGGACATCGTAGCTAAGGCTGAGCTTAAGCGTGCCCTTAAGGCTTATAAGGGAACGGTTGTACTCGTATCCCATGAACCTGAATTTTACGAGGATTGGGTAACGAAAACTTGGGATGTCGAAGCTTGGTCTATGGAGCGCTAAGGCCGCTTGCTTTTGTGAAACGGCTTCATTATGATAATTTCAAGGCTCATTAACGAACACTGGAAGCAGGTGAACTACATTATGAAAGAGCGTATTCTTGTCGTTGAAGACGAAGCGGGAATTGCCCGTATTTTGCAGCTAGAACTGGAACATGAGGGTTATACGGTTGGAACGGCTGCCGATGGACGAACTGGCTATGAAATGGCGTCATCGGGCGAATGGGAGCTTGTTCTGCTTGATGTCATGCTGCCCGAAATGAGCGGCATCGAAGTGCTGAGGCTCGTAAGACAAGCCGGCAATCCGGTACCGATTATATTGCTTACCGCTCGTGATACTGTGCCGGACAAAGTAAGCGGCTTCGAGCACGGTGCTAACGATTATATAACGAAACCTTTTGCAATGGAGGAGCTGCTGGCTCGCGTGCGCAATATTTTGCGTATATTCCAGCAGTATCCGAAGGAAGCGGAAGGCTCCGATATGATTAAAGTCGGCGATCTTACGATTGAGCTGCGGACTCGCAAAGTGTTCCGTAAAGATATTGTAATCGAGCTTACACCTCGCGAGTTCGAGCTGCTCGTTTATTTGGTGGAGAACAAAAACGAAGAGAAATCACGCGAAGATATTTTATCCGAAGTATGGGGCTACGACTTTATCGGCGAAACGAATCTCGTTGACGTCTATATCCGTTACTTGCGGCAAAAGCTGGACAAGGGGTATCGTCACAAGCTGATTCATACGGTACGGGGCGTCGGTTATATGATTAAGGAGCCCGATGCATGACGCTGCGCAAACGATTTACGCTGTTTACTATTTTTTGGTTAATCTTTATTCTTATTCTGTTTAATATATTTGTCTATTTCTATGTCATTAAGATTACGACCGAGAGCGAAGAAGAAGTGATCGCCAACAAGGTCAATCTCATGCTGGAAAACCCCCGAATACAGAGCGGCAGAGGACTTAATTCGGCTGACCTGCTTAATGAGTATTATAATGTGAACGAAATGATCCGCATTATTTTGCCGAACAACCGCGTCGTTAATATTACCGGTTCCGATCAGGTTCTTCTTGAGCTTCCGGCAAGCTTCGAAATGTACACGCATACCGGCATGATCTCTAAGGGCGGCGAGCGCATCCTCTTTATGCGCGTACCGCTCTATGATGGCAATCGGGTTATTGCGATGCTTGAGGTTAATCGAATATTGGATGAACTGGACAACTATTTGCAAGTACTCGTTGCTGCGCTTAGCGTAACGAGCGGCGGTGCGATTCTGTTCGCGATCTTCGGCACGTATTGGTTCACGTCGAGATTGACGGCTCCGATTCAGCAGATGGTTAATACGATGCGGGAAATCGACCGAAGCGGTAAGCTAAGGAAGATTGAGCTGAGCAATCGGGAGGAATCAGCCGAGCTTCTGCAGCTTGTAAGAGCATTTAATCAAATGATTGAACGGCTGGATCGAACGTTTGCCAGACAGAAACAATTCGTTGCCGATGCTTCTCATGAACTGAAGACGCCGCTTACTGTCATTAGCAGCTACGCGGGTATGCTCAAGCGCTGGGGCCGTGATGACGAGAATGTTCGCAACGAGGCGATAGAGGCGATCGATAAGGAGGCCAATCGTCTCCAAACGTTAACGAAGTCGATGCTGATGCTTGCCGAGGCTGAGCAAGAGGATTGGCTGAAGCAGGAGAATTTCGACGTCGTTCAAATGGTAGACGAACTTGCGACGATGCTGCAAACGACATTCCAAAGGCCGATTCGCGTTAAGGCACTGTCTAAGGTCGTTCGTATGGTCGGAGATAAGGATAAGATTAGACAATTGCTCGTTATTTTACTTGATAATGCGATCAAATATTCGAAGGATCCGATCGATGTATCGGTGACCCTCGTCAAGCATATCGTGAAGATCGAAGTGAAGGATAAAGGCATCGGCATTCCGGAAAATGAGATACCGCATCTGTTCGAGCGTTTCTACCGTGTAGACGGAGCAAGGAGCCGTACGACGGGCGGCGTTGGACTGGGGTTGTCCATCGCTAAGCGGATCGTCGACTTGCATGAAGGCAAGGTAGACGTATTCAGCTTGCCTGATCTCGGTACGACGATTACGATTCAATTCAAACAGCGTAGATAGTTTGCAGCAGATTTACATTAGTAAGTTTATACGAAGGGATTCGCAAATTACTTGAGGGGGAGGCGGGAGTCGCTTGAAATTTCGAACAGCAGCTGTTCAGTATCAACTTGAGGATATTAATAGCTTCGAGCAATTCTCGGAGCAAGTAACCCATTATGTGCGCAATGCATCGGAATACGGAGCGGAGTTCATCTTATTTACCGAATTTATGACTACGCAGCTGTTATCCATTCCAGGCGCGGACGGGAAGCCGCAATCTATCGAGCAACTGCCAGCCTATACTGATATGTATGTCGAATTGTTTCGGTCACTTGCATCGGAATACGATGTCTATATCATTGGCGGAACGCATGTTGTGGAAGTAGGCGGCGGCAAGCTGCGCAATGCGGCGCATCTGTTCCATCCGGACGGCAAAATCGATGTCCAGCACAAAATCCATTTAACGCCTACGGAGGTCAGTGAATGGAGTATGTCTCCGGGAGAGGGACTTGAAGTATTCGAGACAAAGTTTGGCACGATTGCGATGCTTACTTGTTATGATATCGAGTTTCCCGAAATTGTACGGATGGCTCGTGCCAAAGGCGCGGATGTTATTTTCTGCCCGTCCTGTACGGACGATCGACACGGCTTCTATCGCGTGCGCTACTGCTGCCACGCGAGAGCAGTTGAGAATCAAATCTATATCGTAGCGGCCGGTACTGTCGGTTCTCTGCGCAAAGTCGACTTTATGCGTGCCAATTATGGTCAGGCAGCGGTCATTACGCCTAACGATATCCAATTCCCGCCAGCAGGTATTCTATCCGAAGGAGTTATCAACGCGGATATGCTCATCGTTGCCGATCTTGACCTATCGCTTCTCGAGGATGTTAGAACGGCTGGCTCTGTTACGACTTGGCGGGATCGCCGCACCGATTTGTATCCCGACTGGAAGTAATCGTTATCGGTAAATGGGGGCAATACATTGAATAAGCAATTATACATTTTCATGAATGGCATTCCGAAACAAGCTACGATTCGTAATTATGAGGTTGCTGACTTCGATTCGCTAATCGAAGTTCAGCGACTATGCTTCCCGCCACCCTTTCCCGAAGAGTTATTGTGGAGCAACGATCAGCTCATCGAGCATATCGCAAGGTTTCCGAACGGGGCCTTATGCGCAGAAGTTGATGGTCGAATTATTGCTTCGATGACCGGGCTGATCGTCGATATGACCAGTTATGGTGATCATCACGATTGGGCAACGATTACCGATAACGGCTACATACGCAACCATAATCCGAACGGCGATACCCTATATGTCGTTGATATAGGCGTCATCCCTGAATACCGCAAGTCGGGGATTGGCAAGTGGCTGATGCAATCGATGTACGAGACGGTTGTACAGCTTGGTCTAACGAGACTGCTTGGCGGAGGCAGGATGCCGGGTTATGCGGCTAAAGCGCATGAAGCATCCCCTGAGCAATATGTTGAACGTGTTGTTCAGGGCGATTGGAATGATCCGGTCATTTCGTTTCTGCTTCGCTGCGGAAGAACGCCTGTTGGCGTCGCACATCATTATTTGGAGGACGAACAGTCTCATAACTGCGCCGCCATTATGGAGTGGCGCAATCCATTTCACTGATTAAGGAGAGTTGCTGTCGCTATGCTTATTTATCATCGAATTACTTCCATAGAGGATCCCTATTTTAAGAAGCTGCACGAGCTGCTTCAAACGATTTTTCCGCCTGAAGAGGTTTTGGAATATGAGCTTTGGCGAGAGCCGCTCGAAGATCCGTCCATTCATGTCTATGCAGCCTTGCATGGAGAGGACGTTGTAGGCTCGACCGAATACCGTTACTATCCGTTGCTTCGGGTTGCCATGACTGATTTCACAATAATCGGCCGTCCATCGATGGGTATTGGACGTTTCTTGTATCGCAAGCGTGAAGTGGATTTGCAGCGACTCGCAGACCAATCCGGCACAACGCCGATCGGCATGTTCGCCGAGGTATATGATCCTTATCGAGCAGGCATCCATGAATTCGGAGGCGTGTCGCCAATGAATCCGATCGTTAGACGCGAGGTGCTGTCGCATATCGGATATAAGCGAATTAACTTCCCATATGTACATCCTTCTTGGGATCATGAGGGAAAAGCGGTGTCTGAGCTGGATCTATGCTTCATGCCGCAGGATGAGACATTGGAATCTCTTGATGCAGCACTAATTGCACAATTTCTTGAAGGTTACTATGTTGCTCTTCCGAATAAACCGCAGGAGTGGCTCGATATGATGGCGAAGCTGCGCGAAGCGGACAAAGTTGAGCTTCTGCCGCTATGACGAAGCTGATCTTCAGAGGTACGGGCGATGCAATGGGCGTACCACGCGTATACTGCGGGTGTCCGGTTTGCGAAGAAGCGAGGTCGACGCAGGTGAATAAGCGATATCGCTCTTCTCTGCAAATCGTGGATGAAATTGCAGGTAATGTTTGGATCGATTGCGGACCGGACTGGGCAAGGCAGATGGAAGAGGCTGGAGCACGTCAGGTGGATGCCATCCTTATTACGCATGCGCACTTTGATCATATTGGCGGACTTGTCGAATGGGCGGATGCCTGCCGTTGGCTTGGGAAGAKGGGAGTCGCCTATTCACCGTCGGAAGTGATAGCGGAGATATTAGCTCGTTTTCCATGGTTGGCGACCCATATTGAATTTCGGCCATTCGATGAACCGATCACAATCGGCAATTGGCTTGCACGTTCCTGGCGCGTCAATCATGGGAAAAATGGCTATTCGTATGCATTTCGATTCGATCATAAGGAATCAGAAGCTGCATGGGCCTATTGCTCGGATTCGATTGGCTTGTCCGAACAGGAGCAAGAGCCGTTATTGGGGCTGGACTTGCTCATCTTCGGAACGAGCTTCTACGAAGAGCCTTACGCCTATGATACGCGTTCCGTATACGACGTAACGGAAGCGCTGGCACTGATCCAGAAGTGGAAGCCGGGGACAACCTATTTCACGCATATGTCTCATGATATTGATCTGCGGCATCCATATCCGTTGCCTCATAACGCTTCATTCGCGTATACAGGTCTTGTGGTTGAAGTGTGAGCAATCGGATTCGCTTGACAGACAAGCTAGTTTTTTTGTAAAGTAAAAGTATTACATGCCTAAAGGGGAAATTTTAATGATTACCGGTGTTCTTAACTCCTAAATTGGATAAGGTCGGATGTACGACAAGTCTTGTTACGCATATCAGTAAATCTGTATGCGCAAGGCTCTATTTCGTCATTCGCCGCCATGAGTTAAGAACATGAGGATTTCCGCCTGAATGCATTCGACAGGTGCCAATCGCCGTGCTCTAGCAGCACGGCTTTTTTTATACGGATTTTTACGAATAAGCACTCGTAGCGTTGTTTGCGTTACGATGGTTAGCTGATTCGTATTCTGTATGAAGGCTATGTCGGTCAATGGAGACAGGAATGGAACGCGCCCGCGTTCTGTTCCTGTCTTTTTTTTATTATAAGGAGGCTAACAAGCAATGAATGAAGCAACGTTGAAAAGATTAGAGTACGACAAAATCAAGGAATCGGTTATCGGTTATACGGTATCCGAAGCCGGCAAGGTGTTGGCAGAACGAATGAAGCCTAGCTCGGATCAGCGTCAAGTGGAGGCATGGCTGCAAGAGACAGCCGAGGCAACCGACCTTCTAGCGAGCGGCGCCAGTATTCCGCTATCGGCAATGGAAGGGATAGAGCCTTTCATGGCATTACTGGGCAAAGGAAGAATCTATAACGAGGCGGAGCTCGATCAATTGGCCGTATGGCTCACTTCCGTTGCTCAAATGAAGAAGTATATGAACAGCAAGCGACATATCGCACCGACGATTGCTGCCTATGCCGATTCCATGTTCGATTGTCCGGAGCTTAGAGAGGAGCTCGCTCGCTGCATTCGTTACGGTCAATTGACCGATCAGGCCAGTCCAGATCTCGCTTATATTCGCAGACATATTTATGCGGCGGAAGATAAGATCCAACGCAAACTGGAGCAGACGCTGAGCAAATATAAGTCGGCGCTGCAAGAACCGATTGTGAGCAAGCGACGGGATCGTTACGTCATTCCTGTAAAGCGAGAATTAAGGAAGCAGGTACCGGGTACGGTATGGGATGAATCTTCGAGCGGCCAGACGTTGTTCGTTGAGCCTAACGATGTATCCGATCTGCAGCAGGAGCTGGGACAATGGAAGGCTGAAGAGGATAGAGAACGGACAATCGTGTTGTCCGCGCTTTCGGAGCAAGCGGAAGCCTATGCTTATKAGCTTAAGCGCAACGTCGAAGCAATGGCTTCCTTTGACTTTATTACTGCAAGAGCGAAGCATTCCAGATCGATCGCAGGCAAGCGAATCAAGCTGGCGGATAAGCCGGTTATACGACTTGTCGGCGCTCGGCACCCTTTGCTCGGGGCACATTCCGTACCGTTAACCGCAGAGCTTGGCTACGGCTGGAAGCAGCTCATTATTACAGGACCGAATACCGGCGGCAAGACCGTAACTTTGAAGACAATCGGTCTGTTCGTACTAATGGTTCAATCCGGTCTGCTCGTTCCTGCGGAGGAAGGAAGCGAGATCGGCATCTTCCGGCACGTCGTGGCCGATGTTGGAGACGGTCAGAGCCTAGAGCAGTCGCTGAGCACGTTCTCTTCTCATATTACGGTGCTTAGTGAAATGCTCAAATGTGCAGCGCCGCGGTCAATATTACTGCTCGACGAATTGGCGGCAGGGACAGATCCGACTGAGGGCATTGCCCTGTCGATTGCCGTATTGGAGGAACTTATTGCGAGTGGTGCGCTTGCGGCTGCGACGACGCATTTTAACGAAATCAAAACCTTTGCTTCCGTTACGCCGGGTTGCCAAAACGGGAAGATGGCGTTTGACGCCGAAACGCTGCAGCCGCTGTATCGTTTGGAAATCGGGGAGTCCGGGGACAGCCATGCCTTCGCCATTGCCAGACGGTTTGGATTGCCGGAGAAAGTGATGAAACGGGCCGAGGTGCTGCTTTCTTCGAAAGAGACTTCAAGACAAAAGCAGGGTGATGACTTTATACCAGGCCTAAGAGAGAAGCTGCAGATGGAAGCAAGCAACAGAGCTGACGCAGCAGGGCAGAGTGCAGCTTCTAGTGCGGCGTCTAAAGAGAAAGTGAAAGAGACTAAACATGCCGATGCGTCTAGCAAACCTTCCATGCAGCCGTTCCAACAAGGCGACGCGGTATGGATTTATCCCCTTAAGCGGGCTGGAGTTGTCTTCCGTCCTGCGAACGAGAAGGGAGAAGTCATCGTTCAGGTACAAGGGAAGAAACATACCTTCAATCATAAGAGACTCCGGCTTTATATCGCGAAGGAGAAGCTGTATCCAGGTGAACAATACGATATGGATATCGTGTTCGACACGAAGGAGAATCGAAAAGCGAGACATCAGATGAATCGCAAGCATGTTGAAGGACTTGAGATTATTACCCAGGCAGAGGAATAGAGCGGTCCGATTAAAGAGAAGCAGCCCCTAAGGTCATAAACCTGAAGGGGCTGCTTTCTTCGATTAGGTGCTTATCCTTTAAATGGAGCCGAACTTTTTGTTGCCGCGGGGCTGGTCGCCTCGGTCGTCCGGTTCAAGGGTGATGCCGATCGAATCGAAGGTCAGGCTGTCTGACGCGATCGGCAGTGCCAATACGCCAATGCCCTGCTCATCAACGCGGAATGTGCCTGCGCTTCTCCTTTGACCGTCCTGTAACAGCCACACCTGATAAGCTTGCGAGCCGGCCGTAGCCTGCGCTCCGAATACATAGACGATGAACTGCTTGCTCTGACCGTTATTGACGATGCAGGCGACGCCATAAGCACGCTCCGCCTGCGAATCCTCCGGTTTCAATGAAACCAATTGCTCAATTTGCATTGCAGGAATGTCCAATGCTTGCTCCAAAGTAAGCGGGGCAGCCATCCGTTCCCGGTACAAGCCGTAATTCCAGACTGAGCCTGCAATAAAGACAAGAGCGGCGACCGAGACAAGGGCGCGGGTAATCCAACGCTTCGCAGAGGGACGACTGCTTGCCGGCTTTCGATCCCCGTCCGCGGCTAATGCTGCATCCATCACTTGTTTCTTCAAATCTTTCGGCGGTTCGATTCTTTCCATGCTATCGGGGAACGCCTCCCATACTAAACGAAGTTCATCGATTTCGGCCCGGCAGTCGGCACAGTTGGGAAGATGGCGTTCGAATGCTCGTTTATCTTCATCCGTGCACGCGCCAGATATATAATCCAGGCACATGTCGCAGATTAGTTTTTGCCCGTTGTCACGCATCATATCCTTCCCTTTCCGCAAGAAGATGCCTTCGTAATATTTTCAAAGCCTGATGCAGTCGGTTCTTGACCGTTCCGAGCGGCTGATTATAAATCTTTGCCAGTTCGCTTAAGCTGAAGCCCTGCCAATAAAAATGCTCAAGAAGCATAATTTGCTGCTTGGACAAATGCCGGTAAGCGTTGCGAATTTGCTCCTTCTGCGAGCCTCTCATGAGGTTTTCTTCCGGTGATACCGCAAACTCGTCCGGTATTTGCTCCAACTGCTCAGGCTCGAGAGGGACAAGCCCCGCATTATCTCGCCTTTCCTTCCGCTGATAGTCAATCGTCAGATTCCGGGTTATGGTGAGCAGCCAGCTGGAAAACCGCCCCTTATCGGGATTATAGTCTGATTCGGTCGTCCACAATCGTATGAACACCGATTGGACGATATCTCTAGCGGCCTGCTCATCTTTTAGCGCCTTCATGGTGAAGGAATAGATGAGTGAAGCGTATCGGTCGTATAAGATGGCGAGCGCTTTATGCTGTTTTCTCTTGATGAGCAGCATAATCTCATAATCGGATTGATTCCGCATATCAGGTGGCCTCCAGAACAGGCTTAAATAAATTTCATCTTACCAAAATAGAGGGAAACCGTTTACGGTTTCCCTCAGCTCAAATTCTAAGAATTTATAAGTCTTACCACTATATTGCCTTAGAATTCTCTGCGAAACGATTGCTTTTGCCGCCAGAGGACGGTGTCAGCCGTTTACGCTTAATTATTCGGCTTCGACGATGATCGTCCCCTTCATCGCCGGATGCGGCAGGCAATAATACGAAAACTCACCCTCTTTGGCGAAGGTAATTTCCTTGGCTTGATCCAGGTCGAGTTTTCCGGTATCGAAGGTTTTGTCATCGGCCGTAGCTGTGTGGCCGACTTCATCCTTATTGATGAACTTCACGCTGTCTCCCACTTTGACGGTTAGCTCTACGGGCGAGAAGGCGAAATTCACGATTTCTACGATATGCACCTGTCCTGCTGGCTTATCGGTTGGCGTTTCCTTCGCCGGCTGTGTCGCTGTTGGCTTTGGCTTCGGGGTTGCGGTTTGCTTGGGTGTTGTCCCGTTATTGTCCGCGTTGTCTTCCTTGCCGGACGAGTGTCCGCCTTCATGGGCATCGTCGGACGGCTTGGTTTTCGGCGAAGCCGCTATTTCCGTAGCGGGCGCGATCGTTGCTTCTTGCGTTTCTGCAGGGGCCTCGGTTTCCTTCGGGGCATCCGTATTGCTGTTCTGCTCCGGCTCTGCTTCGTCCGTCGTTTCCGGCGTCGGCTCCGTAGAAATAACAGGGGATGCGGTCGCCATATTCGCTTGCTGCTCTTCAGGCTCATTCGAACCGCAAGCAGACAAGAGAATGAGACTGAACAAGCCGAGAAGGATGAGCGCTAATACCCGGGTATGTTTTGGCATGTTGTTATTCACTCCGCTCATTTTACGATGATCTGGCCTGTCATAAATTTCATATGCGGCTCACAAACATAATTGTACGTTCCGGCTTTATCCAGCTTAATCGTAAAGGATTCCCCTTTGGCGAGCAACGGGGTTTTGAAGATGCCGTCAAGCGCAACAGCGTTATGCTTCATGTCATCGAAATTTGTGAAGATGATTTGGGATCCGACTTCAACCGTCAGAGGCTCCGTTCCGAACGAAAACTCTTTAATATCGATGCGGTATGTTTTTACTTGCGGTGCCGTCGTGCCTGTAAACTTGGCAGGGTCAACGACAAACCACACTTTGTTAACATCTTTTCCCAGCATATCGCCGTGCTTGATGTCCTTGACGAAATAATACAGCGGATAGCCTTTATACGTCGTTTGCTTCGATCCGTCCGGGCGGGTAATGGAGCCGATATCGGAAGCGGGAAAGGTTGATATCGTACTTGCTCCCGTTGCCTCATAGGCAGGCCAGTTCGCGATGCAACCGCCTTCGCATGCGCTCGTTTGTTTCGTATCTTTATCAAAGTAATACAGCGTGCGTCCTTCATCGTCCGTTAAGTAATTGCCAAGCTTCGAGGAGGTGCCGAGCATGACGGCATAGTCGGATTTTGCCACGAACCATACACCGCCGACAGCTTCGCCGTTCACGTCACCTGCAGCCAAATCCTTAACAAAGTAGTAGAGAGGCCATCCTTTATAAGTCGTTTGCTTGGCTCCATCGGAACGGGTAAGTACCGAGAAGTCATCCGGATTCAATTGACCCGGAATTTGCAGATCATCAGCGTAAAATATCGGCCAGTTTACAAGGCATTGATCCAAGCAGGAGTTCGGGTCCTCGGCATCCTTTGTAAAGAAATAAAGTGTACGCCCATTCTGGTCGGTGAAGAACGTTCCCAGCTTATCGCTGCGTTCAAGCAGAATTTGATTGTCGGGCAGCGCAGCGGTTGCCGCGATAACGCCTTTGGCCTTCAATTCTGCGAACAACGATGTTCCGCCGGTCGCAGTTACGTTAAGCGCCTCGACAAGCGCGGTTGCGATATGGGCATTGGTGAGGGAGGCCGTGCCCGCGATTTGCTGCAAGCCCTTCATTGAAGCGAATTGCTCCGTCTCTGCATAAGGGAAGTTCATCTGCGCCTTGAAGCCCGCGATCTCGAGCAAAACTTTGTACAGCTGTTGGGAGCTGATGCTGGCGGCCGGATCGAATTTCCCGTTGCCGATACCTGACCAACCGAGTTCCGGATGGTTCTTCAGGTATGCGAGTACAGCCTGATTTTTGTTGCTGACCTGGCTTGCGTCAGAGAAGTTGCCGATACCGGTATAGGCCATGGCCTCATCCAATAGACCTTGAAGGCGAAGAGATATGATGGCGGCTTGCAGTCTGGTTGATTTTTTGGCTAAATACGTTTCATTCACGCCATTCCCGTCACCTAGTAGCAAACCAAGCTCAGCGGCGGTATCGGCATCGGTCTGTACGGTTCCTGCAGTTTGTTCTTCGGCTGATGCGCCCAAAGCGAGAATTAAGCTCATACATAGGATCAGAACAAATAAAGCGAGTGTCATTTTTTTTGCGTTCATTAATATACCTCCTATGGTTTTTAAGTGCGCAATACTGTCGTTTCCATAGGTAATAACGAACGAGGAGACAAATCGGTTTGATCGTCAGCTCATTTATTTGATATTTTTATTGAGGAAAAGATGTAGCTGATAATGGATTATAATTATCTCCCAAGTACTTAATCACGGCTCTGTATGATGAGCAACTTGCCCTCTCTGAACGAAAGGATGCCGGTTTCATCCAGTAGCACGTTACTAATCCCGAGTGACATGCCGATTGAAAGTGTCGCTTCCGCAAGCGGGTATTGGAAACCGCGAAGCGTAATGCCGGTTACCTCCATCGACAGCGGCAACAATGACACATTGGCGAAGTTCCTTTTATGAACCGTTGTCACCGTGGACGCAAGGTAAATGATATTATGCTGATCAATAATCGAGGCATGAATGCCGAGCTCATCAGCCAGCGCCAGCAAGTGTACATTCGCCAGCGAATGGTCGAATCTGGTGCCAAGCGCGCCAAGCAAGACAATCTMTTGCGGCTTTAAGTCAAGCGCCAGTCGAAAGGCCATTTCGGTGTCGGTGAAATCTTTGTCGATCGGGTCGCAAGCAATCGTCTTCGCGCTTTGTTCACGAATGGCTGCTAAGTCCGAATCGCTGACGGAATCGAAATCGCCAATTGCAATATCCGGTCGAAGTCCGTGTTGAACGAGAAACCTGGCTCCGCTATCTGCCCCGATCAATAAATCGCCTTCAGTTATATGTTCAAGCGCCCAATCTCCCAGCAAGCCGCCCGTAAAAATGATGATTCGATGACTCATCTCGCTCTTCCTTTCCGTAAGCCTGAATACGTACATTATAAGCCCGTTTACCAGTATATCGCTATGTGCTGGGCAAAAACTACTCAAAATTGCATAGGTTGTACCATAAAGTTAGACAAAAGGCGAAATTTGTCGTTGCGTAACGGAATGGTCGGGGCTAAAATGGGGAAGGAAACTACCGAGCTGGCTCGGTGCAATGGACGGGAAGAGGGGCGTATAGCAGTGGATATGGATATTTTCGGCATATTCAGCATCATCGGTACGATTGCGTTCGCAGTCAGCGGCGCGATTGTTGCGATGGAGGAGGAATACGACATCTTAGGCGTATTCGTTCTTGGATTGGTGACCGCTTTCGGAGGGGGCGTTGTCCGCAATCTGTTGATCGGCATGCCGGTTACGGCGATATGGAATCAAGGCTCATTGCTTAAGATAGCGATCATAGCGATGACGATTGCTTTCCTATTGCCCGTTAAGTGGATTCAGCATTGGCGGAAAAGCGAAGCGTTTTTCGACGCAATTGGATTGTCAGCGTTCGCTATTCAAGGTGCGCTATATGCAACTCAAATGAAGCATCCGCTTAGCGCAGTGCTTGTCGCTGCTATGATGACAGGGATCGGCGGCGGAATCATTAGGGACGTGCTCGCAGGACGCAAGCCGCTTGTATTAAAGGATGAAATCTATGCCGTATGGGCTATGCTGGCGGGCCTTGCAATAGGTCTTGGCTGGTTCAAGTCTACACTCGAACTGCTGATCTTATTCGTTATAATTATTGGATTCCGAATGTTATCCGTATACTTCAAGTGGAAACTGCCGCGACGTTCGCTTAAGGCAAGAATCATCGAGGAGGGAACTTATGACGAAGGTTAACGTATTGTTCGTATGCTTAGGCAATATTTGCAGGTCTCCAATGGCCGAAGCGGTTATGAGACATCAAGTAAAGGAAGCGGGACTGGACGGCGTGATTGAAGTAGACTCAGCCGGCACCGGGGATTGGCATATCGGCCATCCGCCGCATGAAGGAACGAGAAAACAGCTGGATGCCCATCGTATCTCGTATGAAGGCATGAAGGCCCGACTCGTGAATGATAACGATTTCGGTCAATTCGATTATATCGTCTGTATGGACAATAATAATATTCGGGACGTTAGAGCGTTGCTGGAACGTTCAGAAGTGAAGCGGGAAGAACGCAAGGAGTTATTCACATTCATGGAGCTGTTGCCGGAACGCGGCTTCGCCGATGTGCCTGATCCATATTACAGCGGAAACTTCGATTATGTCTATGAATTAGTGGTGGCAGGCTGCCGACAGTTGCTTACTAAAATAAAGACTGATCTTTCATTGTAAGGGATAGACTGTCCACTCATTCGTCATCCGAATCTTACCCAATCGTACACTCTCTTAGAGATGTCCTAGCCTTATGAGTGGATTTTGTGCAGTCAAAAATCTAGGAGCGAGAAAATATCAGGGTTAACAGACCAATGGGACCAATTAGACTGTATGAAATACAGGCAAAATGTTATTTCAATAGGAGAGAGTTCAGGTGCTTCGGACTTGGGAATTGAACGATCAACAATGAATCGACTGTCTCATAGATACAGAAAATGCTCGTTGTCGTAACTGACAGCGAGCATTTTTCGCGTAACAATCCGCTATTCCACTTCGATAAAATAACTAAGCGCCTGACCGACTTCCTTCTGCCAGAATCCCCATTGATGCTTGCCGTCCTTCTCCTCATAGGAGATAGATGCCTGCTTGGATTCCAACAATGCCTTTGCATTACGGTTCAGCGCAACGAAATCGTAAACGCCGCGATCCGTCGTTTCATAAGCGGTTTCCTGCAGGCCGACAATCATGTATATGGATAATCCGCGAAGATCGGTCTCGTTCGCAATTAGGCTTTGGGAATAGGGGTAATAGGCGCCGGACAATGAAATGACTTTATTGAACAGATGAGGATAGTTTAGTGCCAAGTGAAGAGACACCGTACCTCCAAGCGAATCGCCTGCTAGAATGCGTGCTTCCCGATCTCTTCTCGCTGCGAACCGCTCTTCGATGAAAGGGACAAGCTCCTCTGCGAAAAATGTCGTGTACGCGGCGAACCGTTCGCCATCCGGCGAATATTCCTCCGTGCGCTGTTTCTTATCTACATCAACACCTACAATAATGAACGGTTCAAGACCTTCATCGAGAATGAGCTGCGTCGAAGTTGTCGCAATGCGTCCGAAATTGAAGAAGTCTTCGCCGTCCTGGCAATAGACGACGGGGTAGCTGAGCAGCTCGTTATAGCCTGGCGGGAGAAAAACGCGCAAATTGCGCGCTTGCTCGGGCAAGTAGCGGCTTGCCACCGTTTCTTTCACTATCGTTCTCTTCAAATAACGTTCATCAGTCATCGTAATAAATTCCTCCTTATTTGATCGCCTGGCAGTTTCACCGTTTGAATGGAATGCAGCCGATGTGGGTAAACAATAGTAAGGTAAACATAGGTGAATCGTCTATTCCCGTTCTGTTGTATTATTCTGTTACAGTCCAAATTATTATCTGTAGCATATACAATTTCTTAACAGAATGATGATAATTAGCGAAAAAACAACGGTTTTTTTGTTTTTTGCTTTGACCATTTTCGTTAAACAGGTTTATAATAATTCTATAACAGAGGTAAACGATTTTCAAATATTTCAATTGAGGTGAGCGTTCAAAATGAGCAAATTGCCATACGAAGTTCAAACGGAACCGGTAACGCCGCTATCCGTGCTGTCACTCGAAGGAGAAGTTATCGACGAAAGCTTGCTTCCTGACCTGACGGATGAGCAGCTTAAAGAAATTATGTACCGCATGGTATTTACCCGTACTTGGGATGAGCGCGCCGTCAACCTAGGCCGTCAAGGCAGACTTGGTTTCTACGCTCCGGTATCCGGACAAGAAGCTTCGATGATCGGCAGTGAGTATGCACTTAATAAAGACGATTTCATTTGCCCAGGCTACCGCGATATGCCGCAATTGGTATGGCATGGTTTGCCATTGTACCAAGCATTCTTATATTCCCGCGGACATCAGCACGGCGGACAAATTCCGCAAGACGTGCATGTTCTTATGCCGCAAATCATTATCGGCGCACAAATTTTGCACGCGACTGGCGTTGCAATGGCGTTTAAGAAAAAGAACGAGAAACGCGTAGCGATTACGTATACAGGCGACGGCGGTTCGTCGGAAGGCGACTTCTACGAAGGTCTTAACTTTGCCGGTATTTACAAGCTTCCTGCGATCTATGTCGTTCAAAACAACGGTTACGCGATTACGACACCTTTCGCTAAGCAGACGGCAGCATTGTCGGTTGCACACAAAGCGGTTGCAGCCGGTATCAAAGGCGTGCAAGTAGACGGCATGGACGTTCTTGCCGTAATCAAAGCGGTTAGAGAAGCTGCTGAACGCGGACGCAATGGCGAAGGCGCTACTTTAATCGAAATGTTGACGTACCGTTTCCGTCCGCACTCCTTGGCGGATGACGCGACGAAGTACCGTACGAAGGATGAGGAAGCTGAGTGGGCACTAAAAGATCCGCTTGTGCGCTTCGGTAAATATTTGGAGAAAAAAGGCCTTTGGACGGAAGAAGATACAACTCGCGTAAAAGAAGAAGCGAAAGCAACGGTTAACGAGCATATCAAGAAAGCGGAAGCAGTTGAAAAAATGACTGTTCCAGGCCTCATCGATTCGATGTTCGAAACGACGCCGCAGCATCTTGAAGAGCAAAAAGCCGATTTTCAATAGAAGAGGAGGATCAGACGACCATGGCTCAAATGAATATGTTGGAAGCGATTCGCGACGCGATGCGCACAGAATTAAAACGTGATTCGAACGTTCTCATCTTTGGCGAGGACGCTGGTAAGGTCGGCGGTGTATTCCGCGTAACGGAAGGACTGCAGGAAGAATTCGGAGAAGATCGCGTGTTCGATACGCCGCTCGCGGAATCCGCAATCGCAGGTATGGCAGTCGGTATGGGTATCCAAGGATTCCGTCCAATCGCCGAAATTCAATTCGTAGGCTTCATCTATGAAGCGCTCGATCAAATGTTCATTCAAGCGGCTCGCATGCGTTACCGTTCGGGCGGCCGTTACAACTCGCCAATCGTATTCCGTACGCCATTCGGCGGCGGCGTTAAAGCGGCTGAGCTGCATACCGACTCCCTTGAAGGTCTAGCGATTCAAACGCCGGGCATCAAAGTTGTTATCCCTTCGAACCCTTATGATGCGAAGGGCCTTATGATCGCGGCTATTCGCGACAATGATCCGGTATTTTTCATGGAGCATCTTAATTTGTACCGTGCGTTCAAAGCGGAAGTTCCAGAGGGCGAATACACGGTCGAGATCGGCAAAGCGAACGTTGTACGCGAAGGCAGCGACGTAACGATCATTTCTTACGGCATGATGGTTCATACAGCTGTTAAAGCGGCCGAAGAGCTTGAGAAAACAGGCGTGAAGGCAGAGGTTATCGATCTTCGCACGCTGCTTCCGCTTGATATCGATACAATCGTTGCATCGATTCAGAAGACGAACCGTGCAATCGTTGTACAAGAAGCACAGAAAACTTCTGGCGCTGCTGCTGAGATTATTGCGCAAATCAATGAAAAAGCGATTTTGCACCTGGAAGCGCCAGTGCTTCGCGTTGCAGGACCGGATACCGTTTATCCGTTCGCACAAATCGAGGACACTTGGCTTCCAACGACGGGACGCATCGTAGCGGCCGTTCAGAAAGTGCTGAACTTTTAGAACTTGTAAAATATAGCTTGCTTGCATAGTGAGTTTGACATTGAGGAGGATGCGATCGGTGGCTAAATTTGAATATCGTTTCCCAGAGCTCGGCGAAGGATTGCACGAGGGCGAAATCGTTAAAGTGCATATCAAGGTCGGAGACACGGTAACTGACGATGATATTATTATGGAAGTCCAAAACGACAAGGCGATCGTAGAAGTGCCTTGTCCGGTTAACGGCAAAGTAGTGGAAGTTCGTATGAAGGACGGCCAAGTATGCCATGTTGGCGAGGTTGTTGCGATTATTGACGCGGAAGGCGACTTGCCTGAGCAAGCAGCTCCTGCAGCAGAAGCGCCTAAGGCAGAAGCGGCGCCAGCGGCAGCTCCTGCAGCTGCACCTACGCCAGCCGTACAAGCGGCTCCTGTTGCTGCTCCATCCGCTGAAGCGCCTAAAGCGACTGGCGGACTTGTACTTGCAACACCTAGCGTACGCAAGTTCGCTCGTGAGCAAGGCGTTGACTTGACACAAGTAAACGGCTCTGGCAAAAACGGACGTATCACGCGTGATGACGTTACTGGATTCGGCGGCGCAGCGGCAGCTCCTGCAGCAGTAACTGCTGATGCAGCGGCACCTGCTGAACAAGCAGCACCTAAGAGCGAAGCGAAAGCAGCTCCAGTTGCTTCCGGTACAGCTTACCGTCCAGAAGAGCGCGTACCGTTCAAAGGCATTCGCAAAGCGATCGCGAACGCGATGGTTAAATCGGTATATACAGCACCTCACGTTACAATCATGGATGAAGTAGACGTAACCGAGCTTGTTGCGCTTCGTGCAAAATACAAGCCATATGCAGAGAAAAAAGGTTCGAAGCTTACGTACTTGCCGTTCATCGTGAAGGCGCTTGTGGCAGCATGCCGCCAGTTCCCGATTATGAACGCTACGCTTGACGAAGCTAATCAAGAAATCGTTCTGCGCAAGTACTACAACATCGGTATCGCAACAGATACAGACAACGGCTTGATCGTTCCTGTTATCGAAGACGCGGACCGCAAAAATATTTTCATGGTAGCTGACGCTATTCGTGACTTGGCTGTTCGCGGCCGTGACGGCAAGCTTAGCGCGAACGAGCTTAGAGGCAGCACCATTTCGATTTCGAACATCGGTTCGGCTGGCGGCATGTTCTTCACGCCGGTAATCAACTTCCCTGAAGTTGCGATTCTTGGCACGGGCCGTATCTCCGAGAAACCGGTAGTACGTAACGGCGAGATCGTAGCGGCTCCAGTTATGGCATTGTCGCTTAGCTTCGACCACCGTCTCATCGACGGCGCAACCGCACAAAACTTTATGAACTACATCAAACAGCTTCTGGGCCAACCTGAACTGTTCATTATGGAGGTATAAGACATGGTAGTTGGAGATGCTTCCCTAGATATTGACACTCTAGTCATCGGCGCAGGTCCTGGCGGTTATGTAGCGGCAATTCGTGCCGCTCAGCTAGGCCAAAACGTCTTAATCGTGGATAAAGAATATGTAGGCGGCGTATGCTTGAATGTAGGCTGTATTCCGTCGAAGGCGCTCATTTCCGCGTCGCATCAATATGAGTCGATCAGCCACGCTTCCGCTTTCGGTATCGAAGTAGGCGAGGCGAAGGTTGACTTCACTAAAGTGCAAGAATTCAAAAACGGCATCGTCAAAAAATTGACGGGCGGCGTTGCATCGCTTCTTAAAGCGAACAAAGTTCAATATTTCCAAGGCGAAGTGATGTTCATCAACGAAAACGAAGCTCGCGTCTTCAACGATCAAGAAGCGCCGCGCTACCGTTTCAAGAACTGCATCATCGCTACTGGTTCACGTCCGATCGAGCTGAAAGCATTCCCGTTCAGCGGCCGTATCGTATCGTCGACAGGCGCATTGTCCTTGCCAGAAATTCCGAAGAGCCTTGTCGTTATCGGCGGCGGCTACATCGGTATCGAGCTTGGCCAAATGTACTCCAAGTTCGGCACGAAAGTTACGGTTATCGAAGGCTCTGACGCGATCCTTCCTGGCTTCGACAAAGATATGTTCTCGATCGTTGCGAAGAAGCTGAAGAGCACGAATGTCGACATCGTTACCGGCGCACAAGCGAAGAGCGCAGAACAAACAGACAAAGACGTTACAGTCACTTACACGGTAGGCGACAAAGAAGAGAAAGTAACAGCTGATTACTTGCTCGTAACCGTTGGCCGTCGTCCAAACACGGATGGCGAGCTTGGTCTTGATCTGATCAACATGAAGATGTCCGATCGCGGTCTTGTCGAGGTTGATGCACAATGCCGTACGAGCATTCCGCACATCTACGCAATCGGCGATATTATCGCTGGACCTGCACTTGCTCACAAAGCGATGTACGAAGGCCGCGTCGCAGCTGAAGCGATCTCGGGTCTGCCTAGCGTCATCGATTACAAATGCGTACCTGCTGTTTGCTTCTCCGATCCAGAATGCGCAAGCGTTGGACTTAGCGAGAAAGAAGCGAAGGACAAAGGCCATAACGTTAAAGTGGGCAAATTCCCGTTCGCTATCAATGGCCGCGCTATGTCGCTTAACGCTAACGAAGGTTTCGTGAAGCTCGTATCCGATGCGGACTCCGGCCTTGTTCTTGGCGCACAAATTATCGGTATTGAAGCTTCCAACATGATCGCAGAGCTTGCTCTGGGCATCGAGATGGGTGCTACACTTGAAGATATCGCGCTTACGATTCACGCGCATCCAACGCTTGGCGAGATCGTCCTTGACGCTGCTGAAGTGGCGCTTGGTCACCCGATCCATACGTTCATCAAATAATAAGCTATATAATCGTTGCTTATTCGTAATAATAGAGGTCACGCGGCAGCTTCTGCCGTCGGGGCCTCTTTGTGCTTTACAAGGCCAATACGAGTGCCAGAAGGGATGGGATCGTTTGTGGAACCGGCTACTAGGAAGGCAAGTGAATCGCGAACCATCATGACACAGCTCATATTCCCGCTTGATACGAACCATCATGAGACGATGTTTGGCGGCAAGCTGATGGAATATATGGATAAGGTTGCAGCGATATCCGCCATGCGCCATGCGCGCAAGCAGGTAGTAACTGCTTCGACGGATAGTCTCGATTTTTTGGCGCCGATTCGGGTTGGAGAGGTCATAGAGGTTGAAGCATTCGTAACATGGACGCATCGCAGCTCGATGGAAATATACGTTACTGTGGAGTCAGAAAATTTGTATACGGGTGAGCGTAGGAAGACGGTTACCGCATTTTTCAACTTTGTTGCGCTTGGGCCAGATGGAAAACCATCGCCCGTTCCAGCTGTCATTCCGGAGTCTGAGGAGGAGCTTAGCCTTCATGCTTCTGCGCCAGAGCGTCATCAGTTGCGGCGTAAACGAAAGCAGGACAGAGATCGCAATTAATGATATAATATATGATATTTTGCAGTTGGGTTGAGAAGAGGGGGCGAATCGAAATGAGCAACAACGAGCAAGCCTATCTGACGCTGCTAAGGGATGTTCTTTCCAGCGGCACGAAGAAGGAAGACCGCACGGGAACGGGCACGATTTCGACTTTCGGTTATCAGATGCGTTTTGACTTACGTGAAGGCTTTCCGCTAATAACGACAAAACGAGTTCCGTTCCGCTTAATCGCGAGCGAGCTTTTATGGTTTATAAAGGGTGATACGAACATCCGTTATTTGCTTCAGAACAACAATAATATTTGGAACGAATGGGCGTTCAAGAGATGGATAGAGAGCAGCGCTTATATTGGACCTGATATGACGAACTTCGGCTTGCGCTCGCAGACGGACGAAGCGTTTCATATGTTGTATACGGAGCAGATGGATATCTTCAAGCGCAATGTGCTTGAAGACGAAACATTCGCTGCTGAATTCGGCGAACTCGGTGATGTATACGGCAAGCAATGGCGGCAATGGAAGACAACACAGGGCGAGACGATTGATCAGTTGAAGGATGTCATCGATACGATCAAGCGCAATCCCGATTCCAGAAGGCTAATCGTATCGGCTTGGAATCCGGAGGATATCCCGACAATGGCTTTGCCGCCATGCCACACGATGTTCCAATTCTATGTAGCTGACGGCAAGCTGTCTTGCCAGCTGTACCAACGAAGCGCGGATATTTTTCTTGGCATTCCGTTCAATATCGCCAGCTACGCGCTGTTGACCCATATGATTGCGCATGAATGCGGCCTTGAGGTCGGAGATTTCATTCATACGCTCGGCGATGCGCATATTTACAGCAATCATATCGAGCAGATCGAACTGCAGCTAAGCCGCGAGCCACGAGAGCTTCCGAAGCTTATACTGAATACGGACAAAAAATCGATATTTGATTTCGAAGTCTCCGACTTAAAGGTAGAAGGGTACAATCCGCACACGACGATTAAGGCTCCAGTAGCCGTCTAGTGCTTTAATAAGGAAGACGATCGCGTATTTCATTAGAGAGGGGCAGCTTCGATGTCTATAACTTTAATTGCTGCCATGGACCGCAATCGTGCGATCGGCATTGAAAATCGCATGCCGTGGCGCTTGAAGGCAGAGATGGCTTATTTTACAGCCAACACAACGGGCAAGACCGTACTTATGGGCAGAAAAACGTTTGATTCGATTGGCAAACCGCTTAAGAACCGCAAAAACGTTATTTTGACTAGGCAAGCCGATTATATGCAGGAAGGCTGCGAGATTGTTCATTCCGTCGAGGAAGCGCTTGAGAAATATCGTGGCGATGAGTTGATGGTTATGGGCGGTGCCGATATTTATGAGCAGTTCCTTCCATTTGCGGACAAGCTGCTACTAACGGACGTCGAAGCTGACATCGAAGGAGCCGATGCTTACTTCCCGTCGTTCGATGAAACAGAGTGGCAAATGACCAAAGGCGAACATAAACAGAAGGATGAGCACAATACGTATAACTTCACATTTTGTACTTATTTACGTAAGCAGTAGCAATTTTTATCGGGATCACGTATACTTTTTACGAACGTTATGTAAGATAGTGCAAATGATTGTGCGTATAATCCATTAACGTCCTTGTGACAGAAATGCTAGGATGTTTTACAATAGTATATAAGCACACTAAAAAGTTTGTAGTTGAATATTTGATTATTTCCCGATATAGTTTTAAAGAGAATTGTTAAGATGGTAAACGGAAATTTGGATGGAGGAAATGCGATCATGTCTACACCTACTGGTTTTATGGAATATCAACGCGAATTGCCGGCCGATCGCGACCCGCTGGAGCGCATCAAGGATTGGCAGGAATTTCATAAGCATTTCTCGGATGAGCAGTTGAAGACGCAAGGCTCGCGCTGCATGGATTGCGGCACGCCTTATTGCCATACGGGAATGGAACTGGCGGGCTCCGTATCGGGCTGTCCGGTTAACAATCTCATTCCAGAATGGAATAACCTCATTTATCGTGGCCTATGGCGTGAAGCGCTTGACCGCCTGCATAAAACGAACAATTTCCCCGAGTTCACAGGCCGCGTATGTCCAGCGCCTTGCGAAGGTTCCTGTACAGTCGGCCTTATTGGCGACGCTGTAACGATTAAGACGATCGAACAAGCTATCATTGACCGCGGCTTCGAAGAAGGCTGGGTCGTACCGCAGCCTCCGAAGATGCGTACGGGCAAACGCGTAGCTGTCGTTGGTTCCGGCCCTGCCGGTATGGCGACTGCCGCACAATTGAACAAAGCGGGTCACACCGTAACGGTATACGAGCGCGCAGACCGCATCGGCGGATTGCTCACTTACGGTATTCCTACCATGAAGCTTGAGAAACATGTCGTTCAACGCCGCGTTGATTTGATGGAAGCGGAAGGCGTTGAATTCGTAACGAACACGGAGATCGGCAAAGATATTACCGCCAACGAGCTTGTGGAGAACTTTGATGCTGTCGTATTGTGCGGCGGATCGACTCGCGCTCGCGACGTTGAGATCGAAGGCCGCGATTTGAACGGCGTTCATATGGCAATGGACTATTTGAACGGCACGATCAAGAGCTACTTGGATTCGAACCTGGAAGATGGCAACTACATTTCGGCCAAAGACAAGGACGTTATCGTCATTGGCGGCGGCGACACGGGTTCAGACTGCGTAGCAACAGCTCTTCGCCACGGCTGCAAGTCAGTAACGCAATTCGGCACGCATGCGAAAGCTCCGCTTGAGCGTGATCAGATCAATAACCCTTGGCCGCAATTCCCGAACGTCTATACGCTTGATTACGCGCATGAGGAAGCGAAAGCGTTGTTCGGCGAAGATCCGCGCGCATTCTCCGTCTTGACGAAAAAATTCGTTGGCGACGAGAATGGCCAATTGAAAGAACTTCACACGGTTCAAATCGAGCGTACGGTTGATGAGACTGGCCGCAAAATATATAGCGAAATACCTGGCACCGAGAAAGTATGGCCTGCTGATCTCGTATTCATCGCAGTCGGCTTCGAAGGTCCAGAGAAGCCGGTAATCGAGCAGCTCGGCGTTGAGCAAGACCGTCGCACGAATGTGAAAGCAACTTACGGCAAATACAAAACAAATGTGGACAAAGTGTTCGCAGCCGGCGATATGCGCCGCGGCCAAAGCTTGGTCGTATGGGCAATCAACGAGGGTCGCGAAGCGGCTCGCGAGGTTGACAAATATTTGATGGGATCATCGATGCTTCCTTAATAAGAGGCTTGTGATATCATGTATACAGATAAGCGCCTTCGGGCGCTTTTTCTCTTGCAGGGCAACAGCTGGACATGCCAATTAAGTTAGATTGCGGGGTAATTAATGTGATTAAGTATGGATTGGATCGAGTGACGGAGCTGCGTTTTCATACGATTAAGCCGATGATTGAACGCCGGGATGATCAGTGGATCGATATTACGCTTCGCTTCGAGCTTGAAGCTACTACACCTATTCCTGATGATCTGATCGATTTCACAGCACTGGTTATCTGCACGCATAGCGGTGCTATTGCGCAGATCGTACCGCAAGACKAAGGCTGCGACTGTGAATATCAATTCACGGTAGGGGAGAAGGAGCAAATAACGAATTTTGTAAACCGCACGGATATTCAAGGGCTCATTCAAAAACTAAGCTCCCCATCGTAAGGAAAGTTGTGGTAAAATCGGTATGAGTTGATGCGAAGGAGCGATTAACGATGCCGGCCGAGGAAGCTTTGGTTGTTTCTCCGACTGATGTTAGAAACATTCGCAGCTATGTTCAACATAAGTATTCTTCAATGCCGCAGGAGCAACGGGCGGAGATCGTTGCTGATGCCGTTACTCGTATCATACATAAGCAGTTGCCTGCATTCGAAGAGTCGGTCAAACGATTGATTACTTCCGAGTTGATTCGAAGCGCCGTTATGGAACAGGGACGACCGGTTAAGGCAGATGATATTTTCGACGCTTGCTTGGCATTGGATCGCAACGTTGCCGCCATAGCGGGGCCATTCCACGAGTGGATAGAGCATCAATTGAACGTTCAATGCGATTCGGAAGTAATGGGGCGTGTGTTGGACAAGCTTGCTCATCCAAGCATGGAGAGCGATACGCACGCAGACAGCTTATGGACTCAGTTAAGGGCCGAACTTGCCACGCATTCGTTGAGGCAGCATCAAATTGCGGAGACGATTGAACCGGCTGAGGTGATCTCGCTTCCGAGTTCAGCGTTCGAGCTGATCAAGAAACGGATTGAACGACGCAATCTGATGTATTTATCGCTTTGTATCATTTTAGCTGTAACGTCCGTATTGTACGCTTGGTCATTGTCAAGGCCGTCAGTTGGTCAGATGCTGCCGCCGGTTGCGACGAATTCCGTACAGAAAGTCGAGATGGCCGCAGGCGGGCTGCCGATGGAGCTTCGTTATACGCCGATTAATGAGGATATGCTTATTCGCTACTTAGAGACAAAATCATCCGTACTTGCGGAGCAGCCTTACTTCGATGCGATTATTGATGCCGCTCATGCATTCGATATTCATCCGATCCTGCTGTTCGCCATAACAGGGCAGGAGCAGGGCTTCGTTCCTAAGACGAATAAGCTAGCTGACGAGATAGCGAACAATCCTTTCAATGTGTTCCATAGCTGGAAAGAGTACAATACGACGATCCATGATTCAGCAGAAATTGCGGCTAGAACGATCTTTAACCTAAGCAAGGATAGACCGGCGGATGCCGATGCATTCTCTTGGATTAACCGCAAATATGCCGAGGATCCGCGTTGGTCGGATGGCGTTCGATCGATATTCGGAACGATTACCGCTTATGTCGAAGACTAAAAAATACTAGCTATTATAGGATTTTATAACATGTTATTCAGGAATGAACCTGATTCGGATGATGATCCGATCAGGTTTTTTTCTTGAGAATAGGTCGCAAAGTGATGGCGAGAGCCGACGATTATCTGTAAAATAGGTAAAAGAATGAACGTAATGAAGGAGCGATTCTGTATTGAAGACATTAATTATTGCGGAAAAACCCGATATGGGAAGAAATATAGCGGCCGCAATAGATCCGAAGGCGAAAAATCACCGTTCCTACATAGAAGGAGAGCATTATATTATTACGTGGGCGATCGGCCATCTGATCGGGCTTGCCGAGCCTGACGCCTATGACGATCGGTATAAAAAATGGAATATTAATGATCTGCCTATAATACCGGACAAGTTCAAGCTCATACCGAACCGGAAAACGATGGACCAGCTCAAGGTGATCGCCGATCTGGCGAAGCGCAGTGATAGACTTGTTAACTCATGCGATGCAGGGCGGGAAGGTCAATACATCTTCTCGCTCATTCAGCGGCATCTGAAGCTCTCGCAGCCGGTAAAACGGCTTTGGATATCGGACTTGACGCCTGAGACAATCAGGAAGGGATTCGAGGAGCTGCGCGAGGGCTCTGAATACGAAAACCTGACGAAGGCGGCTACGGCTCGAAGCGAAGCGGACTGGCTGATAGGCATGAACGGCTCAAGGGCATTCACGACAAAACATAATGTGCTGCTGTCCGTCGGACGCGTACAGACTCCGGTGCTTGCTCTGATCTATGATCGGCAGAAGCTGATTGAGGCATTCTCATCGCTAAAGTTTTTCGAATTAGAGGGGCACTTCGCCCAAGGCGAAATGACGTATCGCGGCATGTGGCAGGGCGAGCGAATGACCGATAAGGAGAAGGCTGACGCTTTAGCTGCCAAGGTGAAGGATAAGCCTGGGCGGATTGCTTCCTATGAGGTAAAGGATACGAAGGAATACCCGAACAAGCTGTACGACTTGACGCTGCTCCAGCGTGAAGCCAATGGCAAATACGGATTCTCGGCAAAGAAGACGCTCGACGTCGCTCAGGCTCTGTATGAGAAACATAAAGTGATCTCTTACCCGAGGACGAACTCCAACTATGTGACCGAGCAGAACATTCCGGAAATGCATAAAACGTTGAACGCGCTGCAAGGGACGGCTTACGATGAATTCGTGAAAGGCGCAAATCGCGGTCTCGTCCATAAAGGGAATAAATTCATCTGCAATCCGAGCAAAGTGGAAGACCATCATGCCATATTGCCGACTTACCGCAAGGCAAACGGATTGAACCCGGATGAGCAGAAGTTGTATGATTTGATCGTGCGCCGGTTTCTGTCGCAATTCTATCCTGCAGCTGAATATAAGGTGCATACGGTCATTACAGAGGTTGAAGACGAGAACTTCAAGACGACAGTGAAAGAGCTGCTCAGCTTAGGCTGGAAAGTGATCTACGCCGATCAGAAGAAGGACAAGCCTAAGACGACGAAGGGTAAAGACAAGGAAGAAGCCGAGGACGAAGAAATCGAGGTCAGCGAGCCGTTCTCGATATTAGCGAACGAAGGTGTCACTTGCGCCGACGCCATTGTGAAGGAAAAGGATACGCAGCCTCCTAAGCATTATACGGAGGGTACGCTGCTGAAAGCGATGGAGAGCGCCGGCAAGCAGATCGAGGACGATGATGTACGAGATGCGATGAAGGACTCGGGTCTAGGCACGCCGGCTACACGCGCGGCTACAATCGAGCGACTCAAAAATGTCGGTTATGTCGAAATGCAAGGCAAAAAGATCCTTATTACACAAAAGGGCCGTACGGCCATTGAATTAATACGCGGTGCCGGTATCGAACTGCTAACTTCACCGGAAATGACCGGGATGTGGGAGCGTCGTCTGAATGAGATCGCTAGAGGCTCAGCTTCGGATCAGCAGTTTATGGACAATGTTAAGAAGTTCGCTACGATGATTGTCGATAAAGTGCGCGTACAGTCGCGGGCGAATAAAAACTCGTTCGAAAGCGAAGCTCCTGCTCAAAGCAAAACTACAAGAAGCAAAGGCAAGTCCGGAGGAGAACAGTCTGCATCCGCTTTAGGCGGTTCACGCGCTCGTTCAGCGAGTGCGAAGTCCTCATCCGGATCAAAGGGCGGTGTTGCCGTTCAATCCCCATCTGCGGCTTCTGAGCCGTCTGTAATCGGTGTATGTCCAAGTGCCGGATGCGGAGGGTCGATCTTCATGGGGCGGAAGGGCTACGGCTGCTCGCATTATAAGGAAGGCTGCAAGTTCGTTATTTGGAAGGAAAGCTACGGTCGAAGCTTAACCGACGGTCAAGTGAAGTCATTGATTGAGAAAGGCAAGACGACGAAGCTAAAGGTGACCCTTGCGGATGGAACCCAGACGGAGGGCCGAATCGTATTAAGAAATGAATCGACCGGAGAATTAGCAATCGAATAAGACACAATAGAGGCCGTATGGTTAGGAGGAAAACACCTAATCATACGGCCTCTTCGTATCTACAGTCTACCGTCCAATGTAGCGATGAATCGTATCCGGCACGTCCTTAAGCTGATCGAGCGTGAAGAAAGCGCCTTTCGGTTCGACGTCTATATTGATGACGTTATATTGCCATTCCGACTTGGCTTTCATATGGATGGCATGGATACCTGCAGTCAAGGCAGGCACAACGTCCGTGCGAATCGAATTGCCGACCATCCATGTTCGTTTGCGGTCGAAGGGACCTTCAGACAATATGGTCTCCAGCGCTTCACTATTCTTCAATCGACGAATATAGATGCGCGAATCGAAATAGCGCTCCAACTGCAGCTTCTCGATCTTGCGCCGCTGGATTAGCATCTCGCCGCCAGTATATAAGTGTAGCTCATGGCCGGTATTAGCCAGCTCATACAGCGTCTGCTCCATGTTCGGATAAGGCTCATTGTCATGCTCATACACGCTTAATCCGAGCTTCCATAGCAAGTCCTCTTCTGACTTGGAGCGTCTGCGTCCGCTCAAGTTACAGAAATGAACATAGGTGTCAACGAACGACTGCGGAAAATGCTCGCTCTTGAAGCCGAACACCGCAACGCCGGCAATATCAATCTCGGTCTGCTTGTCTCGAATGGCATCGGCTGTAATGTCAGGGAAGCCTTGGAACCATGTAGTCATCGCATCGACGAATTGATCGACAACGAGATAAAAATATTTGTTGCAGTGAATAAGCGTATCGTCCAGGTCGAACATAATTTGTTGCTTCATAGGGAGCGTCTCCTTTGTAGGGCGATTGGCTGCTGTATGAACAATCTACCGCAATGAAGACGCAGAGTCAATGTAACGATGTTTATTTATGGGAGGGTTATGATTTCACATAAATATCCAGCTATATTCGCATAATGATACTGGAGGTGATAAGCATGCCATTCAACAAAAGCAGCAAAACGAAGAATCAGCAAAATCATTCCAGCTTCCGCGAGCAATCGATAACGCTGAAATCGGAGAAGTTCGCAAAGAGGCCGCCGAGCTTGAACGGGATTAATAAACAGTTGCCTTAACGGGGATAGAAGGTTTCGCGAAAAGGAGAGGTTAAGCACCTCTCCATCCGCGTTCTATAGATTAGAAATTAAGCGTATTTGAGCTGCGAGGCAGCAAGCTGATTCTTAATGAAATCGATTCTTCGACGTACATAAAAGTCTAGGCTGTCACCCTTCAAGTCTCTCGGAGCGATCACCTCCTCTGCGTTATTGTCTATAATGACAAGCCGCCCGTCCGGGTAGAACTTAAAGGTTAGGTCGCGATAAGGGCGTCCTTTCTCTACATAACGGTAATTTTCGCAAAGTTTTTTCATGATGATCGATCCTCCTTAAATGATTTGTAATTTATACGCAATTAAGAACATTTGTTCTTGTTTTCATTATACCAAACATTTGTTCGTATGGAAACTATTTTTTGTTTCCCGTAAACTAGATTTATAGATAAGACTGTCGCAAGCAGAAGGAGCGCGAGCAATGATAAGAATTCAGCGTTTGACGAAACAAATTCCTGGCGGACCGAAGGTGCTTGATCAAGTAAGCTTCGAGGCGCACCCAGGTGAATTTATAGCGATCAAAGGAAGCAGCGGCAGCGGCAAGTCCATGCTGCTTAAGTGCTTGTCGCTACAAGAGAATTGGACGGAAGGCACGTATTATTTCGACGGGGCCGACGTGTTCAAGCAAGGGATCATGGCGAAGCGCAAAGTACGGCAGCAGGTTGCCTACCTCGAAGAGAAGCCGTTCTTGTTCCCTTCCAAGACAGGGCTTAAGAACGTTATTATCGGATCGGTCTCTCAGACGCCTGCTTGGCGCCGTTGGACGGGAATGGTCCGCAATGACGACTATATGGGCGCGATGGATATGATCGAGAAGCGCGGTCTCATTGATAAGGCGCATCAGAAGGCGAGTACGTTAAGCGGCGGCGAGCGCCAGCGTATGGCCGTTGCAAGAGCGCTTGTCCATGGCGCGAAGGTAATCGCGGCGGACGAGCCTGTATCCGGATTAGACCCGCACACGGCCGATCAAGTTCTTTCCGATTTGAAAGCGCTTTGTCGCGATCAAGGCGTCATCGTTATTGCTGTTCTTCATCAGGGAGATTGGGCAGAGCGGTTCGCGGACCGGATAATCGGCTTGAATGCCGGCAAGATCGTGCTTGATGTGAAGGGCCGCAGGCTCACGGAAAGAGAGAAGCAGTTGCTGTGACGGAGATTCAACTGCGCGTCATAGCCGAAGAGGAAATGGCTGCAGCGATTACGCTGGAGCGGAGCTGCTATACGCCTGAGGCTGCAGCAACATTCGAAGGATTTCAGCATCGGAATCGCGTATATCCTGCTTATTTCTGGTCCGCTTGGGCGGACGGGAAGCTCGTAGGCATCGCGAACGGAGTTCGAACTTCACAAGAGGAGTGCGGCGATGAGATGAAAGGTGCGCATGGCGATGATCCGGCAGGTCATAGCTTCTGCGTACTCACCGTAGCAGTCGATACGAATTATCGCAGGCAAGGTATAGGAGGCATGCTGCTTCGGAAGCTTATTGGCCAGTGCCGCAGCGATGAGCTGCGTTCCATCGTCCTCATGTGCGAAGAGCATCTGATCGGCTTCTACGAACAGGAAGGCTTCGCTCTTCACGGGCGATCGGCTTCCAATCATGGAGGCATCGTATGGTATGAGATGAGCCTAGACCTGCATACAATGGAGCATCTTACCGAATAGGAAGGTGTTCTTAAGGATGGCATTCCAATCACCCGTCGTGGTGCAGACCGCCAAGGCTCATTTTCACAAAGCGGACCTTGCGGTGCCGCATATATCCGGAGGCGTCAGCTCGGCGGCTGACAAACGAATCAATGACGCAATCAAGAAAAGCGCTCAGAAGTTAGTCGACAGCCAAGGTTCGCTTCAAGACCCGAACGCCGAAATGATCGGTTATTATGAACAGAAGACGAACGAGAAAGACGTGCTGAGCTTATCGCTATATAACTACGCTTATACGGGCGGAGCACACGGTCTGACGTTGCAGGATTCGCTAACGTTCAAGCAATCGACTGGCGAAACGTATACACTCGCTCAACTGTTTAAGCCTGGAAGCGACTATGTGTCACGATTGAACGAGATTATCGCGGCGCAAATCAAGGAGAGGGACATCGCTCCGATTGAACCGTTCAAGTCGATTCGTCCTGATCAAGATTTCTATATCGCCGATCGTTCGCTCGTCATCTACTTCCAAATCTATGAATTAACGCCATATGTGTTCGGCTTTCCTTATTTTCCGATATCGGTGTACGATATCGAGGACATTATCAATGAAGATGGTCCGCTTGGACAAATGGTTCCGAATGATTAAACGATTACGAGATCATACCGCAGCCGCATCCCTATAGATGCGGCTCTTTCCTATTCTGCGGTAGCTATTCAATTGGTGGTCCAATAGAGCATGTCCGAGGATTGCCGCTCATACATTAAAGTATGGAGGTGTTCGTTTTGGTAGTTGCACTAATTGGGTTGCTGTTAGCAGCGGCGGTATTCGCGGCGATTCTAGCAGGTGCGCTCAAAGCGCAAACAAGCGTGAAAAATTCCGGTTATCAGAGCATGATCAGCTACGGGGCTTCGACCCAATTGCTGCAGGATAAGCATGAATTGCATCGTTTCGGCATCGCTCAGCAGCTTCGCAGGCATCTGGGCGGGATGTCCATCTTCGGCCTGTCATTCAACGTGATGGCATTAGTCGGCGGGGCGGCATTCCTGTATGGACCGGCATTAAAGGAAGGCGGACCATCGGTTATCGGTTTCGGCTTTCCGATCTTGGCCTTATTGGCGCTATTGGTCAGCGCCTCGCTAGCGGAGCTGGCATCAGCGGTGCCAACAGCCGGCGGGGTCTACCATTGGGCTACGGCCATGGGCGGCCGCAAGTGGGGCTGGCGGACAGGCGCCTTTCATGCCGCAGGACAGCTTGCAACTTTAACGCTGCTTAATGCGGCTTGTGCCGGATTGCTGGATGCCTTCCTATCGGCCAGACTTCACTATGATCCATCGCTCCTCACATTTTGGACTATGGTCGTGACACTTACGATTGCGCAAGCGGCCGCCAACCACTGGGGAACGCGCGGGCTTAAATACATATTGGCAGGCGGTGTGTGGCTTCAAATGATTGCTGCCGCGCTAATCGTCGGCGGACTCGTTTGGCTGTTCTGGCCTGGCAGCTATTCGCMGATTGAATTGTTCCAGTTCCATAATGCGCAACTGAGCGGAACGGTGAACGCCAGCGCGTTCATCGGCGGTACCTTGCTGCTGCAGAAGCTGTTCATCGGAATGGATGCGGCGAGCCAAGGAGCGGAGGAGACGATTGAGCCTCGCGTGAAAGTGCCTTGGGCTATTTATTTGTCCACTGCATACACCTATATCGTCGGGTTCGCGATGCTAGCCTTTATGACATTGACTTTGACCTATACGGCTGAAGGCAATGCGGGTGCAGGTTTGTTCATCAATAGCGCTCTTGCTGGTTGGGGAGGCGCATGGATCATTGGTGCGATAGTTCTGCTGTCGTTGTGGGTGAGCGGACTGCAGACTTTGACGGTTTGCTCGAGAGCGCTGTTAAGCTTGGCAAGGGACGAAGCGCTCCCGTTAAGCAAATGGTGGACGAAAGTATCCGAGCGTCATCAAACACCCGCTAGCACGGTCTGGTTAAGCGCTAGTATGGCGGTTGTCATTCTCGCTGCCGCACAATTAATTACATCAACTGGTTATGTTATGCTGCTAGTTTCCTTCAGCGTCATTTGCATACATACTTCCTACGCCATTCCAATCGCGATGAAGCTGCAGCAGAATAATCAGCTGCAGGCGGAGCAACGCGCGCCATGGCATCTGGGACGATGKAGCCGGGTAGTTAGCTGGATTGCGGTTATATGGCTTGTCGTCTCCGCGGCGCTTGCAGCAGGTTATCTCCATCGCTGGGGAGCAATCGGAGCAGCGCTTGTTCTGCTGGCGGCAACGATAATGGATTTCAGATATGAGAAACGTCGCCTCGTCAGTATGCAAAGCCGCGCCAAGCGAAGCCGCAAGGAGCTGTTACGGATGGAGAAAAAGTTTCCACTGCAATAACGGGGAAATAATGATTGTTGAAGATAAAAATTTCCCGGGGAAGCGCATGAAGCTACACAAAATTAATGAATTCGACATCGAGTTCCGATCGCGTTTCCGCCTATATTCGACATGGGTTACAACATTAATTATTAATGCCGTAAATGAATTGAAGGATGTTATCTTTGCCATCTTCTCCCTTCCCCGATTATAATAGGACTATAGCAATCAACTTGTGGGAGGAAGCAGATCATGTCGGTGGAACCGGTTGTATCGTTGCCGTTGCCGAAAGTCGTATCGCTTAATGTCGGCATGCCGGTTGCGATGGCTCATGGCACGAAAGAAGTTGTATCAGGAATTGTGAAGCAAGCATCGGAACAAGCGCATGCTTTGTCGTATACCGGTTTGGAGGGGGACGGTCAGGGAGATACCGTTCATCACGGCGGGCGCGACAAAGCTATTTGTGTTTATTTCGAGAGGCATTTGCCGCATTGGTCGGATAAATACAATCGTTCATTCGAAGCCGGTGCGTTCGGGGAGAACTTAACGGTGTCAGAGTGGACGGAGCATGACTTATGTATTGGTGATATCGTGCAGATTGGCGATGTTATCGTACAAGTCAGCCAGCCTAGGCAGCCATGCTATAAGCTTGGCTTGCGACATGAATTGCAGGAGCTCCCGCAGGACGTTCAGCTCAGCGGATACACCGGGTTTTATTTTCGCGTGATTAAGGAAGGTATGCTGAAGACAGGCTTGGAGCTTAATCGCATTGGGCGCCATCCGGCAGCCAAATCGATTGCCGAAGCGAACCGGCTCATGTATATCGACAAGGAGGATGCGGCAGGTTTGCGCGAGCTTTTATCGGTAGAAGAGCTCTCGATTAGCTGGCAGGAGCAGCTTGGCAAGCGGCTGCGGCGGCTTGAACAGCAGGAAGCTTAAACGCATTACAAGAATCGTTGCTTAGCTTTAAGGAGGACAACCGGCAGTGAAGGACAACATAGATTTTGCGCTATTTTTGGATCAATATTCGTTCAAAGACGATTGGCGCATCGAGCATAAGGAAAGCGGCATGAATAATACAACTCGGATGGTAACGGCGGGCACCGAACGATTCGTTCTGCGGATTTATAATAATCATAAGGACATCGACATTGTTGCGCTCGAGCATGAGCTGCTGGCGTGGCTTAATACGAAAGCGCTGCCTTTTCAAGTGCCGCTGCCCATTCGCAATAAGCTTGGTTCGACCGTAACAAGGGCTGGTGACGAAACGATCGCTTCGTTATTCCGTTTCATCGAAGGAGATCGAACGGATGCTGAGGAGAACCATCATGTGTTCTTGCTAGGTCGAGCTGCGGGTGAATTGACCGTTGCGTTAAAGGATGCGCAACCTTCGAAACCGCCCATCTACAGTCCCTATTATTTGCTCGAAGAAACATATGCGGCAATGGACGAAGAGAGCTTCATTTCGTTAAGTGATCGGTCTGACGAGCTGATTGCAAGGCGTAATAGGATGATCGCTCTCATGTCAGAACGGCAGAAGCTGAAACCGTTAAGCGAACGCGTCGCGAAGCTGCCAAAGCAGTGGATCCATGGCGATCTCGTTTTCAATAATACTGTAGTCCGAAATGAGAGGATATCAGGAGTGCTGGACTTCGAGTTCTGCACCGTAGATGTACGGGCGATGGAGCTGGCGGTAACAGCTGTCGATATGATCAGACCGGGGCGGGAGGATGTACTCGATCGGATTAAGCGGCTATTTGCGGGTTATTCCGAGATCATAGAGCTGTCGGCTCGAGAGCTGGAGCTGCTGCCGGCGATTATTAAACTTAGGCTGCTCGACGTTGCGCTGCATTTCGCAATAAGGTTCAAGGATGGACTGGATGCGGACGATGTGCTGTGTGGCATTATCGATCAATCTGCTTATGGCTGCGAGTGGGTAGAACTTAATTGTAATGAGCTGCTTCATCAGCTTCAGCCATAAAGATTCAATACTTTCAGAGAGGATGGTATGCAACATGAACTTGGCGAAAGCCCTCGGATATAAGGAAGAGGATCGGCTTCTAATCGTGAACGGGGATGACTTCGGTTCTTGTCATTCCGTTAATGTCGGCATCCAGCAATTGCTGGAGGAAGGCGCCATCAGCTCGGCAACGTTAATGCTTCCTTGCGCTTGGGCGCGTGAAGCGGCTTTATGGAGCGCTTCGCATCCGGAGCTCAATGTAGGTATCCACTTTACGTTCACAAGCGAGTGGGATGCTTATCGTTGGGGTCCTGTGAATCGCAATGGCGACAGCTCTTCGCTCGTTACGAATGAAGGCTACTTTCCGCCGGACTGCAAGACATTCGAGCAACAAGCCGATGAGGAGCAAGTAAGAGCGGAACTGATCGCACAAGTGGAGATGGCTCTGCAGCTCGGCGTTAAGCCGACACATGCCGACAATCATATGGGCAGCCTCTATGGGCTGACAATCGGACGCAACTTTTTGCCAATTGTATTCGATGTATGCGCTGCATACGGTTTGCCGTTCCGCTTGCCACGTTATCTGCTGCAGGAAGATGGTCAGGTGGCGCCTCCCGAGATGGCGGAGCAAGCGAAGCAGCTTGCCGATTATGCAGCATCGAAGGGCGTAGTCGTGCTTGATTATTTGCTTGGGCTGCCATTCCAATTGCAAGAAGGCGAGACGTATGAAAGCTTTAAAGCGAATATGATCGGCTTGCTGCGAGGGCTGCGTCCTGGCGTAAGCGAGGTCATTATACATCCATCCGTCGTGACTGATGAGCTGCGGGCCTATCACTTTCAAGCTGAGAAACGCGGGATGGAGCTGGAATTATTCCGCGATCCAGATATATTGCGTACGTTAGAAACCGAAGGAATCAAGATGATCCGCTGGAGCCAGCTGCAAGAGCTGCAACAAAAACTAGCCGATCAGGCTAGCCAATAAGAAGGAGCTGCGTACATGTCATTCGAATCTGTCAAACAATTAGCCGAAACCGTTAGAAGCAACATCGGCCGCGTCATTATCGGAAAAGAAGAAGTAATCGATCTGCTGCTGATTGGACTAATCACATCAGGACATGTGCTGCTTGAGGATGTGCCGGGAACAGGCAAAACGCTTCTGGCCAAGTCGCTAGCGAAGTCATTGTCTTTGCAATTCAAGCGGATTCAGTTCACGCCGGACTTATTGCCGTCGGATCTAAGCGGCATTCATTTCTATAACCAGAAGCAAAGCGAATTCGAGTTCCGTTCCGGACCATTGTTCACAAATCTGCTGTTGGCGGATGAGATTAACCGCGCGACTCCGCGCACACAATCAAGTCTTCTCGAATGTATGGAGGAGCGGCAGATTAGCATAGACGGAGAAACAAAATGGCTTGAACGGCCGTTCATGGTCATTGCGACGCAAAATCCGGTCGAGCACCACGGTACGTTCCCGCTGCCGGAAGCGCAGCTAGACCGTTTCTTGTTCAAAATAAAGATGGGCTATCCGACAACTGAAGAGGGAATACGTCTGTTAAAAAGGTTCAAAGACAATGATCCGTTGCAGTCGCTCGAGCCTGTTGCAGAGCAAGCCGCTATTGTGCAGGCTCAGCAGACTTATACGGCTGTAACGATCTCGGATGACGTGCTTGGTTATTTGCTTCGACTTGTCGAACAGACAAGATCGAGAGAAGAGGTCGCGATCGGCGTCAGCCCTCGCGGCAGCCAAGCGCTCTTGCGCGCCGCTCAGGTTCATGCCATTCTTCGCGGCCGCGATTTCGTAACGCCTGACGATATTAAGGCGATGGCTAGGCCAGTTCTTGCGCATCGTCTTGCTTTGCGCGGTCTGCAGCGCAGCCATAACCATGCGGAGGCGATTATAGATGATATTATTCGCCAGACGCCCGTGCCAGCGGAAGCCGGCTTAGCTGTGAAGTAGGCGGCAGGCGATGCTATTATTTTGGTTCATTGTCGCCACTGTTATCATTTTATTCATACAGAGCCGTGTATTTCGCCGATATGCGCTTAAGCATATTAGCTATGAAAGACATTTTCAGCAAAAGACAAGCTATCGCGGCGAGCAGGTTGAACTGGTCGAGCAGATCTCCAACAGCAAGTGGCTGCCCGTTCCTTGGCTGCGCGTAGAATCGCAATTGTCCGCTTTCCTGCGATTCCAGCACGATGACAACTTTGCGGTTAGCAGCGGGCAGCTCTCCCAGAATCATAAGAGCTTCTTCACCTTCCGGCCGTATACGAAGGTGACTCGCAAACATCGCTTCACTTGTGCGAGAAGAGGCTGGTATCGTCTTCAGACCGTGACGCTGACGGGCGGCGATTTGCTTGGGCTTACGAGCGCATCGCGACAGATTCCGCTCTCGAGCGAGCTGATCGTTTATCCGAAGCCGGCACAAGTACCTGTACAAGAGCTGCCCTATCATAGCTGGCAGGGCGAGCAAACGGTCAAGCGCTGGATCGTCAGCGATCCGTTCGTTATAGCGGGCGTTAGAGAATATCAGCCTGGCGACAACTTCAAGCAGGTCAATTGGAAAGCGACGGCGAGGACGGGGAAGCTGCAGGTGCATCAGCATGACTTTACCGCCGACCGCCGGCTAATGATTTATTTGAACGTGGACGATGCGGAGGGAATGTGGCGTTCGGTATCAAATGATGCGCTCATTGAACAAGGCATCGAGTGGGCGGCCGGTGCTGCTGAAGCCGTTATCGCAGAGGGAAGCGAAGTGGGCTTCGCGACGAATATGCCGTTATTCGGGGAGCGTGACAGCGTTCGCATTGAGCCAAGAGGCGGCCACGAGCAGCTTATGACTATATTTGAGAACATGGCCAAGCTGGAGATCGAGCGAACGGAGCTATTCGATCGTTTGTTGGAAACGGAGGCAGCCCGCGGAATGCACGATATGGATATTCTGGTCATCTCCGCATATTGGAATGAGTCGCTGGAGCAGGCGGCGGAGCATTTGCGGTACAACGGAAATGCCGTTGCTGTGTGGCACTTAACCGACCCATCTGATAAGCGCAGCTCAGAACGGTCGAATCAAGCTGCAAGCGGGCAAGCGGAAGAGGTGATCGCTTAATGAAGTCTATGATGCGTTCAGGCTCGATGGCATCCCTCGTCCAAGGCTACGTGGAGCTTCTATTTTTCTTGCCTTTCGTCTTAACCGCAGCCGTATACACGCTTGGCGATAGCGCCGTCTGGCCTTGGAGCGTTTCGTTAGGTATCGGTTATTGGGCTGGCTCCGCCATAATAGGGGCAAAGCCGATCAAGCGAAGAATATATCGTCTGCTGCTTTCAGCAGGCTTAGGTTTATTTTTAACGGTGTTAACTTTCTTGCTTGTTGAACAAGCATTAAGCCCAGTACCTGTCGTGATCTGCAGCCTCATTGGTGCTGTTTTTGCCTATCGAGGCATGGCATCGACGATACGTGGATGGTACAATTCTTTTCCAAACTCGCAGCTGTTAACAGCCGTATGCGTATATATAGCTGTTCAGCCGCTCAAGCTTTTTTTGTTAAAAGAGCTATCCTCCTATAATGTCGTGCTCATTTGCTGCGGAATTGCGGCCGTAATTTTGTTTTTCTTTATTGCGAATGAGAGACATATTGGCGCGGAGACAGCCGACACGGGCAAATCGAAGACAACGCTTGATTTCAAGCGTCAAAATCGGCTTTGGATCGTTTTGCTGCTCGTGGTCATAGCCATAATAACGATGTTCAGGCAAATTCAACATGCTATCGAGCGCTTCATTAAGCAAATCATCGATTCGATTATGGAATGGATGAATCGACCTCGGGAGAACGAGGTGCAGAGCGAGCCGCCTAGTGAAGCGCCGCCGCCGGCATTGCCTCAGACCGAGACCAAGCCTCCTGCTGATTGGGTCGTTCTATTGGAGCAGATATTGAAGATCGCTGCAACGATTCTCGTCATTGTAGTCGTCTGTTTCCTGCTCTATTACTTAGGTAAAAAGCTGTATCGGCTCGTTCAGTCCTTCATCTCAAAGATATGGGAGCGAAGCGCGGATCGACAAGGTGATGACGCGAACTATTCGGATGAAGTCGAAAGCTTAATGTCGTATACAAAGCTGAAGGATCAACTAAACGGCTCGCTGCGGAGATTGAGCCTTCGAGGGAAGGACAAGGAGCCTGGCTGGCAGGATCTGAAGTCGAACGCCGAGCGGATTCGTTATTTGTACAAGAGACTGCTGAGTGGCGGAATGAAGACAGGCTATACGGTCATTCCTAGCTTGACACCTCGTGAAACGGCTGCCGATATGGAGAAGAAGAAACAAACCGTTATTGCATCTGAACATGTATCACCGCTTATCGATGTCTATGAAGCTGTTCGTTACGGTGACAAGTCACCAAGCGACGAGACGGTAGCTGATCTAAAGCGGAAGCTCGATATACAGTAGTGGGTAACGTACGAGTATTTTTCCTTGTTTAGAGTGGAAATCATCCAGCCAAACAGACTGTTGAACGTTGGTCAATCACTTTTGAGTGGAAAATATACAGCCTAATTCACTCTTGCAGCTCAATTCCATCAAACTGACCGCATTAGCCTGTAGGAAATCCAATCAAACTGCTGATCTGATGTTATTTAGCCCATTTGACTGGATGAAATCCACTCAACCTCAACGGGGGGATTACGGCGTTTCCTGATACGAGAACGGCAATAGACCGAGAGTCAGAAATGGCGATGCTGGGATAACTTCCCCGGCACCGCCATATTTGTATTATGCGAGCTGGGTTAGTCCCGTTTGCTCATGATATGGTCTGCTATTTTGTTGCCGTGATAACGGCCTGATTCGATAAAGATTTCATTCGCTTCGTGCCTGGAAGCTACGACGCCGGCGAGGTAAATGCCAGGAATATTCGTCTCCATCGTCGCTTCATTAAAGGTCGGATAACCTTCAGCTTCCATCGTTACGCCCGTTTGTGTTAAGAAGTTGCGGTCGGGGTGGAAGCCGGTAAGCGCAAGGACAAAATCGTTCGGAATGAGCTCGGCGCCTTCCGGTCCTTGTATCGTAATGTCATTGTTGCCGATGGCTGTAACCGTGGAGCTGAATCGCATTTGTATGAGTCCTTGAGCCACTTTCTTCTCGAAGCCCGGTCTAACCCATGGCTTGATGCTGGAGGAGTAAGATTCACCGCGATAAATAACCGTTACTTTAGCTCCAACACGTTCCAGCTCCAGTGCAGCATCGATGGCCGAGTTACTGCCGCCGATAATGGCGACCTGCATGCCGACATAGGGATGGGATTCGCGGAAGAAGTGGCTCACTTTATCAAGCTCTTCGCCGGGTATTCCGAGAACGTTCGGATTATCGAAATAGCCTGTAGCGATAATGACGTAGCGGGCGAAATAAGCACGCGGTTCGCCGAACCGATTTTCACCTTTGACTATGAAGCCATCGTCCTCGCGTTCAATGCTTTTGATCGTTTCATAGGCTTGCACGCGTATTTGATGGCGCTGAGCAGCTACACGATAATAATGAAGCGCTTCAAGACGTGATGGCTTTTCACTAGCCGTCGTAAAAGGGATGTCCCCGATCTCCAGCCGATCAGGGGTGCTGAAAAATTGCATATAGGTCGGGTATTGCGAAATAGAATAAACGATATTCCGCTTCTCAATGGTGAGCGGATTCAAGCCGATTCTCTGCAGCTCTATTGCCGCAGCTAAACCGCAAGGACCTGCTCCGATAATGATAGCTTCTTCCTTCTGCATCGTATGATGTTCCCTCCTGAAACCAGTCGTCATCTTTATTTATCTATCGATCATTTTACTTGGGTCAACCGTGTTTATGCAAATTTGGCGTTTGACTCTCTTGTACAGGCAATGGAATATTGTATAATAATGTGTAACCGTTCTTACGTGAGGAGGAGCCAGCATGCAGCGGCGTTTTGTGATAGAAGCAGTATTAGTAGCAACGTATGGGCATCTGCTCGTACCGAGTCGGCCCATAGATTATGTCGTTCCTTATTCTTCGATTGCCGAATTATATGAGATGCGGGACGGAGCCGATCCGGTCATGGATGATCCGGATGATGACGGTCACGTTAAAGCGAAGATTAACGATCTCATCGCTTTCTTCGAGGATCCGCTCAACCGCAAGAAGATAGAGAAGGCGATGCAAGTGCCATGGCGCGAGAGCTCGCCGTTGCTCCTGAATGAGATGATCCAGTTTACGGTTGTGCATGGGGTAGATAATGCGCATTATGGAGAGACGTTCGACCCGATCGAAACCGAGCTGTTGCTCACAGGCATAAAGCTCCATATTCCGCTCTTATCCGATCAATTCGAATTTCAAGACCGACTCATCGAAGCAGGCGTTCCGGTGCAGGTCTATGATATAGAGGATTTCGAGTTTGCGGTAGAAGAAGGCATATCGACTGAAGATTTGGAAATGTCTAACGAGCCATAAAAGAAGAAGCGCTGGAGGCCGCTTGCCAATGAATGATGGGCGGCTGTCAAGGCGTATTTTTTTTGTTTAGCCTCTTGCGCATCTATTTGCCAAGGTGTTAAGATTTGGTTGGGTTAGAAAACAATACTACCGTAATTAAAGAAGAAGGGGGTCATCGTATGTTTAATTGGACTGTTGGTGAGCAAGGCCGTAACATCGCGTTGTCGAATCAGTCCCAACCAATGGTTCAAACATGCCGACCGGCCTGCCTTCGCAAAGCGGTGACCATATAGCGAGATCGCTATGCTGTCAGCCGTTAATACGAAGACCGCGAGCCTATCTACGGCTTGCGGTCTTTTTGACGTATAGGAAAGTATAAGGGTTTGCTCAGAAAGGGGTTGGCAAAATCGAAATGAAAACGCTTATGAGAATTATGGTCTACGTAAGGCCAAGCGCCAAATGGGTCGTAACCGCAATAACCATTATGGTGGTAGCAACACTGATCGATCTAGTAGCGCCATGGATCCTCAGGGAAATATTCGATAAGGGGATCGACAAAAAAGATATGTCTGTCGTTTTCTGGTTGACGCTCTCGCTCATCGGCGTACAGGCGATTAAGAGCGGAGCGATGTTCGTACAAGGCTATTCGCAGGAGCTTGTCGGGCAAAATGTCGTGTTCCAGCTACGCAAGGAATTATATGCGCATTTGCAACGGCTATCTTTCTCCTATTACGATCGTGCTCAGACGGGGCAATTAATGTCCCGAATGACCGGGGATATCGATTCGGTCAAAAACTTCGTCGGTTTCGGGGCGATGAATCTCATTACGGGCATGCTTACTTTTTTGGGAACGGTCATCTTTATGATGTCGATGCAATGGAAGGTTACGTTGATAAGTCTTGTGACGATTCCGCTGATCTTATTCGTACTGTGGAGATTCAATCATAAAGTCGGTCCAGCTTGGAGTAATATACGGGAGCAGATGGGACGGTTAACAACGACGCTTCAGGAAAATATTTCGGGTATACGAGTTGTAAAGTCGTTCGCTACAGAGAAGGTTGAGGAACGGAAGTTCGCCGAGCGCAACGAACAGAACTTCGAGACGAACATGGAGCGCGCCAAGCTGGAGGCACGCGCCTTCCCTCAGATGGGCTTTTACGGCGGACTTACCTTCGTGCTCATGATATGGATCGGCGCTATCTTCGTCGTGAAAGGTGAGATGACGCTCGGAACGTTCATGGCGTTCCAATGGTACACATGGGGAATTATATGGCCGCTCAACATGCTTGGCTGGCAGATCAACATTATGCAACAGGCGATGAAGGCAGCTCCCCGCGTGTTCGAGGTGTTAGACACGAAGGTCGATATCGAATCGCCAGCAAACGGTGCTTCAACTGACGGCATGAGCGGCAATGTTGTGTTTGACAACGTTTCTTTTTATTTCGACGACCAAGATCAAGAGAAGGACAGCCCGATATTGGACCGCATATCGTTCACGGTTGATCGAGGCGAGGTTATCGGCGTATTAGGTTCGACCGGTTCCGGCAAAAGCAGCTTGATCGGCTTGTTGTCCAGATTTTATGACGCGGCAAGCGGACGGGTGCTCATAGACGGCATTGATGTCAAAGACTACGACCTCGATGGCTTGCGCAAGAGCATCGGCATTGTGCCGCAGGAAACGTTCCTATTCTCTGCTTCAATTCGTGATAATATCGCATACGGCTGCCCGGATGCAACGCAGGAGCAGATCGAGAATGCAGCCAAAAAGTCGCAAATACATGACTTTATCGTCGGTTTGCCGGACGGTTACAATACGCGCATCGGTGAACGAGGCGTTGGTCTCTCCGGCGGTCAGCGTCAGCGTGTAGCGCTGTCGCGCGCGATCCTCATGGATCCGCCGATCCTTGTCCTGGACGAGGCGACGGCAAGCGTTGACACCGCAACCGAGTCGGCGATTCACGAAGCGCTGCTGGAGGTTATGGAAGGGCGGACGACATTCATTATTGCCCAGCGCTTGTCCTCCATTCAGCATGCGAATCGGATTATCGTACTTGAGAACGGACGCATAACCGAAGAAGGCACGCATAAGGAACTGAATGAGCGAGGCGGCTTCTTCAGCCAGCTATTCAACCGTCAGAAGCAGATTGCGCTGCATAAATAACCATTTTACTTAAGAAACGAGGTGCTTCATGAGTCAAGTCGAATGGGATATGGATGAAGATATCGAGGAAAAACCGTTTAATATGAAATATATGCGGCGAATGCTGCGCTACCTATATCCGTACCGCAAGCTGATGAGCTTAGTTGTTGTCATTGTACTGCTCAACATGCTGCTAAGCTTATCCGAGCCGATTATACTCGCTTATTTGATCGATAAAGGCATTGGAGACAAAAACTATGCCGTCATTACCGCGTTAGGGGCATCATTACTCGGCATCCGAATCATAAGCTGGCTGTTCAGCTGGATGCATACAAGATGGATTAACTTCACCGGCCAACGGATTTTATTCGATTTGCGTCAACAGCTGTTCAATCATCTGCAATCGTTGTCGTTCCGTTTCTTCGACGGTCGTCCGGCAGGCAAGATTATGTCGCGGATAACGAATGATACGAACGCCATCGGCGAGTTGATCAACGGCGGCTTAATAACGATGGTAATGGAAGTCACGCATTTGCTCGGCATTGTCATCATCTTGTTCTGGATGGATTGGCAGCTTGCCATCCTATCGTTCGTTATGATGCCTTTATTGTATTTAATCGTTGCCAAAGTCAGGCCGAAGATCGAGGGCTCTTGGTCGCGTTCGCGTTCCACGATGTCCGCAATCAACGGCAACCTGAACGAGACGATCCAAGGAACACGCGTCGTTCAAGCGTTCTCGCGCCAAAATAAAAATAACGACAGGTTCAACGAAATCAACATGCGTAATAAGAAAGCGTTCATGCGCGCCATTACGCTTGAATCGACTGTCTATCCGCTTGTCGAGATGATCGGGATGATCGGCACTTGTATCGTCGTTTGGTTCGGCGCTATTCGCGTCATCGACGGCGCTTTGTCGCTAGGCTTCATTATGGCGTTCATCAACTATTTGTGGCGTTTCTGGGGCCCGCTCAGCGCCTTGTCGAAGGTGTACAGTCAATTGCTCTCGGCTATGGCATCCGCGGAACGTATATTTGAAGTATTGGACACCGACTCCGAGGTGAAAAACAGCAGCGACGCCCGCGAGCTGCCGCCAATAGCAGGAGGAGTGGAGTTCGAGCATGTCTCCTTCCGTTATGAAGAGAGTAAGCCTGATGTGCTTCATGACGTCAGCTTTAAGGTGAAGCCGGGGCAACGGGTGGCCCTCGTCGGTCCAACCGGCGCTGGCAAGAGTACGATCGTCAATCTGCTCATGCGTTTCTATGACGCAACTGACGGCAGCGTTCGAATTGACGGTATGGATGTGAAGGATGCAACGCTGGAGTCTTTGCGCAAGCAAATGGGGATCGTGCTGCAGGATTCTTTCATCTTCGCGGGATCAGTGGAGCAAAATATGCGCTACGGTAACGAGGATGCGACTGATGAACAGCTTCGCAAAGCGGGGGAGAGCGTACGATTAGACCGTGTCGTCGCGCAGCTCTCGGACGGCTATGCAACAGAGTTGGAGGAACGAGGCTCGAAGCTGTCGGTCGGACAGCGACAGCTGCTTGCATTCGGACGGGTATTGTTGTCCGATCCGCGCATCCTCATTCTCGATGAGGCGACATCCAGCGTCGATACGGAGACAGAGCAGCATATCCAGGAAGCGCTCCAGACGTTGCTTGCTGGACGGACGGCGTTCATTATCGCTCATCGGTTATCTACGATACGAGACGCAGATATTATTCTCGTCGTACAGGACGGCCGTATTGCGGAACAAGGCTCGCATGAAGCGCTAATGAAGCAGGGCGGGCTGTATGCGAACCTCGTGTTGACGCAGCTGTCGATGCAGGAATCCGTTATTTTGCAGACGAGTTAGTTAATCTGCTGCACTTATTCCTATTCTTTCGTTCGATCAATGGCAAGGGCCATCGTCTTATCGGTGAGATGCGCATAAATTTGTGTCGTTTCCGGTGAGGCATGGCCCAATTGCTCTTGTGTTTTATAAATATCGTTACGGAGATAATAGTCCGTTGCGAACGAATGCCTTAATTTATGGACAGATAAGTATGGCTTGCCGAAACGCTTGGCATATTTAATAACCATCTCMTGGATCGCACGTTTTGTCATCCTCGCACCTTCGTTTTTGCCATTGGCGATCGCCAAAAACAAAGCCTTCTCACGTTTAGGAGCTTTATATCTCGTCTCACGCAGCTGTAAATACGCTTGTAAATCTTCTACCGCTTCTTGGCGAAAATAGACCGGCGTCTTAAAGTTATCGTCGTTGCGTCCTTTGCGGTACACATGAGCAAGCTTCTTCTTCACGTCCACATCGTCCACATTCAAATTAACGAGTTCGGACACGCGAAGCCCTGAGTGCAGGATGAAGCTGATTATGCACGCATCTCTTGTTTTGTTCAGCTCATAGGAGTACAGCGCTTGCTTATTAGAAGCGATATCCGTCTCGTATTGCTGTTGCACATAGTACATAAACTCCGATATTTCTTCTTCTTGCAACAGCTTTCCTTCTAGCTTGGCGGCTGTATCCTTCGGCTTATGTGTCCGCTTGATCGTTACTTTGGCCATTACATTCCGTTTCAATAACGGGTAGAACTGCTCGTCCTCGGCAATTTGGCTTAAGTAATGGAACAAGGAGCGAAGGGAGGACAGCTTGCGTGAGATCGTCGTCTTGCTGTTACGCTCTTCCTTATAGGTAGACAGGAACATCCGATAGCCGTCGATGCTGTCCATATGAAGCTGTTCCAGCTCGAGCAGTGTTACTTGCCTGACATCGCTTGCCGAGGACAAGCCTTCAGCCATCAACCATCTCAGGAAAGTATCATAGTCTCGGATGTATTCAAGCAACGAGGAGGGGGACAGGTCCGGCAGCTTATAGTTGATAAATTTTTCGATGAACCAGGGCATAGTGAGAATTTTTTTGTCGAGCTCCAACCGGTCTTTTTGCTTAATGATGTTCATTCGTTTGCACCCCTCAATTCACGTGTTTAATTATTAATGATATAAAGTTTACATAATTATTGTTATGTTATCACACGAAACTCGTGTCCGATTTTCTTTATAAGTAGTCTTTCGAATCTCCTATATTGTAGCAATCACCTCGCCAAGTCACAACGCGAAACGCAAAATTAAATAAGGCACAGCATCCGACTAAGCCGGACGATGCGCCTGTATGTTCCTATTTGCCTAAACCGTTGGGGCTCTAAGGATATGCCCTCATAAACGACGTGAAATTATATCAATAAATGAGAAAAATGAATACTAGTAAATATATGTAATTTCTAGATTGAGGTTACATTTAATCAAGAGCTTATGCTACACTCGTAAAAACCAACGGCCGATGATCGTTTTACACGATTGGAACGATAAACGATTCGGTGAATAAGGAGGATATTCATAACGATGAATAAACGATTGATTAACTATAGTATGGCATTATTGATCGGTATTATGCTCGCTCTAGCGATACCAACAACACAAGCGAATGCGGCTGCTCCGGCAACATTAAAGTACGGTAGCACTGGTCCTGACGTACCGGACTTGCAATACCGACTGAAAACATTAGGTTATTTCGACAGCTCGATTACGATGTTTTTTGGCGATGATACGTACGATGCATTGATGAAATTCCAGAAGGACTACAGCATTGCGGTGGATGGCATTGCCGGCAAACAAACGTGGGAGACGCTGAAGAAAGTATCCGTCAATCAGAAGGAGCTTGATCTGCTTGCTCGTATCATTTATGCAGAATCGCGCGGAGAGCCTTATAAAGGCCAGATCGCAGTCGGAGCTGTCGTGATGAACCGTGTTGCCGCATCGGGCTTCCCGAATACGGTTCAAGGCGTAATTGAACAGCCAGGCGCTTTCACTGCTGTTGATGATGGGCAATATTATATGAAGCCGGATTCGACGGCATACAAAGCCGCATTGGAAGCGATTCGCGGCAACGACCCGACTAATGGCGCGTTGTACTACTTTAACCCGGATACCGCTACATCTAAGTGGATCTGGTCGAGACAACAGACACTGAAGATTGGCCGCCATATTTTCGCAGTTTAAAATGAACAGCGTTTAGAGATTAATAATCTCTAGACGCTGTTTTTATGTTCGGCAACTCACAATAACGACATAAACATAATTATGTAAACAAAGCTGGAATATCAATTCTCAAGGTTCGCAATTTTGTATGAATAGGTTATAATGAAAGTAACTCTCGTTTTGATATTAAGTGATTTTACAACCATTATTCGGAGGTGCTTCAAACAATGAAAGTAGAAATATGGTCGGATTATGTATGTCCGTTCTGTTATATTGGCAAAAGAAGATTCGAAATGGCATTAAGTAAGTTCGAGCATAAGGAGAATATCGAAGTCGTATACCGCAGCTTCGAGCTTGATCCAGGTGCGGATGCGAATTCAGGTATTAGTACGCTTGAAATGCTTTCCAAAAAATACGGCATGTCGATTCAACAAGCGAAAGCGAATACGGAGAATGTCGCGCAACAAGCAGCAGAAGTCGGTCTCACATTCAATTTTAACGGTCAAATCGTTACGAATACGTTCGACTCGCATCGTCTGATGCATTACGCTGCTTCACAGGGCAAAGACAAGGAGCTTTCGGAGCGACTATTCAAAGCGCATTTCACAGACAATGACAACGTCGGCAACCATGAGACACTGGCTCAGCTTGCGGGAGAAGTGGGGCTTGATGCAGCAGTTGCGGCTCAAATACTTGCGTCTAACGACTATGCGGACGCCGTGCGCGGTGAAGAAGACGAAGGCAGTACGCTAGGCATACGAGGCGTTCCGTTCTACGTATTTGACCGTAAGTATGCAGTATCCGGAGCGCAATCTCCTGAAACCTTCCTTAGTACTTTGATCAAAGCTTGGGAGGAAAAACATCCGACGCTCGTTCAAGTTGATGGGGATGATGATGTATTATGTACGGATGGTGTATGCGCGCCAGACGCTAAACGCTCGTAATGGACAGAATCGATCCTACTGAATCAGACCAGAACAACAGCAAATGTCAAATAAAGCGGACGGCGATAGTGAGCCGTCTGTTTTTTGACTGCGCAGAAATTAATTGTGATGGAAGGATAAGCAAAGTAGCATTGCAGAAGCTCGCCTCGGGCATACAAGTCGGCGATACAATCGAATGGTCGGGACGATTATGGGTATTAGCGAAGAGGGCGGAAGACAGAAGCAGCGATCAATAATCATAAATTGATCGCCGTCAAGATTTGTTTTGCTGCGATATTCAACTTATAATAGGGAACGTGCTTGTTAAATGGTTTGGGGGGAATAATACGTGAGTGCAGAGCAACAGCGCTTGCTTGTCTTCGCCGGATCCTATTCGGAGGCCGAAGAAAGCGGAGTCTACGTGTATGCTTTTGATGAAGAAACCGGACAATTAACGCTATTAAACGAATATGCGGGATTAAAAAATCCAACATTTGTTCAAGTGGATGCAGAACACAATCGATTGTACGCCATTTCGGAGACAACGATGGAGGATGGYCGTAAGGTTGGGGAAGCGGCAGCATTCGCCATCGACGGAGCTGCAGGCAAGCTAACATTGCTTAACCGTGCTATAACGGTCGATTCAACGACATGCCATATTCAATTGGATGCTTCAAAAAGATTTGCCACAGTTACGAGCTATCATGGAGGAATGATTGGTTTACATGCTCTAACAGAAGATGGGCTTATCGGAGAGAAACTGGACGTAGCACAGCATACAGGCAGCAGTGTTCATCCAGAGCGGCAAGACCGACCGCATCCGCATTCCTCGTTCTATAGCCCGGACGGACGTTATTTGCTCATTCAAGATTTAGGCTTGGACAAAATTGTCACTTACAAGGTAGACAAGGAAGCTGGTAAACTGATTGTTGTAGCGGAAGTAGCACTTCATCCTGGAGCAGGACCTCGTCATCTGACGTTCCATCCGAACGGCAGCTATGCGTATGTCATTAATGAGGTAGATTCAACCGTAACCGCATTTGCCTATGATGCTCAATCAGGTCAGTTATCGACGATTCAGACGGTATCGACACTGCCTGAAGGCTTCGAAGGCGACAATTCCTGTGCCGAAATCACAATTAGCAATGACGGTAAATATGTGTATGGCTCCAACCGTGGTCATGACAGTATCGTTGTTTATGCGGTAGACGAGCAATCGGGCAAGCTGACGACGATTCAGCATATTTCCGTTCAAGGCGGACATCCGCGTCATTTTGCATTAACACCAAGTGGACGTTACTTGCTCGCAGCGAATCGCGACACGAACAATATTGCGACGTTCGCCGTAGATCAACCTAGCGGGGAGCTTACGTTCACAGGAAATAACGTATCGGTATCCAAGCCGGTATGCATTCAACCCGTATATATAACCGTATAGAGAGCATTGAAATGAAAAAGGGGATTACACAAGCGTGACTACTAGCGATGAAGCAAAACCGAAGCTTAAACCGACGAAAATATGGAAATGCAAAAACAGTGACTGCAAAGCATGGGTAAGAGATGAGTTCGCGTCTGCGACTGAGCAAGCATGCCCGATCTGCAAAGGGCCGATGCTTCGCAGCATGAGACATCTGCCAGCGGTACAGAACAAAGCGAAGCCGCAGCCGCGCAAGCCTAAATCCGACTTTTAAATTAATTATACGAGCCTAGCAAGCCCAGCCCTTTCACTAAGCGGCTGGGCTTTATCGTTCTCAGCGCTTCCAATCTGTGGTAGGATAAAGTTATTCTTCGAAAAATAAGGACGGTACAACGTCATGTTATTTTATTTTGCCGCGCTGCTGCTGGCTGCCATTATTGTATGGATAAACAATCGAAGCAGCGAATCAAGCCGCTGGGCATCGTTTTTCCTGTTTTTCGCTGCAATTGGCGGTACTACAGATTGGCTAGTCAGTCACAATGCTCTACATGAAGCTAGACTTGTTCAGCTATTAAACTATACGATAACACCGTACGGCGTTCTTATATTCAGCTTATTGTATGCGGACAAGCTTCGTACGGGGAGAGGCAATAGAAAGGCGAAGCTGCTGTTGCTTATTCCTTCAGTTATTATGGCTATTCTGGAATATACCATGCCGAATCGCAGTTTCTTTTATATCGTACTGCTCCTATGCAGCGCACCTTATTATTTAATGACCTGTTACCTGCTGATTACGTCGTTCTGGCAAGAAACAGATGCTCGCATGAAACGAAATCGCTTCATCTCGATGTTGATCATCGTGCCGCCCTTGCTAGGCGTTCTTATCTTTATCTACGTTGCTAAAGTGATCTATCCATCTTTTGATTTCTTTCAATACATTTCAGTATTTATGATCTATTCCTTCGCACTGGCGCTGCTATGTACGTTTCTGTACGGAGTGCTTGGCGTAAGGCTTAAGTTCGAGCAAGACCCGCTTCAAAGCACGATGCAGGCGGTCAGCTCAGGTACGGCGTTGCTTAATCATTCCATTAAGAACGAGATTGGCAAAATCGCCATAAGCACCGAAAATTTGAAAAGCATCTACACCGGCGATAGCGTAGTCAGCGAGCAATCACAGCAGCATATGCTAATTATCGAAAATGCGACCGAGCATATGCTGGGCATCGTATCGCGCATTCACAATCAAATGAGGACGATCGAGCTTCAGGAGCAATCGACCCGGCTCGATAAGCTGATGGAGCAATGTATCGTACATCACAGCGGTCTTTTCCAAAAATATGATGTGGAAGTTGCAAGCAGTTATGAGGTTAAGCCGGTCGTTGTATGCGATCCGTTCCACTTGGCTGAAGCGATCAGCAACGTGTTAACGAATGCATGTGAAGCAATGGCTGCGGATGGTAAAGGAAATATAAACATTAAGATAGAAGCTGTCAAACGCGCAGTCGTGCTTACGATTCAAGATAGCGGGAAAGGTATCCCGCCGGAGCAACTGAACCGAGTATTCGATCCGTTCTACAGCAGCGGCAAATCAGGCAAAAACTTCGGTCTTGGCTTATCGTATGTCTACAATGTGATGGCGAAAAGCGGCGGCAGCGTGAAGCTTGCGAACGGGGAGAGAGGCGGACTTGCCGTATCGTTTTATTTTCCCCGCCATAAAGTAGTCCGAATGGGTTAAGAGTCAGGCTAAGCAGAACGCGCGCGCCAGGAGGGTGCTAAGATGAATCATATCAAGGTGTACGTCGTTGAAGACGATCCGGATTGGATTAAAGCAATCACTTCCTATCTGAACCGAGAAGAGGATATTCTCGTTGTTGGTGCAGCCACGAATGCCGATGACGCGGTACGAGGAGCGCAGACGACGCAGATCGATATTATATTAATGGATATACAGCTGGCTGGCAGCAGACTTGACGGCATTCAGACCGCGATGGAATTGCACGGATTGACGTCGGCGAAGATTATTATGTTAACGTCATTAAATGATGAACAATCGATGACGAAAGCTTTCACCGCTGGAGCGATTCAATATTTGGAGAAAACCCAGTTCAAGGAGCTGCCGCAGACGATTCGGAATGCCCACCTCTACCCAGCCCCAATGGAGGCGCTGCTTAAGGAGTTCGCCAGACTCAAACGAGAAGAGCAGCTTAAAGACTTAACTCCGGCCGAGCGAGAAGTGTTCGAGCTTATTGAAACCGGGCATACGCAGAGCCAAATCGAGCAGAAGCTGTATAAAGCGGAAAGCACGCTCAAAAATCAGGTTAACAAAATGCTCAAAAAGTTTGGTGTCAAAAGCAGCAAGGAAGCGATCGAGAAAGTGAAGAAACGTGGTCTAATGGATGAATCAGACGGCAATAAAAACTAAGGGGTACTACAAATCGTAGTACCCCTTTGTCGATCGTACTACAAAAGTTAGGTCTGCCCTGTGATGCAGGGTCAGCATTAAGATAGAAGCAAGCAGAGAGGGTTGAACACGATGAGCGACAATAAACTGAAACAACCAATGATCATGCTCGTTGATGGGCATTGTCACCTATGCAACGCCATCACGAAGTTCGTCATCAAGCGCGACAAGGAGGCTAAGTTCCAATTCGCCTCGCTTCAATCGCAGATCGGACAGCAGCTGCTTGCTGAGGGCGGTCTTCCGCTCCACGACCTGGATACGTTCGTATTCATCCGCGGCGGACGTTATTATACGAAGTCGGGAGCCGCCTTGAGAGTACTTGGCCAGTTGAACGGCCTGTGGCCGTTGCTCTATCCGTTCATTATCGTACCTGCGCCAATTCGAAATGTCGTGTATAGCTTCATCGCCAGCAATCGCTATCGTTGGTTTGGCAGATCGGAAAGCTGTCTGCTGCCGAATGCAGCCTTGCGCGAGCGGTTTATCGATGAACCACTTATAAACAATGACAAGGAGTGAACGTTGTGAAGCGGAAGCCGATCTACGTAGAGCTGAATATTGAAGCGCCGTTGGAAGAACTGTGGGTTCATACACAGCAGCCCGAGCTGCACCAGCAATGGGATTTGCGATTCACTGAGATTAACTATTTGCCCCGTGAACAAGAAGAGGCTGAACAACATTTTCAATATCGTACGCGAATTGGCTTTGGTCTGCAGATTGAAGGGACGGGAATAACGACGAGCAAAGAGAAAGCAGGGAAAGACGGGAAAGAAACTCGTCTATCGACGCTTTCCTTCCGCTCGGAACAAGCTATGTCTCTGATCAGCCAAGGCGGGGGATATTGGAGCTACAAACCTGAAGGGGATGGAATCGTAAAGTTCATCACTCTATACGACTATCAAACCCGCTTCGGCCTCCTAGGTAAGCTATTCGATACCGCCGTGTTTAGACCGCTGTTCGGCTTCGCGACGGCTTGGAGCTTCGATCGTCTGCGGATATGGCTGGAGCATCGTATTCCGCCGTCCGTCACCGCGGGAAGAGCTCTTGTCCATTATACAAGTGTCATTACATTAGTATCGCTTTGGTTTTATATGGGTCTTGTTCCTAAGCTATTCTATACAGAGACAAGCGGAGAGTTCGATATTATGCAGCATACGGGCATGTTCGGAGGCTACGAAGTGCCGATGATCCGCGTGCTCGGAGTACTCGAGCTATTCCTTGGTCTAGCCGCTGCGATCGGTCATCGTTCCGCATGGTCTTCCATACTACAAGCTGCATTATTGCTTCTGTTAACGGTTCCGATCTGTATCGTCTATCCCGAAATGCTGCAATCCCCATTTAACCCCGTTACCGTGTCACTGCCCATGCTTGCTTGCTGCTTCGCAGCCTACAAGACTCGAAACTTCCTTCCAAGTGCAGCCAGATGTATTAGAAAACCGCCTGCAACACGTAAGTCGGGAAGGGGGAAAGTCCATGAAGTCCATATATGAACAAGCGCTTGGAGCCGACTTTGGCAAACTTCACCCGCGCATCCAGCAGCGGTTCGGGTTCAGCAGCTGCGATCGTAAGGCGTCGATCGGACATGGCGTTATGAAACAAATCTGGTACTCCAAGTGGGCGCTGCTGCCGTTATTTCTAGGCACGTTCCGTCATATTATGTTTCCGAATGGCGGGAGCAACATTCCGTTCACGATAGAGAACTACGCATATGTCGATCCTTCGGGCAGAGAGACGGTAACTTGGATCCGCAAGTTCGAATTCCCGCGAATCGTTAGACATTTTGATGCGACAATGGTATTCAGCAAGCGCCGTCAAGCGATCGTTGACTATCTAGGCAACAAGCAGCATTTAGCGGTCGATCTTGAGCTGTCGGTCGCACCTAACGGCGGACTGCGCATTTGCTCCGGTGAGCAGCGGTTTTATGAGGGAAAGCTGCAATTTGTTTTCCCGAGTCTGCTAACGGGCTTCGCCGATGTATGCGAATGGTATGATGACGAGCAGGCTTGCTATCGAATTACGGTACAGGTACGCAACAAGCTGCTCGGGACGGTGTTTCGTTACGAGGGTGCATTCCAGGCTTCATTCATAGCCACGGACGAGGAAGCCATTCCAATCGGTATTAAACCGCTTCGCAATGAAAGCCGCGAATAACAGCTTTTTAATAATCCTTTTTTGTCACGCTCCTAGTAAACGTTGTATAATGGCAATAGACTACACAGAATAGGGCTTCAGCACTCGCAAGCTGTCAGCCATTGCTATATACGAATGGAGCATATTACTAATGAAGAGGTTCAAGAAGTTCTATATCGAGACAACGAGCATTTGCAATCTTTCATGCACGTTCTGCCCGCCAACGCAGCGCGCGAAAGGTTTCTTGCAAGTGGAAGATTTCAAGAAGACGCTCGATCAAATAAAACCGCATACCGACTATATTTATTTCCATGTGAAGGGCGAACCGCTGCTTCATCCGAAGATCGAGGAGCTGCTCGATATTAGCCATGAGAAGGGCTTCAAGGTTAATATTACGACGAACGGTACGCTCATTAAGAAAGCCAAGCCTAAGATTATAAACAAGCCGGCATTGCGCCAAATGAATTTCTCGCTTCATAGCTTCGACGGCCATCCCGGCTCAACCGATAAAGAAGGTTATCTCGCAGAAATATTAAGTTTCGTGAAGGAAGCGGTAGCGAGCAGCAACATTATCATCTCGTTCCGTCTGTGGAATCTCGACATGGATAATGAAACCAATCTGCAGAAGATGCGCAATCGTGAGCTGCTTGCGATGATTGAGAAGGCGTTCGATCTGGATTATAGGATCGACGAGCAGTTCATCCCAGGCACGGGAGTGAAGATTGCTGAACGTATATATTTGAACCAAGATCCCGAATTCGATTGGCCGGATTTGAATGCGCCTGAGGACGATGGGAAAGGGTTCTGTTACGCGCTCCGCAATCAAGCTGGCGTCCTGATCGACGGAACGGTTATTCCTTGCTGTCTTGACGGCGAAGGGGTCATTAATCTGGGCAACATTCACGATGGGCATTTCTCAGACATCGTGGAGGGAGAACGCGCAACGAAGCTGTATGACGGCTTCTCGCGTCGTGAGGCTGTAGAGGAGCTGTGCCGCAAGTGCGGTTATCGCAAGCGGTTCGGATAATAGAGAGATGAGAAGATAGGAGAATGCGTGCATCATGGATTTCATAATGATTATCAAGGCGATTATTTTGGGAATTGTAGAAGGTCTTACGGAGTTTGCTCCTGTATCCTCCACCGGACATATGGTTATCGTCGATGACATGTGGCTTCATTCCGAGGCGTTTTTAACAAAGTATGTGGCGAATACGTTCAAGATTGTCATTCAGCTAGGCTCGATCCTGGCTGTGCTTATTATTTTCCGTGAACGATTCATTGAGATGCTCGGTTTGCGCAGAGGAAAGAGAGATGAGAACGGGGGAGAGCAGGGCGGTCGCCGTCTGAAGCTGGGCCATGTCATTACCGGGCTTATTCCTGCAGGTGTGCTTGGTTTACTATTCGACGATTACATTGATGAGCATCTGTTCTCCATCCGCACCGTGCTTGTAGGACTGGTTATAGGCGCCGTATTCATGATTATCGCAGACAAATTCGGACCTAAGCGTCCGAAGGTCGAGACGGTCGATCAAATTACGTACAAGCAAGCGTTCAGCGTGGGACTTATACAATGTGTCTCGTTATGGCCGGGTTTCTCGCGTTCCGGTTCGACGATTTCCGGCGGCGTCTTACTCGGACTAAGCCATCGCGCAGCGGCGGACTTCACGTTCATTATGGCCGTTCCGATCATGGCGGGTGCGAGCCTTCTGTCGCTTGCTAAGAATTGGGAGTATTTCACGCTCGATTATCTGCCATACTTTATTGCTGGTTTTATTGCGGCTTTCGTATTCGCTTTGATCTCGATCCGCTTCTTCTTGAAGCTCATTAATCGGATTAAGCTTGTCCCGTTCGCGGTTTACCGTATCGTGCTCGCAGCAATTATTTATATCGTTTATTTCTAAAACAGGGTTGATGGCATGAGAAAAGTGGCGGTTACGGGAACTGATTCCTGTGACCGCCACTTTTCGGATTATCATTTGGGCTTGCCGATGCCAAGTTGTTGAGCTGAATAAATGCCGGAGCGGCCCGAGCATAGGTAGCTGATGATGCAGCCGATGAACAAGTAGATCGCGCCCTCGCCGCCGAACAGTTCAATGCCCATAATGAAGCAGGCAAGAGGTGTATTGACTGCTCCGCTGAATACGGATACGAAGCCGATAGCAGCGAGAAAAGGGACGGACAGCTGCAGCAGTGCAGCAAGCGAGCTGCCCAGCGTCGAGCCGATTACGAATAATGGCGTAACCTCGCCGCCTTGGAAGCCCGCGCCAAGCGTAATGGCAGTAAATACGGTTTTCCATATAAAAGCGAGCGGTGATGCAGCTTCCTCGAACGATTGCTGCATGAGCGGGATGCCAAGACCGATGTATGCTCTCGATCCGGCCACGTAGACCAAACCAATGATGATGAAGCCGCCAATGAAGCTGCGGAGAGCCGCATGCTTGAACAACTTTCCGAACCAAGCCTTCATTGCATGTGTCAGTTTGATGAAAGTTAATGCCATTAATCCAAATAAAATCGAAGCGATGACGACTTTTAAGAGCACCATTGGCTGTAGGTCAGGCACCTCTCCCATTGCATAATGAACATGTGTAACTCCCCATGCCGTGGTGATAAGATGGCCCGTGTAGCTAGCAATAAAACAAGGAAGCAGCGCTTCATAGCTAAGCAATCCGATCGCCAGCACTTCAAGGCCGAACACCGTGCCGGATAGAGGCGTACCGAAAATGGAACCGAAGCCGGCGCCGATTCCGCAGATTAAAACAATTTTACGGTCCGGCGCTTGCAGTCGAAACCATTTGCCGATCCACTCCGCCAAGCTGCCGCCCATCTGGACAGCCGTTCCTTCTCTGCCGGCGGAGCCGCCGAACAGATGCGTCGTCCACGTTCCTATCAATACAAACGGAGCCATACGCAAGGGAACGATGCCGTCGCCTTTGTGAATTTGCTCCAATATAAGATTATTTCCTTTGCCTGACTTGCCGCCATATTTCATATATAGATAGCTAATCGCAGCACCGCCGAACGGCAGCAGCCACAATAGCCAGCCATGGCTTAGTCTCGTATCCGTGACATACTCTAAGCCATTTAGAAATAATGCCGAAGCCGAACCGGCAAGCACCCCGACAATGCCGGCGAGCAATACCCATTTAAGCATATATGCAGCAACGCCTAGCGGGGTGAAACGATTAATCGCGTATTGTAGTTTAGTTCGAATAGAGGACAAAGGAATATACTCCTAGCACAATTATTTGTGAGAACCTGTACATTCTCGCAGCTATCTGCTATTATACACCGACATGTCCAAATCGAATATGGTATAGTTAGAACAGTCCTTTGCTAAGGCTGATCGACAGCCAAAGCGCATGATACACATTAACAGCCAAATAGATGAGAAACGTGACCGAAATTGAAGCGTGAATCCATCTATACGGCTTCAAACGCGGATAGAGGAACAGTAAAAGGAGGGGCAGCAGCAGCTTGATGCCGTAATAGCTGAGCCGATTCGTTTCGTAAATATGTTTGACTAGCGGGTTAAGCTCTTCAATGAGCTGAAGCCGCAAGCCTACATCCGTAAATATCGCATCCGTTATGCTGCACACAAGCAGACCAATGAACATCATGCGAGTTGATTTACTAGTCGAAACGTTCATTGTATATCCTCCTTGCATCAATATCCGCAATAACATTTTTATTATTATCGTCCAAGTGCAGCGACTTCCATCCTAAGATGGATGGTAGCGTGCTGCATTATGGAGTAAAAGTTCAACTATACAAGCAGCCATTGGAGACAAGTAGAAGTGAATAATTACCCTTTCGAATTTAACCCCAAAGAGCCTTACATTCAGCAGGCAAGCGACTGGATTGCCGATGTTTTMTACGAGAAGCTGCCCGAAGCCGGCTTCGAAGTGCGCGATGAACAAATTTATATGGCGTTTCAGCTGGAGAGAGCGTATGCGGATAAAAAAACGATTTTCGCAGAGGCAGGCGTTGGAACGGGCAAAACATTCGTTTACTTGTTATATGCGCTCAGCTATGCGCGCTATACGAGAAAGCCGGCGATTATCGCTTGCGCCGACGAATCGCTCATCGAGCAGTTGCTAAAGCCGGAAGGCGATATTGCCAAGCTTTCGCGTCATCTCGGTTTAACAATCGATGCTAGAATGGCGAAGTCGCAGGATCAATATTTATGCCTGAATAAGCTGGATGATGCGAGAAGTGATTTCGACGGCGAAGCCGAGCTTTATGATGACATATTCCGTAAGCTGCCATCGTTCGTCTACAAGCCGGAAACGATGCAGTCGTTCCATCCGTACGGCAATCGCAAGGAATATCCGGAGTTAAACGATTCGCAATGGGGCAAGGTCGGCTGGGATGTGTTCCAGGATTGCCTCGTTTGCGATCGAAGACATCGCTGCGGCCAGACGTTGTCCCGCGATGACTATCGCAAGGCGGCCGATCTTATCATCTGTTCGCATGACTTCTATATGGAGCATATATGGACCTTTGAGGCGCGCAAGCGTGAAGGTCAGCTGCCGCTGCTTCCACCGCATAGCTCAGTCGTATTCGATGAAGGACATTTGCTTGAAACGGCTGCACAGCAGGCGTTAACGTACAAGCTGAACCATCATGTATTCGAAAGTATCATTACAAGATTGCTGCAGGATGATATTCGGGAATCGTTAGCCTATGCGATTGAGAACGCGCTAACCCAGAGCGAGCACCTGTTTTCCCTGATTGAACGTAACAGCCGCAGTGTGCAGGCATCGAATCGCAAGCAGATCATTTGGAACGCCGAGCTGCTGCAACAGGTGAACCGGTTCCAAGATATGATGTCCGAGATCGAAGAAGAGCTCGTTTTTGAAAGCGGCCTATTTACGATCGACGAATATCAATTGAAGATCGTTGAGGAGCATATCGAGATGCTCCAATTCGCTTTGTCGCTGTACAAGCGGCAGGAACAGCCGATTAGCTGGGTTACGACAGATAAGGAAGGCATATCGCTCGTCATTATGCCGAAGTGGGTGAAGGAAGTGCTGCAAGAGCAAGTGTTCGGTCTTCAAATGCCGATCGTTTTCTCGTCGGCCACACTGTCCGTAGATGGTTCTTTCGACTATATGACGCAAATCTTAGGCATTGAAGATCCGTTATCGTTTTCCGTTGATTCGCCTTACGAATATGCCGAGCAAATGGACGTATTCATACAAGGCATGGATACGGAGATTGATTTCGACAGCAAAGTAGAACGCACTCTTAGGCAGTTAGGCGAAGCCAAGGGAGGCTCATTAATTTTGTTCCCTTCAATGGAGCAGCTTGAGCGCTTCAAACAATCCGTGCAAGATGGTGGAAGTCACAAATGCGAGTATCCGTTCCTTTACGAAGGCTCGGCTGAGATTAGCCATATCATCGCCCAGTTCCAGCAGAAGACCGAAAGCATCCTATGCGCGGTTACGCTATGGGAAGGACTCGATATACCCGGTGATTCATTGTCGCAAGTCATCATCTGGGATTTGCCGTTCCCTCCGAACGACCCTGTCTTCGATGCACGTCGGGAAGATGCGGTTAATCCGTTCGACGAGGTGGATATGCCCTACATGCTGCTTCGCTTAAGACAAGGAATTGGCAGACTGATACGTACTCGCGAAGACAGCGGCTCTATTGTCATCTTCGGCGACATGCTCGCTAGCGAGCATGTTCGCGAGCAAGTCAAGCATGTATTGCCGGCAGGCGTGAACACCCAAACGATCTAAAAAGCCAAAACCCCTTTTCACGTTTCGGAATCTTCCGGACAGGATCAGGGGTTTTTCAACCGCGGAATGAATAGGGGGATAAGATGAATACGGCGGATACGGTTCAGCGTGCCATTGATTATATCGAAGAACGATTATTCGAGGTACTTGCGCTTGAGGAAATTGCCAAATCGGCTTCCATGTCATTGCCCAATTTGTACCGAATGTTCTATGCAACGACCGGTCATCCCATCAAAGAGTACATTCGCAAACGAAGAATTAGCGAAGCGGCAATTTTACTTCGCTACACCGACTTTCCGACTAACGACATTGGATTTCGGACTGGCTTTGATACGTATCAAGCTTTTATTAAAGCGTTTAAGCGCTGCTTGGGAATGACACCTGGCCAGTATCGGCAAGCGGAAATGATCTTCAGCTTTGAGAAAATGAATCTCCATGAAATTGTGAATTACATGGAGGAGCGCGAAATATCCGAACGGTTTTCTGACGTAAAGGTCATTAGACTCGCCTCCATGAAAKGAATCGGTTACTTGTATACAGCCGATCGGGAGGATGGATTGGAAACCGATGCACTGCGGCAATTCCGAATGCGGCTTGCTGAATGCCAGCTTGACAGCAATCCATTGAGAATATTCGGCTGGAACGTTGATATTAACGACAAACCTCATCGTTTTGGCTATCAACTGATGGCCGTCGGAACGAAGGAAACGGCTTATGCGGATGCACCTGATCTATTTCCTATCGAATGGGAGGGCGGATTGTATGCTGCAACCCGCGTTACGGCTAAGTCCGATACAACAATCGTTGAAGCTTGGAATCGTTTATTGTCGGACTGGCTGCCGCGAAGTACATTCGAGCTTGGGGAGCAACGTTTAGTCGATGAATTTCAGCATTTTGGCGATAAAAGGTTGCGACTGAAGCTCTACCTGCCTGTTAGACGCAAGCAACAATTAGAAAGTATTGAAATCGTTGAGCGCTCAGAAGCTCAGGTTATATGTTTTCGAGCTGTTGGTCATAATCGGATCGCTCAGGTGAATGAAGACTCCGTTAATTGGCTGAACCAGAGCGGCGTAGAGGTTGGGGACAAGGTTGAACTGTTTATGAGCTGCACCTTTCCTCCGAACGACAGCAACGACTGCTACGAACTATTTATTACACTGCCTGAGGAGTACGCATCGAAACCGCATGATGAACATCTCGTTGCACGACTGGAAGGCGGGCTATATGCATGCTTAACGACTGGCGTTTACGGATTAATGACCGGGGTAGTAGAACGCATCTACCTGTGGCTCGCATCATCCGAAGCCTATGAACCCGATACAGAGCGCAAATGGTATGCCCGCTACAATCCGGATGAAGAACGGAGTCATACGGTAACCTGTTACGTTCCTATTCTTTCAACACCTAAATAGGACTATTCGAAGGCGTAAAGCCTTCATTTTTTTAGAGAAAATAATTGCGTGAAATACATATTTCATGCAATTTGCATTGTAAGGCATTTTTTCGGTATGATATAAGCAGTTATAGAGCTTGTTTCAGAGTGAAAACACGATTTTTGACGGAGGTTAAGTAACGCTTGGTACATACACAGCATGAGCTGCTTGATAGCTACAGCGATGAATTGGATTTGTTCTCGATTTGGATGAAAAATAACGGAATGACGAAAGCGACGCAGCGTGCTTACTTGAGCGATACGACTCAGTTCCTTCATTCGGCTTATCCGTCTAAAGTGAAGCTGCTAACAAAGATGGATGTGATGAGGTTCATGTCAGCCTGCCGCGAAAATGGAGCGGGAGACGAAGCACGAAATAGAAAGTTGTCTGCTCTGCGGGCTTTCTTCAAAGCGCTCATCGAATTGGAGCAGCTTGAAGCTAATCCTGCAGCGCTAATCGCCAAATCCAAGCAGGAGAAAAACAAAATTCCTTCTTACCTTGAGGCAGGTGAGCTGGAAGCTTTCATAAAGAAGCTAGGCGGCAAGCATTATGGCCGCAACCTATGCATCGTGCTGCTCATGGCCTATGCCGGCTTGCGAGTTGGCGAGGTTCATCGCATGAATGTACATGATTTCCAGGCGGACGGATCGATCCATATACTCGGCAAAGGACGCAAATGGCGAGTAATCCCGCTGCCGCAATCGCTCCAAGGCGTCATGCGGCAAGCGATCGAAGAGAGAGTAGAAGCGAAGCAGGGCAAGGAGCAGCCGATGTTCGTTTCGCAATTCGGCAGACGGCTGTCCGTGCGGATGATTCAGACCGTAGCCGACGATGCGTTCAGGCAGCTTAAGGCAGATATGCCTTCGCTAGCGCCTAAGAGAATGTCCAGTCATAAGCTTCGGCACTCGTTCGCAACTATGCAGATTCGCAGCGGCACGGATATTCGAACATTGCAGGAGCTGTTAGGCCACGCGAGCATTGAAACGACGCAAATCTATACGCATATCGATAACAAGCAGCTGCAAACGGCAATGAATAACATTGCATCGCAAATTCATGTTCCTGCTAATAAAAGAACATAACTATAATTATGTAAACTTAATGACATAAAATAAAAAACCGATGCAATAGGCATCGGTTTTTTATTTTATAAATTGAGATAACTAATTAATTACATTAATTGATATAAGGCTCGACAATACGTCTCACACGCTCAAGCCCTTCCCACATATCTCCCGGACCGTCATAAATCAGTACATATGCGCCGTCGAACTTCTGTGCTGCCGCAGCTTCAAGATATTGCACGAAGAGAGGTTCATTCGGAATACCCGCTTCGTCAAAATCGGCTTTCGCATGAATCGACACGCTCAGAGGTGTCGTTCGCGCAATTTCTGCAGCTACTGCAGCTCCCTTATAGTTGCCGAAGTCGGTAATAAATCCGACTTGCTCTCCTGCTAGATTCAATAGCTGCTCGCTTGAATGAGCCGTGGAAGTAAGCGCTTTGAAATTTTCGGTAACGACACGTACTCCAATAGGGGCACCATAATTTGCAAGTGTCTTCAATAACTCCGCGGACTGACGAATCGCTTGTTCATTATCCGGTGCTGCTTCGCCGGCAACGATTCGAATCTGCTTGGCGCCGCACTCGGAAGCAATATCGATCCATTCACGCATCAGTTGCAAATCGGCTGTGCGACGACCATCTTCCTCAGAGGTAAGATCGCCGTAGTCTAGCAGAAGCGTATCGAAGGATAAACCGGCATCCTGGAACGCGGCTCTTAATTGGTGCAAATAAGCGAGACTCGTATCTGGAAAGTGAAAATGGCATACTTCAATCGCCTGATAGCCCCGTTCTGCGGCAACTGCAGGCAGTTCTAGCAGCGTATGCACTTGAGGCTGTTCTTGCACTTGGGTTATGTGCTGGCCTTGCTCGGTATCCCATGCTGTCCAGCGAAGAGGTCCGAGCATGCGATGCAAGCTCCATGTACTTACGGATAAATAGGACATTGACTCAACCACCTCACCTTGTCATTTCTTCTAAACATTGAATCTAGCATATCATTTGCAACCAAAGAATATATGTAGCAATTTTGGCATTTTTGTATGCTCTTATCTCATTTCCGAATCAAGAAAAGTTTGGAAAATTAGGATTGACATCTCTCTTTCAACAAAGTACTCTGAATTACAGAGTGATCTATACGAAAGAGATTGGGGAGGGCTAACGATTGCAATATGTCATTGAACTGGACAACGTACGCAAGTTGTATGGCCGTAAGGTCGCTATACACGGCTTGTCGCTGCAGGTGAAGAAGGGTGAAATTTTCGGGATAGTCGGTCCAAACGGGGCAGGCAAAACAACGTTAATCGAGATCATTGAAGGCTTGCGCAAAGCAGATAGCGGAATAGCGACTGTTCTTGGCCGCAACATTCGTACCGAAGCTTCTGCCGTAAAGCAAAGAATTGGTGTTCTGCTTCAATCGACGGCCATTCCCCAAAAGGCGAAGGTGAAAGAAGTATTCGAGCTGTTCGCCTCATTCTATGACAAAAGAATTGATCTTAAGAAAATCAATTCTTTCCTGGAGCTTGAGGATAAGCAGAACGCGTATATAAAATCATTGTCAGGCGGTTGGAAACAGCGAGTATCGCTGGCGCTCGCGCTCATTAACGATCCGGAGATCGTGTTTCTTGATGAGCCAAGCATGGGCCTTGATCCGAATGCGAGGAAAGAAATGTGGGAAATGATCCATCGTCTGCGAAGCGAGGGACGAACAATTGTCGTAACGACGCACTATATGGAAGAAGCCGAGCATCTCTGTGACCGGATTGCCGTTATCGATAAGGGCCGTTTCATTGCCCTTGATACGCCCAGACAACTCATCGCCAAAATTGGCGGAACAAGATCGATTCAATTCAAAAACAATAGCCTTGCTGAAGTTCAAAAGCTGCAAGCTTTGCCTTATACCACGCATGTGGAAATAACAGAACCGTTTATCAAGCTTCAGACTAATGATATCGATCAAACGTTGAAACATTTGTACGCCTATGCAGCCGAAGGTGATTGGCTCATTAGCGAACTGAAGCTGGAGGATGCTTCAATGAATGATGTATTCAACCAATTAACTGCAACTGAAAAGGAGACTGCGTCATGATCGCTTTCGCTAAGCTCGTCAAGTTCGATATGAAGCTTTACTTGCGTGACTGGTTGACCGTCTTCTGGGTGCTAGTCTATCCGATACTTATGCTAGCCATCTTCGGATCGATATTCGGAAATACGACGAGTGAGCCTGGTGGTATGCGTTATATCGAATCATACGTGCCCGCTTTATGCGTATTAAATGTCATTTCCGTCTCTGTATTCACGTTAAATATTAACATCATTACACTTCGTGAGGCAGGGATTTTGAGACGTTTCCGTGTTAGTCCGGTAAGGAAATCTTCGGTGCTTGCTTCGCATGCGGTGCAAGGTCTATTGCTTGTATTAGCCGGTGCGCTGGAAATTATCGTAGTGGCAAAGCTGTTCTGGAATATTAACATCACTGTATCAGGCTTATTCTTATTGCTGGCTTGCTTGCTATTCGGTTGTATTTGCTTTTTTGGACTTGGCTTTGCAATGTCGGGTCTGGCGAAGACGCCGGGTGCGGCCAGCGGCTTCGCGATGGCCATCTTCTTCCCGATGCTGTTCTTGTCCGGGGTAGGCATGCCAGTTGAGGTGCTTCCAGAATTTATGCAATCAGCAAGCGGCTGGCTGCCGATGACTCATTTCGTCGAATTGGCGCAAGGGGTGTGGCAAGGCGGCACGCTTGCCGGTTATGGCACTGATCTTCTCATTATGGGCGGATTCGGCATGGTCGTTATTGTTCTTGCTTTAATGATGTTTAAATGGGAGCATTAATACAACTAGGCATGATTCATCATTCCTTTTGAGGAGGAGTTTGCGTGAGTAAGTTAGAGGGCGAGCAACAACGCGCCTTACAGGATATTGAGTATATTAAGGGACTGCTTGCGAGAAATGAACGCAAGCTTGGGGAAGCATCTCCATTTATGTATGTATGGGGGGCTTACTTGACGGTCGGATTCATAGGCATGCATTTCGATCAGAAAGAATGGCCGATATGGTATTGGGGCATTGCGGCAGTCATTTGCGGTGCGATATCCGGAATAATCGGAAGTAGAATGATGAAGACTCAAAGCGGGGGAGAGGGAGGATTCAGCACTTGGATGTATGTGCTGCCCTTTACTGCAATGTTTGCCGCAGGCAGCTTTATGCTTTTGACGAATATGATTAACACGGATTATACAGCGCTCTTCTGGACGATACTGATTGCATTATCCTATATCGCGATGGGCTCTATGGCAGGCAAAGGCCCGGTCTACTTAGGGTTATGGTTTATCGTGCTAGCCATCGTAACCAGGCTAATACTGCTGGACTATCAATACATCGTATTAGGTGTGTTTGGCGGGGGAAGCATTATCGTATTCGGATATTTGCTGCAGCAACGGAGGAAGAGGAATGGGTGACAATATTCTTGATGCCATTGACGATACAATCCATGCGAAGGCACGTCTAGGCATTATGAGTTTGCTTACCGTACACGGAGAATGCGATTTCGTATTTCTGCGCAAAGAGCTGGAACTGACGGAGGGCAATCTTGGCAGCCATATCCGCGTGCTGGAAGAAGCCGACTATATTCAAGTGACGAAATTATTCGAAGGCAAGAAGCCAAAAACGAGTTGTAGCGCAACTAAGCTTGGCATCGAACGGTTTCGAGACTATATTGATGGACTTGAGAAAATTATTCGAATGGCCCAATCGGCGGCAAATTTGAACAAATAGCACACAAAAGGCTGACAGGATGCATAAAGCATCCTTTGTCAGCCTTTTGTGTTTCGATGCTCTTATTCGCCTGCAGCGGTTGCGAGAACGACTTTTTTCCTCTCTTCACGCTCTTCAGGGAGCATCCTTGGACAGGCGTAGCATTTATCCCCGTCTACCCTGCAATCGTAGAAGCAGCATGCCGACTTCATCATCAGCGGTTTCTCGGGATGCCAAGGATTATCGATGAAACGCGGGGTATGGATGAATGGATTGCGGCTGCGCTTGAACAGCTCGGCTGGCAGCTCCATTAGAATATTAAAATCATGCAAGAACCTCTCAAGTAGTCCCGGGTGTTTGATATAGTCCACGACATAATCGCGAACCTCTAGCGCATGGGTTCCGAACTGCGTCCAGATCATAGCCGTCTTCACATTGCCGGCAGCGGCGATCGCTTCAATGCCCGGAGTAACCGTGTTCTCTATGTATGAGGCCATTTCATTGTATATAAAAGTTGTTCGCGCTTCTCCGTCCGGAATTTCGACACTGCGAACTTCGTTGATTCGATAGCCAAGGTGAGCATGATCATCATGTTTCTCAAGCTGATAGGTTAAGTTATCGATAGGAAGATCAAGCGATCGGTTATGAAGTACGCCAATAAGGAGCTTCGTGATGGCGAGGTTGAAGAATGACATGCCCATGAACGAGGAAGCAGTCTTCGTTCCGATCGCTTGCACGAACTCGCCCGTGTATTCAACCGCTTGCTTCGCTTGCTCAAGATCGTAGAACGAAGCTGCCGGCAACGAATAGGATGGATGCTCAGCACCTTCAGGCGAAATATGAAAAAAATATTTGATGAGCGAGAAGTCCAATTCGGTCGTCATCGAAAACCCTCCTATGATTGGAAGTGATAATAATTTTCAATTAGATAACTCAATCATTATAGGAGCAGCTTTAGATGTCTGTCAAGCAACGAATATCGTTAACTAAACCCCATCGTTCTCAAGGAAGTCGAAAGAATTGTTTCTTTTCCGGATTCATTGTCTGACGATAATGGGAAGGCKATGCGCCTTTTACCTTTTTGAACATTTTCGAGAAAAGCAGCGGGTCTTGGTATCCGACGGAATGAGCGATCTCTGACACAGTCAGCTCAGGGTTTGCCATCAGTTCACTTGCTTTGTCCATCCGAAGCTGGAGGAGATAAGCCTGTGGCGATTGCAGATCCAGTTCTTTGAATAAAGCGGACAAGTAAATACGATCAATGCCGATTCGACTTGCTAGATCGGTTATGCTGAGCTTTTTGGAATAATTGGCTTTCATATACTCGGTTGCTTTCCGTACATACTTCTCCTTCGCCTTAAGCACAGGCTGTTGGCCGATCGGAACAAGCAGCTCCTCGAGCCAGTTCGCTACAATGAGATAGAGCAGGCTATGGATCATAAGGCTTCCGTTGCGTTCCATTGCATGGGCGGCATCCAATTGATCAAGCCAACTATCAAACCATTTGGAATCGGACAGCTCGAATACAGGCGTGTCTATCGTAAGATGCGCTTGATCAAGAAGCGATTCCACACATTCTCCGTGAAAAGCGAGCCAGGAATGTGTCCATGGCTCATTTTCATCCGCTTTCATATAAAGAAGCATATCCGGATAAACGACAAAGCCTTGGCCCTCGTGCAGATGATGAAGCTTCCCGTTAAGCGAGTAAGTGCCGCGGCCTTCATGTACGAATACGAGCTTATAGCTATCCTTCACGCCAGGTCCCCACGTATAGCCGGGCTCACACGATTCCTTGCCGCTATAAAAATAAGTCAGATCCATTCGTTCGATCAATGGTTATCAGCTCCGTAGTTTTATGGATAATTATAATGGCATGACAACTTGCATTATGCCATATAGATCTTGCTTGTCGACATTCCAATGTCTTGTCTTTATAAGTATACTTTGAAATGTCKACAAAATCACCGTTTTCATTATTGCATAGCAATTATTCGCAACGAACTGTAGAAGAGGAGCTGGAATCATGACATACAGAGCAAGTAGCGACCGGTATAAGGAAATGGAATATAAGCGCAGCGGCAGAAGCGGCCTTAAACTGCCGGCTTTGTCCCTTGGCCTATGGCAGAACTTTGGCGGCAACCAGCCGCTCGAAAATTCAAGAGCGATGGTAACGCGCGCATTCGATCTGGGCATCACGCACTTCGACCTTGCGAACAATTATGGCCCGCCTGCTGGATCGGCCGAAGAGACGTTCGGCAGCATTTATAAGAAGGATCTTGTGCCATACCGCGACCAAATGCTCATTTCGACAAAAGCAGGCTATTACATGTGGGAAGGTCCATACGGAGAATGGGGCTCGCGCAAAAATCTGCTGGCCAGTCTTGATCGCAGCTTGCAGCGTATGGGACTCGAATACGTTGATATTTTCTATTCGCATCGTCCCGATCCGGAGACGCCGCTTGAAGAAACGATGGGAGCGCTCGATTATGCGGTAAGATCCGGCAAAGCGCTATATGTCGGTCTTTCCAACTACAGCGCGGAGCAGACGCAGCAAGCGATTGATATATTGAAGCGTCTAGGTACGCCTTGCCTTATTCACCAACCGAACTATTCGATGCTTAACCGTTGGATCGAGGACGGCTTGCAGGACATTTTGCAAGCGGAGGGTGTAGGCTCGATTGCGTATTGTCCGCTTGGCAGAGGCCAGTTGACGAACAAGTACGTCGACCGTATCGAGCAAGAGTCGAAGTCGCCGGAAACAAGCAGCCTTAAACCGGCAGCATTGACGCCAGAGCGCGTGCAGAAGTTCCGCGCGCTTGAGCAGCTCGCAGCAGGCCGCGGTCAGACATTGTCCCAGCTCGCTTTGAACTGGATACTGCGTGAAGGCGGCGTTACATCGGCATTAATCGGCGTCAGCCGTGTCAGCCAGATTGAGGAGAACGTCAAGGCGCTTTCGTTTGCGCCGCTAACGGCGGACGAGCTGGCCGAGATTGACCGCATCATGCACAATATCGGAGATGTGCCTTGGTAATAATATAAAAACAACAGGCAGCTATACGCCCCTGCGCAATCATACTTATGATCGCAAGCGGCGCCATAGCTGCCTTTTTTTATTAAGGGTGACCATGATGATGACTGGCAATAGCAAGAAAAGCTTGCGCTTGCTGAGATAACTTCTCTCCCTCGCGATAATAGATGGCAATAGGGTTAACCGCATGATTGCCGCTTACGTGTACAAGCGCCACATCGCCGCGCTGCACATCCTCCCGCACTTCCGAGGCAGAGGCGAATAGGAGGCCGACTCCCGCCTTGACCGCACGAACCGCTTCGTTCATCCCGTTCCATTGTACTGCAGCACGAGGCGGATCCATATTAGCCGACTTGCATAAGGCCAGCAGCATCTCGCGTGTTCGGCTGCCTTCCTCGCGCATAATGAAAGGCTCGCGCAGCACTTCAGCAAGCGTCAACTCTCGTTTATTCGCAAGCGCGTGGCCTTTAGGCGCAACGAACCACATCGGATCCTCGAAGAGCAGGCTGCGGACGATCCCAGGTGCGGACTCGATACCGCCGCCGATGATGGCGAGATCAGCCTCATAGCGGGATAGCCGTAACATCGTTTCTTGCGCATTCGCCGTTTGGAGCAGCACTTGCACGCCTTGACGATCCCGCTTGAAGGAAGCAATCCAATGAGGGAGCAGGAAGTTGGAAGGCAAGTAGGTTGCGGCAATACGAAGCTTGCCGGTCACGCCTGACTTGAAATCGATTAAAGAGCGGTCAATCTCACTCTCCAAAGCAAAAAGCCGGCTGGCTTGTTCGGCGACGAATTGTCCCGCTTCCGTAAGCATCACACCTCTGCCTTTGGGCAGCAGCAGCGGCATTCCGATCTCTTTCTCAAGATTACGAATTTGCATGGTAACAGCAGGCTGGCTGATGCGCAGCAGCTCCGCTGCGCGAGTGACGCTTCCTTCCTTAGCAGCGGTATGGAACAGCTTAAGCGCATGAAGATTCAATTTTACGTCCCCCTTCACTCAAAGTATAAATCTGATTTATGAATGGCTAATAAATATGTATTATTTTTATGAGTCAATATCGTTTATTGTAAGCCTCAAGAGAAGAAGCTGCAAGCCGTTCTTCATCTATCAAGAGGAGGCGTTATGATGAAGCTATGTTGTTCAGAGTGCTCGTTGGAATGGGACCTTTATAAACCTCGGACAAGATGCAGCTGTGGTGGCTTATTGCAGATTGAACAGAATTTAGCGGGGCTAGACTGCGATTATTTGAAGGTTTTATTCCGCGAACGTTTATCGGATCGGATGTCTCCATATGCAGGTGGCGTATGGCGTTACAAGGAGCTTATACATCCTGAATTGCCAACCCAGCATATTGTCACCAAATATGAGGGCAATACCGGCTTGTATCGGTCAGCGGGGGCAGCGGAATATGCGGGAATTAGAGGCGTATGGCTGAAAGCCTTAAGCGAGAATCCGAGCGGCTCTTTCAAGGATAACGGAATGACGGTTGCGGTATCGCATGGCAACTGGCTCGGCATGGACCGATTCGCGTGTTCATCGACTGGCAATACGTCGGCATCACTTGCGATGTATGCAGCGATTGCTGGGAGCGAATCGTATGTCTATTTACCCGAAGCGGGAGTTGCCGCGAGTAAAATAAGCCAAACGATTGCGTATGGCGGCAAGCTCGTTCGCTTTCAGGGCACCTATGACGATGGACTCGCTTATTTGGAGCAGCATGCCGAAGAGCTTGGGATGTATGTATGCAATTCAGTGAACCCGTTCCGAATCGAAGGACAAAAAAGCATCGTGTTCGAAATTGCCCAATATTTGAACTGGGAACTGCCAGATTGGATCGTACTGCCTGGCGGGGCGCTAAGCAATACGTCTGCCTTAGGCAAAGGGCTGGAGGAGCTGAAGACACTCGGCTTCATCAAGAAAGTGCCTCGCGTAGCAGTCGTGCAAGCGGAAGGAGCGAGCCCGTTCCACCGTATGGTTGAACAGCAAGCGGACACTCTCGTTGCTTGTTCGGAGCCGAAGACGGAAGCGAGCGCGCTCAATATCGGTAATCCGCCAAGCTGGCGCAAGGCGCTTCGAACACTAAGCTTCACGAGCGGAGTAACGGTATCGGTCACGGACGAACAGATTTTTGACGCGAAAGCGGTCATTGATCGTTCTGGAATCGGCTGTGAGCCCGCATCGGCCGCTTCGCTAGCCGGATTGAAGCAGCTAATTGCGAATGGCATCATCGACAAGGATGAAACGGCGGTCTGTTTGTTAACCGGTCATCTGCTCAAAGACATTGACGCCTTGAAACGATACGATCAAAAAATGTAATACGAACAATTGTTCTCATAGGCGAAAAATGGCATATTCGCAAATAAAGCAAGCATATAGATGAAAGGACCCGGACGGTCGTGACCGTTCGGGTTATTGTGTTGCGGCAGGAAATGAAGTTGCTTTTGTGGAAGTATAGGGAAATCCAATTTAGACAAGCGAGGGGAATTATGATCGCATTAACTGAAGCCTATATCGATTCTTTAGCGCTGAACGCGGCTTCCATTAAGAATGGCAAGGACCTCGTTCGCAAAAATAGTTTCCCGCTGTTGAACCGTACCGAAGACGATACGCTTCTGTTCGGGGAATGCAAGGGCAGCGGCAAGGAGCCCTATCGCTGTTCCGCAGACTTTATCGTTCCCGATCAGCCCGTGTTTCGCTGTTCCTGTCCGAGCAGGCAGTTTCCTTGCAAGCATATCCTTGGTCTGCTGTACGCAGCCGCAGCCGGTCAGACCTTCCATGTGGCAGACATTCCAAGCGACATTGCCGAGAAGCGGGAGAAAGCAGAGAAACGCGAGGAGAAAAAGAAAGAAACTGCTGAAGCGGGAGATGCCGCGCCTTCGAAGCGGAAGGTGAATAAGTCCGCGCTGGCCAAGAAGCTGGCCGCTCAGCTAGAAGGCATCGAACTGACCGAGAAGCTGCTGAAGCAATTAGTTACGACGGGCTTAGCGGCAGCAGACGCGAGGGCGTTGCGACAATATGAGGAGCAAGCGAAGCAGCTCGGCAATTCGTTTGTGCCTGGGCTGCAAGCGTCGTTCCGCGAGCTGATCGAATGTCTTCGATCGGAGAAAAGCGCCTCCTCCGGGTACCTGGAAGCGACCGAGCAGTTAACTTCGCTTTATGCGCTATTGAAGCGGGGCCGAGATCATTTGACTGCAAAAATAGGAGATCCCGAGCTTGCAATAAATAYCGATAGCGCGATCGAGGAGAAGATCGGGCATGCGTGGCAGTTCGCGGAGTTGAGAGAAGCCGGGCAAGTCCGTGAACAGATGGAGCTCATGCAGCTAAGCTTCCGCTCTTATACCGATGTTTCACGCGGCGAATATGTCGACGAGGGGTACTGGATTCAGCTGAATGACGGGCAGTTGGTAGCGACTCGAACCTATCGGCCGTTCCGAGCCGCGAAGTTCATTAAGGAAGACGATTCGTACTTCCACATTGTTCAGACGAAGGAGCTGGCGGTATACCCCGGGGAATGGAATCGCAGGGCAAGATGGGAAGATATGACGCTTCGCGAGACGTCTGCCGAGGATCGGCAAGCGGTACGTAAGCATGCGGTCAAATCGTACCCCGATGCTATAAAAACGATCAAAAACGTACTGAAAAATCCGCTATCGGATAAAAATCCGGTTATGCTGCTGCATGCCGCTAGAATCGGCCAAACGGATGAAGGTTATGCGATGGAGGATGAGCAAGGCAAGCGAATAGCACTAAGCCACATCGATGCAATCGGACAGTCCACTTTGCATTCTCTGCCTTTTCTCCATGAAGGAAGCTTGACGGACTGCGCCGTTCTCGTCATGTTCGAGGATCGACTGGATTCAGGCCGACTGCATGCGCAGCCTTTAGCGCTAATTAACGAAAAAGAAACGATTCGTTTGCTATATTAATTCATTTCATTCACAGGCAAAGGAGTTAACGATGAGCATACCCTTATTACGCGAGCTTCATGAGGACCTGAGGCGTTTATTGATAGCAGGCGCAGCCCTGGCGCCTAACGATTTGCGGCTGCAAGCGATGCTGCCGAAGCTGGAACGGCTCGGAGAAGCTGCTCCGGTATTCAAAAAAGTAGGCGAAACGGTAAGCGAAGTCATACGTTCTTCGCCTGATCTAGCGGCAACGAAGCTTCTGGATCTATCGGTTCTGCTCCATGCGATCTTGCATACGCAAGGATCAACGGAAACGGCAGGAGAACTGCGTTCGATCGGTTTGACAGATTCTAATGCATCAGCGCCTACTCACATTTCGTATCGCAAGCTTCAACCGGTCATCGATGCTTTGACGCAAACCGGCTCAGGTCGTCTGGAGGTCATTCGACAAGCGAATGCCGATGGCATTTTTACGGACATGAGAACATTTGTTCCCTCCGTTACAGCACTTGAGGATTCCTATTCGGAAATCGCTGAATACGTGGCAGAGGAAGTACTGCCGAAGATCGGTCAACGTATATTGCCTGTGCTGCATGCAAGCTTCAACTTTGAAGGCGGGAGCGGAGACGCTCGCAAGCTGACGGCGATTTATCGGTTAACGGCCGAAGAAGAGAAAGCAGCCGCGAAAGAGCTTATCCATAAGTCAGCTTATAACGGCTCGCTGCCTGTACGTATTGCAGCACTCCGACTCGCTGCTGACGATGCCGACTTCGAGGATAAGCTGCTGGAGCTGTCATATGACCGCAAGAAAGAGATTCGAAGCGCGGCTTTGCTTGCTTTATCCAATAGCGACAGCGAGCAGGCTTTGGAGCGGTTAATGGAAGCGATCATGAAAAAAGATACCTCCATTGCGGCAGAACCGATCCGCAGAAGTGTTAACCCTAAGCTGAAGGAGCGTGTGCTTGCGTTCGGCGAGGAGCTGCTCGGTGCGATGGCGGCTGATCGTAAGAACGCAAGCTGGCTAGAGCGAATGCTGGCCGTACTTGGCGGGTTGAGATCGCCGGGGCAACATGCCGCTGAACGCGATTTTCTCATGCGGCTGCTTCATGATGATGCGATTGATATCATGGAAACCTCGAGAATTCAGAGCGAGGCAGCCGAGGCGCTGCTGGAATCGAAGCATCCTAAGGCTCTCTTGTTCCTTCATGAGCTTAGACATAAGCGGCCGAACCTGCTTGGCTACTCGTTCAAAGCCGCGGTCAGACTTGAACAGCCTGCGGATGTGTATGAAGCCTATAAGCCGTATTTGGATGATCGCAAAGGAGCAGCCGCAAAGCAGCTGCTGCAAGTGTTCTACGAATGGGTACCGGGTCCGCTATATGAATTCCGAAATCTGAGAGAGAAAGATGAGTCTGAGCCTTTAGTTTCGTGGGATAGCCGTTAGGTACACCGTTTAGTGAAAATGAACGAAGAAGATCTTGTCGCAAGACTTGCAGTAAAACCGGAACAGGAAGTCGTTGATTATTTGCTGTATAAGGCGAAAGTCAATCCTAATATCGCAACTTATCGCACAACCGCCATCTTGCTTGCGCTTGTCCGTCTCGGCAGTGAGCAGGCGCCGGAGCTGATCTTGAGTACGATTGAGAAAGCAAAGCCGAAGCAAATCTATTATTTAGAAGAAGAGATTAGCTTCTTGTGTGCATCGATCCCAAGCCGATATGCGGAACGACTGCGATTGACTGCGGATCGCTTCTACTACGAAGAAACACGCAATAAGCTGCTGGAGCTGGCTGACCTTGTTGCTGCTAAGAAGGAAGAGGAATCAACCAAAGGAGCGGGATTACTATCATGGATCAAAAGCATAGTACGTTAAGACTGCCGGCAGAAAAGCTATACGCGCATGAGCTTGAAGCGTTGCGAGCATCGGATAAGGGCGAGCGCCCCGAAGGGTGGCAATTATCGCCGCGCGCCGTCTTAACCTTTATTATTGGGGGCGAAGCTGGCGGCACGCCGATCACGCCGAAGTATATCGGCAACCAGCGCCTCGTCGAGATTGCGATAGCGACACTGTTGACGGATCGGGCGCTGCTTCTTATTGGCGAGCCGGGAACGGCTAAATCCTGGTTGTCGGAAAACTTGACGGCCGCCATACACGGCGATTCGTCGAAGGTTATTCAAGGTACGGCGGGAACGAGTGAGGAGCAAATCCGATATTCTTGGAACTACGCGATGCTGCTTGCTAACGGGCCTTCGAATGAGGCTATCGTGAAGAGCCCGATCTACCGGGCGATGGAGACTGGCGGTATCGCCCGCTTCGAAGAAATTTCCCGCTGCGCCTCGGAAGTGCAGGACGCGCTTATTTCCATCTTATCGGAGAAGACGATTACCGTCCCCGAGCTTGGCAGCGAAGTTCCTGCGTCGCGCGGATTCTCGATCATCGCAACGGCGAATACGCGTGACCGAGGCGTTAACGATATGTCTGCCGCGCTTAAGCGCAGGTTCAATATTATTGTTCTTCCTGCTCCAGCCGATATGGACACGGAGATCGATATCGTTCGCAAGCGGGTTAGCGAGATTGCGGCCAATTACCGGCTTGGCGATGCATTGCCAACAGAAGCGGCGGTGCATAAGGTTGTTACGATCTTCCGCGAGCTGCGCGCAGGCATGACGATCGACGGCAAGGAGAAGATTAAGCAGCCAAGCGGCGCGATCTCAACCGCCGAGGCGATCTCCCTGCTCGTGAACAGCATGGCGCTCGCTTCCAGCTTCGGCGGCGGAAGCGTATCTGATGAAGACTTGGCCGCGGGTCTGCTCGGCGCAGTCGTCAAGGATGACGGCAAAGACGACGCCGTGTGGAAGGAATATCTGGAGAACGTGATGAAGAAACGCGGACCTACATGGCGCGGCCTGTATAACGCTTGCCGTGAGCTTAGCTCGTGAGCGCGATGAAAGCCGTAGGTATGGTTAAGGAAACCGCTGGCGTACATTTGTTCGGGATCCGCCATTTGTCTCCCGCAGGCGCGATTCACCTGCGGCATTATCTGAATGAAATCAAGCCTAAGCTCGTGCTCGTCGAAGGGCCGGAAGACGCAACCCCGCTTATTGGCCATCTAACGAGAAGCGGCGTTATTCCGCCGGTTGCCATCTTAGCGTATACCGATCAATTGCCGATCCGAACGCTCATCTTCCCGTTAGCGCGTTATTCGCCGGAATATGAAGCGTTTCGCTGGGCGGCAAGCAACGGTGCAGAAGCGCGTTTCATCGATTTGCCTTCTTCCGCAGCGATAAGTATGAATCTCGGTAAGCGCGATGCTATGGATGAGGGAAATAGGAAGGAAGCGAAGCAGCATTGGAGCAACGTTAACGAACGTTATGAGAAGGTAGCCGAGCTTGCCGGTGAGTTGGATTACGATTCGTATTGGGAACGATACTTTGAGCATTCGGCCGCTTCCGACACGTATAGAACCTCAATTGCTGCCTTCTCCGAGCAGATGAGAAGACTCAATGAGGAAGAGGAGCGAAGCAGCCTGCCGCTCGAAGCGGCTTCGAACGATATACGCGAAGCTTATATGCGGGGCAGAATTGCAGAGGCGCTCGCAAGCGGCGTTCCGGCTGATCGAATCGTCGTTATAGCTGGCGCTTACCACATATCGGCGTTAACGTCAGATTGGCCGCCAATGTCGGACGATGAAGCAGCAGCTCTCCCGAGAAGGGATACGAAGCTAACGCTCATGCCGTATTCGAACTATAAGCTGTCGAATCATTCCGGTTATGGCGCCGGCAATCATGCGCCTGCTTACTTCGACCTCGCGTGGCAATGCCTGGAGGCCGATGATCCCAATAAGCTGGCGCCTCTTTATTTATCCAAGGTTGCCGGTTATATGCGTGAGAACGGCACATATCGTTCTGCTGCTTCTGTCATTGAGGCGGTAAGGCTTGCTGAGGCGCTGACATCGCTGCGAGGCGGACGACTGCCGGTATGGCGTGATTTGCGCGATGCAGCGATCGTGTGTCTGGGGCATGGGGAGCTGTCGGTTGTATCGGAAGCTCTTGTGAAAACGGATATCGGGACGGTCATCGGCGCTTTGCCCGAAGGAGTCAGCCAGACGCCGATTCAAGACGATTTGAATCGCAATCTGAAGCTGCTGAAGCTGGAGAAATACAAAAGCGCCGTAGCTGCCGATTTGGAGCTTGATCTGCGGGAGAATCGGCGAGTCAAGTCGGAAGAAGCGGCCTTCATCGATCTGCGCCGCTCCTTCTTCCTTCAGCGGCTGGCACTGCTTGGGATCAGCTTCGTCCGCAAGAAGTCCATTCGTCAGGATGGCGCGACTTGGGCTGAGCACTGGGTGCTGCAATGGTCGCCGGAAGCGGAAATTCAGATCGTTGAGGCTACACTGAAAGGCGAGACGGTAGAACTCGCAGCCGCATTCGCCATCAAGGAAGCGCTAGAGCAAAGTCCCGACCTGCGGACGGCCGCGGGGCTTGTGAAGCAAGCCTGGGAATGCGGTCTCCCTACGTCAATGGAGGATGCCAGGCACATGCTGCAGCAGCTTGCGGTCGATGCAGGCGCTATTGATCAGGTTGCCGGCGCACTAAGGGAACTGTCCGCGCTCATACAGTTCGGCGATGTGCGAAAAGCAGATACAAGCGTGCTCATTCCACTGCTGCAGCAAATGTTCCTGAGAGGAACATTACTGCTCGTGGACAGTGCAGCCTGCAATGACGAAGCTGCCACAGCTATAGCGGCTGCGATGATCGATATGCATGCGATTTCGCAGCAGCATTACGACGATGTGGATGACGAGCGTTGGCTGAAGCAGCTGGAGCTGCTCGCCTACCGGGACGATCGCAATGCGAAGCTGTCCGGTCTAGCTTTCGCCTTGCTGCTGGAGCGCAATCTGATCGACGCCGATCGGTTGGCGTCCGAAGTGTCTCGTCGATTATCGCCAGGTACGGACGCCGACATGGGCGCAGGCTGGTTCGAAGGCATGTCGCTTCGCAACCGCTACGTTCTGCTGTCGAGAAGACAGTTGTGGGAACAGCTTGATCTGTATATCCATTCCCTTGATGAGACCCAATTCCGTCGATCGCTCGTCTATCTGCGCCGGGCATTCAGCGGCTTCGAAGCGAGAGACAGAAGCATGGTAGCCGAGCTGCTTGGCGAGTTGTGGGGAGTCGGAGCTTTAGAGGGCGGAGATGCCTTGTCGCAGCCGCTGAACGAGCAAGAGCAGCAAACATTATCCGAACTCGATGAGTTCGACTTTGGAGACTTCTAATATGGACGAACAACAACGGTTAGAGATGTTGAGAAGATGGAGGCTCGTGCTCGGCCAAGCCGCGGAGCAGAAGCTTGCAGACATGGCAGGCGGAGGTACGCTGCTTGATGATGAAGGCATCGCGATGGATGAAGCTTTAGCCGCCATCTATGACGGGTCATCGGGAGGAGAGGAGAACACAGCCGCTTCAGGCCGCCGATCTGCTGGTTTAGGGTCGTCCGCTCCCAAGCTGACCAAGTGGCTTGGCGATGTGCGTTCGTTTTTCCCCTCGGATATTGTATCCGTCATCCAAGGGGATGCCATTGAACGGAAAGGGCTGAAGCAGCTGCTGTTCGAGCCGGAGACGCTCAGACAGATTAAGCCGGACGTTCGCATGGTCGCTATGCTCATGTCGCTGCGCGGACGCATTCCGGAGCAGACGAAGGAAACGGCGCGACTGCTCGTGAAGGAAGTCGTCGACGATATTATGAAGCGGCTGCGCGATCAGATTACGCGCGCGGTCACCGGCGCGCTCAACAAACGCAAGCATTCCCCGCTGCCTTCCTTCTCGGGGCTCGATTGGAAGCGAACGATTAGCCGCAACCTTCGGCATTACGATACGAACAGCGGGCTGCTCATACCCGAGCGTTTCTATTTCTTCGATCGGGCGAAACGAAGCAGGGAGTGGACGGTCATACTCGATATTGACCAAAGCGGTTCGATGTCGGAATCGGTCATCTATGCATCAATCATCGGCTCGATCTTCGCCAGTCTGCCGTCGCTTGATACTCGGGTAGTCGCCTTCGACACCGAAATCGTCGACCTAAGCGAGCAATGCGCAACTGATCCCGTCGATATGCTATTCGGCATACAGCATGGCGGAGGTACGGATATTCATAAGTCGGTCGTTTATTGCGAGCAGTTTATTACCGATCCGAAGAAAACGCTTTTCATCCTCATCTCCGATCTGTATGAGGGCGGCAACCAATCGGCGCTGATTCGCAGAATGGAGCATATGAAGCAATCGGGGGTAAGCGTACTATGCTTGCTCGCCTTATCCGATAGCGGAGCGCCGTCGTATGATGCAGATCTGGCTAAGCGATTATCGGGCATGGGCATCCCAAGTTTCGCCTGCTCGCCGGACCGGTTAGCTGAGCTGGTAGAGGGAGCGCTAAAAGGTAAAGATTTGAAGGAGCTGGCAGCGACACTATCGCCGGTGAAGGGGTAAAATAGGACGTGTGGAAAAGGGCTGAACCATTGTCATTCACGATGACTTTGGTTCAGCCCTTATTTTCTATTAAGCGGATGGAGGAAGCTCGGTCAATGTCGGTTTCGCGTAACCTTCCTTATACGTGTCGTCAATGATTTGGCGAATCCGCTCCAGCTCGATGCCGCTTTCTTTCATTGCAGCAGTCTTCACCGCAATCTCCATGCATACGCCGCAGCGCGTACCGTGATCATCCCAGACGACTGTGCCGTCTTCCTTTATTTCAGCGATAAAGCAATTAAGATTGCTGCGATGGCCCGCGCTCTCGCCGCAGCCGCAATAACATGGAATATAGGGTAGAGTGTCGGTTAAAGAAGCTGCGACGGCGTAAGCCGTTCGTATCGTAGGTGAAGCTTCGACAAGAAAGGACGGAAATTCGGCAAGCGAAGCTGTCTGCTCTTGAAGATCGCCGGAAGCGGTATGATGCTGCTCCTCATGCGCGGTTTCCCCATTATGGGCCTCATGCGCGTTATTCGAGCAGCCCCCAAGCACAAACCCGGCAAGCACAAGAGCGTAAATAGMAGAGCGAATAGATTTATTCATTGAACAATACGACCCCTTTCTATGTAAGAAATATCTACTGACCAGTATATCATTAACCGGGCTGTCCGCTTGAGCATGATCGTGACAAATCCTAGACAACGCTAAACGCTATTTTTATAGTTACAGACTATCGCTATTACTGGTAAAATCTATAATGTAAGCGATTTCCTCCGAAAGGGGCATTATCGATTGTACATGCTTCGTTTTTTTCGCCAAATGCCGCATCCGTTCAAAACAGGCACCCTGCGGCGAACGCTGGTCATTTATTTGCTTATTGCCTGCTTATTCCCGCCTATTCTCTTCTCGGTGTATACGTATTCGTCCTTGCATTCGATTCTCTCCAACAAAATACGCACCGGCATTTATGCCAGCCTCAAGCAAGAAGCGACTGGTCTCGAAAATCTGCTCAGCAATCTCGACTTTGTATCCAAGCAATTCGCGCTCGACGGGCAAACCGCGGAGAAGGTAAGCGAATATTTGAACACGGAGAGTTTAACCGAGAAAGCGGAGATGATGAAGGACATTGAGGCGAGTCTTAACATCGTTAACTTTACGAATCCGAATCTTGGATTAACGGTCTATTACAGCCCTGGCCAGCAAAATCCGATTCTGTTCACGAATCTCGCCGTTAGCGGCAGTTTTGGCGTTAATGACCTTCCCGCCTTCGTCCGCTACAATGGCGCCGTGTACTTCGGTCCTCATCGTACGCAATACAAAAACAGTACAAATATCGTATTCTCCTCGATGCGCGAGCTGAAGACCGATCGTGTCGATTCGGCCTACATCTATTTGGAATCCAATTATAATTTGTTTCGCAAAATTATGAACAGCGAATGGTACGGCATGAAGGTGTCGCATTATTTAATTAATGAGCAGGGAGAGGCGATCTTCGCCGACACCGGCACTCCGCCGTTCGATCCTAGGCTGCTCCGCTGGGAGATGGCCGTGTCCGAGAGCAAGCTGTTCAAGGACCATTACTTGTTCGGATACGAAAGCGGACAAGGCTGGAAGCTTGTTACGGCTGTCGATCAAAGTATTTTCAATCATGAGATCAATGCGTGGTTTATGCGCATGGGCTTGCTGTTCGTTGGTTCTTCCGGGTTAGCGGTGTTTATTGCGATGCTCATATGGCGCAAAGTATATGGCTCGCTTCGCAAGGTGAACAAAGAAATCGTCAAAATGACCGGGGATCGGGAAGCGCCCGTCAGCTTTACGCAGATTGAGGAATTCGACCAACTGCTCGGCAACTTCCAAGTCATGAAGACGACCGTGAACGAGCTGATCCACGAGGTCGGCCGCAATGAACGAATGAAGAGCCAGCTGGAGACGGAGAAGCTGCTCAGCCAGATCAATCCGCACTTCCTGCACAATACCCTGAATACGGTGCAATGGTTAGCGAGATCCAATGGCCAGGAGGATATCGACCGCATCGTCACGCTCCTTGTTCAGGTGCTCCACTACAATATGGGCAAGCCTGGACTCATTGTAACGGTACGGGATGAGATCGAAGCGCTGCAAAAATACATCGAGCTGCAAAGCATCCGATACGAAGGGGAGCTAGACTTCCAGATCGACGTTGATCCTCGGACGAATCATATCCCAATTCCAAGGTTTCTGCTGCAGCCGCTTGTCGAGAATGCGATCTATCATGGCAAAAATGAACAGTTTGGCATCATCCGCATTACCATTCAGCAGACGGAGCAAGGGAAAATGCGCGTGGAGGTTGCCGACAACGGTCCTGGCATGGACGAGGCTACGCTGACGAGGCTCATTAACACGGGGGAGGGAACACCTGTTCTAGGGGGTATGGGCATAGGCCTTAACTACGTACGGCGCTTGCTCGACCGTTACTACGGCAACGGCGATTTGCTCCACATCACAAGCGAACCTGGTCAAGGAACCGTACTCTCCGTTGAAATACCGGCTGCTATCGAAGACGGAAGGATGAGATTTCATTGATGATTGAGAAGCGAATAACGCGAGCTGCGAACCGTTTGGTTCTAGCCGGCTGCATAGCCTTGCTACTACTAATGGGAGCTTGCAAAAATAACGAGTCCTCGCCTACGAATAGCGACTCAGAAGAGTCAGCCTTCAATCCGCCCGTTACGTTGCGGGTCGCCTATTCCTATTCAGACATCGAGCTGCCTGAGGGCGATTATGGCGATAATAATTTTTTGACACGGTATGTTGAAGAACAGACAGGTGTAATCATCAAATACGATTGGGAAGCAAGCGGTGAAGACAGCTATGAGAGCACGCTTGATCTAGCAATCCGCAGCAACGATCTTCCTGATGCTTTTATCGTGAATCGCGAGCAGTTCCGACTGCTGCAAGAGCAGCAATTGATCGAGGATCTTACTGATATCTACCCGAAGTATGCCTCGCCGCTCGTGCAAGAAATTTATGAGGCGACTGACGGTCAAGCAATAAGGGAAGCATCAGCAGACGGAAGGCTGTACGCCTTTCCTAACGTGGCGATTGAAGCGGATGCCCCTTCATACTTGTGGATAAGACAGGATTGGATCGACGATCTGAAGCTGCAGCCCCCGAGCACGCTCGAGGATATCGAGAAAATCGTCCATGCTTTCGTAAATGATGATCCCGATGGCAACGGAAGAGCCGACACGACGGGCATTCCCGTAGAGAGAACGCTCGTCTATGGCGAGAAGACGGGGGTACACGGGCTTAATAGCGTGTTTGCGGCTTATCATTCATTTCCGCAAAGCTGGATATACGATAAGCAGGGCAACGTCGTATACGGTTCGATTCAACCAGAGGCGAAGAACGCGCTTGCTAAGCTTGCGCACTGGTATAAGGAGGGCATTGTCGACTCCCAATTTTTGCTGCGCAAAGACATTCAGGAGCTAATCTCGAACAATCAAGCCGGCGTCGTATTCGCGCCTTGGTGGGCGCCTTATTGGCCGCTTAACGGTTCGGTATCGACCGATACGAAGGCGGAATGGCGAGTATATGCTGCGCCGACTGATAAGGATGGGATGTTCGTCACGAAGACAGCGCCGCTTACCGACCGCTATCTCGTTGTTCGCAAAGGCTACCCCTATCCGGAAGCCGCGTTAAAGGTGCTGAACATCTTAACGAAGCTGGAACGCAATCAAGACCCGGATTGGAAGGAGGCCGAACAGCTCCGATCGATCGCCGAACAGCTGGGACCGCAGCTTCGCAACTATTATCCGTTTGATCTGCTGCTCGATTATCCGGATGCCGTCGTGAAGCGGCATGATCAATTAATTCTTGCGTTGAATGGGGAAATGGAGCGGGACAGTCTCGATACGGAGACAAAGTCGCTATATGATGATTTGCTGCAGGAGATTGAGCTCCCGCGCAAAAATCTTGAAGCTTGGAGCAGCTCCCAAGCGTACTTGCAGGGCGGTGCCGTCAGCAAAAAGCCGATGATCAAGGTGGAAAGTTTATTTTACGATACTACGCCAACGATGGAGAAGAGCTGGGCCGAGCTGCAGAAGCTTGAGAATGAAACGTATTTGAAAATAGTAACGGGGGAGCTGTCCATCGATGCTTTCGAGCCATTTGTATTTGCTTGGAATAACCAAGGCGGTAATCAAATTACGCATGAGGTGAACGAAGAAGTGAGTAAAGCGCATGCCTCGGAACTGCCATGATTTGCTTCTAATAGGGTATAATGAGTTGCATAGACAAGACAAGATAGGATGGAGGATATGAATGAGCAACGATCCAATGAAAGTTCCATTCGGCTACGAGCCGCCGCCGGAGACGAGGAAAGGGACGCTTATTTTCTACGATTCCTTCGAGCAGATTAGTGATCAGGAACTCGAGATTGCAGCAGCTGTTGCCAGGGACAAAGCTTTCGCGAAGTTCGTTCTGTATCCGCTGCATGAAGAGAGCGTTAGGCGGATGACGAAGTCGCCGGTAAGCGCCTATTACAAGCGTGAAGACAGGCTTCATGAATGGAAGCGGGAATATGGCAGAAGCGACGTTATCGTCGATCGATTAGACGGCAAGCGGAAGAAATACACGCCAATCGATTCCGTCCTTCGGCATATTGCCGAGACGTATGCGGCGCCATACTTTCTGTACTTGACGCCGGAGACTGCCAATCAGTTCGCCTCGTATTCCTCCTTCGAGGAGTGGATCGTGAAGCTTCGACTCCTTATTTCGTCTGAGCCTGAGAGGCTTCATGCAAGATTAGCGGAGTATCGCCATCGTTGGGAGACCGTGTAGCTTTAGTTGATGATAGTCGCCAGTCCTTTAGTCGTTCTCAAGCAATTCAACGAACCGTTTCGCAGGCATCGGCATGGAACGGTCCGCTCTAACGGCTATCCCGATCTCGCGCGGCGGCGGGTTAACGTTAAGCTTTAACAGGTGCAGCTTACCTTCAGCCAGTTCATCCCGTACGAATGATTCCGTAATGAACGCTGCGCCATAGCCGCGCAAGGCAAATTCAATGAGCATATCGATACTGCTTAATTCTATATCCGCTTCCGCTTGTATACCTTGAGAAGCCAGCCAGTGGTCAACGAACCGCCTTGTGCTGCTTCCTTGCGTTAAGAGCAGAAGCGGTATTTTTGTAAGGACGGACGGATCGTTAACCTCTGTCGTCCACTTAAGGAAGGCGTCGCCGACGACGAAACAATCTTGGATGGAGACGAGCGGTCGAACGATTAGCTCGGGATCGGCGAACGGAAGATGGACAAGTCCGACGTCGATCTGGCCTTCCTTCAGTCTCGTGCGGATATCGGAAGATTTGCCCTGCGATAATCTGACGCGTACATCCGGGTATTGAGCATGGAAGCGGTCCAGCGGCGCAAGTAGCACATGCTTCATAATCGGACCGCTTGCTCCTATGCGAAGCTCGCCAGCTGTCAGCTTACGCAAAGCGTGCATACGCTCTTCACCCGCTCCTAGCAAATGGAATGATTTTTCCACATAATCGAGCAGAGCGGCACCTTCAGCCGTCAATTGAACACCTTTGGATAACCGATCGAACAGCTTAATCTGCAAACCTTCCTCTAGCTGCTTGATCGCATAGCTGACGGACGGCTGCGTAATATGCAGCTCGGCTGCAGCCTTGGTAAGGTTGCCCGTACGGGCTGTATGAAGAAAGATGCGATACCATTCCATATTCATTTGCATTATGATATAGATCCTCTCTATGGCAAGATTACGTAATTAGAATTTCATTTATTTCATATACTAAATTATAATGGAGCTATAAATCAAGCAGCATCGACAGGAGGCAACATATTATGCCAGGCAGTTCATATGGAGAAGCATTCAAAGTAACGACATTCGGTGAATCGCACGGCGAGTCGGTCGGCGTCATTATAGACGGGGTAACACCAGGCGTAGAAATCGATGAGCCCTATATTCAAGTCCAGATGGACCGTCGCAAGCCCGGACAATCATCGGTAACGACTCCGCGCAAGGAGTATGACATCATTAATATTATGTCTGGGGTATTCGAAGGCAAGACGACAGGTACACCGTTATTCATCATGCTGCACAACAAGGATATGCGACCGGAAGCTTATAGCGATATCCAGCATGCTTTCCGTCCTGGACACGCGGATTTCACTTATTTGAGCAAATACGGAATCAGGGATCATCGCGGAAGCGGGAGAGCGTCTGGACGGGAAACCGCCGGACGTGTAGCCGCAGGCGCGGTTGCCCGCAAGCTGCTCGAACGCAGAGGCGTGAGCATCGTTGCTTACTCGAAGGAAATTGGCGGTATCAAGTGCGAATCGTTCGTCGAGGATTCAATCGAGAAAAACCCTGTGCGTGCTTGTGATCCAGCAGCCGCGGAGAAAATGGTCAAGCGAATCGAGGAGCTGGCAGCAGTAGGAGATAGCTGCGGAGGCATCGTTGAGTGCCGCATTCGCGGCGTGAAACCTGGCGTTGGCGAGCCTGTTTTCGATAAGCTCGATGCGGAGCTGGCGAAGGCGATGCTGTCGATCGGCGCTATCAAAGGCATCGAATTCGGCGCTGGCTTCAGCGCAGCCGATATGCTGGGCAGCGAGCATAATGATCAAATGAACGCCGAAGGGTATCTGACCAACAACGCAGGCGGCATCGTCGGCGGCATCAGCAACGGGGAAGAGATTGTCTTCCGCGTCGTCGTGAAGCCAACCTCTTCGATCTCGAAGCCGCAGCAGACGATGAACGTCCGCGGCGAAGAACAGATTATTGTAACAGAAGGCCGCCACGATCCATGCATTTGCCCGCGTGTCGTACCCGTCATTGAAGCGATGGCATGCATCGTACTTGAGGATCTTATGAAACGCCAAGCAGCGCTGCATGATTAATTTATGTAGTTAAATAATAAGAGCAGAGAGCCATTCCAACCGTTAAGAGGTTGGGGTGGCTTGTTTGGTTTTTGAAAAAATCCCTATTCCGAATCTTTCATCTCGTTTCAATACGGACACAGATGACACTAACGGGCATTATAATGCACTAATATAACTTTTACGGACCCTAGGGACACTAACTAATTCATACCTACCGTTTGAATACGCTTGAACGCCAACAGTGATCAAATAAGGGCTCTCATGTCCGTTACGACTCACTTTTGCCGTAAAGATCACTATTAAAGGGCCGTACGGTCCGTAATTTGAGTATGCATTCGAGGCCACTCTATTTGAGCTGAATGGATATACGCCATTGTCGAATTAAGTGCGCCTATCCATATTACGTATTCCCATTTGCATTTACTGGAAGTATTATAGAGTATAACTTCAGAGGGAGGATATATGTTGATGAAAAATGATGATTTCGGCAATCGGATGAAAGGGTATGAGTATACGTTTCGCTACAGCTTACCTAGACGGTTACCTGTGTTGATAAGGCTTGACGGCTGTCATTTTCATACGTTTACAAGAGGTCTAKACAAGCCTTTCGACGAGAAACTGACGCAAGCGTTCTGGGAGACAAGTAAATATTTGGCCGGACAAATGATGGGCTGCAAGCTGATTTATCACCAAAGCGATGAAATATCAATTTTGCTGACGAATAACGATAAGCTGACGACACAAGCTTGGTTCGATAACAATATTCAGAAGATCGTGTCCGTATCGGCAGCAATGGCAACGGCAAAATTCAATGATATTATGCGCAGCGTATATCCGAACAAAGAACTGGCATTCTTCGACAGCCGCGCGTGGGTGCTTCCGGAGGACGAAGTAACGAACTACTTTCTGTGGCGGCAGCAGGATGCGACCAAAAATAGTATCTCGATGGTAGCTCAGGCGCATTTCCCACAAACTGAGCTTCAAGGACTCGATGGTAAGCAGTTGCAGGACAAGCTTTTCACCGAGAAGGGCATTAACTGGAATGAGCTTCCGGTTTGGAAAAAGCGCGGTGTTTGCATCACAAAGCAACCGATACAGGTAGGCGAAGTTGTTCGCAACCGGTGGGAGGTAGACCACGAGACGCCTGTGTTCTCGCAAGACCGATCCTATATAAATCAATACGTTTATTCCAATCAACAACTGGATAAGGGTGAATAAGGATGGAAATGCTCTTATTCGTAGGCTTGCAAGCTGCGGGGAAATCCACATTTTTTAAGGAAAAATGGTACGATACTCATATGAGGCTCAATATGGATATGCTTCGAACTCGCMATCGCGAAGCGATTCTGCTTGACGCCTTATTGCATGCGAAGCAACCTTTCGTCGTAGATAATACGAATCCAACGGTCGAAGAACGCCAAGGATATATCGAGAAAGCGCGAGCGCATCAATTTAGTATTGTATGTTATTATTTCGTCCCGGATTATGCGGAGTCGATAAGACGGAATGAAGGACGAATAGGCAAAGCCAGAATTCCCGATATCGGGATCAAAAGCGTCATGAAAAAACTCCAGCCCCCGACGTGGGACGAAGGATTTGACGATATCTATGAAGTCACTTCAATTGATGGCTTATTTACGATTGAAGTGAAAGGAGGGAAGCCTCAGCTTCCCGATTCACTCTGATATTATAACGGCTATAACGATGTTATAACCTTATCGATGATTCCGTATTCAAGCGCTTCTTCAGCGGACATGAACGTATCGCGGTCCATATCCTTTTCGATTCGTTCTATCGGCTGGCCGGTCCGTTCGGCTGCGATCGCGTTGAGCCTAGAACGAATACCAACAATCCGCTTCGCGCTAATGGCAATATCGCTTGCTTGACCTTGAGCGCCGCCATGCGGCTGATGGATCATAATCTCGCTGTTAGGAAGCGCGAATCGCTTGCCCTTAGCGCCGGCTAGCAACAGAATTGCAGCGAATGATGCAGCCAGACCGGCACAGATCGTATGCACGGGCGGCTTCAAATATTGCATCGTGTCGAAGATAGCAAAGCCGGCCGTCGTCGATCCTCCTGGGCTGTTGATGTATAACGATATCTCTTTGTCAGGATCTTCGGCAGCCAAATACAGCATCTGCGCGATTATGCTATTCGCTACCCCATCATCAATAGCTGATCCCAATATAATAATCCGATCCTTCAGCAGCCTCGAATAAATATCGTACGACCTCTCGCCGCGCCCCGTTTGCTCCACAACATAAGGTACATAAGAACTCATTTTTCATAACCTCCATATGGCTGTATTTTCGATTTCGATACGTAAACGAATGGCATGCGGCCGAAGATACGGTTAACAAAAATTTTTATTTGGCGTATCCTTATGATGAGTTCAATCGTTTACCATATAGAAGACACTATGAATGTAGGCGAGTTACCTTTATATTTAGCATTTAGCGCCAAGGAGGCTGGCACATCATGTCCATCAAGCACGTATGTTCTACGATAAGTGAAACGATTCACACAAATGAAATTCCAACGGAACAGCTGCACGCGACCGTACGCCGATATTGCTTGTCGATTACGAAATCCGGACATGATGCGGAGGATTTGGCTCAAGATACATGGCTCAAGGCTCTGCCCATTCTCGGGACACAAGGGCACAGCAACCCGGAAGCGCTTCTTCTGCGAATAGCAAAGACGACGTGGATCGATCAGACTAGACGGAAGGATGTCACCCTAAAGTTGCTGAAAAATCAATCCATKAGCGCTAATGGGGCCATAGTTGACAATAGCGACAGTCTCTTCGAGCTCGAGCAGCTGTTCCAAGCCTTGCTGAAGCATATGCCGCCCCTGCAAAGAACGGTGTTCATACTGCGTGATGTGTTTGATTACTCGACAAGCGAGACCGCACAATGGCTTCGTACGACCGAAGGTGCGGTCAAAGCAGCCTTGCATCGTGCGCGCCACACGCTGACGCAAGTGAAGCGCGAGCTGCTAGAAGATAAAATGGGCGAGTCTGGGAACAGCGAAACCGCCACGGATAAGAATTTCATTCAAGCGCTGGCTAATGCCTATCAGATGAGCGATATTGTGATGCTGATCGAGCTCATGCAACAGGAGCAGCTTGTACCGGCAGTGGTGTCGAGTATCATCGGCAATCGTTTGCCGTATGCTAGAGGACGAAGCCAGATTGCTCATGGAGTGTATAGCTATGGCAGTGGAGCAGGCCTACTTATGGCCGCTTAGTACGCAATTTACAGCGAATACCGATTGACAACATCTTACTTGTCGTGTAAGATTTGAACTGTTGCTGTTCGGCAAACAATCGCATATCAATCGTATAACCTCACAGCTAATGAGCTGGAACAGGGTGAGGGTCTCTACTGGAAGCCTATACTTCCTAACTACGAATTTCGGTTAATCACACGATTAAACCGTATTCGGAGTTAGGATTTTTTGTTTGCGTACAAAAGGAAAAAGCAGCAGCTAGAAGGGAGCATCAACTACGCATGAAGTATTTATTATCTGTATTTTTAGGAGCCGCCAGCTACGGCATTTTATCCACCATCGTCGTCTATGCATACGGCCAAGGCTATGAGCTTGGCGAAGTAGTAGGCAGTCAATTGCTAATGGGGTTTATTCTTGCTTGCGGATTAGCGTTGTTTACGAAATGGAGGGAGCGTCTTCAGTGCAAAGGCAGAAATGTTACTGAAAAGAAGACGCTCGTATCACGTCTTACTTGGAAACAGCGTCTGCTGCTTATGGCAGCAGGCATGCCGACTGCCGTGACGGGGCTGCTGTATTACCAATCGCTGAAGCATATACCGGCTTCGCTTGCCATTATTCTGCTTTTCCAGTTCACGTGGATCAGCATCGTTGCTCAAGCCGTTCGCCAGCGCAGACGGCCAAGCCGTCCTATGATGTTGGGTCTAGGCGTATTGCTTATCGGTACGTTGCTGGCTGCGGGCATACTTGAACAGGGCATGTCCCAATTCAATATCATTGGCGTCATCTTGGGATTGCTGTCCGCAATCAGCTATTCGCTATTCATATGGTTTAGCGGCAAAGCCGTTCCTAGCGCGCACCCCGCGTATCGCAGCGCATGGATGCTGGCTGGCGCACTGACGCTTGTATTCGTCATTTTCCCGCCAGCTTTTCTGTTCGATGGAACGTTGTGGGGAGGCTTGCTCGTCATCGGACTCTTGCTAGGCTTGTTCGGCGCATTCATTCCCCCTGTGCTGTTCGCGGTGGGTGTTCCGAGAATCGGAGAAGGGATGGCCGGCATTCTAGGCGCATCCGAGCTGCCTGTTGCGGTTATGATGTCTGCCTTCGTACTGAACGAGTACGTTAGTGTGCTCCAATGGACGGGCGTTGCGACCGTCCTAATCGGAATAGCTTTACCTGAACTGTTAAAGTGGAAGCGCGGCAAAGGGAGTAAGCAGGCCTATCACATCGCTTAACGGCATTAATTATAGGGAGTTCATTTGCAATCTCGAGATGAACTCGCTATAATGGGTTTACTTTACAGCCTGAGGGAGTCGAACGACATGTCCAATTTACTTCTGTTCGCACAACTTCATCATCACAAGCAGCGTTAGCACACCTGATCGAACATCAGGGCGGGCTAACGCATTTCGCGTTGGCCTCCCTGCGGCATAGCAACGCGCAGGACCAAGAGGTCCTGCGCGTTTTTTTATGTTCTCAATTAAACGAAAGGGATGAATGCTATGCAAAATGTAAAAGGTACGTACGATTATTACGGAACGGAGCAAATTACAAGACAACGTGTAGAGCGAACGCTTGAGAAATGGTTTGCGCGCTACGACTTTGATCCAATGGTGACACCGATGCTGAATGAGCAGTCGCTGCTGGCATCCAAATATGCAGGCGGCGATGAGATATTAAAGGAAATGTATCAGTTAAGCGACCAAGGAGGCAGATCGCTTGCGCTTCGGTATGATCTTACGATTCCATTCGCCAAGGTTGCAGCCCTGAATCCAGGGCTAATGCTTCCCTTCAAACGATATGAAATCGGAAAAGTGTTCCGCGATGGACCAGTAAAGCGCGGACGACTGCGGGAATTTTTGCAATGTGACGCCGACGTGATCGGCACGAAGGGGGCGGAAGCAGAGGTCCAGCTCATGCAGCTTGCGGCGGATGTATTTGCCGATCTGAATATCGATATCGAGCTGCGATGGAATAACAGACGGTTTTTAAGTGAGCTATTAGCTACAGCCGGTGTACGTGAAGCGGAGGCTTCCTCCATCATGCTTACGCTTGATAAAACAGCCAAAATCGGCGCTGCAGGCGTTCAAGAGGAGCTTGCGGAGAAAGGGCTTGCACCTTCTGTTAGACAAACGATAGGGAGCTGGTTAGAACGCAGCGATCTTACCTTCGAGGAGTTAGTCCGCATGAATGGTCTGGAGAAGTCGGAGGGAGCAAATGAGGTGATCGCCGTGCAATCCTTGATAACTGCAACGAGATTAGACGAGTTATGCCGGTTCGACCCGTTCTTATCACGGGGCTTATCCTTCTATACCGGAACCGTTTATGAAATATTCGATCGCACTGGTCAATATACGTCAAGTCTAGGAGGGGGAGGACGGTACGACGCGATTATCGGCAAGCTCATTGGAAGAGATGACATCGATTATCCTGCAGTTGGCATATCGTTCGGCATGGAGCCCATTATGGCTATATTGACAGAGAGGATCTCCACTCCAGCCAGTCCTCCATTCTTACTATTGCCTATTGGGTATACGCTGTCCTATGCATTAGAAACGGCTACTGTGCTTCGTCAAGCCGGGCTTCGAGTTCGCGTAGATGGAAGCGGACGCAAGCTTCGCAAAGCATTGGCTTCGGCATCGGCTAGCGGCATTCGTTACGTCCTGTTGCTTGGAGAAAACGAGAAGTCAACCGGAACAGCAACGTTGAAGGATCTCGATACGTCGACCGAAACACAGTTAACATTGGCAGAAGTGATTGCAACGGTTGGTAAAGATTATTTATAAAAAATGCTTTCTCTTTCGCCATCCTATAAAATGGAAGTATACTATGGTTGTCGGGCCGACGAATCACTAGGAAAGGAGTTGATCTATTTTGTATCACAACCTTGAGGTGATTTCCGTCTAGCAATAGACGGAAATCATCCATAAACGGGAGGCCGAAAGGCCTCCCCCTATTTTTTGTAATAACGATGAAATACCTGAAAAAAATAATCTACAAATTTGAGAAATTTTTCTTGTAAGGTGAAAGTGCTTTCATTATAATCAATAAGTGCACGACACAAATTATGGAGACGAAAGGAGTCGAACAACATGCTGGGTGGTATGATGGTGGTTGCATATTAACTGAATATCTCCTAGTGCCGGTATCGTTCCGGTATCGATCTATGCTGCAAGGAAGCAGCGTTAGTCGAGCAAGCGGCAGAAGACTGCCGCGCAATTGGCATGTAGTATCCCGTTGCTGTGGAGGAATACCATCCACGGTTTTTTTTGTTCTAAAAAAAGAATTCCAAATACGCGAAAGGAGGCAGTAAAGCAATGAAAAATGCTACAGCAGTAAAAATGAACAGTAACGCAAATACGACAAAATTGAACATGTTCGAGGAGGACGTTTATCGTGAACTACAAAAATGGGAGAGATGTGCTTCCCCCTAGCTTATTGAAAGAGCTTCAGAAATACATTCAAGGTGATCTGATCTACATCCCTAAACCATCGAATCAACGCATTGGCTGGGGCGAAGCAAGCGGTACGAGGAAGCTGCTCGCAGAGCGCAATGCCGAGATTTATTCCTTTTATACAAACGGCTGGACGGTTTCCGACCTAGAGCGCAAATATCACCTATCCGGCGAGAGCATTCGCAAAATAATCGTAAAGGCTCGTTAATGAGCCGCTTGCGAATGGGGGGGCTAAATTGTCGGTTTTAGAGAAATTACCAACTGCCATACAATCGAAGCTGAAGCTCGAACCGTTGTTCAGCGGTAAAACGGATTTGCTTACGGATGGACATTTCGGCGAACAGTGGCTGACGATTACGGAACAGGAATTAATGCTTTGGAACGAAGCAGGCAAGCAGCAGTTATCCATCGCACTTAGTGATGTAACAGATGCACGCGCCGCAGGCGGCGTTGGCGGCGGTATGCTTATGATCGATACCAAGAAAGGGCCAGTCGTTGCCGCTCGGTATACCGCTGCCCTGACAACGGTGTTCAGCTTCGCTGCCAAGCTCATTGGCGCATTAGCCAAAGGAGAGGAACGGCCCGTCATCTCGGAGAAGGAATTTCCGAGATATTGTCCGAAATGCAATAATCCGCTCTCCGAGGGCACGCAAGTATGCCCTCTATGCAAAAGCAACAAAAAAGTGATACTGCGTATGCTCAGCTATGCTTTACCGTATAAACTTCAGATGGCGGCAGCCGGGTTCCTGCTCGTCATCACGACATTGGTAGAGCTTATCCCGCCTTATTTGACGAAAGTAATGATCGATGATGTTCTACAACCGAAAGACACAGGTTCTAAGCTGTTAATGGTTGTCCTTGGGCTAGGTGTAACGGCATTGCTCATGACCATTATGCAGACGGTACGAGGGCTTATCGGCGTATGGGTTGGATCTAAGTTGATGGGCGATTTGCGCAAAGACGTATACAGTTCATTAATGCGGCTTTCGTTAGCGTTCTTCGATCGAAGGCAGACCTCTCAGTTTATCGGACGGGTGAACAGCGATTCGGAGGCCATGCGGCAATTCATGACCGACGGCGTCATTTGGGTAAGCGGCGAGTCGCTGCGCGTTATCGCGATCTTCATTATTATGTTCGGCCTCGATTGGAAGCTTACTTTGTATGCAATGCTGCCGATGCCGTTCATGGTTCTGGTGTCAATGAAGCTATGGCCGAAGATAGGCCGGCGGTGGTATCAGCAATGGCGGGCGATATTCAGACTGAACGTCTTGGTGGGCGATTCGTTGCAAGGTGTTCGGGTCGTGAAAGCATTCGGTCAAGAAAAGACGGAAATGTCCCGTTATGAGGTCGCGAACCGCGAGGTTGTGCGCCACAACATTAGAATTGAAGGCCTATGGCAAGGCATGTTCCCATTATTCTCATTCATTGCTGGCATCGGCACACTGCTCATTTGGTATAACGGCGGGCAATCTGTTATACATAATGAGCTTCAACTCGGTACACTAATGGCTTTGATCGCTTACCTGACGATGCTATTCGGCCCGCTTCAATGGGTTAGCCAAATGATCAACTGGGCCAGCAATGCGCTTGCCGCAGCCGATAGGGTATTCGAGATAATGGATACGCCGTCCGAGGTGCCGGATGTGAAGGATCCAGCCGTAATAGGAACGATTGAAGGCCATGTGCGCTTCGATAAAGTGACATACGGTTACGAGAAACATCATCCGGTCATTAAGGACATTAACCTTGATGTGGAAGCCGGCGAAATGATCGGGCTTGTCGGTCATTCCGGAGCAGGCAAATCCACGTTCATTAATATGATCTGCCGCTTCTACGATACGGATGAAGGATCGATTTCTATCGACGGCATCGATCTTCGCCGTATAAGCCAGAGCGACCTTCGCAGGCAGATTGGCGTCGTGCTGCAGGAAACCTTCTTATTCGATGGTACGATTGCCGAGAATATCGCGTATTCCAAGCCGAATGCGACACCGATTGAAATTATGCAAGCGGCTAAGATTGCCAATGCGCATGATTTCATCGTTCGATTGCCGGACGGCTACGATACGAGGGTCGGCGAACGCGGACATCGCCTCTCCGGCGGAGAGAAGCAGCGTGTATCGATTGCGCGAGCGATCATTCATGATCCTCGCATCCTTATCCTGGACGAAGCGACAGCCTCTGTGGACACCGAGACGGAGCGTCAAATCCAGGAAGCGATCACGAGACTCATTAAAGGCAGAACAACATTCGCCATAGCCCACCGTCTCTCAACGCTTCGCAACGCGAACAGACTTGTCGTTCTGGAGCGAGGCAAGATCGTCGAGGTCGGCACCCATGAAGAGCTGCTCGACAAGAAGGGCGCCTATCATAAGCTCGTCGAAGCGCAGCAGGAGCTGTCGAAGATTAAGGGGGTTGAAGGCTGATGGACGACAAATACAGCATCAAAGTGTTCGACCCCGAACATGTATTGTTCAGCAGGGGAGGCGGCGGCGTCTTTCAAGGCATCGTAGAAGGGAAGCCGTATGAGGAGCTGGTCATTCACCGCTCCTTCCCTTTCCTGTATACGACACGTTATATATCGGTAAGAGATGTGAAGGGCGACGAGCTGGGCATCATCGAAGACATAGAGAAACTCGATGACGAAAGCAAGAGGGAGCTTGAGCAGGAGCTGCGATACCGTTATTTTCTCCCAACCGTAACGAGAGTCGAGAGCGTGAAGCAGAAATCCGATCTATGGATATGGGAGCTTCAGACGAATCTCGGGCCGACGAGCATGGCGATGCGCAACCTGCACGAGCATCTGCAGTTCCCAGGTGGCAATCGAGTCATATTGACCGATATTAACGGCAAGCGTTGCGAGATAGCCGATTGGCAGGAGCTTGACACCCATAGCCGAAGCCAACTGACTGATGTGTTGTAAACGAAAACGAGCGAGCTTACCGCATTTTTGCGGGCAGCTCGCTCGTTTCATTTTGCCTGCGCACGACTTTTAGAGCGGTGTCACGACAGGAAGATGAATCGTCGTTCTCGGATATTTGTAATCGTTTCTATAGCAATTGGTGTCATTATCATAGGAAGATTGAGAGAGACGATGCGAAATCTCAAAGATTGGCAGCTTCGGATTCACGTGCAGCGTTGATTCGAAAAACGAACACTGCTCGAAGTTGAAATCTAGAGTGGAGATAATAATGATACAGTTCGTGAACGTGCAACTGACGAAGTTGAATCCGTCAAATTGTATCGTTTCGTCTTTGAAATTTTCATTCGCAATTGTTTTCATTGACAACGCTCCTATTCATAAGATGAGACAACATGATTAACATACTATCAGATTGTATGCGTGATGTTTGTCACTTATTGCTCTTCGAATGAATTATTTATCGACATGTTGCGATAAGTCGGGCGGTCAATGAAAACGCAAGCGATGCGTAACGCTCAGTAAGGATTATAGATTAATCGTGGAGCCTTCTCCGCTGGTTTGGATAAGCGCCTTGCCGCCTTTTCCCATCCACTGTTTGCGCCAGCTGAACTGAATGACATACAGAGTGATAAGCGCTGCAAGCGCGATTCCGCTGAGTACTAGGAAACCTGCCGTATATGCACCTGACGATTGGTACAGCTTGCCCAAAATAAGCGGCAACACATATCCTCCAATACCGCCTGCAGCTCCGACGATACCCGTCATCAGGCCGAGTTCGTTGCCGAAACGCTGCGGTACGAGTTGGAATACCGATCCATTTCCCATACCAAGCGACATCATTCCGATGAATAAGAGAACGATAACGACAGGCAATGGCGGAAGCGTTGATATCGAAGCCAGCATAAGTCCTGCGACAGCATAGAGAACCGTCAACATGCGCGTACCGCCGAATCGATCGGCTAAGTAACCGCCTACCGGTCTGAAGAAGCTGCCTGCGATAACGCAGATTGTAGTGAAATCAGCCGCTTTGACTGGAGAGAGACCGTATTGCGTATTGAAGAAGATCGTCAAATAGTTGGTAAGACCGACGAAACCGCCGAATGTAACGCAATAGAACAAGCAGAACACCCAAGCGTCGCGTTGTTTCAATAAAGAACCGTATTGCGTAAGCTTCTTAGGTGCGGGACGGTTCGGGCTGTTTTTGGCGAAAATCGTAAAGAAGATAAATACAAGCACGATCGGGATAAGAGCTAAGCCGAATACGGCTTCCCAGCCGCCGAAATGTTGCGCCAAGCGGTTGGCGAACAGCGTGGAGAAGATCGTACCGCTGTTGCCTGCCCCTGCAATACCCATTGCAAGACCTTGATGTTCCTTGGAATACCATTGACCGGCTAACGGAAGTGCTGCCGCGAACGAGGCGCCTGCAATGCCTAACAGAATAGCGACGATGTAAAGCTGATCTAACGAATGAACGAATTGCCAGCCGAGCACGAGAGGGATGACCGTCAAAACCATGCCAATCTGTGCCGTAAGCTTAGGACCGATATAATCGGTTAGGAAGCCGAGCACCAAACGCAGGATCGAGCCGCCTAGTACGGGAAGAGCAACAAGATTCGCTTTTTGAACCGGGTCCATCGGATAGTCGGCAGCAATAATGACGCTAAGCGGGCCAATGAGAACCCAAATCATAAAGCTGATATCAAAATATAGAAATGCGCTAAATAACGTTGGTTTGTGTCCGCTTTGCCAAAAACTTTTTTTCTCCATGCCTATCTCTCCCTTTATCTTCTCTTTTTTTTTCGCGTTTCGGTCCGGACCGACGCTTCGTTCGTGAAGCCTAACACATTCAATGGTTAAAATGTACAAAAGCCGCACTTCGCCCTGTTGAAAAAGGGGCGAAACGCGGCTTCATTGCCAACGGCGCACGTCATTGTGCTGCCTGTCGTTTACGTTATAGTGTCTTACGGTGTTCCCAACTCGAATTATAGAGGTGAGTTACCTTAATGTCAATATATATAACATGAAATATTTTTTTGTTCGCTTATGTTTAATTATGTTATGTATATTGACATAAGCGTAAAAATAACCTACTCTAAACATATGATAAGAGCTTCGCACAGCGTTGTGCTGGCTCACTCGGCAACGGTGCCTTTTTCCTGAATAACAGGGAGAGGGCATTTTCTGTTTATAAAACCATGTACGTTAAGATAGGGGAGGATCATAATGGCAATCGTTAACGTTCAGCATCCGATGACAGCTTCCGTATCATTAGCTTCGATGAAACTGCTTGCTTGCGTGAAAGAACCTCCCATTGAAACGGTTTCGTTAGAGGATGCTGGGGCAAGAGTACTTGCGAATGACTTCGAAAGCATCGTCTCATTGCCTCCATTCCGGAGAGCGGCGATGGATGGGTATGCAGTCCAGGCAGCAGCTCTGCAAGGCGCATCAAGGGAACGCCCCGTGGAGCTGCGTATTATTGATGAAGTGCGTGCCGGACATATAACGCAGCATGAGCAGCCAACTGCTTCAACGCTTCATCTAAATGATGCTGTTCGCATATTCACCGGGGCGCCCGTACCGGAAGGTTATGATACAGTCGTCATCCAAGAAACGGCAATACCTCTCGAAGCGCGCAATGGATATCGCAGAATAAGACTCGATCGGCCATGTACGATAGGTCAGCATATTGCAGAGAAAGGCGAAGACGTTCCGCAAGGGATGAAGCTGTTGTATCGGGGGACTGAGCTGAGGGCCAAAGAAGTGGCCATTCTCGCATCTGTCGGGCAATGGGAGATTGAAGTATACGAGCGTCCGAAGGTAGCCGTTCTCCCCATCGGCGATGAGTTAATCGCGCCTGGACGAGAGCTAAGCGGTGGCCAAATCTACGAATCTAACAGTTATATGATAGGAGCTCGCTTGAAAGAGCTTGGCGCATCCGTTATCCGTTATCCTGTTGTGCCTGATTGTCTAGAGCGGATAGAAGCTGCCATTCAGGAGTGCCTCACAAAGGCCGATATGGTTGTCACGACCGGTGGAGTATCGGTAGGCGATTACGATTATGTGAAAGAAGCTGCGGAACGTATCGGAGCAGAAGCGATTTTTACGAAAACGATTATGCGTCCAGGTACACCAACCTCAGCGTTCCGACGTTCTAATCGATTGATTATATGCTTATCAGGCAATCCTTCCGCATGCTTCGCAGGACTAGAGCTATTGCTTAAGCCAGTTGTTCTCAAAGCAAGCGGCAAAACCGAATATCGCTCCACCTGGCTGGATGGCCGCTTAATGGATTCCATACTGAAGCCTTGCCCGTACCCTAGATATATAAGAGCATTCGTCTACCGTTCAGAGAAAGAATGGATGGTCGAACCGCTGACGAACGATAAATCCGGAAATGTCGCGGCGTTCGCTAAAGCTAATGCGCTGGCTCTCATTCCGCCAGGTGGTACGGGGGCTATTATCGGCCAAGAAGTACAATGGGTATCGCTCACGATATAGAAAAAAATGTGCGAGTGGATGTGGACATAATGAGTAGAAAACAGCTTGTAGTTATCGGAAACGGAATGGCCGGCATCAAATGCGTCGAGGAAATATTGAATATCAATGCTGAACAATTCCAAATTACGGTGATCGGCAGCGAGAAACATCCGAATTACAATCGGATTTTATTGTCCAAGGTGCTGCAAGGAGATTCCTCCATTAACGATATAGTCATCAATGATTGGTCATGGTATACGGAGAAAGGCATCAAGCTATATACGGGCGAGACCGCTACACGCATTCATCATGGCGATATACAGAGTGTAGAAACGGCATCCGGCCTACGGATTCCGTTCGATATCCTTATTATAGCTACAGGCTCATCGGCCTTTATCCCACCGATTATCGGCGTTAATAAACCCGGCGTCATCTCCTTCCGTAATATCGACGATTGCAAGACGATGATCGATTATGCAGGCAAATATCGCAAAGCGGCGGTCATTGGCGGGGGATTGCTAGGTCTTGAAGCTGCAAGGGGACTTCTTAATCTCGGTATGGAAGCCACAGTCATTCATAATGCGCCTTATTTAATGAATCGCCAGCTTGACCTGGCATCAGCAGAGCTTCTGCAGAAGGAACTGGAAGGTCAGGGCATGCGCTTCTGGCTCGGCAAGGAAACGGACAAAATTATCGGGCGTGACCGTGCGAAGGGCATTCGGTTCACGACGGGCCTCACCGTTGAAGCCGATCTTATCGTTCTTTCCGTAGGTATCMGGCCGAACATTGATCTCGCCAAACGCAGCGGCATCGATACGAATCGCGCAATTATGGTCGATGATTACATGCGGACTAATATCGCTAACGTATATGCCGTAGGTGAATGCGCCGAACACAGAGGAATCGCCTATGGGCTGGTTGCTCCGCTCTATGAGCAGGGCAAGGTGCTTGCTCGAACGATTTGCGACGAAGCAACGCCTCCTTATGAAGGGTCGATTCCTTATGCGCAGCTTAAAGTATCAGGTGTGCAGGTGTTCTCCGTCGGAGACATTCAAGAGGATAAAGCAGATACCGCAATCCAGCAATACGATGGCATTCATAACACCTACAAAAAAGTGACCATGCAATACGGAAGAGTATGCGGCGCTATTTTGTACGGCGACACCGATGAAGCGACCACTTTACTTAACCTCGTTAAGAAAAAAGCGCCTATCAGCGCCTTGAAAGCTGCAAGCAGTCAAGCGCAAGACGGAAGCTCTCCGATTGATGTCGAAGCAGAGAACATGGCGCCTCGAGAGACCGTATGCGCCTGCAATGCCGTTACGAAATCAGCCATTATGTGCGCGGTCTTGGAGAACGGATTGAATACGGCGGAGCAAGTTCGCGATAAGACGAAAGCGTCCAGCTCCTGCGGGGGATGCCGACCGATGGTTAGCGCAGTCGTCCGTTTCGCGCTTCGCAGCGGCAAAGATGGGGCGCAAGCAACAGAACCGGCTATTTGCGGTTGTACGACAGTCGGCCATCAGGCGCTTAAGACCGCCATCCAAAGCCATTCATTTACGAATGCGCAGTCGGTCAGGCTAGCACTGAATTGGGGTAAAATGAACGGCTGCCGTCTCTGCAATAACGCCATTCATTACTATATGGAGCTTAAACATCCGCAATCATTTACAGCCATTACAGGAGTAGACAATCGTCTAACGATTCATTCCGCAAGCTCAGCGATTATGAGTCAAGGAGAGGGCTTCAACTCGGTATGGCTTGGTGAAGCGCTGCGTTCGATGTGGTCGCAAGCTTCAATGCCTACACCTCTGAAAGCAGCTGTTTCTTCCGGAGTCAAGACGCCAATCGGTATCCTTGTTCAGGATATCGGCCTAACCGGCTCGCCTTCAGGCTGGGAGCTGTATGCCGGCGGACATATGGAGCTGCCCGTAAAGCAAGGGCAATTGATCGGTATCGTGGAAAGCGACATGGATGCCTTGGAATTATCCGTCGCATGCATACAGCTGTATCGTGAGCGTGCGTATTACGGCGAGCCGCTATGGAAGTGGCTCGAGCGCGACGGAATCGTAGATATTAGAGAATTGCTGCTTGATCTCGAAGCGAGAAGAGAACTGTTCGATCATGCGAATCGCCCTTATCTGCAACTTGAATCAACCGAGAGGATAGGTGAAGTCAATGCCGCCGTTAGTCACTGAAGCAACAAACAGCGATAAACTGAACGTCATACAGACGCAGTGTCCCTTCTGCAGTGTGCAATGCAAGATGCAAGTAACGATAACGGAGCCAGCAGAAGGCTCGAACCGTCTATCCTATACGATTGAAGGAGCAGCCAATGCTGCTTCTGAAGGCCGCTTATGCGTTAAGGGCATGAATGCTCACCAGCATGCGACGAGCACGGAACGTTTGCTGCATCCTCTCATTAAGCGAGGCGGTCAGTTCATCGAAGCGACTTGGGAAGAAGCGCTGCGCACGATTCKCGATCAATTCCAAGCGACAAGCGAGAAGTACGGTCCGGACGCTATTGGCGTCTATGGCGGCGGTTCACTGACGAATGAGACGGCTTATCTGCTCGGCAAGTTCGCCCGTATCGCATTAGGCACCAAATATATCGATTATAACGGCCGCTTCTGCATGTCGGCCGCCGCATCGGCAGGAACGAAAGTATTCGGCGTTGACCGCGGACTCACGTGTCGACTGGCAGATATTCCGCTGGCGCGTTGTATCATTCTTGCCGGTACGAATATCGCCGAATGCCAGCCAACGCTCATGCCCTACTTCACGAAAGCGAAGGAAAACGGCGCGACCATTATCGTTATTGATCCGCGAGTAACAGCAACGGCGGCGATTGCCGATATTCATCTGCAAGTAAGACCCGGTACAGATGCCGCGCTTGCTAATGGTCTGCTCAAAGCGCTTGAGGAAGAAGGGCTGTTGAACGAGAAATTTATTGTAGAGAAGACGAGCGGCTTCTATGAGCTGAAGAAACATCTATCGACGATCCATATCGAGGACATTGCCGCTTTGACGGGTATTAGCGAAGCCGATATTCGTAAGGCAGCTATTGCTTACGGTAAGGCTGACACAGGTATTGTTTTCACGGCAAGAGGGGTGGAGCAGCAGACTGACGGCCATATGGCTGTTCGCGGTTTCCTTAATCTCGTGCTGGCTACCGGCAAGATAGGCAAGCCTGGCTGCGGTTACGGCGCAGTGACGGGACAAGGAAATGGACAAGGTGGACGTGAGCATGGTCAGAAGAGTGATCAGTTGCCGGGTTATCGCTCAATCGAGAACGAGCATGATCGAGCCTATGTGGCTAAGGTATGGGGAATTGAGCCGGAGCGATTGCCCCGCAAAGGCGTCTCTGCTTATGAAATGATGGAACTCGTCCATCAGGATGTCATTCGTTCGCTTTTCGTAATGGGCTCCAATCCCGTTGTCTCCAATCCGAATGCAACGCTAGTCGAGGATGGTCTTGCAAAATGCGATTTTCTCGTCGTCGCCGATATGTTCATGTCGGAGACAGCGCGTATGGCGGACGTTATTCTGCCCGTCACTTCCTATATCGAGAATACCGGTACACTCACGAATCTGGAAGGACGTGTACTGCTCAGAGAATTGAACGTCGTGGCTCCTGGCAGCACGAAGCATGACTGGTCCATTCTGTGCGAGTTGGCATCCTTACTCGGCTATGAAAGCTACTTCCCGTTCCAAACGGCTGAGCAAATCTTTGAGGAGCTTCGATTAGCAAGCCGCGGCGGTCTAGCCGATTACTACGGCATTAATTACGATCGTTTGCGTAGGGAAGGCGGCGTCTACTGGCCTTGCCCTTCGCCTGATAAGCCAAGCGCAGGCATTATGTTCCAGAACTTCTTCGCTCATCCTGACGGCAGAGCCGTGTTCACGGCAGTAGAGAGCAGACAGCCGCAAGAAACGCCATGCGAGCAATATCCGTTGACGATGACGAACGGCAGGGTGCTGTCGCATTATTTGACAGGCGTGCAAACTCGCCGCAGCAAGACATTAGCCGCTCGGAACATGGACAATTTCATCGAGATCCATCCGAAGACAGCGAAGCAGTATTGGATTGAGGAAGGCGAATGGGTAGTCGTTCAATCCAAGCGGGGCAGCTTCACCGTACGAAGCCGAATTACCGATCAAATCCGCGAAGATACGGTGTTCGTACCGATGCACTGGGGCGGAGCTCAGAACGTTAATCGCGCAACAAGCCCCGAGCTTGATCCAAACTGCAAGATGCCCGGCTTCAAAACATCGACCGTATCGATCATGCCGTTAAGGCTCCAACAGGAGTTGCAAGCTATCGACTAAATGCAATTATCAAAGTGATGTTCGTTAAGATCAATGATCCTAACGAATGTCGCTTTTTTATTCTCTTAACCGACTTTCCTATCGAGTGTTTAAGAGCTATATTAATAGATAGTCCTATTTTTGAAATACTGAAACTAGTGGAGTTGAATGGAGTGACAACGTTTTACCAATTGAATACGATTTTTATTAGCATGGTTATGGAGGCCATTCCATTCGTGCTCGTAGGTGTGCTTATATCCGGACTTATTCAAGCCTTCGTTAAAGAAAGCTTCATTTCAAGTATTATGCCCCGGAACCGTTTCCTTGCTGCCTTCRTCGGCTGTGGAATAGGACTGTTCTTTCCCTCATGCGAATGCGGTATCGTTCCGATCACACGCAGACTACTGAAGAAGGGGATGCCGCTCCATGCGGGGATTGCGTTCATGTTGACGGGTCCCATTCTGAATCCTATCGTACTGTTCTCAACCTATATCGCCTTCGGCAACAGTTGGGAAATGGTAGGGATTCGCGCAGGATTAGCCGCAGCAGTCGCTTTCTCGGTTGCCGTTCTTTTATCCTATATGTTCAAAACAATCCCTTTCAAACATACGAATCAGGATACCGTTCCATCTGGAACTCACATGCAAGCAGCAGATGAAGAGAAGCGCATCCCTATGCGAACGAAGCTATATGAGGTCATCGTCCATGCTATCGAGGAGTTTTTCTCTGTAGGCAAATATTTAGTTCTTGGCGCTTTCATCGCTGCTAGCATGCAGACGTTCGTGCCAACCTCGTACTTGCTTCACCTGGGAAGCAATCCGCTCACTTCGTCGCTTGTCATGATCGCGCTTGCTTTTCTTATTTCCTTATGCTCGGAAGCGGATGCTTTCATTGCAGCCTCATTCCGCAGCACGTTCTCGGTTGGCTCGTTATCGGCATTTCTCGTATTCGGTCCTATGGTAGATATCAAAAATACGCTCATGCTGCTGGGCACGTTCAGTACCAAGTTCGTTCTCGTATTGATTGGCCTGATCGTTTGCTTCACCCTAGCCGGTTCTTTAGTAGTAGGGAGGTTGTTTTAAATGGTTCGTTTTTTCATTTTGATTGGATTTTCCTTCATGTTCTTCATGCTGCATTATACAGGCGATATCAATAAATTTATCAATATGAAATATGCCTATTTGTCGATTAGCGCTATTGTTATTATGGGATTTCTTGGCGTAGTCGAATTTATTCGCGTCTCTCGTAAGCAAGTTGCCGAAGAGAAACGCGCTGCATCGGAAAATGAATGTTGTACGGTGGATCATAACCATCATGACCATCATAATGACGATGACCACGGACATGATCATGGTCATTCGCATGATGAGCCGAACAAGCTCAAGCGATATCTTGGTTATGCCGTGCTGTTCGTACCAATCTTCACAGGACTGTTTTTACCTGCTTATGCGCTTGATTCCAGCTTCGTCAAGGCAAAAGGTTTCTCGTTTCCAACTTTTGAGCAAAATGTGGAGCTAAATCCCGGCAATCATCAATTCCTGAAGCCGGACTCCAGCATCTTTTACAATAAAGACAGCTATAAGGATGTCGCGCAGCGCGAGAGAGAGGAGTTCATTAACCGATCTATGATTAAACTGACGGACGCCGATTATTTGAAGGGGATGGAGGCTATCTACAATGACCCCTCCGCTTTCATGAACAAAACAATCGGTTTCGACGGTTTCGCCTATAAGGGCGTTCAGGTCGACGGCAACCATTATTTTGTGTTCCGCTTTGGATTCATTCACTGCGTCGCAGATTCCGGCGTATTCGGCATGCTTGTGGAGTTTCCGAATGGCACGCAGCTCGCAGATGATGATTGGGTTCATGTGTCCGGCAAACTGAGCTGGGAGCTGTATCAACCGTTCAAACAAACGATACCCGTGTTAAAAGTTGCGGAGTGGAATAAGATCGACACCCCTAAAGACCCTTATGTATATCGGACTTGAATTTATTTAATGCGATTAAATTAAATATTGATTAATGATGTTAAATATAAAGCGCCAACCACATGCCAATTTTATTAAGTTCCGAAAATGTCACTTGACATGAGCAAAACCAATTCGTTATGATCGGAATTACAAATTGAGGCATTGACCAAAGACAACATTCCCATTTACGGGCTGTCAGAGAGAGAAGCGATTGGTGTGAGCTTCTTCAGCTACGATTGTGGAATTACCGCTTTGCAGCCGTGACCTGGAACTTCCGCTCGTTCATAAGGCGATTGGAACAGTATAGGTCACCGACTTATCCCCGTTAAAGGATACCTAAGGATCATTCCGGCAATGAGCGCGCTCGCGAGGCGTTTGTTCGTCCGTATGATCGAATGAGGGTGGAACCACGAGCTTGAACGCACTCGTCCCTTTCCGGGAGAGATGCGTTTTTTTGCGTTCATAAATAATTAAACGAAGCGAATATGCAGAAATGGAGGCCAATCATGGAAATCAACGTCACAATGCCAGATCAAGCTATTAGGAGGTATCAGCAAGGCACGACCCTTGCAGCAATCGCAACTTCTATCTCATCAAGCGTGGGTAAAAACGCTGTCGCCGGCAAAATCGACGGCAAGCTCGTTGATCTGAACCATCCGATTGTGCAGGACTGCAGACTCGAATTGATCATGCAAGACAGCAAGGATGGATTGGAAATATACCGCCACAGCACGGCTCATATCATGGCGCAAGCGATCAAACGTCTGTATGGCGATAAAGCTGTGAAGCTTGGGATCGGGCCGGTTATTGGAGGCGGCTTTTATTACGATATCGACATCGAGAAGCCTTTGTCTACAGATGATCTTGCTGCGATTGAAGCGGAGATGGCAAGCATTATACGAGAAGACTTGCCAATAGTTCGTCGTGTAGCGAATAGGGAGGAGGCAATAGCCTACTTCTCTAACTTGGAAGAACCGCTAAAGCTGGAGCTTATTGACGGTTTGCCCGGAGATAGCGTCATTTCACTTTACTCGCAAGGCGAATTCGTTGATCTCTGCCGCGGGCCGCATCTGCCGTCGACTGGAAGAGTCAAGGCATTCAAGCTGCTTAGCGTTGCAGGCGCTTATTGGCGCGGCGACGCTCGCAACAAGATGCTGCAGCGTATCTATGGGACTGCTTTCCCTAAGAAGTCTGAGCTGGAGCAACATTTGCATTTGCTTGAAGAAGCGAAGAAACGTGATCATCGTAAACTCGGCAAGGAGCTAGGTTTGTTCATGTTCGCCGAGGAAGCTCCGGGGATGCCGTTTTATTTGCCCAACGGCATGATTATCCGCAATGAGCTGGAGCAATTCGAGCGCGAGCTGCATCGGGAGCGTGAATATGAAGAGGTGCGCACGCCGCTTATGATGAACAATGCCCTATGGGAAATGTCCGGGCATTACGACCATTATAAGGACAATATGTATTTCACGAATGTTGACGACATTAAATATGCACTGAAGCCGATGAACTGTCCCGGTCACATGCTGATCTACAAGAACAGCTTGCATTCGTACCGGGAGTTGCCGATAAGGCTTGCCGAATATGGCCAAGTGCACCGGCATGAAGCGTCCGGCGCGCTTGGCGGCATGATGCGCGTTCGCACGTTCTGCCAGGATGATGCGCATCTGTTCGTCCTTCCGGAGCAAATCGAGGATGAGATTAAACGAGTCATTTCGCTTATCGACCATATGTATAAGGTGTTCGGATTCGACTATTCGATAGAGCTCTCGACGCGCCCCGACGATTCAATGGGTTCTGAGGAGTTGTGGCAGCGAGCGGAGTCGTCTCTGCAGCAGGTGCTCGATGTCAGCGGACTCCCGTATCGGATCAACGAGGGCGACGGCGCATTTTATGGACCGAAGATTGACTTCCACATTCACGATGCGCTGAAGCGCAGCTGGCAATGCGGCACGGTACAACTCGACTTCCAAATGCCAGAGAAATTCGACCTGTCCTATATCGGCGCAGATAATCAGAAGCACCGTCCCGTCGTTATTCATAGAGCCGTCTATGGCTCGCTTGATCGGTTCATCGGCATATTAACGGAGCATTACGCGGGTAGCTTCCCGCTATGGCTCGCGCCCGTGCAAGCTAAGCTGTTGCCCGTATCCGACAATGAAATCGATTATGCGTTTGAGGTGAAGCAGCAGCTCGAAGCTGCTGGTATCCGCGTCCAAGTCGATATTCGTTCGGAGAAGCTTGGATTCAAGGTTCGGGAGGCTCAACTGGAGAAAATCCCCTATATAATCGTGCTAGGCCGAAACGAAAGAGAATCGAAGATGCTGTCCGTCAGAAGCCGAAGAGAGAACGTGCTCGAGACAATGGAAGCAGCTTCGCTTATTGAGAAGCTTCAATCCGAGATTCGGAGCAAACGGAGTTAACCGCAAAAGTAGACTAAATAAAACCAAGGCTGATGCACATGCTGCATCAGCCTTGGCATAACCTCTATTCGTTCTTCTCTGTACCTGTATAGATGAAGATTGCATCCCGAAGGAATACAGCGGCACCTGGCTGATCCTTATCGTAATACGCGGTGAAGCGCTCGTCATCGACATACATTTGCGCAACGCCGGCATGGGCTTCCTTGCTGTACTTATCCCAATAAAACGTTAGCCATCTGCGATGCATGTCGGCTGTTTTCTGAGCAAGCTCTCCAGCAGGATCGCCTGTTGCAATCGCCGCGGCAAGCGTCGTGTGAATATCGGCAGCGAGCCGCTCCAGCTCGGCATGCTGTTGCTCTGACATGCCCTTGACTTTCCGATTCGATTGATTTACTTGCTCATCTCCATACTTGGCTCGGATCTCTGCACCATATTGCTGCTCATTATCGTCAACTAGCTTTTGCTTAAAAGCTTCGAATTTTTGCTTGTCAGTCATCGTAATCTTCCCTTCTCTTTGGGCTAACGTCAGGTCTACGGTTTCGATAAGCCGATCCAAGTGCTCGCGTTTCTCCAGAAGCTGTCGGCGGTGCTCCTTCAGCGCATGCTCCGCATCAAAGTCTTCGGAAGTCAACAAATCTTTAATCGACTCCAAACTAACGCCAAGCTCGCGATAAAATAATATTTGCTGAAGCAGATCGACCTCTTGCTTTCCATAGATCCGATATCCCGACGAGTTGATTCTGGCCGGCTTCAGAAGATCAATCTCATCGTAATAACGCAGCGTCCGCGTGCTGATTCCGGCAAGCTGACCGAGCTTTTGAACGGTGTATTCCATCGTCATTCCTCCTGACAAAGCTAATCGTACACCTTTACGTTCCGTCAATGTCAACCCGTATTTTTCTCACCTAAGCCCCTAATCAATAAAAAATGTTTGATATTTTTCAAAATACGTTGTAGGATATTCTTCCTTGTCCGTCGAAAGTAAAGGGATAAGATTTATAAATTAGATAACCTACAAGGGAGTGGACCGCTTTGTTTTTGCATTTCCTGCAATCGAATGAGCATAAGGAAGCGTTTTTGGAATTAGCCCATGTGGTTGCCAACGCCGACGGCTTCGTTAACCGTAGAGAAAAGGAATATTTGCGAACGTATTTGGGTGAGATGGACATGCATTCCAACAAGCTGCAAGGCATAAAGGCGAGACCGCTTGCCGATATTATAGGCGGCTTGAAAGACGAACCTATTAAGAACATTTTTTTCGCTGAAATATTGCTGCTTATTTTCGCGGACGGCGACTATAATGATGAAGAGAAACAAATCGTCAGAGATATGCAGCAGCTCTTCGGCTTCTCGGACGAAACGTATGAATCGTTCAAAAACTGGGTCATTCGTGTCGATCAGCTTAAGGTCGAAGGCATGAAGCTTATTTTGAATCCGACTCAGCTCAAGCAATAGCATACACAACATCACAAACCACCGCCATCAGCTCTAACAACGCGGTGGTTTTTGACACTTTTGAAGGAGCGTAAGCATGAAGCTGGAAAGACTAATATCGATGGTCTATATGCTGTTGAACAACGAGATTGTATCCGCCTCGTCGCTAGCAGACAAATATAACGTATCACAGCGGACGATCTATCGAGACATTGACACGATCTGCGCGGCAGGTATCCCAGTTGTATCGTATCAAGGCGTGAACGGCGGGTTTGGCATTATTGATACGTATAAAATGGACAAAAGCTTGCTTGGCTCACATGATGTGGGTTCGCTTGTGACGATTCTACATACAATGTCTACCGTGTTCGAAGACGACAAGGCGCAGGATACGATTAATAAGCTGCAGACTCTCCAAACTGAGTCCGGAATGCCGAGCCTGTCAATGGATATCGGCTCGCAGCGGGCTTACAACGGTAATCTTCGATTGATTCGCAATGCGATTAAGGAACAAAAAGTGATTCAGTTCGAATATATTAATGCGAAGAGCGAAAGAGCGAAACGAGATGTTGAACCGGTCAGCCTGTTGTTCAAATATGATTCCTGGTACTTGTTCGGCTATTGCAGAACGCGCAGCGATTATCGCGAGTTCAAGCTGTCGCGAATCGCGGAGCTGATGGCGCTGGGTGAGTATTTCGCTCGCAAACATGAAGCGCCGTCTACCGACGAAAGCGGGCATTGGTATAATCGTACGGAAACGATATACGAGCATGCTTTGCTGCACTTCAAGGTCGAGACGCTAGCCAAAGCGCTGGACTTCTTCTATAACGCGGACAAAACGTATAAGGAAGACGGCTCGCTTATCATTGATMTGCGCTATCCCTCGAATCGTGGCGAACGGTGGCTGATTCCAATTCTGCTTAGCTTCGGCGACGGAGTAGAGGTGCTTGAGCCTGCGATACTCCGTCAGCAGATGAAAAATAAAATTGAAAATATGTTCCGTTTATATCCCGAAGTATGACAATCAGTTGTCATACTTTTTTGTTTACACTTAACCCAAGACAAACAACCAATGGAATCGAAGGAGTGTATGGTAACTAATGAAGCAATTATCGAAAAGAAATGTATCGCTAGTCATGGCCGGTTTGCTGCTCAGCATTCTGATGGCGTCCATGGACAACACGATCGTCGCAACGGCGATGGGCAATATCGTAGGCGAACTGGGCGGTATGGACAAATTCGTATGGGTAACGTCAGCTTATATGGTCGCTGAGATGGCGGGTATGCCTATATTCGGCAAGCTGTCGGATATGTACGGACGCAAACGTTTTTTTGTATTCGGCATTATCGTCTTCATGATCGGCTCGGCACTATGCGGAACGGCAGCTACGATTACCGAACTTGCGATCTACAGAGCCATTCAAGGCATTGGCGGCGGCGCGCTTATACCGATCGCGTTCACGATCTTGCTTGATGCTGTCCCGCTCGAGAAGAGAGGCAGTCTTATGGGACTATTCGGCGCCGTATTCGGCTTATCAAGCATATTCGGTCCGCTACTAGGCGCATATATTACCGATCACATTTCTTGGCAATGGATCTTCTACATTAATCTGCCGCTTGGCGCAGTCGCATTCGCGCTCGTAGCCTTCAATTACAAAGAATCGCATGAGCACTCGAAACAACCGATCGATTGGCTAGGGGCGGCTGCGCTTCTTGGCGCAATTGTGTGCCTCATCTTCGCTCTTGAGCTTGGCGGCAAAACATTCGCTTGGAGCTCATGGGAGATCATCGGATTGTTCGCCGGCTTCGCGATACTTGCGATCGCATTCATTCTGGCGGAACGGAAAGCGGAAGAACCTATTATTTCATTCAACTTATTCAAGAACAGACTGTATACAACGAGCATCCTTACCGCTTTGTTCAGCGGTGCAGCATTCATCGTGGCGTCGGTCTATATCCCGATTTTCATTCAAGGCGTGCTTGGCGGCACCGCAACGAACTCGGGTCTCGTCCTGTTGCCGATGATGATCGGCACGGTCATTACCGCTACGCTTGGAGGAATGCTAATCTCGAAAATCTCCTATCGAAGCGTCATCGTTCCGACACTCGCTTTACTCGGTATAGGAACGGCACTCGTCACGACGCTAACTCCCGATTCATCGAGGCTTCTCGTGACATTCTATATGGTATTGATCGGTCTAGGCATTGGGGCAACGTTCTCGGTGTTAAGCACCACAGCCATTCATGGTTTATCCTACCGCCAACGCGGATCGGCGAGCGCAACGCTTAACTTCCTGCGATCGCTTGGCATGACACTTGGCATCACTGTATTCGGTTTAATTCAAAGCCATTCGTTCTCGAACAAAATGAGCAGTTTGGCAGGAGAGGGTACATCTACGGACGCACTGCTGCCGGAAGGGCTTAACTTCGAAGATACTCATGCGCTGCTTGCGCCTGAGACGAGGCAGCTGTTTCCTGGTGAGTTGCTCGAGACGATTACAAGCATGTTGTCCGACTCTATCGTTCGCACATTCGCATGGGCAATCATTCCTGTCGGCTTATCCTTGCTTGCCGCTTCGTTCATGGGGCGGGCTAAGCTAGATGCGAGCGCGGAATCGGCTGACAATGTTACAACATCGGATACAACTGATGCGGTTACCTATTCAGGTGCTCATTAGCCGCGAGCATCATATAAGCAAAGAAGAAGATCCGTTTATGGATCTTCTTCCGCTTTGTTAAGGTGCTAGGCCTCAACCTAACCTTTTATTTGCTCTAGCGTACATTCTAAAGTGTTATCTACACTGACAATCGCCTGTATGCTGGGATGACGCATCGTTCGATTTGCGGTTAGCTCTAAATATTCAACTTTAACGGCAATGGCAGGTTTTACCCATATGATATCTTTGGACCGCACCGGTTCATTTGTGAATGGACTTTCGTCGACTTGCATTAGTTTCGCCAATTCCGTTAGGTTCGACCAATCGTTCTGCGTTAATTTTCCAGTGCCGGCATTACCGATATAAATCCATTCGTGATCATTCGTATAGAGACCGAGCAAGAGAGAATTAACCGTCTTATCACGGAATGTAACTCCGCCTACCGCCGCGTACAAGTCCTTCATAACCTTCTGTTTTCTCCAACGACCGTCTTTGCCATTGATCCTATACGTACTTTGAAGCTCCTTATATATGACGCCTTCCATTTGATATTGCTTCATCTGTTCGAATAATGTTTGGCCATCCTCAAAGTTTTGTGCGAGTTGAACATTGGTTTGCGGTATGACGATTTGCTCCAGCAAAGCATGACGTTGTTGTAATGTTCTGTCCGTCACCCAATCGCCATTATAGTACAGCACGTCGAAAATCATATAGGTGATCGGAATAAGGGAGGCAGCTTGCTTGACTCTGCCGGGCTGCCTTAAGCTGTCTCTCTTCATCACTTCATGAAAAGAAGGTTTATGATGATCGAACGCGATGATCTCTCCATCAAGAATGATGGAGTCGGCTGTACAGAACGTTTTATGACTAAGCAACTCGGGATATTGCAACGTTCTTTCGTTCAACCTTCGATTGTAAAGCTTTGTTTCACTGCCGTCATCATACAGCAGGACCCGGACGCCGTCCCACTTAATTTGGGCTATCCACTCGTCACCTTCAGGGGGCAATGCTGTACTAATCGGTTCAAATGGGGAAATAGGTTTCAGATTCATTCATAACCTCCCAAAAAACGTATAGCTCAAGCTTTCCCATACGTGGCATTCAGCATAACAAAGGAGACGGGGGACAAAACTAAAAGTCAGACGGTATAGGCAGAGGAGGTAAAGTGAAGTGAGGCTCGGAAGTCATGTGAGAATGAGCAAAGGGTATCTTAACGCAGCAAAGGAAGCCGTTAAGATCGGCGCGACGGCATTTCAATATTTCCCGAAAAACCCGAGAAGTCTTTCGGTGAAGGACTATAATCGCAAAGATGCAGAAGCATGTGCAGCGTATTGCCAAGAGCAAGGTCTTGTTTCCGTTGCCCATACGCCTTATCCGACAAACCTCTCGGTCGAAGACCCCGAAATGCAGGAGATAACGATTCGCTCCCTGAAGAACGATCTTGATATTGCCGATGCATGCGGCTCTATCGGATTGGTCGTCCATTTTGGCAAATATAAAGGGACAGGAGATCCTCTTACAGGCTATAAATTAATGATTAATATGATTAACAATGTGCTCATGAACTATAAGGGGAAGACACTGCTTCTTATTGAGAACAATGCTGGGCAAGGGGGGAAAATGGGTATTACGCTAGAAGAACTTGTGCAGATTCGCAAGCTGACGGATTATCCCGAACTAATCGGCTATTGCCTCGATACATGCCACGCCTTCGCCAGCGGATTATGGACAGGACATAATTGGGCTGATCTTGTAGAGAAGGGGACCCAATTAGAATATTTCGCCGACCTGAAGGCGATCCATCTTAATGATTCGGTCTATCCAAGCGGCTCTTTTAAGGATCGGCATGCTCAAGTTGGCAAGGGATATATCGGAGCAAATGCGATGATGCAGCTATTACAATCCTCGGTCATCGGTGAGCTTCCAATCCTATTGGAAACACCAACATCGGACAACTATTCCCATAAGGATGAAATTACTTACATACTTGAACTTGCTAATAGTAGCAATTAAAGTGCCCCCAATAAGCCTGCTATGAGGGATAGGCTTATTGGGGGCGATTTATCTAAATCATACGATTTCTTTCGTTTGTTTAGACGAGCTTTTGCGTTTTGGCTTTGGTGGTGATGCCGGCGGCGCCTTCGCCGCCTCGATGCTCGCTTGAAGGGCAGCCATCAAATCGATGACATTGGAACGAGTCTCGGACGGAGACGTTATTTTATCGACGCCTTCGCCGGCGATTTTCTGCTGAATAGCGTTCGTAAGTGCTATACGATAATCATCTGTATACTTGTCCGGCTGGAAGGTTTCCGTTAATTGCTCGATAAGCAGCTTCGCCATCTGAAGCTCTTTCTCGTTCACGACCGTTTGCTCGGGGAGATTCGGGACCGAGGCGATTGGCCTGATTTCATCCGGATAATGCATCGTTTCCAGACATAAACAGTTGCCTACTGCACGAATCGCAGCTAAGCTGCTCTTGCTTCGGATCGAGATTTTGGCAATTCCTATTTTTCCTGTGTCCTTAATCGCTTCCAGAAGCAAGCTGTAAGCTCCGGCGCCAGATAGATCGGGCGAGAGGTAATAAGGTTTCTGATAATACAGCGGATCGATATCCGACAACGAAACAAAGTCCAGAATCTGAATCACTTTCGCGGATTCAGGCTTCAGAGATTCGATCTCATCCTCGTTGAAAATAACAAACTTTCCTTTCTCGTACTCGAAGCCTTTCACGATATCTTCCTGCTCAACCTTTTTGCCGCAATGGGAGCATGTTCGGACATTCGATATCGGCATACCGCATTCCTTATGAATCGTGCGAAAGTGAATATCTTTGTCTTCGGTAGCCGTGAACATCTTCACCGGCACATGGACAAGACCGAAGCTTATTGCGCCTTTCCATACTGTCTGCACGTGTTGAACCTCCTTTTTTTACTATTTATATTACCCATTGGAGATTGTTTTTATCGGTCAGAGGTGTCAATAACGAAGATTTCAGCACTTCAAAATCCGTCCATATGATTCTATGATTTCCATCATATTGAAATGCTGCGACGAATAGATATATTCAAAGCGAGCATGGAGAGGATGGAACGACTATGAACCAATTGAACCAAGCGATTGCGATTGTTGGAATAGGTACAGCCGTACCGGCTTATAAGCTTGAACAAACGAATACGTCCCAGCGTTTGACGGAGGCCCTACGAGAATATCCCGACTCTGCGCGCTGGGCCAAACGAATATTTAAACAATGTGGCGTAGAGACACGGTATACATGCGAGCCGAATTTATTGGAATCGGCTGATCAGTGCCGTTACTTTCTTCAGGCGTCCGGCGAAGAACTTCCAACGACAGCTGATCGTATGAAAACGTATAAGAGAGAATCCGTCCCGCTTGCAATAGTTGCTGCGAGAAAGGCTATGGAAGCTGCCAACTTACAGGCGTCCGAGATTACACATTTGATAACAGTAAGCTGTACAGGTCAATTTCTTCCCGGTATGGATACCGTTATCGTGAGAGAATTGGAGTTAGCTGCCACCGTTAACCGGTTGCCGCTTAACTTTCTCGGTTGCGCCGCAGGGCTAAGAGGCATTAACCTATCGAAGCACATTATTGAAAGTGATGCCAAGGCCAAAGTGTTATTGGTTTGCGTCGAATTATGTACGCTTCACATTCAGCCCTCCAGCGAACGCGAAGCGTTATTTGGCGCGTCTTTTTTCGGTGATGGCGCTTCAGCATGTGTGATTGGGTCGTTAGAGGAGAAACTACAGTATGCGAGGGGCGTATTTCGATTAGGGACGGACCGATCCGTTCTTTTATCGGATTGTGCAGATGAAATGGTGTGGGAGGTCGGCAACTTCGGATTTGATCTTTATCTTTCACCGAATATCCCCAAATTGATTGGCGCTACGATCCCCGAGCAAATTGGGCAGCTCATCGGTGAAAATAAGTTGCCTGAATTGTGGGCCATTCATCCCGGTGGGAAAGGTATTATCGATACGCTAGTTGATAGCTATGGGCTTACGGAGGAGCAATCAAGGCCAAGCCGTAACGTGCTGCGCGATTTCGGGAACATGTCATCGGCGACCATTTTGTTTGTACTGGACGAGATGAGACAGCACTTAATAGAGCGAGGGGCTGGCCCTGCCAGCGGTCTTGCACTTGCTTTCGGGCCAGGACTCACTTGTGAAATGGTACAAATCAGCTATGTTCCATCCAACCAACGAAGAGAAGTGAAATTAGTTGAAGCTCATGCTTAAAAAAGGCAGCAAACGTGCTGTAACGCCGGAATTGATGGACGACTTCACGAGTGGAGGCATTGAGCTTCGGGAAGCGCTCCGTCATCTTAGATGGCTGAATCGGATTTTCGCAGCTGCTGCGCCGACTATGTATGGAATCGAGAGGCTGTGGAACGAAGCGAATAAGCCGAAACATCTATCCATCATGGACATCGGCTCCGGTTCAGGCGACGTTAATCGGCGGCTGTTGCAATGGTTAGACATGAACCGAATCGATGCATCAATTACGCTTGTCGACAAAACAACGGAAGCTTGTGAAGAAGCTAAGCAATTCTACCGTCATGAACCAAGAGTAAACGTGCTGCAATACGATTTATTCGATATGTCTGAACAGTCTGTCGATATCGTTACCGGAACGCAGTTTCTGCATCATTTTGGGGAAGAAGAACTGCCAGCAGTAATCTTGAAAATGTTATCTCTCTCGCGACTCGGCGTGGTCATCAATGACATTCATCGGCACTGGCTGGCATGGTCAGCCGTTTGGGTGACGACGCGCCTTATATCCAGCAACCGTTATATTGTAAATGACGGTCCGCTATCCGTGGCCAAAGGATTTCAAATCGCTGATTGGGAGCTATTAAAGGAATCACTCGGCGAAGGGGTAGACTTGACCTATTCATGGCGGCCGTTGTTCCGATATGCCGTTCTTATTAGACATGAGCAGCAGGTTAAGCTTGGGAGGCAGCATCTATGACGTTGGCTATCCATGATGTGGCAGTCCTTGGCGCTGGCGTGGCGGGCAGCAGCTTGGCCAAGCTATTGGCGGATCAGGGTCTGGATACCGTGTTGCTTGATCAGAAGGCATTCCCTAGGCATAAGGTGTGTGGAGAATTTCTATCTCCAGAATCTAGAAGTATGCTGCAATCCTTTGGTTTGGAGCAGTATGTTGAAGAACTAAGACCGATGTCCATTGAGCGAACACGATTAAACTTTCGTTATGGACAAGCGCTTGAAATTGCACTGCCAGGCTCAGCCATTGGGATTAGCCGTTACTCTCTAGATCCGGCACTACACCATGCAGCTGTTGCTTCAGGCGCTCAGCTTTATACGCAAACGACCGTGACAGCTCTTACGTTTAGTGACAATTGTTATTCGATAGAAACGAGGCAAGCCGGCTGTGCTGTGCCGAAGCTTTTCCGTGCACGTGCTGTTATTGCGGCATGGGGAGCTACGAATCGGAATGGACTGCCTGGCAGACATGACGTGTATGACTCTAAAAACGAATATATTGGCGTAAAATCACATTTTACCGGCATAGACGTGGACTCTGTTGTTGAACTCTATTTCTTTGACGGCGGTTATTTGGGCATTTCTCCGATCGAAGGCGGACGGGTTAACGTCGCTGCTCTGCTAGATCGAAAGGAATTTGATCTAGTAGATTCAGATAAATCAATATTAGGCTTCATCCGTGCAGTTTGTCGACGAAATCCGAAGCTTGCCAAGCGACTGGCTCATGCCGTTCCCTTATCAGGAACACAAGCTGCCGTCGCTCCCGTCCGACTAAGCCGGAAGCCTTTAACATGGGAATCAATTGCTCGTGTCGGAGATTCCTCCATCATGCTACCGCCACTGTGCGGTGATGGAATGTCGATGGCTTTGCGATCCGCTGGATTATGTACGCCGCTGGTCGGCCGCTACTTGAAAGGTGAGATTACGCTGGCACAATGGGAACAGCAATACTCGCAAGCGATTCATAAAGACTTCAATGGACCTATGAAGTGGGGAAGAAGGCTGCAATGGCTGTTTGATTTGCCGATATTGCCGAGATTGATGCTTGCGGCAGCTCCCGTTGCACCGGGACTGGCTTATAAGTTGGTTCAGGCTACTCGTTTGAAATGAATTGAAGGTCTAACGTGATTCGAAGCAAAAAGGAGTCTGGCCTTGATGTTTCAACTGCTCGCGGTCGTCGCGTATCGATTTCCGAAAACGATCCTTATAGGTTGGATGTTGTTTATGCTCTTTTTTGGTTATTTCGCGCCTAAACTGCCTAGCGTGCTGGATGATCACGGCTTAGTACCTAATGGATCATTCATTGAAGCAGAACAACTAATGGCATCTGATTTTCATATCCCCGAACAACCCGTTATTTTACTATTCGAGAAAAAGGAAAACGTTTCTACTCAGACTTTTCAGCGACATATTCAGCAATCCTTGAACCAATTACAGGGTTTGGATGGGCTCATTGGCTTGCTGTCACCGGTAAATAATGAAATGATGTTTAACGGCAATTTTGCATATGCGCTGCTTTCCTTCGAACAAAGCACCCATGAAATGAATGCTGTGTTCGCTCAGATTCGTGAGCAACTGCCTAGTCATAGAGAGATTAAGGTGAGCCTAACGGATTTGATTAAAGCAGAACGAATAGGCTTACCCGCAGCCTTCGTTATTTTGCTGCTAGCTTTCGGCGGCATACGCTCTGCACTTATTCCGATAATCGCCGGCATGATCGGGGTAATGGGCACGATGGGTATCGTGTATGGACTGGGTACGGTAACCGAGTTATCCAACTTTGTGCTAAGCGTTATCCCGATGGTTGGATTCGCGCTTAGCATCGATTTTGCTCTGATGATTGTCAGCCGCTTCCGTGAGCAATTGCAATGGTACTCTGCCAAACAGGCGTTGGTTATGACAATGATGACAGCAGGAAGAGCTGTTTTTTTCTCCGGTGTATGCGTTTGTTTGGGACTGATCGGAGTGCTATTCGTACCACTGACGATGTTCTCCTCGATTGCGATTAGTGCTGCACTTGTATTAGCGATATCATTATTAATAGCATTAACATTCGTTCCAGCGCTTCTTACCGTTATGTGGCCAGCTATAAAAGAAGAACGGCATATTTCTATATTTAACAAGGGCAATAAATGGTTGTTCATGTCACGTTATGTGCTTAAACGACCAATTCGGCATGTCCTGGTTGCTGTACTACTATTGATCATTTGTTTACTACCACTAGCACGCATGACCATTAGTATTCCGGATGCATCTTCTTTGCCGCCTGGCTATGCCAGCCGAATTGCCTATGAAGACTACCAAACGCAATTCAATCCTCAAGGAAGTTCGGAAGTGTATCTGGTTGCTATAGGAAATAGTGATCTGTTGAGTTACGACACTGCGTCACAGAAATCTAAGCTTATAAAGCAATTAACGAGTGATCCACTAGTCGCAGCAGTAATGGCCGAACCAGAAGTGAATGATCATGAAATGCTCATACGAGTTATGGTGCACGGAGACCCTGCTTCAGAAAAAGTTAGGAGCTGGTTGAGGGAATGGGAGCGGAGAGGTGAACAATCCAACTTCCCGTTTTTACTTGGCGGCGAAGCGAAGTATCAGCAAGAGGTGTATGATGATGTTTTCAACAATTTGAAATATGTGCTCCTATTTGTGATTGTATCCAACTATATCGTGTTATTCCTCGCATTTCGTTCTATTCTCATTCCATTGAAAACGATCATCATGAATTTTTTGAGCATGGGGGCAGCCTTCGGAATTATAAGCTGGATCTATCAGGAAGGGCTCTTCGGTATGGAGCCAAGCAGCATTGCCATTATGATACCCGTATTCATATTTGGCTTAGCATTTGGGATCAGCATGGATTATGGCGTGTTTCTCGTATCAAGAATCTACGAGGAATATGAGCGAACGCAGGACAATGAAATGGCCATCCTAATAGGAATGTCCTCGATAAGCAGAATTATTAACTGCGGAGCAGCAATCATCATCGCTGTAACTGTACCGTTCGCATTCGGTGATGTTGTCGGGGTGAGACAGCTCGGTATTGGCATAGCTGCAGCAATCCTTATCGATGCAACCATTATCCGAATGCTGCTGATGCCATCATTAATGAAGCTGCTAGGAAAATGGAATTGGTGGGCACCGCAGTGGCTGAGAAAATAAACGGATAAGCATTAGACAAACGAATAATTACCGTAAATTGGTAAAATAATGATAATAAGATATTGAATATTGGATGATGGAATCTGACGAACGTTTGCACAGTAAGATGAATTTGAACTTAACGAATGTCGCTGCTGAGATGTCATTAAATAACTACAGAAATAAAGACAAAGAAAKAATCACTAAGATAGAATGACCGAGAGAAAAACAATTATCGATTAAAATAGAACAATAGGAAAGCATTAATAATCAAAAGTGAAGTAAATGAGCTACAATGAGAAACAGCAAAAAAATCCAGGAAACTTTATCTCATCTTATTCCTCACTAATACTTCTTCACAAAACTCGTATTTTATACATATGTGGCTAGATAGTTAAATCCCTATGATAATGCTGCATTCACATGGCTTGTGTCACAATCGTGTTGTTGTTTTAGTTCATATATTTTATAGCTTTTATTTCTGTTTGGTGTTTGATGTGCTTTGTCTAACAAAAATCTACTCCAGACATCTCTTTAGATAAGCAGAAAGCAGCCTCCTGTTC